>NZ_JAERMS010000059.1 GCF_017426725.1 Prevotella illustrans | reverse complement strand
CTGTGCTTTGAGCCGATAAAAGGATAGCTTTGGGCATAAAAGGGTATAAAAATCGATAAAGTAAAGGATTTTTTCGCCATGCCGACAGCCGGATGACGTGTTGTAGAAGTGTTAAAATCAGGCAATTTTTTCTAACAAAATCACGGAGTAAGTTGTGTCTGTTAATTTATTAATTATCAAAAAGTGAGCGGTATGCGGGGGTCGAACCCGTGACCTTCGGCTTGGGAAGCCAACGCTCTGCCAACTGAGCTAATACCGCAGAATCAATAAATTAAATTGTGTGAGAGAATGAGCCGATACCGGGACTCGAACCCGGGACCTATTCATTACGAATGAATTGCTCTACCAACTGAGCCATATCGGCAAGATTTTAAATTGCGGTGCAAAGATACTTTATTTTTATTTAAATACCAAATTCTTTATTATATATTTTATCGAATTCAGCTCTTAGCGCGTCTTTATCAATAATAATCTCTCTGATCTTTATCAGATTATGTTCGTTTTGAGAATGCCGTATCCAGAGACGGATATATCCATTTACAGAGTATTTTTCATCCATATGCTTTTTAAACCTTTCCCACTGTTGTTCTTTCGTTTGTGTGGGATTATGCTCTATCCCATATAGAATCGCTCTTTTAAATACGATGTCTGGTTCTAAATCGCGATCTGCTTCTGCAATAATTTTACCATAGATAGATCTTGGCGAATGGCTACAGTTGGCTCGATGGTCCTCTACAGCTGTTTTCATAATGAGAATTTGATCGTTAGAAAACCATTTTTTGAGACGGGCATCAGAATATAGAATTTTGCCCCCTGTAATGTGATGAATCGCCCTCGGCCCATCCATTCCCAGATCATGATAAGCCGCAATGACATAAGCCATATCTATGTTTGCACCAACCTGACGTGCTAAAGTAAGTGAGTTTCGGATGACCCTCGTTACATGTTCAATGCCATGACTTCGGCCAAACTTATTGTATCGTGGGAGAATGTTTTTTTCAACAAACTCCATGAGATCTAAATTTACCTGTTCTTGCATAACACAAAACTAAAGAATGAATAGGGCTATTGAACACATTATTCCAAAGATGAGCATATTTTTCGCGGTTTTTCCTAAAATGATGTTTAGCTCTTTTCCCTGCCAGATTTCTCCCATTTTTTTGTATGTGCAGTAGTGTAAAAAAAGATATGGGAGACTGACAATAATAATGGCGATCAGTTCTCTTTGCGGCGTGGTGGGAGAAAGCGTAAAAGCGATTATCACAAGAATAATTCCTATTATTCCCGCAAGCAGATATAGTTTAATCCCAATCTTTGCGCCAACTCTCGTTATCAGTGTAAACTTCTTGGAAGCTACATCATTATCTCTGTCTCTAAAGTTGTTGATTAATAATAATGTATCAATAATAAAGCCGCATGCCAATGAAAGAAGGAAGACCTGACCTGTTATCGTTTGTTGCTCTTTGGGTAGTACAATATAGTAGGTCATGCAGATTGGAATTACGCCGAAAAATATTAGAACGAGGATGTCGCCAAGTCCTAAATATGATAGTTTCGTAGTATATAAAAAGCAAAAGATAATACAGCAAATTCCAACAAATACCATTTGCCATCCTCCATAATAAATAAGGGGAAGCCCCATCAAACAAGCGAAAAGTGTCGTAAATATGATAGCGGATTTCATTGCGGTTAAGGTTATCCAGCCTTCTGCGCATGCTCTGGGCGGTCCGAGCCTGGTATCATTGTCATTGCCACGTTTGAAATCGAAATAGTCGTTTATCAAATTCGCGTCAATTTGCATAATAAAAGCAAAAATGAAACATAATATAGCCGCAACGGCCTGAAAATTAGAGCCATTGCTGTTTTTCAGAGCCATTGCTGTTCCTATCATAACAGGAACAGCTGCCCCGGAAAGAGTTTTTGGACGTATGGCTTTTATCCACGCCTGTATAGAATTAGTTTTTATTTCTTGGTCGCTCATAATTAATTAAAGAAATTCCAGCTTAGACCAAGACGAAAGATTCTCTCATTTAGCGCATAGTGCGGTGTCGAGAAATAACGTTTATCGCCCATCCCCGCATTTACATGGCTATACATGACAAAGAAGCGCGTATGTTTGAGATGAAAATTAGCATAAACATTAACCAAGGGGTAATTACCTATTTTTATACGGGTGTCCGCACCATTATCCGTTGCGGAGTTTGTCTGCACAGCGAATTGCCCCAATGCCGGACTATAGTCAGGAGCATAGTAATTCGTGAAATATCTGACATCTGCGCCAAAATCACAATTAAGAACCTTGGCAATCTTAAACCTTAAATATAAGTTTGAATACAGATTTAGATCAGGTACGGGAAGTTGGCTCTGATCACTGGTTTTTTGATAAGTAATTACGTTTTCCCAATTAAACGGCCCGATTTTGAAGTCCTGTATTAATTGAGCCGTAAACAGGTTTATCGGTTTACTACCTTGTCTAACTGTTACATCAGTCTTTGTATGCCTCTCTCCCTCGGTTAGATAGCTTTGAGCAAGGTAAGTATAATTATTGATATTATCGACAGCAATCCTTAGTTTCGTTCTCGTTTTTGTATACGAAAGTACACCTTGGATTCTCGTATGAGTAATTCTTTCCATATTGTCGTTATCCCACCAAAAGTGGCGACCATGGTAATGGCGGAAATAAAACGCAGGTTTAACTCTGTGTATGAACGCATCTCCTATAAGCGATAACGTATCGCCAAACAAACTAAAATTAATATCTGCGTTTGCGTCAATCTTTAAATCACCTGAATTTGGACCGGCTACAGTCGCTTCTACCGTTGCCAGATAGTGTAAAAACTTACCTTGGGCCTTACAGAGTTGCCCTCCTATATTGATGCCGTTTTCGGTATATGAGCTAATACCTACTGAATCAGGAAGATTGAAGTGCTTTAAGTCCCAAGTAACAAAACCTTTAAGGCCCGCCTTGGCCCATTTATTGAAACCTTCAAGCAGTGAGATGGCAAATACGTTTGATAAATGGTAGTGGGTGGTTTTATCGTATATGGAATCTCCTGAGAGCTTCTCTTCTACTTTATAGGTATTGGCATAGAAGTTTTCCGGTGTCTGATAAGCCTCGTATATACGGCGATAGTTGTCAAAATTGAAGGTGTGAATGAAACTTGTCACAGGGACAAATTCATTTTTTATCCATGACGTATCTTTACTCTCTTTATTTTGAACACTTAACAGGCTGTCTGCCGCAGATTTTGTCAATTGTATGCGTTCGTCTTTTCCTGTATTTATTGGAGGATCGATACCCGCGATAGAAGCATCTTCCGGACGTCCCATAGCTCGTTTTTCGGCCTTTTTACCTTTTCCTCGTTCTGTATCTGTTGCGGAGTTTTCGTTTTTCCTCTTATTTTCTTCAGCTGACGCCATGGCAAATTTCTTTGCTTTGATTTCGTCAGCAGTCATAGGAACTTTTCGGTTGAAGCCTATACTATATTTGTGGTTGAAAAAAAAATGTAGATTATCATTTCTATTCCAATTGCGTTGTAAAATCGTTGGAATTTCGTTTGTTGAATAGCTATCTGAAAAACTTTCAGGATGAGTTATGTAATCATCATTTGCCAGACCTCCATTCTCCGCAATCTTCTGGTGATTTGTTGAAAATAGCAGGTGCGCTTGATACCGGTCGCCTATATACGATCCGTAGAGACTATAATTAAAGTGTGATGTGCTTTGATTTTGATAATATCCTCGTGCGTATAAGTAGTCAAACTTAAAGCCTACGCCAATTCTTTTACCTGCGTTTACGCCAAATTTAGCGATGAAATGATCATCCCCGTTTGTCTTGTCGCCGGAATTGTCATAAGTAAGATTTGTAATAGGGGATAATGTATTCGTAAAATGGAATTCATCTACAGGTGTTACAAAAAAATCCAATGGATTTACAAAAAGGAATTGATTCTCGCTATTCCGATCTATGAATATCCTATTCAATCTGGGTGATCCCAGGTTTCCTGTCGTATTATATTCGCCTCGTAATTCCGAAGTGAATATACTATTCATAAACATGTGCGAAATAGTATCGGGTAAAGCGGCTTTTCTTTCACCAAATCGTTTGTCTATTGTCCAAACCTTGATTCCTTTCGGGATTTCTTTGTCAGAGCCTAATGAATCCGTTTTGTTAGAATTGCGTCTCGATATATTGCCCGAGGGGTCCATTTGGTTGTATTGACTATCATCTATTTGTGCTTGTAATGGCAAGACAACAAATAATAATGTCAAAATAGAGGCTATCGTCTTCATTATTTATTTATGGAAAATGCGCAGAGAAACTTCAGTGATTTTAACCGTGACAGCAAATATCAAAACAAAACTACCTATACTTTGATAAGATGACATGGTATATAGGCAGGCTCCGACAATAGCGGTCACAATAAATATGATATTAAGTATATTGCGTATTTTAAATATAACATTACCTTTGTGATCCGTATTTCTCAAACGATGTTTGGGCCTTACGGCGTAGCCCAAATGATCCTGTTTATTCTTTTGCGTCATTGATTTTTAAAAGCTACTTTGATAGTGTCAAATATCTGATCTTTCCTGTCAATAGTCTTGCGTCTGAATTTGGCAGTCAGACGATTCAACTTATTACCTTTTTTATTGAGCGCTTCTTTGTCAGTAATTATATCTTCTGCCTTGGCCTTAAATCCGGATGGCCGATCTGTCTCATATTCGTAAGAGATACGTTCTAAAGTTACATTTAAATTCCCGTCTTCACATTTTGCGATAATTGTATAATTAAAGATGGCTCTGTCAAGCGATAAGAAATTATTACTAAAAACCAACCATTCTTTAAACTTGGCTGCTATTACATGATTCTGGGGATTGACAAGCGCAATTGAACTTTCATCAAACTGATTTTCCCCTTCTGTTAAAACTGTAAGTTGATTATATACAGTATTATATATCTCTTTAGCAGTGCGATTAGGGATTTGCAGTTTTAAAGTGAATCTCACTTTTCCATCAGGGGTCGTTGGAACAGCGCCGGCAAGGTATTTTTTGTCGTTGTCTATGCTATTGTCATTGCGTAAAACTGTTTTTGTTGTTTCATGTGTCTTTTTGGACGAAGGTGGAAGAGTCCAGCCTGTAGCGGTAGAATCCAACTTTAAAGTCTCTTTGCTTTTGTCGGATTTCTCTGCTTCTGCCATCTCTTTTTGGGCTTTTTCCAATTCTTTTTGAGCCTTTTCGAGTTTTTTCTGAGCTTCTTCCAAGGTTCTTTTATTACTTTGAGCACATAATGATCCCGGCAAAATTATGGCCATGAATAATGTAATATACAATTTGATGGTCTGTTTTGTGAACATAATTATAACTTATCTTGTTGAACAAAATTACGAAATAAAAGTGTTACCGTCGACAATAGTCTGATTATAATTGTATAATTTAACATCCTTTCAGTGGGAGGCGGAATTGTCAGAAGTTATTGAGCGATGTTCAAGCCTATTTTAGTTCTAATTGCTCTTTTAGCCTTGCAAGCTCGTCGCGATATTGTGCTGCTTGTAGGAAGTCTAAATTACGGGCTGCTTCTTTCATCAATTCTGTTGTGTTGGCAATACTCTTTTCAAGTTCGGGACGTGTCATTCGTCTCACAATCGGATCTGCTGCAAATGCGCCAAATTCTGGTTCTATATATACTTGGCTGGTTTTTCGACCCGTTTGAATAGGATTACCTGTTTGAGTGGTAGGTAGAATATTGCTAACAGCTTTTACGATCTGCTTGGGTTTTAAGCCATGGCTTTCATTGTATTGCATTTGGATAACGCGCCTTCTTGACGTTTCATCAATTGTCTTTTGCATGCTTTCAGTGATCGTGTCTGCATACATGATAACTTTCCCATTGACATTTCTTGCGGCTCTGCCCGCCGTTTGAGTCAGGCTCCGATGGGAACGTAGGAAGCCTTCTTTGTCTGCGTCGAGAATGGCAACAAGAGAAACTTCCGGCAAATCAAGTCCCTCCCTTAACAAATTTACACCTACAAGAACGTCAAAAACTCCCGCTCTCAGCTCATTCATGATTTTTACACGATCGAGCGTGGCTACATCACTATGAATATAGTTCGCTTTAACATTATGATTAAGTAGGTATTCTGTAAGTTCCTCCGCCATTCGTTTGGTCAAGGTTGTGACAAGGGTTCTTTCTCCTTTTTCTGTTCGTGTGATGATTTCATCCAGCAAATCATCAATCTGGTTGTCGCTGGGGCGGACTTCTATTTCCGGATCAAGTAGTCCTGTGGGGCGAATAATTTGTTCTACAATAACTCCTTCTGATTCGTTTAGTTCATAGTCTGCCGGTGTTGCGCTGACATAAATAATCTGATGGATTAAATTATGGAATTCGTCAAATTTTAGTGGACGGTTATCAAAGGCAGCGGGTAGACGGAAACCGTATTCTACTAAGTTTCGCTTCCTGGCCCGGTCACCACCATACATGGCGTTGATTTGTGGCACACTGACATGACTTTCATCAATTATCATCAAATAATCTTTGGGAAAAAAATCAAGCAGGCAGTATGGCCGGTCACCGGCTTGTCGTCCGTCGAAGTACCTGGAATAGTTTTCTATACCGGAACAATGTCCAAGTTCTTTAATCATCTCCATATCGTATTCGACCCGTTCCTTAATTCTTTGAGCTTTAATGGGATCATGCTGTTCATTGAAGTAATCAATCCGGGCTGTTAAGTCGTCTTGGATGTGGTATATTGCGCTCTCTGTTTGTTCTTTTGAGGTCACAAACAGATTGGCAGGGTATATCTTATATTCTTCAAATGTAGCAAGTCTTTTAAATGTAACAGAGTCTATTTCTTCTATCGAATCGATTTCTTCATCCCACCATGTAACTCTGAGAATGTGGTCACTGTAAGCCATGAATATATCAACAGTGTCTCCTTTTACGCGGAAGTTTCCACGTTTCAATTCTATATCATTTCTTGTATACAAGGCTTCTACCAAACGCCTTAAGAAAATATTTCTATCCGTTTTATCATTAACCTTAATGCTGATAATACTGGACTGCATGGCTATAGGTCCGCCCATGCCATAAATACAGGATACGGACGAGACGACGATAACATCTTTTCGTCCCGACAGTAAAGCTGATACTGCCCCTAATCGCAATTTGTCTATTTCTTCGTTGATAGCCAAGTCTTTTTCTATGTAAACGTCGGTTGCGGGAAGATAGGCTTCTGGCTGATAATAGTCATAATATGAAACATAATACTCGACCGCGTTGTCCGGGAAGAAATTCTTCATTTCTTCATACAGTTGAGCTGCCAATGTCTTGTTATGGCTAAGAATGAGTGTTGGTTTGTTTACATTTGCGATGACATTGGCCATTGTGTATGTTTTGCCTGAGCCTGTCACCCCCAACAAAACTTGCGCGAAATCCCCGTTTTCAATACCCTCGGTCAGTTGCCGGATAGCTTGTGGCTGATCGCCTGTAGGAGAAAATTTTGAAGTCAGTTTAAAATCCATTGCCGCATATTTAGGATTGCAAAATTACTAAAAAAGCATATATTTATCTAAATAAGGATTCCGTTTTTGCATAAATTAGTTGTCGAGGCTTTGTAAATCATGGAATTATAATTAACTTTGCAACTCAAAAATGTAAATTTAGATGAAGAAAACAACAGTCTTTTCAATCACTCTAAGTGTTTTCTTATTGAGTAGTTGTGCGCATGAATTCAATCATGTTTACAAGTCTTCCGATAATAGTTATCGTTATGAATTTGCCAAGGAATGTTTTGCGAAAGGCAAATATACCAATGCGATAACGCTTTTGTCCGAATTAATTACTGTAGAAAAAGGTACTGAGAATGCCCAGGAAAGTCTTTATATGTTAGCTATGGCGAACTATTATAATAGAGATTACGAAACGGCTGCTCAGACTTTTAAACGTTATTACCAGTCTTATCCTCGAGGTGTTTACGCGGAAATGGCTCGCTATTTTGAAGGACAAAGCCTATATTTAAGTACCCCTGAGCCGCGTTTGGATCAATCCGAAACCGTAAGCGCCATTTCTGCCTTTCAAGAGTATCTTGACGCTTATCCCGATGCAAGACTCAAGAAAGAAGCACAGCAGCATTTGTTTGAGTTGCAGGAAAAACTCGTTGAGAAGGAACTTCATACTGCTCGTCTGTATTATGACCTTGGCCCATATTTCGGTAATTGCACAGAAGGAGGGAATAATTTTGAGGCTTGTATCGTTACGGCTCAAAATGCGTTAAAGGATTATCCCTATACGGATAAGCGTGAAGAATTTTCTGCGCTTATTATGAAGAGTAAATACGAATTGGCGCGGCAGAGCGTTGAAGCGAAGAAGCTGCAGCGGTATCAAGACGCAGAAGATGAATGCTATGGATTTATCAATCAATATCCTGATTCCAAGTTGCGTCCAACGGCAGAAAAGTATATCGCCAAATGCAAGAGTGTGACAGGAGAACAGAATGCTGACAATCAATCAATAAACAAATAAATTAAAAACTCAATATAAAATTATGGATTACAAAAAGTCTAAAGCTCAAGTTAACACCGTGACGCGTAATATCATGGATCTCTGTGAAGAGACGGGTAATATTTATGAGAGTGTTGCTATTATAGCCAAACGTAGTAATCAGATTTCATTGGAAATCAAACAGGATTTGAATAAGAAACTGGCCGAATTCGCTTCGTACAATGATTCTTTAGAAGAAGTTTTTGAGAATCGCGAGCAAATCGAGATTTCACGCTATTATGAAAAATTGCCAAAGCCAACTCTTTTGGCAACTCAAGAGTTTATTGATGGTAATATATATTGGCGTGATCCTTCAAAGGAGATAGAAGAAAATTAATTGAGATGATTCAGCGGAAACAAACATTATATCTTTTTATAGCTGTCATCATTAATATCGTCAGTCTTTTCTTGCCATTGGGGAAGCTCGTTCCTCAAGGCATGGGAGTTGCTCCGGTGCTTTTCAATATAGGTATTAGAGACGCGCAAGGAACCATTGATTTGGTGGCCAGCCCGCTTTTTACATTATTATCTGTCAACATAATATTGTCTGTCTTTGCCGTATTTCAGTTCAAGAGACGCGTGCTTCAAGCCAAACTCTGTGTATTGGGTATGTGCTTATATATGGCATGGTATGGCTATTTGGTGTTCATATTGACGCATAGCATGAATTCCGGTGGCGATTTCAAAATGAATTTCAACGTATGTCTGCCTTTGGTTTCGTTGATTTTTACTTTCATGGCTCGCAAGGGTGTTTTGGCCGATGAGAAATTAATAAAGAGTATGGACAGAATTAGATAGTCTGTCCATACTCTTTATGGTTTCTTGGCCTTTCTCACTTTCTTTATAGCTCTCATTCATACAAGCTTTGCTACAACGATACACTTGATATTTACTTTTGATAGTAAGTACCTAATTCTTATGAAAAAGTTTGCGATTCTTTTTATTTTCTTTTATTGTGGATTCAACACTTCTGCACAGCTACGCTGGAACTCTGTGTATCAGTCTTATATAGATCAATATAAAGATTTGGCAATCCAGGAAATGCTCCGCTATAATATCCCGGCCAGCATAACATTGGCCCAGGGATTGTTTGAAAGTGCGGCAGGAAGAAGTGAATTATCCCTAAAAGGAAATAATCATTTTGGCATTAAATGTCATGGCTGGACCGGGCGCACTGTCTATCATCATGATGATGAGCAGGGCGAGTGCTTCCGTGCTTATGATAATGTCTTAGAGAGCTTTGAAGATCACAGTAAGTTTTTATCCGGGCAACAGCGCTATGCCAGACTATTTCAGTTGGATCGCCGTGATTATAAAGGATGGGCTAATGGTCTTAAAGCGTGTGGCTATGCCACCAATCCCCGTTATGCAGATCGTCTTATAGAGATTATTCAGCTGTATCGACTTTACCAATACGATGAGGCAACACACTATGATAAGTTTTTGGCATATCATTCCGCTGTAGATAAACCTGTCGGCAGCGGGCAGCTTCTTCATCCCATTTCCATTTATAATAAAAATTATTGTATTAAGGTTAGGCCGGGTGATACCTTTAAGGCTATTGGTAAAGAAATTGGCATTTCATACAAGAAAATAGCTAAGTATAATGAGCGTGGCAAAGATGACGCATTGCAGGTTGGTGAAACAATCTATCTGAAAAAGAAACAAAGGCATGCGGAGAAAATTTATAAACACAGGCCTCACATTGTTAAAGCAGGAGAAAGCATGTACTCGATAGCCCAATTCTATGGTATTCGGCTGAAGAGCTTATATAAAATGAATCATCTGTCACCCGATTACGAAATACGAGTGGGTGAAGCATTGCGTGTATATTAATTACCGTTTACAAAAATGTTTTGCCTGTAGTAGTGCCTGTCGTTAATTTTCTACCATTAATTTCTTTGCATTCCCAATCCATATTATGGGGGCAGTAGAAAATTAGTGGGGACAGGTTTGCAAGTATCGATGATATCTACCGCACCCTGAATTATCTTTACATATACCATCAAAA
>NZ_JAERMS010000058.1 GCF_017426725.1 Prevotella illustrans | reverse complement strand
GTTGTTTATCAATTAATTACAAAATATATGCTTTTTAGGTGACGAAGTCAGGAAATAGATACAAATAGCATGGCAAGTGCAAAATTTCAAATAGAGCGAAAATGCGAAATTTGCAGTAAATCTTTTATTGCAAAAACGCTTACTTCTAAATATTGCTCTAAGAACTGTTCTCAAGCTGCATACAAACAAAGAAAAAAGGAAGAGCTGTTAGATGCATTGAAAAGAGAAAAGGCTGCGAGAGTTCCGAAGAACCAGCCTTATCTCTCAATAGCTGATGCAACAGCATTGTTTGATATTGACCGCGACTCCCTTTTTTTCGGTACGTTTGACCATTCCTCTTGTCTATACAAACATCACATGCGAAGCATGTCGTTACATTCTAATATCTAACTAAAAATCACGTAATGATGAAAGTACACCATGAAATCAAGTTCTGTTTGGTGATGTTGCTTCTTTGTTTCTTTAGCCTGGGGGGTCTGCTCAGGGGCAAAGGGTGACAATCCATCTCAAGAATGCTTCGTTGAAGCAAGTGTTCAGTTCCATCGAAAAGCAGACTACCTATCGGTTCTCGTATCGTAACGTGGTAGTCGACGACCGTTCGGACATCGATGTCAATGTCACGGGCGCCTCGGTATCTACCGTTTTGGATGCCGCCCTTCGCGGTCGCAACCTAACCTACAACATCATCTCATCCAAATCGATTGTCATCTCGGATAAGGGAGAGACAGCCTTACAGTCGAACGAACGCCGTGAAAAGCAGACGGTGACGGAAACTGTCTTGAACTCGAACGGTGAGCCAATCATTGGCGCCACGGTAATGGAAAAAGGTTCTTCGAATGGGACAGTGAGCGATATGGACGGTAATTTTACCTTGCAGAACGTATCGCCGAGTGCTACACTGACGGTCTCGTTTTTAGGTTATAAAACTGTGGATGTACCGGTTGTCGGCAAATCTGCTATCCATGTTTCCATGAAGGAAGATGTGGCTACTCTGGATGAGGTCGTAGCCATTGGTTATGGTACTCAGAAGAAGGTGAACCTCACGGGTGCCGTTGCTTCTGTAGATGCACAGAAACTGGCTTCTCGTCCTTCTACCAATGTCTTGAGTACATTACAAGGTGCGGTTTCGGGTGTTACGGTCATTTCCAGACCTGGAGGAACCTCGCTGAATATCCGCGGCCGTGGTAACCTCGGTACTTCCGAACCGCTATATATTGTTGACGGTGTGGAAGTGACATCCAGTTTCTTCAATGCCATGGACCCGAACAACATCGAGACTGTATCGTTCCTGAAAGATGCTTCTTCGGCAGCCATCTATGGGGCCAAGGCTGCCTATGGTGTTGTTTTGGTGACAACCAAGTCGGGTAAGGCCGGACAGTTGAGAATATCTTATAATGGTCTGGTTGGCTCACAGAGTCCGACATATCTTCCAAAGACAGTAAATTCGGTGCAATATGCAGAGATGTATAAGCAGGCAGAGCTTAATTCGGGTGTGAGCCCTGAGAATCTGACTTTTACCGATGACATCATTCAAAAGTATAAAGACGGTTCTGACCCCGACCTTTATCCCAACACCGACTGGTTTGACCTTGTGCTGAAGAAGCATAGTTTGATGACAAAGCACAATCTGCAGTTGTCGGGTGGTAGCGAAAAGTTCAACTATATTCTTGGTTTAGGCTACATGCGCAACGAAACACTCACGCCTGGTGAGGCTACCGACCGTTACAATGTGTCGACCAAAACGTCACTCGACCTGAAGCCTTGGCTGAATATCACGTCGAATGTGATCTTTATCTATGATAAATATAACCGAAAGAACGGTAGCATAAGCACCATTGAATTGCTGCGCGTACCACCTACACAGGTCGCCATGCAGAGCAACGGCGAGTGGGGGTCAATCCGTAACGGAAAGACTGCTACGGCTGAGCAGATAAATGCAAACCAGTTGAGAACCTTGAAAGAAGGTGGTCGTGGTAATTCCGATACCCGTAGACTGCTCGGTACCATCGCAGCCGAACTTCGTCTGATGGAAGGACTGACCGTTACCAATCAGTTTGGTTACAACTATTCTGCCTACAGAGGCTTCAGTTTCTTGAACCGAAAGGATGGTGTGCCCAACTTCCTGAGCCCTACCGGTGCCATCGTGGGCGGCACAGCCTCGAATACCAACCAGATGGATCTGGATTGGAACTATTCTGAGAAAATAATCTATGACGGCTGGGCCAACTACAAACGTACTTTCAATTCGGTACACGAACTCACTACCATGGCCGGTGTCCATGCCGATACCTACACCTATAAGAGACTGACTGTTGGCCGAAAGGATTTTGCCAGCAACGACATGAATGACTTTACCGGTGGCTCTACCAATCCTAATAATCAGTTGGTAACCAACCGCCAGGACGGTGACTTCTATCAGGAAGAAACCATGAATTCATATTTCGGTCGTTTGGGATATACCTATGCTCAGAAGTATTTGCTGGAGGCAAACTTCCGTGCTGACGCTTCTTCACGTTTCGCCAAAAACGGTCGTTGGGGCTATTTCCCGTCATTCTCGGCAGGTTGGCGTATAGAGCAGGAAGAGTTTATGAAGCGCTTTACTTGGATTGATGCACTGAAGCTAAGAGCATCGTGGGGAAAAAACGGTAACATCAAGAATATTGGGCTCTACGATACCTATTCAACTTATTCGGCAAGTAACAATATTATTTTGGGTGGAGAAGTGGTGCCCATTCTTACAGAAGGACGAATAGGCAATACAGATCTGACCTGGGAAACAACTACAACCCTTGACTTCGGTTTGGACCTGAATGTCAAGAATGGGCTGCTGGGCTTAACTGTCGATTATTACAACCGTCTGACTGACGGCATCTTGATTCAGGCCAACGATGTCATGACCGAAACTGGTCTGTCGTCTTCGCAAATTCCGGCGCGTAATGTGGGTAAGGTTCGCAACTCTGGTGTGGAGCTGACATTGACACATGCCAACCGTATTGGAGACTTGGTTTACAACGTGGGTGTCAACATGACCTATAACAAGAACCGTATCGTCGACCTTGGTGACCGCGTAGACCAGCTTCCCCCATCGAGTTACTGGGTATTCAAGAAAGGAGGGTCGGTCGGCGACTTCTATATGCTGGAGGCCAATGGACTCTACTCTGAAGAAGATATCAACAGTGGCAATTATGTTCCTTATGGCGAATTCAAGCCCGGACCCGGTATGGTGAAATATATTGACCAGCCAACTGAAAATGGTGTGGGTGACGGAGTCATTAACGATAAAGACCGTATCGTTGTCGGTAACGATGTACCCAAGTTTACTTATGGAACAACGCTCGACCTGAGTTATAAGAACTTTACCTTGTCGGTACTTGGCCAGGGTGTGACCGGCGTGAAGGTCTATATCGACTGTGAAGGTTCGCAGGCCTTCTTCGACAATTCTGTTCCCAGAGAATGGCAGCTTGACAACTGGACTCCGGAGAATCCGAATGCCATCTATCCAAAACTCTTTGTGCCTGCCAGTACGAATTACAAGTATAACAACTATCAATCTTCTTTCTGGTTGTTCAATGCCGCTTACTATCGCATCAAGAACATCACCTTGGGCTATAACCTTCCGAAGAGCATTCTGTCGAAGTTGGCGGTTTCGTCTGCTCGCGTTTATGTGTCGGGTGACAATCTGTTCACTTTCCGTGCCGACAATCGCATGAAGGACTTTGATCCCGAAATTGCAAGTACACGCGGTTACCAGATAGGATTGAAGGCGTTGACTTTCGGAGTTTCGTTGGAATTCTAAATCCTTTTCAATATTTACTATTCAACAAATAAGACAATTAAATGAAAAAAACGATCTATATAGGCTTGTTGCTGACTTCGCTCAGTCTGACAGGCTGTTCGGACAGTTTCTTTGAAAAGGTACCAGAAGGTTCCTTGGACAAATCAAAGATTGACGACCGGCTGCTTGAAAGCTACCGTACGTCTATTTACCAATATGTGGGAACAAGTATGCCCGGTTATTCTGGTATCTTCTTGGATGGTTATGCCGATAACGGTTATTCGCGCAACTCTTGGGACAGCAATGGCGCAGCCGTCCAGTCGAACACGCTGGATGCCAACCTTGATTTTGGATATAGTTATGACTACAACGGAATCCGCACCTGCAACCGCCTAATAGCTGAAGTAGACAATTTTGAAAATGTATCTGCAGATCTTCGGGCCAAGTACAAGAACGAGGCACGTGTCATGAGAGCATGGATTTACATGGATCTGACGCTCGTATTCGGTGATGTGGCGTTGGTGACAACTCCCGAGAACGATTTTCCTGATGGCTTGTCTCGAACCGCAGCCAAAGACGTCAGAATGTGGATTCTGGACGAGTTGGACGAAGCCATCGCAGGCTTGCCGGAATCCAACGACAAAGGACGCTTCAATAAGATCACGGCTTCGGCCCTGAAAGCACGTGCTGCCTATTATTTCGGCGATTATTCTGCTGCTGAAAAAGCTGCAAGATATGTCATTGACAATGGCGGATACAAACTTCATAAGGCAACGGCTCTGACTGACGATATGAAGAAAGATGGCGAGTTCTTCAAGAAATTGGTTGACTTCTCTGCAAATGGTATCGATGAAAATACCTTCCTTCAGGGTATTTTCAATTATCAGGACATCTGGAAGGCCGATAATAGTCCAGAAACCATCATTGCCAAAGAATATGAGGCTAGCGAAGACTACGGTTCATATGAACGCGTGACCTGTCTGATGAGTCCCAATATGGTGAAGAAACAGGCTTGGGCTACCATTGTACCAATTCAGCAATTGGTTGATGCTTATTGGACGGTTGATGGCAAAACACGACCTTCGTTGCCGTCTGTGGAACAGCGGATAGAGGCTTACAAGGCCCTGTCTGAGAGCATCGATCAGAAAATGTCGACATCGAAGAAAACTTTTGCCGAGGTTGTAGGCTCAGAAATCAACAATGTTGTGAGCGATTCTTATATGTCCCAGTACCGCAACCGCAATACTCGACTCTATGCTTCGATTACTTTCCCGTTCTCTGCCATCAACAGGTTCCTTGACGGAAGCTATCAGCAGTACATTCCTGATATTGCGAACTATGGACGAAGTGGCTTTGTCTTCCGTAAAATGGCTGGCGCTGATGATGTCATTTCGGGTTGGGGAGATGGCTATTTCATCACAGGTGTTGATTTCCCGGTGATCCGCCTGGCCGAGATGCTGTTGATTTATGCAGAATCACACACGCAGACAACAGGCTATGATGCTTCGGTTACGACCGAATTGAATAAGCTGCGCGAGCGTGCCGGTATGCCTGATGTGCCGTCAGGCCTTGGAAAAAATGCTGCTCTCGACTTCATACGCGCCGAGCGAAGAATAGAACTGGCTGGCGAGGGGCTTCGTTTCTTCGATGTTCGTCTGTATGAAGATGATACCCGTAATGGAGGTTACAAGGGCAACCAGGCAGCCAGTGCTGTCATGAATGGACGCATCATGGATGTCGTTGGCAACCCTGGTGCTGCATTGACGTGGAGTTCACGTCTAATGTATATGCCTATTCCAACAACTTCTTTGGATAAGAATAAAGACTTGACCCAGAACGAGGGTTATTAATAAACACTCTCTTGTTACTCCACATTCCGGTTTCTGCTGAAGACGGAATGTTGGAGTAAACTTTTCCTGTTTTTGTTGTTGGCATTTACCTTCTTTCGAGGCGACTTCGGAATAGGGTTCTGCACGCGATGAACAAGTGTATAGTCTGTGACCGATAGATTATAGCAAGTGACTGTTGTCAGTAATCCTCTTTTCATCCTGTTCTGCTTTTGTGTCGGTATATGAAAATCAGAAAACCATTCGATAGGTCGCGCAGAAGTGGTACAGACACGGCTGCAAGTTCCATTTTTGAACGAATAAGATTATACAATGGAAACTCATCCTAAACGTTTGTTGTGTTGTTCCGGCCATGCTGTCGGTGAAAGTCACCTTAAAGCAATTTGTTATGAACAAAAAACGTAAGATAGTTAGTTTGTTGGTGTGTGCATGCAGCTTAGTGGCGGGTGGGCAGCAACCTCTGGGATATGCACCCGCCCTTCCAGATCGACGGCAATTTCGGTGGCACGGCAGGTATTACCGAGATGCTGTTGCAGAGTCATACGGGCGATATTCACCTGTTGCCGGCCCTTCCCGATGCATGGGCCAGCGGCCGTATGACGGGCATTCGTACCCGCGCCAATTTTGTAGTCGACCTGTCATGGAATAGCGCCCGTCTTACTGAAGCCCTTGTGCAAAGCCACTCGGGCGAATCTTGCAGGCTACGTTACGTTGACGCTACACTTCATTTCGAAACCGTAAAGGGAGCCGTTTACAAGGTTCGCATGCTTGCTGGAAAACAGACGGCCGAGCGTCTGAAATAGCTACGACCGGCCTCTTGGACAGATTATTCATCAATCTCACTAATGATATGAAGCATTATCGCAATTATTTTCTTTCTTTTCTGTTGGTCCTACTGCCTCTGACCGGTTTGCAGGCCTCCGGTCGCGACCGTCTGGCACCCACGCCGCCCATGGGGTGGATGACCTGGAATATGTATGCCGGAAACATCAACGAGCAACTTATCAAGCAGGTGGCCGACGTGATGGCTGCCGAGGGGTACCTCGAAGCCGGCTATCAGTATATATTCATCGATGACCTGTGGCAAGGTGGTCGCGACAAGTTCAACAACATCGTACCCGACCCCGAGAAGTTTCCATCAGGCATCAAGGCCCTCGCCGACTATGTGCATGCCAAGGGATTGAAGTTGGGCATCTACTCGGATGCCGCGCCACTGACCTGCGCCGGCGTGACGGGCAGCCTGAACTTCGAGGATCAGGATGCCCGCACCTTTGCCTCGTGGGGTATTGATTATCTGAAGTACGACTATTGCAATGCTCCCTCAGACAGTGCAGTGGCCCATCGCCGTTACGCCCGCATGGCACAAGCATTGTCCAAAAGTGGTCGCGACATTGCCTTCGGCGTGTGCGAGTGGGGGACAGCTCAATCCGGAGAAATGGGCCCATCAAGCCGGTGGACAGCTTTGGCGCACCACCTATGATGTGCGCGACATGTGGCGCCAGCAGAAACCGAACGGAGCGATGGGCATCTACGACATCATCAAGCTGACTGCGCCGTTGAGCCAGTATGCCGGGCCGGGACATTGGAACGACATGGACATGCTGGTTGTGGGACTGGAAGGAAAGGGCGGCCCATCAAGCGATTTGGGCGGAAAGGGGTGCAGCTACATCGAATATCAGTCGCAGATGAGCATGTGGGCCATGCTGGCTTCGCCATTGGCCATGAGTCACGACATCTTGAATACAAGTGCAGAGGCTCGTAGAATCTTGCTCAATCGCGAAATCATCGCTATCGACCAAGACCCCATGGGCGTGGCTGTCAGGCAGGTTCTCACGCAGAGTGGATGCGACATCTATATGCGTCCGCTTGTCAACAACCGCACTGCCGTTGCCATTCTGAATGCCTCTGACAAAGAAACACGCGTAAAACTTGCTTTTAATGCCCTCGGGCTGAAAGCCCGTTATGCTGTTCGTGATGTGTGGGCTCACCGCATAGTGTCTGCCAAGGCGCAAGGCTGGTCGGGAAAGTTGAGGCCCCACGAGACCATAGTCTTGGTGCTTCAATAACCTGTAACTAAACAAGCCGCCTGTTTGAAGATAGACGGCGAACCGTTTAAAGAGGGTGTGTCAAGATGGTCATACCTTCTTTTTTTGCTCAAAGCCCCATTGTGCCGATGCGCCACAATAGCTCTGGCACCGCCTTTCATGGCTTACGGTCATACGAATTTTGCCAGACCGATACCTGCTTCGGACCGAACTATGCTCTGTTTCGGTCCGAAACATCCTGCGACAAAATCCATAAAACTGCAGATAAGCTATCTTGCGGGGCCATGAAAGCATTGGTCAGTAGAAAATTAATGGGGACAGGTTTACAGGTATCGATGATATCTACCGCACTCTGAATTATCTTTACATATACCATCAAAAAAGTGGCATTATTTTGAAAAAGAAAAGAGAAGGACGAAAATAAGCGATTGTAGAGCAAGTTTATAAAACGCTGGTTATCAACACATTGTACTTTTTAGGGTATTTTCTCTTCGTTTTTTTCCCTTAATCGCTATGCTTTTAGGCCGTAATCGTGGCCCTTTCATCGGTTAAAAGCTATGCTTTAACCGTGTAATCGCTATGCTTTGAGCCGATAAAAGCATAGCTTTGGGCATGAAAGGGTATCAAAATTGGCAAAGCGAAGGCCTTTTTCGGCATTTCGGCAGCTAAATGACGTGTTGCGGAAGTGTTAAAATAATGCGATTTTTTATAACAAAATCACATCACTACCGACTTCGTCTTGTGCCTTTTCATGGACATGGTCTTTATAAGGTATGCCTTGTTCGCGTGGCGTCAGCCGTGGTATGATTTGTTCGATTTGTTCCGATTTGTAGGATTTATTCGCCTGTCGGCTCATCAACACGTCTGTCCGCAGGCATACTCCTTCAGTCGGCTTCGCCGAGAAATCTCACAAATCTTTCCAAATCTTCCAAATCTTATCATTATTTATTATTTGTTCGATTTGTTCCGATTTGTAAGATTTCTGTGCCATGAGGCACACTCCTTTTCAGTCGGCTTCGCCGAGACGAGTTGATGAGCCGACAGGCGAATAAATCCTACAAATCTGAACAAATCTTTCCAAACCCTACAATTTTTATCATTATATATAGGGTTGCGGGTTATTGACGGCGTGGCGTCAGTCGTAGGGGCGTGATTCATCACGTTCCGCCTGTCGTGGCGTTAGCCGCTGCGTCTGGTTCATTGTCGTGGCGTGGGGTGTGATTGTTTGTTTCCGTGGTGATTCGGAACGTGATGAATCGTAGCCCTTTCGCCGACTGAAAATTATGCTTTGAGCCGATAAAAGCATAGCTTTGGGCATAAAAGGGTGTCGAAATCGACAAAGCGAAGGACTTTTTCGGCATTTCGGCAGCTAAATGACATGTTGCGGAAGTGTTAAAATCTGGTAGTTTTTTCTGACAAAAATAACGGAAGCGCTGAATCATCATCGGTGCGTCTCTCCCGCTCCCATAAACGATTGACAGATTTATATGACTTCATCGCTTGCAGGCTTGTCCCCACAAATTATCGAGTGAGCCAAAATAAGAATCAGAAAACGGTCTTTCAAAATTCTTAATCCAGCAAAGGAATAGGGCAAAATAGATTATTATTACGGTTCGGGATAAGTTTTTTCTCTAAAGACAGATTTGCGTCTACCGGAAAGCGGCGTGGCGTGAGTCGAAGGGGCGTGATTCATCATGTTCCGCCTTGGCAATCAAGCATTGCACACTGCTGATTTTAGAAAAACTTATTCCGAACTGACATATTACTTGCAGGATGTATTTCAATTCCACTAAGGTACGATTAAAACTTTTCTACTTTTATTGTGCGTTTTTCTGCATCAAATTTCAATTCCACTAAGGTACGATTAAAACATTCGGTATATTTGTATAGTGATAGTCGCAATGATATTTCAATTCCACTAAGGTACGATTAAAACAATACCCGTTTGTTTGGTCAGGTAAATAGGTTACGTATTTCAATTCCACTAAGGTACGATTAAAACTATGAGTTTGCCAACAACCCGCTGTACACAACTGCATTTCAATTCCACTAAGGTACGATTAAAACTTGACACAATTCGCACAATTAAGATTATTCGTCGATTTCAATTCCACTAAGGTACGATTAAAACCAAGTACCGGACACTCTTTGAACAGAGTGAGAAACATTTCAATTCCACTAAGGTACGATTAAAACACACCGGTACCGACGCCGCCATGGCCACGATCATATTTCAATTCCACTAAGGTACGATTAAAACCCATTCCAATATCAATACTAATCGGAATTGTATGTATTTCAATTCCACTAAGGTACGATTAAAACGAAATGTATTTCTTGGTTTTCCCGTTGAAATACAAAATTTCAATTCCACTAAGGTACGATTAAAACTCCTGCATCGCTTACGCATGCAACGAGCGAGCAGAATTTCAATTCCACTAAGGTACGATTAAAACGACATATCGAAGAAGGGGTGAAAGGAATTATCTAATTTCAATTCCACTAAGGTACGATTAAAACTATTTCCCAAAATCAGATTGTTTGGTAATAAAATATTTCAATTCCACTAAGGTACGATTAAAACAATGACTTGCGCCGTTATATCGGGGCAGAGAACTTATTTCAATTCCACTAAGGTACGATTAAAACCTCCATCAGCGGCGCGTTCGCAAACGGCGGTATCGTATTTCAATTCCACTAAGGTACGATTAAAACATTCTGTTACATTCCGTCTGAGAATTTTTCTCATCGTATTTCAATTCCACTAAGGTACGATTAAAACAACTTGTCGTCCAATTTTATCATTTCAGATATATCATATTTCAATTCCACTAAGGTACGATTAAAACACGGGTGTCATGAAGTAGAGATATATAAGTCCGAATTTCAATTCCACTAAGGTACGATTAAAACCGTTCTGTCTCGACACGGAAAGAAGCACGATAAAATTTCAATTCCACTAAGGTACGATTAAAACTTTCCACGCTGTGTTAGTGCAAGGATTAGAGACTATTTCAATTCCACTAAGGTACGATTAAAACTTTATTTCCTGTTCAGTCTCCCTACTCAGAAACGATTTCAATTCCACTAAGGTACGATTAAAACAATTATCGAAGCTGCAGATGCTCATCATCACCCGATTTCAATTCCACTAAGGTACGATTAAAACGCCCAAAGTCCTCGATATCAAGATCCCCGACGTCATTTCAATTCCACTAAGGTACGATTAAAACGCAGATCAACGCGCTTAATGACCTGAAGAAAAAGATTTCAATTCCACTAAGGTACGATTAAAACAAACTGTTTACAATGCCGCCTAATC
>NZ_JAERMS010000057.1 GCF_017426725.1 Prevotella illustrans | reverse complement strand
CACTTTTTTGATGGTATATGTAAAGATAATTCAGGGTGCGGTAGATATCATTGATGTATGCGTTTTTACAAAAATTATTTAGGACACGATTGCTATACAGACGTCAAAAAGCATTAAATACTTGTGCAATCAGCCGTTTTTCCGTAATTTTGTGATTCCACATTATCGTTTATTTTTCATTCGCTATGGCTACAAATGACAAAGGGTTGACGCCCATGATGAAACAGTTCTACTCGATGAAGGACCAGCATCCCGACGCCGTACTGCTGTTTCGTTGTGGCGACTTTTACGAAACCTATGGTCAGGATGCCATCGTGGCGGCCAACATCTTGGGCATAACGCTCACCAAACGCAACAACGGCGGACTGAGCGGCGAAACGGAAATGGCCGGCTTCCCCCATCACGCGCTCGACACCTACCTGCCCAAACTCATCAGGGCGGGCCGGCGCGTGGCCGTATGCGACCAGCTGGAAGACCCGAAGAAGAAGCGGCAGGAAATCAAGGGCAAGCGGGGACTGACCGAAATGGACAAGATGGTGAAGCGGGGCATTACCGAGCTCGTGACGCCGGGCGTGGCCATGAACGATAACGTG
Source organism: Prevotella illustrans (assembly GCF_017426725.1). Classification (GTDB taxonomy): domain Bacteria; phylum Bacteroidota; class Bacteroidia; order Bacteroidales; family Bacteroidaceae; genus Prevotella; species Prevotella illustrans. The sequence continues at coordinate 11,018 of NZ_JAERMS010000057.1, read as the reverse complement.
CTCAACTACAAGGAGAACAACTTTCTGGCGGCAGTGCATTTCGGCAAGAGCAGCTGCGGCGTGAGCTTTCTCGACATTTCCACGGGCGAGTTTCTGACGGGCGAGGGCACCGTCGACCATGTTGAAAAACTCTTGGGCAACTTCATGCCCAAGGAGGTGTTGTACGAGCGAAGTCGGCGCCAGGACTTCCAGAAGCGTTTCGGTCAACGTTATTGCGTGTTTGAAATGGACGACTGGGCCTTCACCGAACAGAACTCGCGGCAGAAGCTACTGAAGCACTTCGGCACCAAGTCGCTGAAGGGATTCGGCGTGGACCATCTGCGTAACGGCGTTACCGCCAGCGGCGCCATCCTGCAATATCTTGAACTGACACAGCACACCCATATCAATCATATCACCGCGTTGGCGCGCATCGAGGAGGAGAAATACGTGCGGCTGGACAAGTTCACCATCCGTTCGCTCGAACTGCTGCAGACCATGCAGGACAACGGGGCCTCGCTCTTAGACGTCATCGACCGCACCGCCACCCCCATGGGCGGCCGCATGCTCCGGCGCTGGATCGTCTTTCCGCTGAAGGACGTGAAGCCCATCGAGGAACGGCTCGGCGTGGTGGAATACTTCTTCCGCCATCCCGACTTCCGTCAGGAACTGGACGAGGCGTTCCACCGTGTCGGCGATCTGGAGCGCGTCATATCGAAGGTGGCCGTGGGTCGCGTGTCGCCGCGCGAGGTGGTGCAACTCAAACGGGCCTTGCAAGCTCTGCAGCCCGTCAAGGCGGCGTGTCTCGCGGCCGAGGATGAGTCGCTGAGGCGCATTGGCGACCGGCTCGACCTGTGCGAAACGCTGCGCGACCGCATCGAAAAGGAGATACAACCCGACCCGCCGCAGCTCGTCAACAAGGGCGACGTCATCGCCGACGGTTACAACGCCGAGCTCGACGACCTGCGTGCCATCAGCCGTCACGGCAAGGACTATCTGCTCGAGATACAGCGGAAGGAGGTGGAACGCACCGGCATCGCGAGTCTGAAGGTGGGTTTCAACAATGTCTTCGGCTACTATCTCGAGGTGCGCAACACGTTCAAGGACCGTGTGCCGCCCGAGTGGATTCGCAAACAGACGCTGGCCCAGGCCGAACGTTACATCACCCAGGAGCTGAAGGAATATGAGGAGAAAATATTAGGCGCCGACGAGAAGATTCTGGCGCTCGAGGCCGACCTCTTCGCGCAACTGATTCAGGCCATGCAGGCGTTCATTCCGCAGATACAGACCGACGCCAACCTCGTGGCACGGCTCGACTGTCTACTGTCGTTTGCCAAGGCGTCGGAGGAGAACCGATACGTGCGGCCCGTCATCGACGACACCAATGTGCTCGACATACGCCAGGGACGCCATCCCGTCATCGAGACACGGCTGCCCGTGGGCGAACGCTACGTGCCCAACAACGTGTATCTCGACACAGAGAAACAGCAGATCATGATGATTACCGGACCCAACATGGCGGGTAAGTCGGCCCTGCTGCGCCAAACGGCCCTCATCGTACTGATGGCGCAGGTGGGTTGTTTCGTGCCGGCCGAGAGTGCGCGCGTGGGACTGGTCGACAAGATATTCACCCGTGTGGGGGCCAGCGACAATATTTCGTTGGGCGAGTCCACTTTCATGGTGGAGATGACCGAGGCGGCCGACATCCTCAACAACGTGTCGCCCAAGAGTCTTGTACTCTTCGACGAACTGGGCCGTGGCACGAGTACCTACGACGGTATCAGCATTGCCTGGGCCATCGTGGAGTATCTGCACGAGCACGCCAAAGCCGCCGCACGCACCCTCTTTGCCACCCACTACCACGAACTGAACGAGATGGAGAAGAACTTTCCGCGGGTCAAGAACTATAACGTGAGTGTGAAGGAGCTTGACGGCAAGGTCATCTTCCTGCGCAAGCTCATGCGGGGCGGCAGTGAGCACAGCTTCGGTATCCACGTGGCTGAGATCGCGGGCATGCCGCGCTCCATCGTGAAACGGGCCAACGTCATTCTGCACGAGCTGGAAGCCGACAACGCGGGCGTGGGTCGGGCCGGTCGCCCCGATACGACAAAGATCAAGGAACACAGCGAGGGATTGCAACTGAGCTTCTTCCAACTCGACGATCCGGTTTTGGCGCAGATCCGCGACGAGCTTCTGGGACTCGATGTCAACCGCCTGACGCCGCTCGAAGCGCTCAACAAACTGAATGAAATCAAGAAGATTTTGGGTGAGTCTTAGGTGATGGTTAACCGGCCATTGCTTTGCTTTCCCCTCCGGTCAGCGATTTGCAATTCCCTTGCTACGCCAACTTATACCCTTCGTCGGTGAGGGCTATCTGACACTCCCACAATCAAAAAAGGGAATGACTCGCATGTGAGCCATTCCCTTTTGCTATTATAAAGGTTGAATAAATTTATTTCATGCGTTCATTCAATCTCCCATCTTTTCATTTTACTATTCTTTCACTTCCCAAATATCATTGGTTTCGAGCAATTCCATGAAGTTGTGATAAGGTTTCTTGGTCTTTACCTCTTCTATTTGGGCGTTGACAGCCTCGTCGTAGGTGGGTGCTTCGACGTCGCGGATAATGCCGAGCGCCACGGGGAAGCCGTGTTCGTTGTCCATCATGGCCAGCTTGAGCTGCAGGGTGTCGTCGATGGCGTGGGCGTCGTGCACGAGGATATCGGCAAGGGTGACACCGTTTTCACCAATCTTCACGACTTTCAGGCCGAAGCCTTCCTGCATCAGACCGTACTCCTCGTTCTCACCGAAGACCAAGGGCTTGCCATGTTCTACGTAGATGGCGTTCTTGCGGCGTCCCTCCTTGGTGTAGATAGAGTCGTAACAACCGTTGTTGAAGATGACGCAGTTCTGCAAAATCTCGCACACCGACGCCCCCTTATGGCGTTGGGCGGCCTGCAGGATGCGCTCGGTTTCCTTACCGTCGGTAGCCACGGAACGGGCGAAGAAGCGGCCACGGGCACCAAAGCAGAGTTCGGCGGGGCGGAACGGGTCTTCAACAGTGCCATAAGGACTCGACTTCGACACGAAGCCGCGTGGACTCGTGGGGCTGTACTGGCCCTTGGTGAGGCCGTAGATGCGGTTGTTGAGCAGGATGATGTTGATATCGATATTGCGCCGCATGGCATGGATGAAGTGGTTGCCGCCAATGGCCAGGCCGTCGCCGTCGCCGCTCACCTGCCACACGCAGAGCTTGGGGTTTACCACTTTCACGCCCGTGGCCACCGAGGCCGCACGCCCGTGGATGGTCTGCATGGCGTAGGTGTTGACATAATAGGGCAGTCGACTCGAACAGCCGATACCGCTGATGACGGCCGTTTCATACGGAGGAACGCCGATTTCGGCCATTGCCTTTTGCAGACTGGCCAGAAAGAAATGATCACCGCAGCCCGGACACCAGCGCGGCTGACCTTTTTTATAATCTTGTGCTGTAAATTCGCTCATGATTTTCTTATTTCTAAGTAACGGAATAGATTGTTTTCAGTGTCGTTTCCAAAAACGGAAAAGGCAGAAAGTTTAATAAATGACACGCTCTTCGAAGGTGCCGCCCATGCGGGGTTCTTCCTTGGTGTTGATGATTTTCTTGAAACCGCACACCAGTTCGCTCACGTTGAAAGGCTGCCCTTTCACCTGATTGTACTGGTAGGGCGCGAAGTCGTTGATGCGGATACGGAGCAACGCGGCAAACTGGCCGAGGTTCTGTTCGGCCACCACCACCTTTTTGTAGCGTGTCAGCACTTCGGCCGTGTTGCGGGGTAGTGGGTTCACGTACTTAAACTGGGCCAAAGCCACCTTGTGGCCCTCGCGGCGCAGCTCTTCCATGGCCGTGAAAAGATGGCCGTAGGTGGAGCCGAAGCCTACGATGAGCAGGTCGGCGTCGTCCCGGTCGCCCTGCACTTCCACGTCGGGCACCTCTATCCGGGCTACCTTCTCGAAGCGCAGATGGTCCATACGGTCGTGGTTTTCGGGCTCGGTGGAGATGGCACCGGTCTCGCCGTCCTTCTCTAATCCTCCCAGAATGTGGGTGTAACCTTTCTGTCCAGGGCGTGCCCAATAGCGTACCCGTGTCTCGGGATCGCGCTGATAGGGCGTGTATTTGTATTTCTGCTCCTTGGTGACATAGTGAGGACGAATCTCAGGCAGGTCGTTGATGTCGGGCAGCCGCCATGCCGACGAGCCGTTGGCGATGAAAGCGTCGGTCAGCAGCACCACGGGCGTCAGGTGTTCCAAGGCTATCTTGGCGGCCATGAAGGCGGCGTCGAAGCAATCGGTGGGGCTGGTGGCGGCGACGACAGGCATAGGGCTTTCGCCGTTACGACCGTAGAGCACCTGCAACAGGTCGGTCTGTTCGCTCTTGGTGGGCAGTCCGGTCGATGGTCCGCCGCGCTGCACGTCGATGATGACGAGCGGCAGTTCGTCGATGACGGCCAGGTTGATGGCCTCGCTCTTCAAGCAAATGCCCGGTCCCGAGGTGGATGTGGCGGCCAAGGCACCCGCGAAGGCCGCCCCTACGGCACTGGCGCAACCCGATATTTCGTCCTCACACTGCACCGTGATGACACCGCACGACTTGTGCTTGGCCAGTTCGTGCAGGATATCCGTGGCCGGCGTGATGGGGTAAGAGCCTAAGTAGAGCTGCAGTCCGGCGCGCTCGGCGGCGGCGATGAGTCCGTAGGCCGTGGCCTTGTTGCCCGTGATGTCCATGTAGCGGCCGGGCACCTTGGTCTTACTGTCGATGCGATAGGTGGCGGGTACGCTGGCGTGCACGTTGTGACCGTAGTCGTAGCCCGCGTTCACCACCTTGATGTTGTTCTCGGCTATCTGCGGTTTCCGGGCAAACTTGTCGCGCAGGAAGTTCTCTACTAATGCCAGGTCGCGGTTGAAAAGCCAGCAAACGATACCCAAGGCAAACATGTTGCGGCACTTCAGGATGGACTTGTTGTCCATTCCGCTGTCGGCCAGGCAGGCCTTCACCATCCGCGTGATGGGGCACGCCACGACACGATCCTGGTCGATACCCATCTCCTGCAGGTAGTCGTCGCTGTGAAACTCGGCCTTGCGGAGGTCGTTAGGTCCGAAACTGTCGGTGTCGATGATGATGGTAGCCTGCGCCTTGGCGTATTTATACTGCGTTTTAAGCGCGGCGGCATTCATCGCCACGAGCACGTCGCACTTGTCGCCCGGCGTGTAGACGCGGCCCTGTCCGATGTGCACCTGAAATCCCGATACGCCCGTCAGCGATCCTTGCGGGGCCCGGATGTCGGCGGGATAATCCGGAAAAGTGGAGATACCGTTTCCTACGGTTGCGGAAACTGTTGAGAAAATGTTGCCGGCCAGCTGCATGCCGTCGCCGGAGTCACCGGAGAATCTCACTACGACTTGCTCCAGTTCTTTTACTTCGAGCTCTTCAGCCATCTTTTTGTGTTTTTACGGAATGTAATGTGTAGTAATATATTTGAATATACGGGCAAAGATATAATAAAAAAGGGAATATGAAAAATAAAAGGAAGAAAAAAGCCTCTCTCGCTCCTTTTGGGAGGAACGGGAGAGGTTATAGCTGTCCTGCTTCTACTTGCAGAACGATGCGTTCGGTGATACGGTCGACGCCTGTGGCGTCGTATTTTTTGGCCAGCGAGGCGCCGAAAGTCCAGGCGAAAGCCTGCCAGAAACCCGCACGGACAGGACCGAGAATGGCTTGCAGCGTGCCATAGGCCGAGTTGCCACACTCGCGATAAACCAGTTTGATAAGCAATTTGCCCTGCGCGTAGGTTAGTTTTTTCATGCGTGGCGTGTATTCCTTCTTGATACTCTTCTCTACATATTTAAGATGTTCGTCGCGTGCTTTTTTGTTGGGCAAGGTCTGTAGATATTCGTAGGTCTCGATAATGATACGGTTCACCTCCTTGGCGATGGGCAGCACTTTCTTGATGTTCGCAACCAATCGGTTGTAGGCTTGCATCTGTCCCGGATTACTGAACTGCTGCCGGGGATAGCACCACACGTCGTTAAGCTCCACGTATTGGATGGAGTCGCCATGGTTGAGCACCTTTCCCACCTTCACCATCGGCACAAACGTGGGCTTATCGATATCCACCTCACGGTCTTCGGGGTTCACTCGGCCCGGTTTGTCGTTGTCTATCTGCGCCATTGCCTGCAGGGCGACAAAGGCCAGCAGCGTGATCATTCCTATCGTTTTTCTCATCGTTCAATAGAATCAACACCGCAAAGATACGAATTTTCTATTGTTTTCGACAGCAAGGCGTAAGGAACATAAGGATTGTTTTCAAAAAATATCCTTACTCCATTTGCATGCCGATGTTTCCATAAAACTGCTCAATGATGCTGAGAATATCGTCGGGCAGATAGTCGAAGGCCTTGGTGATAAACTGTTCGGGAATCTCGTAGTAGGCTTCGGCAATGCTGCCGCAGATGGCGGCCTTGGTATCGGTGTCGCCACCGGCCGCCACGGCTATGCGGATAGCGTCTTCAAAGTTCTGACTCTCCATGAAACAGCTGATGGCATAGGGCACGGTCTCCTGACAGGTGCCGTCGAAGTGGTCTTCACTACCTATTTTATAGATGTCGGAAAGGGTTGGGATGGTGTAGTGGAAATTGCGTTTCACGGCACTCCATATCTCATCTTTCGTGATGCGACAGGTGCGCAGCCAGTAGATGAGCGTGGCCACACACCGGGCCCCGTTGATTCCTTCGGGATGGTTGTGGCTCACGATAGCGGACTTTCGGGCTTCGTCGAGCACCTCATGGTAGTCGTCGAAGAGCCATCCCACGGGGCTTACCCGCATAGCCGAACCGTTGCCACAGCTGCCCGTGGGTTGCGGGTCGTCGCTTTCTATCCACGTCAGGAACCGTTCGCCATAGCCTCCCATGGGCGTGGGATAGCGTCGGCACCAGTCGTGCAGCGACTCCTTGTATGACCGATGGTTCATGATGGCGTCGGCAACGGCCACGGTACAGATGGTGTCGTCGGTGTAACTACATTCGTCGGTAAAGAGAGTGAAATCCCGGTTGGTTTGTTTTGCAAATTCAAAACGCGATCCAACAATGTCGCCTATAATCGCTCCTATCATGTGTCTAAGGTATAAAAAAGGTTGAGGATTACAAGAAGTGGTTCCACCGAGAATCGAACTCGGATCAAAGGTTTAGGAAACCTCCGTTCTATCCATTAAACTATGGAACCCCATATCAGCCCATGCGGCGTGATCAAGGGCAAAGGTAAAATAAAAAGCCCGTTTTTCAAAATAAATGCCGTATTTTCTTTCTCTTTAAGTTAGCAAGCGATGAAGTCCCCGGTTTCATCATACGGCAACCCATCCAAACCGACATTCAGAAAGCCATTCCCGGTAACCCGTTTCCAAAAGCATAACTTTTACCTTGCAAAAGCATAGCTTTTAGCGTGCAAAAGCAGCCCTTTTAGGAGGTAAAAGCATAGCTTTTGCAAGGTAAAAGTTATGCTTTTGGAAACGGATTCCGGACAAGCGATAATATCATGGGTTCTCCCGAACCGGCTGTTCCAAGTGTAGCGGTTGTTCGGCATGGTTTTCACGCAGGGCGACGGTGGGGTGAAACGTGTCGAGGGTGCCGACGGTGGGCTGCGACGTGTCGAGATTACCGATGGTGATGTCGAGAAGGGTAATCCAATCGGTGTAGTGGAGTCGGATATGGAGCGTGCCGTCGGGCGCGAAGGCGTAGCTGCCGGCCAGCGTGAAGGGGCCGCTGATTCCTTTGAAGCGGTCTTTGGCTCGGACGGAATAGACGGGCGTGACGGATGTGGTGATGGTGTTCCATCGGCCGTAGGTCATGGGCAGGCTGACACGGCGGCCCTCCTGCACGTAACTGAAGGTGACGCTGCTGCCGGTTCGTTCAACGGCCACTTCGGACCACGCGTAGACGTTGGGCTTCAGTCCTATGGCTAATTGTCGCGGCATGCGCTTGGGTGCCCTCTTGCTGCCTTCGGGGGTCGGCAACAGCCTTTGAACGGGCTTCTTTTCGTGAGGCAATGGCAGTTGGGTGTCGACCACCAGCGGCAGCAGTTCGCGCCACACCAACCGACGCTGACGCGTGCCGTTGATGGCCGAGCACTCCGTTATGACAACAACCATGTCCTTGTCGGGCACCACGAGGATATATTGCCCGTAGGCACCGTCGGCCCGTACCGCCCCCGGATATTCGCAACGCCACATCTGATAGCCGTAGCCCGGTCCGCCGTTGTCAATCTGTTTCTTCATCATCTCCTTCACCCAGGCCTCGGGAATGAGCTGTCGGCCCCGCCACCGACCGCCCTGCAGCAGCAACTGGCCGAATTTGGCCAATGATTCGGCCTGGATATACAGTCCCCAGCCGCCCGTGTCGATTCCCTCGGGACTCTTCTCCCACTCCACCCGCGTGATATGGAGCGGTTCGAAGAGGCGTGGCTTCAGGTATTCGAGCAGCGTTTGGCCCGTCACTTTCTGCAGAATGGCACTCAGCAGATAGGTACACATCGAGTCGTATCGGAATTTTCGGCCGGGCCTGTCGATCGTTTTCGACAGCCAATAGCTTGTCCATTGGGGCTCCATGTTGCGGAAATCCCAGTCGGGCGTGATTCCCGACGCCATTGTGAGCAAGTCTCTGACGGTCATCTGCCGGTAGTTCGCGGCGTTGCGGTGGTCCATCGGAAAGAAGTCGGCCACGCGGCTGTCCGTATTGAGCCGTCGCTCGCTGATGGCTATGCCCACGGCTGCCGCCACGAATGTCTTCGAGCAGGAGTACATCGTGTGCATGCTCTCGGCTCGGAAGGGAGCCGGATAAGACTCGTAGGCCACCTGTCCGTGGCGCATGACGATGAGACTGTGGATGGCTGTTCGGGGCAGCGCCATCAACGAGTCCATCAGTCGGTCGACCGCCGCCGAGGGAATGCCTACCGTTTCGGGTCGTGTGCGGGGCAGATCGTCCACCTGCGCGTCGGCTGTCAGCAGTGAAAACAGAAAGCAGAGAACCGCCACGGGGCGGATGATGGATGAAGAATGATGATGGTGGGTGGAGAATGTTGGGTGCATAGCGTGGTATGATTTGATGAATAATGGGTTAAAGATAATCGTTTCTGCCGACAGTATCAAATCTTTGCGCCCCATATTCGCCCACAATGTTTCATGACCACGGTGGGAAAGCGGGCAAAAAGCGGTGACGCAAATTTGGAATTATTGGTTAAAAACACTATTTTTGCGAGTATATTTAAAATACGCGACTACCTGCTGCCCATACAGTCAAGGATGCTTTCCCTGACCGACGGCCTGTGGAAGCAGAATCCGGGATGGAACAATTAACCTATCAATCCATTAATTATATGCAAAATAAACTTCTATACGGTCTCACGGGTACGATAGCATTAGGCGCCTTCGTGCCCGCTCAGGCCCAGCGTAAGCCCATGAATATCGTCTATATCATGAGCGACGACCACTCCTTTCAGACCATCAGTGCCTATGACAACCGCTTCATTCAGACGCCCAACATCGACTGGATCGCCAATCACGGCGTGAAATTCAGCGAAAGTTTCGTGGCCAACTCACTGAGCGGACCGTCCAGAGCCTGCATGTTGACGGGCAAACACAGCCACGCCAACGGCTTCACGGACAACTCGAAGACGTTCGACGGCGGCCAGCAGACGTTTCCGAAGCTGCTGCAGAAGGCGGGCTACCAAACGGCGATGATCGGCAAGTGGCACCTCACGTCGCTGCCCACGGGCTTCGACTACTGGGACATTCTCATCGGACAGGGCGACTACTACAACCCCGACTTCCTGTGCAACGGCAAAGAACTGCGCCGACCGGGCTACGTGACCAACATCATTGCCGATCTGGCCATCGACTGGATGGACAATCGGCGCGACCCGAACAAGCCTTTCTGCCTGCTCATGCACAACAAAGCGCCCCACCGGGTGTGGAGTCCCGACACGTGCGACCTCGACCTTTACAACGATAAAGTGTACCCCCTGCCGGCCAACTTCTACGACGACTACAAGGGACGACGCGCCGCCGCCAAGCAAGAGATGAATATCATGAAGGATATGGATATCGTCTACGACAACAAAATGGCCGACCACGAGAACGAAATCCACTCAAACAAGGAACTGGAAGCCATGGGCCGCGCCAACTACGAGCGCATGTCGCCATCGCAGCGTGCGCAGTGGGATCGCCATTACGACCCTATCATCAAGCGGTTCAAAGAGGCGGGCCTGTCGGGCAAGGCATTGGCCGAATGGAAATACCAGCGTTACATGCACGACTACATGCGCGTCATCCACTCGGTCGATCGCAACGTGGGACGCGTCATCGACTATCTGCGCTCGAAGGGACTGCTCGAGAACACGCTCATCGTCTATACCTCCGACCAGGGCTTCTACATGGGTGAGCATGGATGGTTCGACAAGCGCTTCATGTATGAGGAGTCGTTCCGCACGCCACTGCTAATGTATCTTCCGGGCGGCAAGCGAGGCACCGTGAAAGAGATGGTGCAGAACATCGACTACGCCCCCACGTTCCTCGAACTGGCGGGCGTTGAGGTGCCCAAGGATATCCAAGGGCGCTCGCTGCTGCCACTGCTCCGGGGCCACAAGCCCAAGGACTGGCGACAGTCGCTCTACTACCACTATTACGAATATCCGGCCGAGCACTCCGTGTGTCGACACTACGGCATCCGCACCGGCCGCTACTCGCTGATACACTTCTACAACGACATCGACGCCTGGGAACTCTACGACCTCAAGAACGACCCTTCGCAGATGCGCAATATCTACGGCCGGCCCGGCACAGAGAAGCTCACGGCACGCCTGAAGCGCCAACTGCTGCAACTACAAGTGCAGTATGACGATCCCATCCGCAACAACGGAAGGTAAATAAGATCCTGTAAGGACGCGCCTCGTGCGCGTCCTTTTTCCTGACTTCGTCAATGCGTACCCCAAAATTTTTCGTCAAAGAGTTTTG
>NZ_JAERMS010000056.1 GCF_017426725.1 Prevotella illustrans | reverse complement strand
TTTCAGATTGTCGGAACAAAGACATAAGGGCCGCAAGCGGCCAAGAAAGACATAAGGCTAATGTAAAAAATGGAGAATGTGGCGTGTGAAATGTGGAGTACGAGAAAGCAAGTTGTCTACATGTCACACTCTACAAAAGCCTGTTTGGGACTCAGTGGGTGTTTGATAAGCCTAATGGGATAACAGGGGGACTTTACTCTTGTTTTGCTTTCTTATTTAAAATGAGTGTCTTGGGTATTTTTACCCATTTACGATTAACAACAATTTTGATCGTACTGCCTTCACCTTGCTTTAATATGTATTGACCATTCTTATCTTTATAGAGGGTTGCTGACAGATCTTCACTACCATAATCGTTGATGATAGAAATCCGGGCAGTAGAGTCGTTGTTTATCTTTACATCGGTGATTAACCATTTACGCGTATCTCTTTTAGCCCCAAAGTAGCCTGGGAGTTGTCCAAAAATTTCTTGGTTAGGCACAAGGATATTTTTCTGGTAGAAGTCAATATCAAGATAAACTTGATATTCGTTATTATATAAATATCCTTTGAATACGTTTCGCTCTTGGGCATTGATCGCAAGTGTCAGGCCTAAACTTGCGAGAGCTATTATCATTCGTTTCATCATTCTCCAATTTTGTTTATAAGCATTGATATCTCTTTGTTAATCAATGATATTGCAAAGATAATCTTTTATGTCAAAAATGTGGGTTAATTACTAAAATATTGCCTTTTTAAGTTGGCTTTTTATATAAATTATAGTATCTTTGCGTCGCTTATATTAGTTTTTATGGTAAGAAAGTTTGTTCTTCCTGACTTTATTTTTGAGTCGAGTTGGGAAGTCTGTAATCAAATTGGTGGAATTTATACCGTATTATCTACTCGCGCAAACACTTTGCAGCAGATTTTAAACGACAGAATTATTTTTATTGGTCCTGATTGTTGGTCAGAAAGACCTTGTCCTTTCTTCGAGGAAGATCTTTCTCTTTTGGCTGAATGGAAAAGCACTGCCATCCAAGAGGGGCTGCAATTACGTGTCGGCCGTTGGCTTATTCCCGGTCGACCGATAGCGGTTCTTGTAGATTTTAAGCCTTTCTTTGCTTGTAAAAATGAAATATACGCTCAATTTTGGAATGACTTCAAAGTTGATAGCCTGCACGCCTATGGTGATTATGATGAAGCATCGATGTTCTCCTATGCCGCAGCTAAAGTCGTAGAAAGTTTTTATCATTATCAATTAAATGATTCTTTCAAGGTTATTTATCATGGTAACGAGTGGATGACGGGCTTAGGTTTGCTTTACATTCAGAAGCATGTGCCGCAGATTGCAACCATCTTTACGACGCACGCAACCAGTATCGGGCGTAGCATTGCGGGAAATAACAAACCTCTTTACGAATACTTGCTTGCCTATAATGGAGATCAAATGGCAGAAGAGCTCAACATGCAGAGCAAGCATTCGATAGAGAAGCAGACCGCGTTACACGTAGATTGCTTTACAACTGTTAGCGACATCACGGCGACAGAGTGCAAGGTGTTATTGGATAAGCCTGTAGATGTTGTTTTGCCAAATGGCTTTGAAGATGATTTTGTGCCTAAAGGCTCTGCATTTACAGCAAAAAGGCAGGCCGCTCGGCGCAGAATGCTGAAAGTAGCTTCCGCGTTATTGGGCGAGACTTTTGATAATGATACGTTGATCGTTTCGACAAGTGGTCGCTATGAATTCCGAAATAAAGGTATAGATGTTTTTATTGAAGCGATGAACCGACTGAAAAATGACGGTCGACTTGCCAAGAAAGTATTGGCTTTTATCGATGTTCCCGCTTGGATGAAGGAGCCTCGTCAAGATTTGATGGAACGATTGAGGAGCAAGCAGACATTTACGCAGCCCCTTAATCATCCGATGTTGACCCATTGGCTGAACGAACAAGACAGTGACAGGACCTTGGGAATGATAAATAATCTTGGCCTTGATAATAACGAAGAGTCTAATGTTAAGCTGATTTTTGTTCCTTGCTACCTGACAGGGCAGGATGGAATCTTCAATCTTTCCTATTATGATTTGATATTAGGTAATGACCTCTGTGTCTATCCATCCTACTATGAGCCTTGGGGCTATACTCCTTTGGAGGCTGTCGCCTTTAAAGTTCCTTGTATTACGACAGATTTGGCAGGCTTTGGTTTGTGGGCAGAACATACTTTGGGCCATGAAAGCGAGATTATGGATGGCGTGAAAGTCATTCATCGTACAGATTACAACTTTTCCGAGGTAGCCGATGGAATAAAGGAAACCATTATAGAATTCTCACTGTTTGACAAGAAACAGGTGGAGAAATCCCGTTCACACGCTTTCCAATTATCGAAGAAAGCTTTGTGGAAACATTTTATCAAGTATTATGAAACAGCCTATGATTTGGCTCTGCGCAATGCGCAAAAGCGGCTGAAGGCATAATACAATATTTTAGTAAAAAAGAAATAAGTGAAATAATATAACTAATAAAGAGATTTATGAAAATTAAAGCTGATTACGCGAATGCTCCGCAGTGGAAGGAGCTGTCTATCAAGTCAAGGTTGCCTGAGCAACTGGAGTGTCTTGATGAGTTGGCTCATAACATGTGGTGGGCATGGAATTATGAAGCACGCAACCTTTTCAAGAGTTTGGATGAAAAGCTTTATGAAGAAGTGGGGCACAATCCGGTCATGCTTCTGGAACGTTTGAGTTATGATCGCAAGGAAGCCGTTGTCAAGGACAAGGGTCTTATGAAGAAGGTAAATGACGTTTACGCAAAGTTTCGTGCTTACATGGATGTAAAGCCCGACGCTACACGTCCTTCCGTTGCTTACTTCTGCATGGAATATGGCCTGAATCAGGTTCTTAAAATCTATTCAGGAGGTCTCGGAATGCTTGCCGGTGACTATTTGAAGGAGGCCTCAGACAGCAATGTAGACCTTTGCGCCGTCGGTTTCCTTTACCGTTTCGGCTATTTCACACAGAGTCTGAGCATGGACGGTCAGCAGATTGCCACGTATGATGCGCAGAACTTCAACTCTCTTCCTATAGAACGTGAGCTCGACGCCGACGGCAATCCCGTTGTCGTAGATGTCCCTTACATGAATTATCATGTTCATGCTTATGTCTGGCGTGTCAATGTAGGGCGTATCAAGTTGTATCTGCTTGATACCGATAACGATATGAACTCCGATTTCGATAGGCCCATCACTCACTCTCTTTACGGCGGCGACTGGGAGAATCGTCTTAAACAGGAAATCCTATTAGGTATCGGCGGCATTCTGACATTGAAGAAGCTCGGAATCAAGAAGAATATCTATCATTGCAATGAAGGCCATGCCGCTCTTTGCAACTTGCAGCGCCTGTGTGACTATGTAGACTCGGGACTGACCTACAATCAGGCCTTAGAACTTGTTCGTGCGTCTTCGCTTTATACTGTTCATACTCCTGTTCCGGCCGGGCACGACTACTTCGATGAAGCTTTATTCGGCAAGTATATGGGTGGCTATCCCGAGCGCCTTGGACTTACTTGGGATGAGTTTATCGGTATGGGGCGTCAGAATCCGGATGACCACAGTGAGCGTTTCTGCCTTTCTACATTTGCCTGCAACACCTGTCAGGAAGTCAATGGAGTAAGTAAGCTCCATGGTTGGGTCAGCCAGAAGATGTTTGCACCCATCTGGGCCGGTTATTATCCGGAAGAAAACCACGTGGGCTACGTTACCAATGGTGTTCACCTACCTACATGGACGGCAAACGAGTGGCGTAGGGTTTACGACAAATACTTTGACCCTTCGTTCATGGACGACCAGAGCAATGAAGATATTTGGCATGCCATCTACAATGTTCCTGACGCAGAAATCTGGAATACTCGTATGGCGCTGAAGCAGAAACTCGTTAAATACATTCGTCAGAAGTTCACGCAATCATGGTTGAAGAACCAGGGCGATCCGGCTCGTGTCGTGTCTTTGCTCGAGCGTATCAATCCTAACGCGTTGATGATTGGCTTCTGCCGTCGTTTCGCCACTTACAAGCGTGCCCATCTTCTCTTCACCGATCTTGAGCGTTTGTCTAAGATCGTGAACGATCCTGAGCATCCCGTACTGTTCTTCTTCTCAGGTAAGGCTCATCCGGCCGATGGCGCCGGCCAGGGATTGATCAAGCGCATCTTTGAGATCAGCCAGCGTCCGGAGTTCCTTGGCAAGATCATCTTCCTTGAGGACTACGATATGCAGTTGGCTCGTCGCTTAGTTTCAGGTGTTGATATCTGGATGAATACACCGACCCGCCCACTCGAGGCCAGTGGTACGTCCGGTGAAAAAGCAGAGATGAACGGTGTTGTCAACCTCTCTGTACTTGACGGTTGGTGGGTAGAAGGTTATCGTGAGGGTGCCGGTTGGGCTTTGCCACAGGAGCGTACTTACGAGAATCAGGCTTACCAGGACCAGTTGGATGCCACCACGATCTATAATCTGCTCGAGAATGATATCATTCCTTTGTATTATAATCGCGACAAGAAGGGATATAGTGAGGATTGGATCAAGGTTGTGAAGAACTCCATCGCAACCATCGCGCCCCATTATACGATGAAGCGCCAGCTTGACGATTATTATGACAAGTTCTACAATAAGCAGGCTAAGCGGTTCAAGAAGCTGGCTGCCAACAACAACAAGCTTGCCAAGGAAATTGCTCTTTGGAAAGAGAATGTTGCGGAGCGTTGGGATGCCATCCATGTTGTGTCTAAGGACGACACCTCGTTGTATAACGGTGGTGAAACAGGCATGAACTTCAAGTTGACTTACGTGATTGACGAGCAGGGATTGGATGACGCTATCGGCCTGGAACTGGTAACGCTGAAAAATAATCTTGAAGGTGGCGACCACGAGATTTATTCCATTCACGAGTTCAAGGTCGTAGGTCACGAAGGCAACAATTATACTTTTGAAGCTGATGTAGAGCCTGATAAAGCCGGCACTTTCCGCACTTGTGTACGTATGTATCCTAAAAATAAGGAGTTGCCACATCGTATGGATTTCTGCTATGTGAAGTGGCTCGACTGATTTTTTTTAGTTGACGAGTTGGACAAGTTGACGAGTTGACAAGTTATATGTTTATACAAGTATTGATATAATACAATAAAAACGGATGGTTAAAGCCATCCGTTTTTTATTTATGCTTGAGCGGAATGTGAAGAATCACGCCTCGCTACTAACTCGTCCACTTGTCTACTCGTTTACTCGTTAACTTGTCCACTCGTCCACTTTCTTCCCCTTTACAGTCCTCTTGCCTTCAGCAGACTTTCTACATTCGGCGACTTTAAGCCCGTGAAATCTGTGAACATCTGCATGAGGTCGCCCGTGTTGCCACGACTCAACACTTTGTCACGGAAAGCTTGTCCCACAGCGGGATTCAAGGCGCCATGCCGTGCGAAATAGTCGGCAACATTGTCGGCCAGCACCTCTGTCCACAGATAACTATAGTAGCCCGCCGCATAGCCGCCGCCCCATATATGGTTGAAATACGAGGTGGCATAACGGGGAGGGATTTGCGTGTCGAGCAGTCCCATCTCGTTGAGAGCCTTCTTCTCAAATTCCGCGGCATGTTCGGCCGTCGGAACATCCTTGCTGTCCAAGCAGTGCCAGGCCAGATCCAGACAGGTGGCCGCCAGGTTTTCACCCAGTGAGTAACAGGGATGGAAGTTGATGGATTTCAGCATCTTCTGTTTCAGTTCTTCAGGCATAGGCTCATGCGTCGTGGTATGACGTGCGAAGTGGTCGAACACCTCCGGTATCGTTGCGAACGATTCGTTGAACTGCGACGGCATTTCCACAAAGTCACGCGCTACGGCCGTTCCCGACAGCGTGTTGTATTTACAGTTCGAGAGCATGCCGTGCAAGGCGTGGCCAAACTCATGGAACATCGTCGATACCTCATCCCATGTCATCAGCGTCGGAAGTCCATCGGGCGCCTTCGCCACATTGGTGACATTGTAGATAATCGGCAGCTGTCGACGTTGAAGACTCTGCTTGGCAAACGAACTCATCCATGCTCCGCCACGTTTCGTAGGACGGCGGAAATAGTCGGTATAGAACAGGGCCAGCGTCTTTCCGGTCTTGTCGAACACCTCGAAAACCTTCATGTCGGGATGGTAAGTAGGCAAATCCTTGCGTTGTTTAAATGTCAGTCCGTAGGCACGGTTGGCCGCGTAGAACACGCCATTCACCAATACCGAGTCGATATTGAAGTAAGGTTTCACGTCATCATCGGATAGCTGCAGCTGCGCTTTCTTCATTTGGGCCGAGAAGTAGAAGCGGTCATACGGTTGCAGCCGGAAGTCGCTGCCCATCCTTTCGCGCGCGAAAGCCTCTATCTCGTGTGTCTCGGCCCGCGATTTGGGACGGTAAGCGTCGATGAGATTCCGCAGGAAAGCATACACGTTGTCCGTGGTATGTGCCATTGTCCGTTCCAATGAGTATGACGCAAAATTCTTATAGCCCATCAGTTCGCCTATCTCCGCCCTCAGCCGGGCCATTTCCGTGACGATAGGGAAGGTGTTATACTTGCCGGTTCCGTCGGCTCTGTGAACCGAAGCCTCGAACACTCTCTTACGCAAATCCCGATTTTCCAAGTTCGCGAGGATGGCCTGCTGGGTCGTGTTCACGATTACGATACAGTAAGGCGCCTTGCCTCCCAGGTTTTCAGCGTCTTTCTTGCATTGCGCGATGTCCGCGTCATTCAATCCTTTCAGGTCTTCCATCTTATCCACCCACACCACTGCATGGTTGGTAGCTTCCGGAAGCGTTTCTCCCCACTGCTGCCGCAGGTCGGCCATGCGCTTGTTGATGGCTACCATACGGGCCTTTTTATCTTTTGGAAGCAACGCGCCCGACCTTACGAAATTCTTGTAGATTTCTTCCAACAACTTCCTGTCTTCACCTTTTAGCTTGTTCAACTCATGGTCGTATACATATTTGACGCGTTGGAAAAACTTGTCGTTAAACGTCAGTTCGTTTTCGAAATCAGTCAATAGCGGAATGACGATTTTCTGTGTATTGGCTATTTCCGGTGTCTTGTGGGTACCGGTTAATCCAAAGAAAATACTCTGCACGCGGTCCAGCGTTCGTCCGCTCCGTTCGTAAGCCAGAATGGTATTGACAAAAGTAGGTTTCTGCTTGTTGTTCACGATGCGGCTGATTTCCCGGCGTTGCAGTTCGATCACCTTTTTAAAGGCGGGCAGGTAGTCGCTTTCTCGTATAACGCTGAAGTCGGGCGCGCCAAAGGGTAGCGTACTGGGGCTGAGTAGTGGGTTCGCACGACCTTCTTGAGGCGTAGCGCCCGGGGCCAGGAGCACCGACGAGGCCAGCCCTGCTGTTACGAATGCTTTTTTAAGTTGGTGTTTCATATTTGTTTTTGTTGGGTGATTCTTTCCGGAAACATGGCTAAATGAGGATAGCCGATTACAAAGTTAGGTAAAAACGATTTTGCATCCAAGCAAAAGTTATTTTTTTATAATAAATGTATTACGTTTTGATTTTCTTTTACAAAAGATCTTCAAATTATACATTTGCAGGTTGATAGCCGTCTTTCATGGGATGTTTTCATACATTCTTCCTTGTTTTGTAACGTATTGATAATGAGAGATTTCTATATTTTTAGCGACCCGATTCTGCTTTTCGAGCATCGTTTTTACCTGTTTTTACGCTCCCAAAGCGGGCTTCTGGTCTTTCAACAGCTGCCTTTTAAGCGTCCAAAAGCTATGCTTTTGCGGTCTGATAGCATATCTTTTGCCTCCTGATGGCATCGTTTTTACAAAACAGAGGGCAAAATGGAGTGGGTAAGAGCGGAAAAACAGCACTATATTGGCTAATTGAATAGGCTTTAAAAAGTTAAAATCGGTAGCTTTCCTTTACAAAATCAGATTGCTGAAGTCGGCAGACGGTCTGGATTCCAATTCTTTTCGATCTTCTCTGATTTTAATTATGTTGCCGCTATGATACTGACAAACTCATCAGGCATATCCCAAAGAATGCTAACTTTGACGACTTTACAGATAAGAGAATTATGAGTATACAGAAGAAAATAAACAGAAGACCCAGATAAAGATTGAATTTTAAAACATCTAAAGCGGCCTTTTACAAAAACTTCAATTAATTTTGCACTTGCAGGCTGACTCTACGATTAAGATTTATCGCACCGCTAACAATATAACATAAATATGAAAACAAAATTTTCGGGCATATTGCTTTTTTTCTTGGTTGCCACGGCCTCGGCACAAACCTTAAGCAATGGCATACAGTTGCCTGAGCCATGGCCGCCGCAATATCCCGTTCCTGCGGAACGTCATGAAATGCCTGTGCCTTATCTCCTGCATAAGCCGCGGGTTATGCCTGTCAACAACGGCCGTCAGTTGTTTGTCGACGATTTCCTTATCAGTCAAACCAATTTGCGACGTGTGTGTCATACTCCTGATTTCTATAGGGGAAATCCCGTACTTGAACCTACGGAAAAATGGGAGAATACGACCGAAGGTGCTCCCTATGCTGCTCCTTTCTCTGATGGCATTTGGTATGATGAGAAAGAAAATATCTATAAAATGTGGTATTTGGCAGGCGCGGGCACGATGCACAAAGAAAGTAATCAAACCTTTTATACCTGTTATGCGGAGTCTAAAGATGGTAAGAAGTGGACTAAAGTCAAACTCGATGTCGTTCCCGGTACCAATATCGTTGATACGTGTATGCGTGACGCGGCTACCGTGTGGCTCGATCGTTTTGAAAAAGATCCGCGGAAACGCTGGAAATTCTTCAACATTGAGCGCAGTTCTTCCGATAAGCGTTGGCAAGTTGTCTTGAAATATTCATCCGATGGGCGTAAGTGGAGCCGTGGTGTAGCCCAGTCGGGCGATATCTACGATCGTTCTACCGCTTTTTACAATCCGTTCACCCATCGTTGGGCTCTCAGTTTGCGTTATGCCACGCCTGTATCGGGGCGGTCGCGCGCTTATATAGAGAATGCGGATCCGGAGACGCTCGTGAGTCTTACCCATCGTTTCCGCTATGATATAGCCGATCGGAATATGCGCTTTTGGTTTGCTCCCGACGACAAAGAATTGCGTCACGAGAAATATCCCGAAGTAGACCCCGGTATTTATAATTTCGATGTTATACCCTATGAAAGTATCATGCTGGGGCAGTATGCCGCATGGGCCGGGCCGGAAAATAATGTCTGCAAGCGGGATGGCATACAAAAGCGTAATGTCATTTCGTTGGGTTACAGTCGTGACGGCTTTCATTTCTATCGTCCGACCCACGAAGCCTTTATGAATGTCAATGAGACGGAAGGCGCCTGGAATTGGGGCAATATGCAGTCTGCCAATGGCACGCCGCTCATCGTCGGTGATTCGTTGTATTTCTATGCTTCCGGTCGGCGTCTTAATAAAATTATGTGGGATAGTTACACGTCTACCGGCCTGGTCATGCTACGGCGCGATGGTTTTGTATCTATGCGGGCCGGTAGAAAAGAAGGGTTTCTTACCACCGAACCGCTTACGTTTGATGGTAAGTATCTGTTTGTCAATGTCGATGTGCGGCGGAAGGGAGGCTTGTTGGCTGTGGAACTGCTTGATATTGACGGCCACGTGATTCCCGGCTACGGCAGGAAAGACTGCCATGTGTTGCGAGGCATGGACAAAACCAAGTTGCGTGTCACATGGAAGAAGCATGGTGAAGTGACGACGCTTGCGGGCAAAGCCGTTCGTATGAAATTCTATCTCGCCCGCGGCGACCTTTACGCTTTCTGGCTCTCGCCATGGGAGAGTGGCGAGAGCCGTGGCTTTACCGCGGGGGGTGGACCCGGACTCAATGCCGGTGGAGTAGATGTAAAATTATTGGTGTCTGGTAAAAACTGATTGATAGTTCTGCAATCCTTTATTTATCGACACTACAGGCATGTATAGCCGGTAGTG
Source organism: Prevotella illustrans (assembly GCF_017426725.1). Classification (GTDB taxonomy): domain Bacteria; phylum Bacteroidota; class Bacteroidia; order Bacteroidales; family Bacteroidaceae; genus Prevotella; species Prevotella illustrans. The sequence continues at coordinate 3,319 of NZ_JAERMS010000056.1, read as the reverse complement.
GCTTACTTTTTGCCCCAAATAGCAACCCTTACTAAAAACATTTCTTTTGGTTTGGTGTTTTCCACGCGCCGGGAAAGGTCGCCGTCATTTGCCGTGGCGCTTGCAGAGGTTCTGCAAGGCTCCCGTCATTTGCCGTGACGTTTGCAGTGGTTCTGCATTTAACACCTGTTATACCTTGACGTTTGCAGTGGTTCTGCATTTAACACCTGTTATACCTTGGCGTTTACAGTAGTTCTGCATTTAACGCCTGTTGTGTCTTGGCGTTTGCAGTGCTTCTGTATTTAACACCTGTTATACCTTGGCGTTTGCTCAAGTTGAGCATTTAACATCCGTTATACCTTGATGTCTTCCGAGAGCCCGGAAAGTCTGCCGTCATTTGCCGGGACGCCGAAAAGGCATGATTTATCGCTATAATTTGTTTATCGGACAGCAATATACTGGTATATGCCACCTATCAGCGTCATCAATATCCAAAGCAAATGCCAACTGCCGCCGCCTTCGTCCTTCGGTGTGTTCGTCATGAGCAACCAAATAATAAGAGGATACATCGTTTGAACGACATATCCTCTTATTTTTTTTATGTTATATCTTACTACTTGGGGAGAGTAGTAGTCAGCTTTTCACCCATCAAATACTATTTATCTATTAAGCATTAAATGAGGTATTGGTTTGATATGCTTTCGTTATTCACAACGCGACGGATTGTTTCTGCAAACATATCGGCAACCGAAATTTGCTTAATCTTTGAGCATCTGTCAGTGTATGGGATAGAATCGGTAAATACGATTTCCTCTATCGCGGATGCTTCTACGCGCTCATTGGCAGGTCCACTCATTACGCAGTGCGACGCGCACGCACGCACACTCTTTGCGCCGGCGGCTTTCATGACATCGGCAGCCTTCGTCATAGTGCCTGCGGTGTCTACCATGTCGTCAACGATAACGACATTCTTATCTTTTACGTCACCGATAATCTGCATGCTGTCAACGACATTGGCACGTGCGCGTGTCTTGTTGCAGAGTACGAGCGGACAACCAAGATACTTGGCGTAGGTGTTGGCGCGTTTTGAACCGCCTACGTCGGGCGAAGCGATGACGAGATCCTTGAGTCGCAGACTCTGCAGATAGGGCAGAATGACTCCCGAAGCATAAAGGTGGTCTACCGGAACATCAAAGAAGCCTTGAATCTGATCGGCGTGCAAGTCCATCGTGATGAGACGATCGATACCGGCTACGTTCAGTAAATCGGCCACCAGCTTGGCACCGATGCTCACTCTCGGCTTGTCCTTACGGTCTTGACGAGCCCAGCCGAAATAGGGAATGACGGCAATGATGTGGCGGGCAGAAGCACGCTTGGCCGCATCGATCATCAGAAGAAGCTCCATCAGATTGTCGGAATTAGGGAAAGTGCTCTGTACCAGGAATACGTCACGGCCACGAATGGACTCTTCGTAGGAAACCGCAAATTCACCGTCAGAGAATCGGGTAACGACGAGGTTGCCAAGGGGACAGCCTAAACTGGCGCAAATCTTTTCTGCAAGGTATCTCGTATTGGTACCTGAGAAAACTAAAAAAGAGTTTTTCTCACTCATTTCTTATTGGTTTTGTGTTACAAATGTTAAGGTGCTGTGGTGGAATGGCATAGGCTGATAATTGCCTATGTCTATTGGAAAAGAATAGACTGTAAAATAGATAATGCTTTGCTGAATCATTATTGTCAACATCGAAACGGTCTTTTCATCTGCAAAAGTAGGAATTTTATATTAAACTCGCAATGTTATTTCTTATAAAAAGCATTGCCCGTTTCAGAGGAAAAGGTTATTTCCGGCAAAAAACGTGGTGGCAAAGCAGCCATCGTGGAAAGAAAGCCTTTGACTGGTAACCTCCCCGCAAAATGCTAAAACAACAATAATTCATTCAAAAAGCTTGTCGTTCTGTTGTAAAGTAGTATTTTTGCAAACAGGATAAAAACAAGGCTTTGACACGGTTTTTGTCCGGAAACGCAGGAATGAAAAGAACAGCTTGATTAAGTGTATTAGAAATGTAAACGAAAGATATGAAGATCGATATTCAGACTTGTCGGGGAATAGACCGACCGATTTATATATTGGAGGAAAACCGCCTGCGGAATAACCTGAAACTCATTCAGCGAGTAGCTTGGGAGGCCGATGTGGAAATCATTTTGGCATTCAAGGCCTACGCGCTTTGGAAGACATTTCCCATCTTCCGGGAATATATCCACTCGACAACGGCCAGTTCTTTGGCCGAAGCACGACTCGGGCTTGAAGAGTTTGGCAGTAAAACGCATACGTTTTCACCGGCTTATACGGATTATGAGATAGACGAAATAGCCCATTGCTCCAGCCATCTGCAGTTCAATTCTTTGTCGCAGTATGAACGTTATCATGTGCGGGCGAAGCGGGCAAATGCTGAAATTCGGTTAGGATTGAGAATTAACCCCAAGTATTCAGAGGTGGAAACGAATTTGTACAACCCATGTGCGCCCGGCACTCGGTTTGGAATCACGGCTGATAAGTTGCCGAGTCGCTTGCCCGATGACGTAGAAGGATTTCATTGCCATTGTCATTGTGAGAGTGGGGACGACGTTTTCGAACGGACTTTACAGCATATTGAGGATAAGTTTGCGGCGTGGTTCCCACAATTAAAGTGGATTAATTTCGGAGGAGGACATTTGATGACACGGGCCGATTACGACGTAGACCACCTTATATATATATTGAAAGAGTTTCGCGCTCGGTATCCTTGGCTCAAGATTATACTCGAACCGGGTAGCGCTTTTGCCTGGCAAACGGGGCCTTTGGTGTCGCAAGTGGTGGATGTGGTGGAAGATCATGGCATACGGACGGCCATCTTGAACGTGAGTTTTACATGCCACATGCCCGATTGTCTGGAAATGCCTTATTTCCCGGTCGTGAGATTTGGCAAGCATATTGACGTAAACGACCAGTCCGGTCCTTTCATATATCGGCTTGGCGGCAATTCTTGTCTGAGCGGAGACTTCATGGGTTACTGGAAGTTTGATCATGCGTTGGAGGTGGGGGAGCCTGTTATCTTTGAGGATATGTTGCATTATACCACGGTGAAGACAAATACCTTTAATGGGATTTCTCACCCGGCTATCGGGCTTCTTCATAAAAATGGCGAATTGGAGGTGCTACGGGAATACACTTATGAGGATTATAAAAATCGGATGGATTAGGCTGGTAATGAGCGCTTTAATGAATAATGACTCAGAAAGAGGCCGTTCCGTGATTTTTGTCAGAAAAAACTACCTGATTTTAACACTTCCGCAACACGTC
>NZ_JAERMS010000055.1 GCF_017426725.1 Prevotella illustrans | reverse complement strand
GACATGTTGCGGAAGTGTTAAAATCAGGTAGTTTTTTCTGACAAAAATCACGGAATTGGATGCACAATAAATTATAGGGTAAGAAAAAAGTTTCTCATGAGTTTTCCTTCCAATTACTTAATCTTAATGGTTTTAAAAATTCATATTATCAATATAATATATTAAATAATGAAATCGAGAAGAAGAAAGGAATTGTTATGGTCCCAAATTTGAGATATACAATTTATTTCTGAATGCAGGTTTCGAGCTTTGGTCATACGCTGATTTTTTTGACTTGTCAAGTAAACTAATCAGCTAACCTATAAATGTTCTATAATTATTTGCAAAAAAAATGCAACAATTTGGCTGCCTGCCAAGCCCCATTATGATAAAGCCATTGCTTCAAAATCGCGCCTTCTGTAAATCCTATTTCCTGAAAGAGTTTCAGGCACTGTATATTATCCTCACTAATCACCACGTATACTTGATGCAAATGAATCACATCATGTGCATATTGCAACATCTTAAGAATGGCTGCACGTCCATATCCTTTACCACGATAAGGCTTCTGGATGGCAATGCCTAACTCCGCCCTAAGATGTTTAGGATCAAAATTCACCAAATCAATGATCCCTACACAAATATGATCCGCTGTCGTAATCATGAGTCGTAACTGCTTGTCGGTGTAAATATCATTTTTACATTCTGACAAATAATTATATAAGACATATCGAGAATATGGTACATTCGTTATTCCGACATCCCATAAAGTAATGTCGTTTTCAATTTGATAAAGGAAGTCGAGATCTTCGGGTTCCATGGCTCGAAGTTCCACTTTGTTATTCGGTTCTGAATATTGCATCGGAAGTAGTTATTTGCTGTCTCTCCGGCCAATAAATGCCTATAGTCAAATGATTATTGGCTACAGACGCCATGAACTGTAAAATTTGTTTACAAGTATAAAGACTTCTGTCAAACACAACAGTTCCACGGATCGCCGAGGATTGATGGATAAAAGAGGAAAGAGAAGAATGAACCAAATGTTGCTGTTCCATCATTGTCTGCAGCTCGTTAAAAGAAGACAAATAAGACGCTTCAAGCCGATACTTTTGAACTATTATGTCACAAGCAGATCTGGATTCTTCACTGCAGATGATATAATATAATGGTGGGGACTGATGAGCTGTAAAGAAACAAGGACTTTTTTCATTTAATTCTCGTAATTGGAGCCTTATAAAGGACAGCAAACCAACAAACCAAATTGCCACCGTTAATGGATATTTTAATATGCGATAAGCTTTCACGTAGTGCTTACGCAAGAAAATTTTCATCGCACCATAAAAGATGTGCACATAACGAAAAGACGTCTTTTGAGTACTCTGCCCTTTATAATGTAAAATATTAAAAGGCAAATACCAATTAGAAAAATCTGCATACTTCAGTCGAAAAGACAAATCTACATCTTCTCCATACATGAAAAATGTCTCGTCCAAAAGGCCTACTGTCTGCAAAGCTGAGCGTCGGACCATCATAAAAGCCCCGCTGACCACATCTATTTCTACAGGAACATCCCATGGAAGATAATTCAGATAATAACGATTGAACCGTGCAATATGAGGGAATAGAGCATGGAGATGCATGAACTTGCAAAAGGCCGTAAAAGGAGACGGAAAACCACGCCGAGATTCCGGAGCCTTTCGTCCATCTGCCTGCAACATCCTCACACCTACTGCCCCTGCATCTGTATGGCTATCCATAAAAGTCAGGCAACCGTCAATAACATCCTCTCCCACTACCGTGTCGGGATTCAAAAGCAAAATATACTCACTTTGAGTCATCCTAATGGCTTGATTATTAGCCTTAGAAAAACCGACATTATACTCATTGCGTAAAACCTTCACATAAGGATAATGGTCTACAAGATATTCTACAGTCCCATCTGTCGAGTGATTATCTACAACGACAATCTCACCATCTATGAAGCGCAACGCGTCTCTCAACGAAAGAATACATTGTTCCAAATAAAATTTGACATTATAGCTTACGATAATAATGCTCAACTTCTTCATGCTACGGAGTCAACAAATATTTATCTGCCTGATTCGGCCTTTACTCTCTCCTTTGTCGGCATAATAAATATAGCGGAAATGAGTAGAATAATAGCCAGATAACCAAAACGAACATTCATAAACAAATAATACAACAGCGTATTGCCTACCATCAACAATGCCAACAATAAGATGCGGATCAGCGAATAATGACAATATACGACATATTCAGGACTCTGATCTTCAGTAATTCTCCGAGACACAAAAGGAAATTTGAACATTTTCAATACCATCGGAATGCCCGCGATGGTGAGTATGATCATGAGAAATTCCAAACAAAATTCCAAAGTCTCTGTTTCGTCAGACTTCATAATCCCGGTGGGCAGGATGTCAGATTCAAACAAGACAACCATAAAAAAGCATAAGGCTATTGGCAAATAGAAAGCCCAATTCAACAACTTTAGTGTTTTCTTCATATTGCTATTCTAAAATTGAAAACCTATCATACACGCACAGAGATGGACAATACTTATTTTTGAAGCGGGGTTCTATTTAAGATTGAACGTCCAAGCGTCACTTCATCCGTATACTCTAACTCGTTACCTACGGAAATTCCACGGGCTATCACGCTCATTCTTACATTAAAAGAAGCCAACTTACGCGATATGTAAAAGCTCGTAGTATCTCCTTCCATCGTTGAACTCAAGGCCAGAATCACCTCTTTGATATTGCCTTCCGCCACTCTGCTGACCAACGATTCTATCTCAAGTTCGTTTGGTCCGATACCATCCATCGGCGATATGACTCCTCCAAGCACATGATACAGGCCATGAAACTGCTGCGTATTCTCAATAGCCATTACGTCCTGAATGTTTTCTACGACACAAACAACTTGCCCATCCCTATGTCCGTCCGCACAGATTGGGCAGATATCCGTATCAGAAATGTTATGGCATATCTTACAATACTTGATATCCTTCTTGACATGACTGATCGCGTCGGAAAAAGCATCGACCTCACTGTCTGACCGCTTGAGCATAAACAATACAAGGCGCAATGCAGTCTTGCGCCCTATACCCGGCAGCTTGGCAAACTCGCTTACTGCCTTTTCCAACAAAGAAGAAGGATATCTATCCATTCATTATAAATAAATACCTATACCTACTTTCAGACCAATCGTAGAATAATCACGATGACTCTTGAAAGACTGATCATAGTAAATGGCCGGTTCAATCGTCACGGTGCGACTCACAAAGAAGGCATAACCGACTTCTACACCCGGCATGATATCATTATAACTCTTATTTGCATGGATAAACTTGCAGTTTACACCTAAATATATACCATTCTGCTCAATATAATAACGTCCCCCTACTCCAAGGGTAAAGCTGTCATGGGAGTCTGCCATGCTATTATGCTGGAGACCGGCTTGTGCCAACAACATGATATTATCTTCCATCATATAGCCGGCTTGGGCCTGTATTCCCAAATTGAGTTCCGTAGAACCGCTATAACTAAGATTCAATCCTGTAAGAGAACCACCGAAATACACTTTGTCCTTTTCAAACTGTGCATTTGCGGATACGGCAACCAACAAGGTTATCATCATCATTAATAATTTCTTTTTCATAATCGATAAAGTTTTATTTGCAAAGATAGCACATTCTTGTAAATAATAAGTATCTTTGTAATATATTTTCGTTCTTCGATCACGGATTTAGCCACAAATGTAATAGCGAATGAGAACTATTCTTTCCATTTTTATCAGTATTTTCATTACAGTTTGCCAAGCCCAATCTCAATTCACTTCTTTTTCTACGATTTCATCCCCCAAGCATGAAGTAAGGGCTGTATGGCTCACGACGATCGGCGGCATAGACTGGCCTCATCGCTATGCACAATCTCAACACGCTATCGATATTCAACAAAAGGAACTAACCGATATTCTGGACAAACTGCAGAAGGCCGGTATCAATACCATACTTTTACAAACCAGAATTCGTGGAACCGTCATCTACCCTTCCAAGTATGAACCATGGGATGGTTGCCTTAGCGGCATTCCCGGAAGATCGCCAGGATACGACGCATTGGCTTTTGCCATTGAAGAGTGCCACAAACGCGGCATGGAACTACACGCCTGGATTGTGACGATTCCCATAGGTAAATGGAACGCGTATGGTTGCAAGCGACTGAGACAAAGCCAACCGGGCATTATCCGTAAAATAGCGGAAGACGGTTATATGAACCCCGAATTGGCATCTACAGGCGACTATCTGGCTAACTTGTGCGCGGAAATCACAAATAACTACGATATCGACGGCATACACCTCGACTACATTCGTTATCCCGAAACATGGAAAATAAACGTTTCGCCCACCAAAGGACGCCTGTATATCACAAATATCGTCAAGAAAATCCATGATAAGGTGAAAGCTTTGAAGCCATGGGTTAAGATGAGTTGCTCCCCTATCGGCAAGGCCGATGACCTGAGCAGATACCGGAGCCATGGATGGAATGCTTATTCGCGGGTCTGCCAGGATGCGCAGGGATGGTTGCGGCAAGGACTAATGGACGAACTATTCCCGATGATGTATTTTAAAGACAATAGTTTCTACCCTTTTGCCATTGACTGGAAAGAGCAGTCTGCCGGCAAAATCGTTGTTCCCGGACTCGGTATTTATTTTATGTCGCCATCCGAAAAAAACTGGGATTTGGAAACTATTACTCGTGAAATGGCTTGCACAAGGAACTTACAATTAGGACACGCCTTTTTTAGGAGCAAGTTTTTCACAGACAATACGAAGGGCATTTACGACTTTTCGACCCAAATATTCAATACTCTTCCCGCCTTAATTCCACCAATGACATGGGCTTCGTCCAAGAAACCGGAATGCCCTAAAAACTCTTTCGACAAGAAAAACGGCTATTATTTCCTGACTACAGATTCCGCTTCGGGCCAACTTTCCTACAATATTTACGCGTCAAGAGATTGGCCGGTAAATACCGACAGCGGCAAGCATTTAATGAAAATAAAAACCAAAGAGGCTATCCTACCTGATGATGGACACTATTACGCGATTACAACCATCGACCGATATGGCAACGAAAGCCTTCCTCGCCAGCTGTCGCAAGCGCCCGAACACCGCGTAAGCAGTACGGATGAGTTACTCAAGCACGACAACAGGAAACTCTTTCTGCCCGACTTTATCAATCAGATGGATGCCGATACCATCATTCTTGTCAACATGGCCGGCCAAACAGTTGCTACATCTTCTGTCTACGGAAAGACATCGGATATCAGTTCGCTGCCCACCGGCTGGTACCAAGCTTATGCCCGAACTAAGAAAGGAGCAAGCCATCGACTGGGGGTTCTCGAAATCAAAAAATAAGTATATTTATTTGGAAGTAATCAAAAAACGTCCTATCTTTGCAATACGAATTGTAAAGACTTATTGGGGTTGTTTCGGTTTGATCGGGATACTCATCAAATAATATTGAAAACCGAGATAGTTTCTTATGTCTATGGCGGGCCGCATAAACTCTTCGGAGGTAAGTCGATGCCTCATCGACCAGTGGATTACAGAAACTGAGAGCTCTCAAAACTTGTATTGCTCGGAGTTTCATCACATCACTGAGCAACCCCTTTTCTCATATAGGCAGGATTCCAATGTGATTCCTGCCTTTTTTAGTAATATAACAACAAATAAATATGTTTAGTGGTATCGTAGAAGAAATGGCTACCATTGTAGCTATGAAGCAGACACAAGAAAACATTGATTTCACATTGAAATGTTCATTCACGCAAGATCTCAAAATTGATCAAAGCATTTCTCACAATGGAGTTTGCCTTACAGTAGTAAAAATAAATGAAGACCAATATACGGTCACGGCAATGAAAGAAACGCTAAATCGGTCTAATTTAGGCATGCTTCATGTCGGTGACAAAGTAAACGTAGAACGATCAATGCTGATGAATGGCAGATTGGATGGCCATATCGTACAAGGCCATGTCGACGAAGTGGCAAAATGTATTCAAATGGAAGACGCAGATGGCTCAACTTACTTTACTTTTGAATACAAACCCGACCGACAAATGGCTAAAAAGGGCTACTTCACGGTAGATAAGGGCAGTGTTACGGTCAACGGGGTTTCCCTCACCGTGTGTGAGCCGACAGAAAATACCTTTAAAGTTGCGATCATTCCTTACACCCGGGAACATACCAACTTTTGTGATATAGCCATAGGAACGATCGTCAACATAGAATTTGATATTTTAGGAAAATACATAGCACGGATGCAGGCTCTTACGTAGAGCTTGCATTTTTTTATTTATGACGGATTTCGAGTAACAGAATGTTAATCCCCCCGCCGTTTTCCGAAATTATTGTTAAGAACAAACGTCGTCAATAGACTTTTGTTACTTAATTATCATCAAATAAATAAATTATGAAAGAGACATGATGTCTCTCCACTTATACAAGCGCAATTAGAAATAAATTAGCAGTTATGAGAAAGCCGTTAGCAACATTATTATTAGGTATTGCACTGTTGGCACCAGCCTCAGAAGCTCCTGCCCGCGACTGGTCGTTGCAGGATTGCATCAATTACGCCCTACAGAACAATATCTCACTCCAAAAGCAACGTATTCAGAAACTAAGCGCCAATGAGGATCTCTTACAAGCAAGAGCCGCCTTGTTGCCCAACTTGAGTTTTTCTACAAGTCAAAATTTCAACTATACGCCTTGGATCGAATCCGGTATCAGTGGCGACGGATATTCAAGAAGTGGCGTCGATAAATTTTATTATAACGGAACTTATGGTTTGAGTGGAAACTGGACGCTATGGAACGGCAACAGGAATCATAATACCGTCAAATTCAACAAGCTGGCTGAAGAGAAAGCTGCCATCGACTCCGCTACGACAGCGAATAACATCCAAGAGCAAATCGCTCAGCTTTATATCCAGATTCTTTATTCCATGGAAGCTATCAAGGTAAACAAGGAAAGCTTTGAAAGCAGTGTCCAAAATGAAGACAGAGGAAAAGAAATGGTAAAAATCGGCAAAATGAGCAAGGCCGACCTGGCCCAACTCACTGCCCAACGCGCGCAAGACGAATATAACATCGTGTCGGCTGGGAGCGCCGTCAAGAACTACAAACGCCAATTAAAACAACTTTTACAGATCACGGATGAAGAAGAATTTAATATAACAACACCGGAGACATCCGACGATATGGCCTTGCAGGAAATCCCTTCGCTGAACTACGTTTACACCGCCGCGTTAGACTACCGTCCCGAGCTCAAAGGCTATCAGAACCTGATAGATCAAAGTAATCTGCAAATCAAAATCGCCAAGGCACAAGGCATGCCCACCGTCAGCGCGAACGCCGGAGTGTCGACCAGTACGACCTCAATGAATAAGCTGGATTGGTCACGACAGCTCAAGAGCAACATCTCAGCAGGTGTGGGCATTAGTGTCAGCATACCGATCTTTGACAACCGATCGAAGCGGACAGCGGTCAACAAGGCAATACTGCAGCGCGAAAGCAGCATGCTTGACTTGAAAAACGAGCAGACTACGCTCTACTCCTCCATTGAGAACTATTGGCTTCAGGCTGTCACTAACCAGAATCAGTTCAAAGCGGCTAAGGTCAGTACGGAGAGTGCGCAGACCAGTTACGACCTGCTCAGCGAACAGTTTAGGCTTGGCTTGAAAAATATCGTAGAACTACGCACGGGCAAGGACAATCTGCTGAAAGCCCGGCAGAATGAGTTGCAAAGCAAATATTTGACCATCCTGAATCTTGACATGTTGAGATTCTACCAAGATGGCTCACTAAAAAAATAAGCGCCACATCACTTCTATTTTACTGACTATCAGCAATTTGGCAAAGATCAGAACATAGTCTTTTGCTAACTTGCCTGTAGACGCTTTGTCAAAGCTATGCTTTTAGACGGTAAAAGCTATGCTTTGACACGCTAAAAGCATAGCTTTGAGCCGCTAAAAGGGCTGCTTTTAAAAAACAAAAACTACAACTAAGATTTCATCGGCTCCATCATGGGCTGACCGGCATCAACGAAGAGATTATTTTAAGTAACAAAACAAGAGAGATATGAAACGGATAAGTAAAATTTGGATTATAGCCGGTGTGCTTGCCATTCTGGCTGTTACCACCTTTCTACTGACGGGTAACAAGAAGAAAGAAGAGGTGAGCTTCGTCACCGAGAAAGTTTCGAAAGCCAACATCCAAAACAGTATCACGGCAACAGGCAGCATCGAGCCCGTTACGAGTGTCACGGTTGGTACGCAGGTAAGTGGTATCGTAAGCAAACTGTATGTCGACTACAACAGTGTCGTCAAAAAGGGACAGGTCATCGCCGAACTCGACAAGACCAACCTGACCAGTGAACTGAACACGGCCAAAGCCAACATGAGCAACGCACAGCACAACCTGACCTACCAACAAGCCAACTTTAACCGCTATGCCACGCTATTCAAGAAAGGACTCGTGAGTGCCGACGACTACGAAAGCGCCCGCCTCACTTATCAGCAGGCCAAGGACCAAGTGGCTCAAACGCGTGAAAGCGTACGCAAGGCGCAGACCAACCTCGGCTATGCCACCATCACTTCGCCCATAGATGGCGTAGTCCTTTCAAAGTCGGTAGAAGAAGGTCAGACCGTGGCAGCCAGCTTCAGCACGCCCGAGCTCTTCACAATCGCTCAGGATCTTACCAACATGCAGGTTGTGGCCGACGTAGACGAGGCTGATATAGGCGAAGTGAAGCAGGGCGAAAGAGTGACTTTCACGGTAGACGCCTACCCTAACGACACGTTTGAAGGTACGGTGAAGCAGGTTCGTCAGCAAGCCACGACCACCAACAATGTAGTCACCTACGAGGTGGTCATCAGTGCGCCGAATGCCGACTTGAAGCTGAAACCGGGACTGACGGCCAACGTCACCATCTATACGGCCGAGCGCCAGGGAGTCGTCAGCGTAACCAATAAGGCCCTCCGCTTCACGCCAACCAAGGAAACCGTGGGCAACAGGAAAATCGTTGACTGCAACGGCAAGAACAAAGTATGGATCGAAGAGGGCAACACGGTCAAGGCCATTCCGGTCAACATCGGCGAAACCGACGGCACGCATACGCAGATTCTCGGCGGAATCGACGAAGGTAAGCGCGTCATCACCGAATTGAAAGTCGTGAGCAATCAGGAGGAAGCCACCGCCTCGCAAGAGTCGAGTCCCTTTGCCCCCGGTCCGCGAAAGAGGAAATGACAACTTCCGAACACACGGTTTCACATTCAACAAGCCATGCCCAACCAGCCTTGGGTAGATAAAGTTTTCATAAACGCATGAGTATGACTGAACAAATAAAAGACAACGACAAGAAGGTTGTCATCGAGCTTCAGAACGTGAAGCGCGATTTTATGGTCGGCGACGAAATCGTACACGCTCTTCGTGGCGTCTCCTTCACCATCCGCGAAGGCGAATTCGTAACCATCATGGGCAAGTCGGGATCGGGTAAGTCGACCCTTCTCAACCAGTTGGGCTGTCTCGACACACCTTCCAGCGGCGAATATTATCTCGACGGTGTTTCTGTCAGGAAGATGAGCAAATCGCAGCGGGCCACGCTGCGCAATCGCAAGATAGGCTTTATTTTCCAAAACTACAACCTCCTACCCAAGACCACGAGTGTAGAAAACGTGGAATTGCCGCTGATGTACAATCCCGATGTCAGTGTCCGAGAACGTCACGAGCGAGCCGTCGAGGCTCTGAAAGCCGTCGGCTTGGGTGAACGCCTGTATCACAAGAGCAACCAGATGTCGGGTGGCCAGATGCAGCGGGTGGCCATTGCCCGCGCCCTGGTCAACAATCCGGCCGTCATCCTGGCCGACGAGGCCACGGGAAATCTTGATACCCGTACCTCATTCGAGATACTGGTACTCTTTCAGAAGCTGCATGTCGAGGGACGCACGATAATCTTCGTCACCCATAATCCTGATATAGCCCGCTACGCCAGCCGTAACATCCAGTTGCGCGACGGCCGCGTCATCAGTGACGAGTACAACCGGGACATCATGAACGCCGCCGAAGGACTTGCGGCCCTGCCGGCCAACTCCGACGAGTAGCCGACTCAATGCCTGCGCTTGGCAATGTCTTATGTTCCGCAACCTTAACAAAGTAACAAGATGAATTATACCAATTTATTCAAGATAGCCCTCCGAGCCATCGCGGCCAACAAGATGCGGTCGTTTCTCACGGCACTGGGTATCATCATCGGCGTGGCTTCAGTCATCACGATGCTGGCCATCGGTCAGGGCTCGAAGAAGAGCATTCAGGCCAACATCGCCGAAATGGGCTCTAATATGATCATGATCAGCCCCGGAGCCGACATGCGAGGTGGCGTGCGCCAGGATCCTTCGGCCATGCAAACGCTGAAGCTGGCCGACTATACGGCTATCAAAGAGCAATGCAATTACATCAAGGCCATCAGCCCGACTGTAACCTCCAGCGGACAATGGATTTATGGCAACAACAATACGCAATCGTCTATCTATGGCGTGAACGGCGACTATCTGGAAATCAGACAGCTCAGTGTGTCGGACGGCGAGATGTTCACCGACAACGATATCAAGTCGAGCGCCAAGGTATGCGTGCTCGGTCAGACGGTCGTGGGCTATCTCTTCCCCGATGGCAGCGACCCTATCGGTAAGGTGGTGCGCTTCAACAGCATTCCTTTCCGTGTGGTCGGTGTCTTGAAAAAGAAAGGCTACAATTCCATGGGTATGGACCAAGACGATCTCGTGTTGGCGCCCTACACCACCGTCATGAAGCGAATCCTGGCCCAGACCTATCTGGGGGGAATCACCTGCTCGGCCGTCGTCGAGGGCGTTACGGACAAAGCGACCAGCCAGATATCGACGATTCTGCGTAGAAACCACAAGTTGAAAGACGCCACCGATACGACCGAAGCCGATAACGACGACTTCAACATACGCAGTCAGGAAGAACTGTCGAGCATGATGAACTCCACCACCGACATGCTGACGATATTGCTGGGATGCGTTGCGGGCATCTCACTGATTGTGGGGGGTATCGGCATTATGAATATCATGTATGTCAGCGTGACGGAACGCACGCGTGAGATAGGGCTCCGCATGAGTGTGGGGGCCCGCGGCATTGACATTCTGAATCAATTCCTCATCGAAGCCATCATGCTGAGCGTCACCGGCGGTATTATCGGCGTCCTGTTAGGCATAGGCGCCTCCTATGGCGTGAACCTGCTGGCCCACTGGCCCATTTTCATTCAGCCGTGGAGTATCGTCATGAGTTTCGCGGTCTGCACGTTTACAGGGGTTTTCTTCGGATGGTACCCCGCCAAGAAGGCTGCGAGACTCGACCCGATAGAAGCCATCAGGTATGAGTAGAAAGGAAAAGAGACTCTGAATTAAAACGCTTTCGTGATTTCGGCAGGAGACGCCGCGAGGTCGGTAGCGCCATGTGACAGCAGGAACGCTTTGTCGCGGAATCCCCATAAGACGCTGATACAGGGCATGCCGCTGTTCTTGGCCGTATCGATATCGACATCACTGTCACCAACATAAACGCATTCCTCACGCCCGACATCCAACTGACGCATAGCCTCGATGACCGTGTCGGGAGCCGGTTTCTTGCGAATATCCTCCCGCTCACCTATCGCCACCTCTATCAATCCGTCGAAAAAGTGACGTGCCAGCTCTTGCGTGGCCGCATAAAACTTGTTGCTGACAATGGCCATCTTGCAGCCGTTAGCCTTCAGTTGCCGAAGCATATCCAAAATACCGGGATACGGACAGGTATGATCCAGGTTGTGCCGCATGTAATATTGACGAAATAAGGCATAGGTTTCGTCAAACCGAGGATGTTCCGAACCATTGGGAATGGCACGCTCCATCAGTTTTCTGACGCCATTGCCCACGAAGAGACGCACCTCTTCAAGGGTACGTTCGGGCATGCCAAAAGCCTTCAAGGCATAATTACAACTGAGATAAAGGTCGGTGAGGGAATCAAGTAAAGTACCGTCTAAGTCAAAAATATAAGTACTGTATTTACCTATCATGATTGCTGATATTTGAGGCAAAATTACAAAATATATTTTGCTCTCACAATAATTAATAGTAACTTTGCAGCCGTTTTTAAAAAGGTTATATGGATAAGCAAACCAAAAACAAATACCTTTATGCAACCATCGGTTGCATCATTGTTGCAGTGGCTTTGATCTATTATTATTTCTTTTCATCGATGAACGCCACCGGAAAAACCCAATATCTTTATATTGACGCGGACGACAATATCGACTCTGTATATAATAAGGTGAAAGCGGTATCGAACGATCACGGATTCATTGGCTATCGCACGTTGGTAAGACACTGCTCCTACAAAAGCCACATCCGTACCGGACGTTATTCGCTGAAGCCGGGCGACGGCGCTTTCAGCCTATTCCGTCACTTGAAAAACGGCATGCAGGCGTCGATAGACCTGACTATTCCGAGCGTAAGAACCGTGGAAAAGCTGGCTAACGAGATTTCAAAAAAGCTAATGCTCGACAGCGCGGATATCGCAAAAGCGCTGAAAGACGAAGCTTTCTGCGAACAATTAGGTTACGACACCACAACGATTCTCTGTCTCTTTATCCCCAACACGTACGATATGTACTGGAACGTGTCGCTGGATAAATTCATGGAACGGATGCAAAAGGAAAACAAGAAGTTCTGGAACTTCGACCGTACACACAAAGCAGAGGAAATGAAATTATCACACAATCAAGTGATTACGTTGGCTAGTATCGTTGATGAAGAAACGGCCAACGACCGGGAGAAGCCGATGATAGCCGGCATGTATTACAACCGACTCATGCTGCGCGACGCCGAGTACCCCGATGGTATGCCCTTACAGGCCGATCCAACCATCAAATTTGCCTGGAAACGTTTTGAGTTGAAACGTATCTACCACAATCTGCTTTCCATCGACAGTCCTTACAACACGTACAAGAACACCGGACTTCCCCCAGGACCGATTCGTATTCCGTCGGTAGCGGGCATAGACGCCGTACTCAACCATGTACATCACAACTATCTTTATATGTGTGCTAAGGAAGATTTCAGTGGAACGCATAACTTCGCCCGCACCTACACGGAACATCTCGGCAACGCGGCCAAGTATTCGAAAGCACTGAACGAACGAGGTATCAAATAAAAAGGGCTCACTCGATCATTTGTGGGGACAGGTCCGCAAGCGATGAAGCCATATAAATCTGTCAATCGTTTATGGGAGCGGGAGAG
>NZ_JAERMS010000054.1 GCF_017426725.1 Prevotella illustrans | reverse complement strand
TACGAGATAAATTTGAATCCACGAGTCTCGTCAAACTTCTCCGCGGCTTTCACTAGACCAATGTTGCCTTCGTCAATCAAGTCGGTGAGCGAAAGGCCTTGGTGTTGGTATTGTTTGGCAACAGAAACCACGAATCTCAGATTGGCAGTTACCAGTTTTTCCTTGGCACGTTCACCTTCGTGGCCACCCTTTTTGATCTTTTGTGCCAGTTCAATCTCTTCGTCAATGGAGATAAGTGGGGCACGGCCAATCTCAACAAGGTACTTATCTAATGCCTCGCTGGAGCGGTTTGTAATACTCTTCTGAATCTTTAGTTGTCTCATTCTTTTTACCTGTTTCTTTCATTCTTACCAAGGTTATCATCCTGAAAGTGAAAATCTGCTGCCAACCTGGATAAAAATAGGGTGTGATATACGTATACCTCGTTTTGAAAGGCGTGCAAAGGTACTCATTAAACGCATGCGTGTCAAGTGCTTTTAATGAATATTTGCCGAATGTTTTGTTAATTATAAAACTTTAACACGCGGCTTTCTTATTTCCTTATCTTTCTTCCATTTATGATATAGATTCCTGCCGGCAGGTTGTCGATGGAAGAACCACGATAAATTCCCCGTAAATCATAGACGCGCGGCGCTGTTTTCGTTTTCTCTTGATGGAGAACAGGGATTGCCGTCGCTGCTTTTTTCTTTATGACACACACGTCGTCAATAAAGAAGCGCTTGCTGCCAATGAATGTCAAGGTGTGGTTTCCATGCGCCGTAATGGGAAACGTGAAAGTCGTAAAATGGTCGCTGCTGATGTTTTGGGCAACATGCAGAGGCTTATCATCTAAGCGTATGTCAACGGATGTGCCGTCTTTCACCCACACGGCTAACCTTACATGTAGTATATATTCGCCATTGAAGGTGATCGCCGGTGAAGTCAGTTGGCCCGATAGGGTGCTGCTGCCCACTTTCATGCAGCCTTTGCCGGCTCCTCCTGTGTTGTAAACCCATCCGGGATGGTCCGTATACACTTTGCTCGAAGCAATGTGTCCGTTGAATCGTCCGTCATTTCCTCCTGTTCCTCGACAGTCTTTGAACGACTCGTAGAACAAGGTGTCGTTTTCTGCCGGCGCTTTCATTTCGTGCGCTTTGATTCGGAATGTAACGGTAGAGTCGGCCTGTTGAACTATCCGAACAATGTCTTTGCGCATGAATAGCGACCCGTCTATATTGGGCTGGTAGAGCTTTGCCGCAGGATTTGATGTCTCGGTCAGTTCGTCAATATCATTAAATGGATAAAGATTGTGCGTATTCTCTCCCGTCGACTTGAATGTATAGGTTGGTTTTTGTCCGTCCGCGGTGATGAGCGTGCAGCGTGGATGTGCGTTGTCTGTATTGATATGATTGTTCTTCCAGGTCTCTTCGTCGTAGTCCACGTGGGTTATCATGAGCCCACTGCCGGGCAGATCGGCGTCCCAGCCTTGTTGCCGGCGGTTTTCCAGCAGGTAGAACTCGTTGGGATAGGCTTCGTTTCTGATAATGAATGTTTCACCATAGCTGTCCATCGGCTTCATGCGTGTGATGGTAGTATCGTTCTGCAAGAGTGTGGGATTTTGCCAGCCGCATTGCCATTTCTCATAGGCCGTGAACCCCGAGGGCCGGTGCCCGTTGCCGCCAAAGCAGCCATAGCTCATCACCGACCACACCCCCATGTCGGCTACGCCTTGGTTGCTGGTGTCATAAAAGTCGGGTAGGCCTAAGCAATGGCTGAATTCATGACAGATTGTACCTATTCCGCACAGCTCTCCGTCGCCATTTAGCTCGGGGCCGCAGGCATACGTATTGATAAATACGCTGCTGATGGCCAGCTTCCGGCCATAGTCGGAGTCTTCCAGGTCCCATTCGTGGGGCCATATTGTTTCACTGCCGCCCTTGTCTGCCTCACCTTTGCCTGCGTAAATGACGAAGACCTGGTCGACTTCGCCATCCTGATTCCAGTCATATTTCTTGAAGTCCGTGTCTTTAGCGGCCAGTTTGCAAGCCTCGGCAATCATCTCTCCGGGGCGACGGTCGGCGTATTGGTTGCCAATCTTTACATTGCCACCATAATAACTGCGGTCATGACTTAATTCATACACGCCTTTCACGTCAAAAGTCAGGTCGAATTTGCCATTACTTTGTGCCAGAAAGTAGTCGTGCACGCTGCCTTGGATGTCTCCTTCCTTATATTGTTCTTGGTTGGCCAGCTTGTCAAACACCTCCATCGTATGGGTCGGATTTAATTTCACGTCCTTGAAATTGACCAGTAAAATCAAACCTTTCTTCTTGCCGATATTCACCGCTTGGGCCTGGTTGTTCTTCAACCGAATCATTCTTTTAGCCTCAATCTTACCGCTTCTGCTTTTGGGCAAACTGCCGGGAAAGGTTTCCGCGTCGGTATAAGAAGAGCCGTCTTCGTTATATTTATTACCTTCGACGTCCGTATAAAAACGTGAATTTTCGTCGCCCGCCAGTCGTACACTTACCGTGCGTCCGTTTTTGAGTAGGAGATTTTGCCATTGATTCGGTTTAGCGGGACCGCTAAACGCCACGGTTATATAGAAAAATAGAAAGGAGAATGTAATGGCTTTTCGCATGTGAATTGTTTTTGATGGTTTACAAATATACAGAAAATCGCTGTAATATTTGTAGAAAATGAAATTTTTAATGCAATTCGGCAAGATTTTTTCCCGTCGTGTGGTCAATATAAATATCGTTATCAGCGACATTCTCAACCTTGGGAAAGTCAAAAAAATGCCGTTGACCGTGCGATTCTATTTCTTTTGTGTAGCCGAATAGCTTATTCTCAACGCCTTAGCCTGTCTCAGCGCCTGCTTCACCTCGTTGATTACCTCCATCCGAGTGTCACGATCGGCTTTGATGGACACCGTCATCAGCTGCCGGTCTTCGGGTGCCATCTTGCTACGCTCTGCCGAAAGGTAGTCTGCGATATCAGCCGGCGTCACGAGCCTGTCGTTCATCTGAATCACGGTTTTACCCGAATGGCCTTGCCCTTGCAATGATTTGCCTATATATATATAGGTGACGGCCGACTTCTTGGTCAATCGTGTCAGTTCAACGCCTTGCGGTTCACGATACTTCACTTTCAAAGTGACCTTGCGCATGTGTGTCACGATCATGAAAAAGAAGAGTACCGAAAAGATCAGGTCGGGTAAAGAAGCGGTGTTCAAGCCCAGCATTTCAGGTCGCGGCCTACGAAATCTGCTCATCGATCACCTCCTTTCGTATTTTCCGGAATAGACTCGGTCACATGCAAGGGGCAGCGTTCTCTGATATTATCGCGCTCTACCGTTGCCAGACGACGAAAGCCACGCCCGTAAATCTTCCTTGCCATCCGGTCGCGCCAGTGCTGATGGGCCGCCACCAAACTGTTTTGTAATTGGAAATAGCAGTCATAACTCGAAGCCGGATCAGCGGCAACCACAATCAGATGGTCGGCTCCCAACGACTGCAGAAATTCTTCGACACGCCCTTGAAGCTGATTCATCGGCATGACTTTGTCATCAACAAGGAGTTGATCGGCCGCGTCAATCCTTAATTGGAGCAATTTCTGTCTATTCACCTCTGTAGCTTTCTGCTCCTGTTTGGTCTCCATAGGTGGCAACTGGCGGGTCAGTCCCTTGTCGATATCCATCGACGAAGCCACCAGAAAGAATATCAACAGCATGAAAGATATATCAGCCGTCGAAGTGGTGTTGAGCCCCGGAACCCGGCGATTGCGCTTGCGAAACATCATTTCGGTTTTCCTTTACGTTTATAACGTGTCGCGCCGTAGCTAACAGCAGCTATGGCCGCTACCAACAAAGCCAGACCGGTATAAATAAACATGTCGGCAACCTTCAGCCATAAGCGGTCCGAAAACAGCCTGTCATTGATTTGCAACGGTTCGGCAGAAGCGCCGAAAGCCGAAAGCGTCACAATCACCAAAAGGCCTCCCAACAACCCATGTGTTATCTTACGCCGGGGCACGTTGTTTTCGTAGCCTTCGCCGTCACCATGCCACTTTCTGATGTCGAGCAAACCACGGACCAGAACCAGCACAACAACCAATAACAGGAAGAGAATCCCCAGCAACAAGACCGCATCCGTAAAGAGAGGAGCGTTGAAATCGGGATTTTCCATATAGGGCCGGTCAAATCCCACGAAAAAGAAAAGCAGGAAAACGATGCCTACCAGCCCCATGAGAAGATAAAGCACGCGTTGCGAAATCTTCTCCGCCGGCCAATGGATGATTTGCGTCAACTTCATTTCTTCAGTTTATACTTCATGACAGAGTCGAGCAGTGAGATGGCCGATTCTTCCATCTGCGACGTGACATGATCTATCTTCGACAGGATGTAATTATAGAAAATCTGCAAAACCAAGGCCACGATGATACCGAAAATGGTTGTAATTAAGGCCACCTTCATTCCCGAAGCTACAATCGTCGGGCTGATATCGCCGGCCGTCTGTATCTGGTCGAAAGCCATCACCATACCGATAACCGTCCCCAGGAAACCCAGCGAGGGCGCCATGGCGATAAAAAGAGTAATCCACGAACAGCCTTTTTCCAGATTGGCCGACTGCACCGTGCCGTAAGACACCACCGAACGCTCTATGTTGTCAATCGATTCGCCTACCCGCAACAGCCCTTGATAGCAGATGGAAGCCACCGGTCCGCGCGTTTCACGGCACATGGTCTTGGCCCCTTCTATGTCGCCCGCCATCAATTTATCGTCTAAGTCGGCCATGAACTTCTTGGCGTTGATTTCCGACAGACTCAGATAAATGATCCGTTCGATGCAGAAAGCCAATCCTATGACCAGCGCCAAGGCTACCAACGACATGAATCCGGCGTTACCTTCGATGAACTTCGACTTCAACAGCTGGTGAAAACTTTTATCTTCGGCTACCTCGGAAGCGTCGTTCTGCACGCTTGAATCATCCTGTACCAGCATAGCGGAGTCGGCTGCCGGACGATCTGTCGCGGCAGAATCGTCAACAGCTTTTTGCGTTTTCAGAACGGCAGTGGCCGGTGTCTTGGGCGTCACTTGCTGAGCGTACACAGGCACAGCGCTTGCTGCCATCAGCACAATCGACAGGCAGAAACAGGCTAATATCTTCTTCATAAGTCCAATACTCGATATCATTATGACTTGCAAAAATACATATAATATTCGTGTAGGCAAAAAACGCATTTATCATTTAACTTTATTTGAAAATGAACTGCCACACATCAACCACCGAACACCTATCACCCAACAGCCTCAGACAACCATCCGGTATCGCCCGCTACCTGTCACTTGATACCCGGAAATATCTTTACAAACAACTCTTCACAGTTCGATTATTTTCAAACAAAAATATTTTGGCCCGAAATAATCGATTTTACGCCGTTTTTATAATCCTCTCATTATCAATCACTTGTCTTTTTCGCTCTCGTTAAAGCGCCGCTTTTTATCTCTCATTACGTCGTTTTTAGTCTCTCAAAGGAGCTTTTTTAGCTCCTGAAAGCTATCCTTTTACCTTGCAAAAGCACTGCTTTTGCCTCATCATAGCATAACTTTTACCTCCTCATCGCTCCCTTTTCAGCTTCCAACAGGTTCTTTCGCGTGATTTTACAACCTAATTGCGCCTCTCGCAAAGGTCGTTTTTATGGTTATAAATATTTACAAAGGCAGTTGGCAAATTCAATTTCATGTACTGTTTCAAATTGCAAAAATATCAGATTATCTTGGGCTTTACAAATAAAAATTTCTACCTTTGCAATATATAATAATGTGTAAACAGACTGCAAAAAATGAAGAAAATACTCATTGTCCTAATCACGATTCTCACTTGGTTGCCTCTTATCGGTACTGCTCAAAGTTATAATATATTGTGGAAAAAATGCACAGAAGCAGAACGAAAAGACTTGCCCACAGATGAACTTATCATCCTCAACCAAATAGCTCACAAAGCAAAGACGGAACGAAAATACGGTCATCTGCTGAAGGCAGAATTCAAAATAGGACAGGTTAAAGCCGGCATTTCACCGGACTCAATCGCCTTCTCGCTTCAACAGCTGGAAGCTAAAGCTGTTGCGGCTGAACATAAAGACCTCGTTTTGGCTTCCATTTATCAATGCGCGTTGGGGAAAATCTATGCCACCATAGACTTTCCCGGCAAAGATTGCCAAGCCGAAAGCAAGCGATGGTTTAAAAAAGCCATGAGCCATCCCGACAAGTTGGCCGCTACAAAGGCTGACAACTATGAGCCACTGCTTTGTGAAGGGGCCGACAGCCATCTCTTTTATAACGACCTTCTGCACGTTATCGGATTTGAGGCCGGTGATTTTCAGACCATGTATCAATGGTATACCGCGCACAACAACAGATCGGCAGCCTGTCTTTGCGCCTTCAAACTGATACAACAAGACAGGGAGGCCGATATCTTAGAGATACGGAAGTCAAAATATTCGCAAACGATCGACTCACTGATCAATGTCTATAAAGACCTGACGGTAGCGGGAGAGCTGGCCATCGAGCGTTATAATTTCATGGACCGGGCCACCGACGCGACAGCGACCGACAAGTACAACTACATCAACTATGCCTTGAGTCATTGGGGCGCATGGCCTCGAATGAATATTCTACGCAACGCGCAGAAGCGTCTTACCCTACCGAGTTTTATCGTGGAGATTGACGGAGACATCCTATTGCCGAATAAACCGAAAATGGTTCATATTCGACAAATCACCAATTTGCAATCGATTACGATGTCTGTCACCCGCCTCAACACCGGCCATGTGCTGGAGTTAGACCCCAATCTCGCAAATGACTATGCTAAGATAAGCCACCTGTTGTTGACCAATACGACTTCGACGCTCACCCACAGATATGTAGGGCAGCCGCCCTATAAGGTATGCTGCGACTCGATGCAGATAGACGGACTGGCTACAGGTGTGTATCTGATAGAATTTACAACCGACAACAAGGACGTCAAGCCCGAGAGAGCCCTCCTGCACGTCAGCAATCTGATGGCTTTGGCTCAGCCACTTCCCAATCATCAGTTGCGACTCGTCGCCTTAAACGCAACGTCGGGACAGCCTGTCGCCGGCGCGCATATCCGCTTGCTGAAAGATCAGGTCATCAAAACTCTCACCACAGACCGCAATGGCGAAGCCATCTATACGGGTCAAGAGGAAGTTGGTTATATGATGGTTTTCACCGAAAACGATAAGTTCCGCCCTAAAATGTATGCCAATGGCCAGATTAGTTTCTCAAACGAATCGGATAATTCTGAGCTAAACGTGGGGCTTTTTACCGACCGCAACTTGTATCGTCCGGGACAAACGGTCAAAGTTTCAGCGGTGGCTTATACCGCTAAGCACAAGAACGATGAGACGAAAGTGGCTGCCGGAAAAACCATTAAGTTGACACTGCGCGACGCGAACGATAAGGTGCAGGGAGAGAAAACAGTCACGACGGACGACTATGGCACGGCCTCGGCCGAATTCATATTGCCCCGCACGGGCCTGACGGGCTACTTCTCGGTTGCGGCCGACCGGCAAGCACGTTGCGCTTTCCGTGTGGAAGAATACAAGCGTCCTACTTTCGACGTCGCTTTCAGTCCTTATCTCAGCGACTATCGCAGCGGAGATACCATTCAGGTGGAAGGCGTCGCCAAGAGCTTCGCGGGCATTCCCGTTGCCGGAGCTACCGTGAAGTTGAGGATTCAACGCCGACCGCGCTTCTTCTGGACCCGTCGATACAATGCAAACGTATATACCTTTGCGCCGGACACAACCGTAACCGACGCCGAAGGCAATTTTTTTGCCCGTGTTCCATTGTTCTTGCCCGAAGGGAAAAAGGATGAAGCGCTCTACTACAATTATGTCGTTCAGGCCGTCGTCACCGACATGGCGGGTGAAAGCCACGAAGCTTCCACCACCTTGCCACTGAGCAATCGTACAACAATCTTCAGCACAAACCTTGCTGATCGGCTGGACAAATCGCGGTTGGGAACCTTCAAGTTCACCTATACCAACTTGCTGGAAAAAGAGATAGAGGCTTCCGTTCGCTATCAAATTGACGGTCAGACATACGCCGCGGCAGCCAACCGGGATATCGAGCTCAACAAATTAAATCTGCAATCGGGTCGCCACGAGCTGCTGGCAACCTGCGGAACGGATACGCTCAAGCACTCTTTTGTCGTCTACTCGTTCAAAGACAAGACCGCTCCCATCGCCACCCACGACTGGTTTGTCATATCCGACAAGGCCTTTCCGGCCGACGGCCATGCGGTGGCCGTGCAGTATGGATCGAGCGACGAGCATGTGCATGTGGTCTATAACATATTTTCCGACCACAAATTATTGGAGCAAGGACATGTTGACCTCAATAAAGAAGTGCGCACGCGTACCTTTAAATATAAGGAAGAATACGGCGACGGCATCGTCATCTCAATGGCATGGGTCAAAGATGGCAAGTGCTATACGCATCAGGCGCGCCTTGAAAAGCCGTTGCCAGACAAGACTTTGAACATGAAGTGGCTTACGTTCCGCGACCGGCTGAAACCCGGTCAGGACGAAATATGGAAGCTCCGGATAACCGACAGTAAGGGAAAGGCCGCCAAGGCACAGCTGATGGCCGTGCTCTATGACAAGAGCTTGGACGACATCATCCCACACGGCTGGACTTTCAGCCTGCCACTCTATCGCCGTTTGCCCTATGTTGGTCCATGGTTGGGCAACCGCACCCAGTCGATAAACCTCTATGGAGAAGAACCTTTCCACGCGCTTCAGGAGAAGTTGCTGGACTTCACGAAGATTGATCCGTTCGTCTTAAATTGGGACGACATGTATATCAGCTATCCGATGATGGCATACGCGGAAGCGACAGGCAGTCCGCGAAAGCGGATCGCAGGCAAGGCTTACGCCAAAGGCATGGCGCTTAGCCGGGCGGGAATGGCTACCATGTTGGGGTCGGATGCTCTTAGTAACGATTCGGAAGGCCAAGCCGCCGATACGGATACAGAGGACGAGGACGCGAAAGAGACTCCACAGCGGTCGCAGACGCCCACAATCAGGCAGAACTTCAACGAAACCGCGTTCTTCTATCCGGCTCTGGAATCGGACGATCAAGGGCAAGTAAGCCTGCGCTTCACGCTTCCCGAAAGTGTAACAACCTGGAAGTTTATGGGCTTTGCTCATGACAAGACGATGAATTACGGCCTTCATCAAGCCGAAGCCGTCGCTCAGAAGACGTTGATGGTCATGCCGAACATGCCACGTTTCGTGCGTATTGGCGACCGGCCGCAGCTCAGTTGCCGAATCGTAAATACCACCGACAAGGCACAAAGCGGTAAGCTGACGATGCAACTCATCGATCCACAGGATGAGAAAGTAGTGTTCTCACAGGTAAAGAACGTCGCCATTAAGCCCAAAGAGACTGTCGCCTCCGCGTTCACATTCAGTCCCGAGTATGTAATGAGCAATCGGGACGCGGGCATTCTCATTTGCAGAATGACGGTGGAAGGTGTGAATTTCAGCGATGGAGAACAGCATTACCTCCCCATTCTCGCCGACAAGGAGAACGTTATGAATACGATGGCTTTCAGTCAGACACACGCCGGAACACAAACGATTGACGTGGACAAACTGTTTCCTGTGAAAGAAACCGGCAACCGCCTCACAATCGAATATACCAATAATCCCGCCTGGCTGATGATCAAGACGCTTCCGACGGTAGCCGCCGACAAAACAGAGAACGCTATCTCGCAAGCGGTTGCCTATTATGCCAATAGCATTGCGCAGCGTATCATTTCCGGCAATCCCAAAATAGCCGAGACAATCAGGCTTTGGAGTCTTTCTTCAAAGCAGGAAGCCAAGAGCGCTTTTGCCACCATAAACCAAGAACAGGAAAATACGCCTTGGCTGCAAGACGCCCTAAAGGAAAACGAACGGCAAGAGCAGTTGCTCTCTTATCTTGATCCCAACACGATCAAGAACCGACTTGACGCAAATCTTACGCAAATCAA
The DNA here is from genome assembly GCF_017426725.1 of Prevotella illustrans. Lineage (GTDB taxonomy): Bacteria > Bacteroidota > Bacteroidia > Bacteroidales > Bacteroidaceae > Prevotella > Prevotella illustrans. Next base: position 3,495 of record NZ_JAERMS010000054.1, on the reverse strand, counting down.
GAAACTACAGAAAGCCAACGGCTCTTTCTGCTGGTGGGAAAACGGTCCCGGCAGCCTCCATATTACCCTCGCCGTTTGTACCATATTGGAGCGGTTGGGCATGATGACAGGCGAGAAAAACGACGCCACGGCGAAGATTCTGCAGGCCGGCATGGGCTATCTCGAAACGGAAATCGCCAAGGAAGTGGCCCAACTCAAGACCTGGGAGAAAGAAGGAGCCAAGAACCTGCTGCCCAGTGAAAGCGCTATTCAGTATCTGTATCTGTGCGCGCTTCGCCGGCAAAACCAATGGAAAGCCGATTATCAATATCTCCTGAAGCTGATAGAGAGCCATCCTACCGCCCTCACCATTTACGGAAAAGCTACGATGGCTGTCATCCTCGGCCGTTCCGGAAAGAAAGCGGAAGCCCGGCAGCAGTTGAACAGTCTCAAACAGTATTCTGTATATAAAGAAGAAATGGGGCGTTACTACGATACGCGCAAGGCCTATTATTCTTGGTGCGATTACAAGATACCGACTCAAGTGGCAGCGATAGAGGCCTTAAAGTTGGTTACCCCCGATGACAGACAGACCATTACGGAAATGCAACGCTGGCTGTTGCAAAGCAAACGCACCCAACAATGGGACACGCCGATCAACTGTGTCAATGCTGTCTACGCTTTTGTAGACGGAAACCTGGCAACGTTGACTGATAACACGGCACCGGCTACGCTCAAACTCAACAATTCCGTTTTAACAACAACGGCTGCCGTACCCGGCACAGGGTATGTGCAGGCACGACAAACGGGTAGTCATTTCGGAACGTTCACGGCTGAAAATCACGCGGACAGAGTTGCCTGGGGCGCCGTATACGCGGAATTTACTCAAAAAGCGGCCGACATAGCCGACGCCACCATGGGCATAAGCGTGAAACGTGAGGTTATTACGCCCAATAAGGACGTAAAAGTGGGCGACAGAATTAAGGTAAGAATAACGATTACAGCTGATAGAGACTATGACTTTGTGCAAGTAGCAGACCATCGTGCGGCATGTATGGAACCCGTACGGCAACTCAGTGGCTACAGCCAAGGTTATTATTATAGTGCCAAAGATGAGACCACTTATTATTATTATGACATGATGGCTAAAGGCACTCATGTTCTTGAGGCTGATTATTATATAGACAAGGCCGGAGATTACTCGACAGGAACCTGCACGGCACGCTGCATGTACAGTCCGGAATACACAGGACGTACCAAAGCTCTCAAGCTACAAGTAAAATAATTATGAAGAAAGCAATATTACTCTCATTACTGGTCGTCAGCTCATTGAGCGGCGTGGCACAGAAATTATCTGTTGAAAAAGAATCTATTAATGTGGGACAGGTTCTCTACAGAAATCCTGTCACGGTGGAATTTAAGTTAACTAATAAAGGATATAAGCCCTTACGAATAGAAAAGGTACGCACCAGCTGCGGCTGTACGACGGTTGCGTACGCCAATGAAACAATAGCGGGCGGTAAAGAATATATTCTGAAAGCCACGTATGACGCGGCCACACTCGGCCATTTTCAAAAAGAAATAGGCTTATATATAAACGACAGGAAACGACCATTAATGCTTAAAATACGCGGTGTTGTTGTCGACGAGCTGAAAGATTATATCGGAAACTATCCATACGACTTGGGAGACTTGAAGACTGATAAGAATCAAATCGAGTTTGACGACATCAACCGTGGCGACAGACCATCCGTCAAAATACATATATATAATAATGGGGATCAGGTGGCAGAGCCGCAGGTGATGCATCTGCCCAACTATCTAACGGCAGAAATTGCGCCATCAAAGATCGCGCCTCGTCATCAAGGTGAGGTCATTTTAACGCTTGATACCAAAAAGCTACGCGACCTGGGATTATCGCAGACGAGTGTCTATCTGGGATTCGCGCCAGGGGAAAAGGTTTCTTCAGAGACAGAACTCCCTGTTACGGCCGTACTGCTGCCATCATTCCAAAATATGACAAGGGAAGAGTTGGCTCAAGCGCCCAAATTGAAATTGAGCACAGAGAATCTGGACTTAGGGGAATTTCATGAGAAGAAAAAGCTGAAAGGAATGATTGAAATTTTCAACGCGGGACAAACCACGCTTGAAATTCGAAATCTTCAAATGTTTACGACGGGACTTGAGGTCGCGCTAAACAAAACAAAGATAGCTCCAAGAGAATCGGCCAAACTCAAAATCGCCGCGACACGTGATATCCGGAAAGTACAACGTCCGCGCGTACTGATGATTACCAACGATCCAGAACATCCGAAAGTAATTATCAACATCAATGTAAAATAAGTATGATACAGATAGAAATTGATGATGGAAGCGGCTTTTGCTTTGGTGTCACAACGGCTATTAAAAAGGCAGAGGAAGAATTATCAAAGGGAGGAACGCTATACTGTCTGGGGGACATCGTGCACAATGGTATGGAGGTGGAACGCTTGCACGAGCAGGGACTCATCACCATCAATCATGAACAGCTGAAAGAATTACACGATGTGAAGGTCTTGCTGAGAGCCCATGGCGAACCTCCGGAAACATACGAAATAGCCCGAAAAAACAATATAGAAATAATTGACGCGACATGTCCGGTAGTGCTTCAGCTACAAAAACGTATCAAGAAGCAATACGAATGTAACCAAGAGGATCGTAACAGTAAAGAAGACAGGCAGATTGTCATATTTGGCAAGAACGGACACGCAGAGGTTCTTGGGCTTGTGGGACAGACCCGAAGTAAAGCCATTGTCATAGAAAAGTTTGACGATGTAAAGTTATTGGATTTTAACCGTGATATTTATCTGTATTCACAGACGACAAAGAGCCTTGACGAATTTCATCACATTATAGAATATATTCAAGAGCATATAGCCAAAGAGGCGGAGTTCAAGAGCTTTGATACAATCTGCCGACAAGTAGCCAACCGCATGCCCAATATCTCGACTTTTGCTTCGCGGCACGATGTCGTACTCTTTGTCAGTGGCCGAAAAAGTTCAAATGGCAAGGTTCTATACCACGAATGTAAAAGAATAAACGCCAACAGCTTCCAGATAGAAAGTGCGGAAGAAATCAATATGTCATGGTTTGACGGAGTAGCAACTGTCGGAATCTGTGGAGCAACGAGCACTCCCAAATGGCTTATGGAAGAATGCAGAGACTATATCTTAGATCATTATAATAAACAATGTTTTTGATATAAAGATAATGTGAAGTGTGAAGTGGGAAATGTGAAGTGTAGACAGCTTACCTTTTTGCACTTCATATTTCAATTCCTCTCTATCAGTACTCCTTCCTTGGGATGGGAACCGAAGGTCGCTGTTTGCGTAGGAAGGTAAAACAATGGGCGGGAGAAGGCTCTTATAGGTTTCGTCATTTGTGAACCTGTTTCCAAAAAACGGCTCACTCGATAATTTGTGGGGGACAAGTCTGCAAGCGATGAAGCCATATAAATCTGTCAATCGTTTATGGGAG
>NZ_JAERMS010000053.1 GCF_017426725.1 Prevotella illustrans | reverse complement strand
GATTTGATGCAACTTTATATGCGTTTTCACAAAAATTATTTAGGACACTATTGGTTATAGGTAGTCAAGAAAATGCTTTTAGATTGGTTTCCTTCTATGGTGCATAGCTGTCATCTTCTCTTATACTCCATAAACAGAACTGCCCTCCAAAAGTCTGGGGACAGCTTTTGGAGGGCAGCTTTAAACAAAGGGAAGGAGCATCTTGTCTCAAAGGAAATGGAGGCTCCTTAGTCTGAATGGTTTATTCCTGCGGGAGCATCACCACAGAGATGCGGTTGCCGCTCTTTAGGATTTGTTTCATGAAGTCGCAAAGACCTTGTTCCGTCTGGTTCTTAATGAGCTCCCGATAATGGGTGTGGGCATCGATGCCGTACTTGCGATACATGCTGATGATTCCACTCCAGTATCCGTTGGTCTTCAGGGAATTGTCATAGTTCTTCAACATATACTCCTTTACCTTTTTAAGCATTTCCGGATCGCAAGTGCGTGTCATGTTTTTAGCCTCTTCCTTCATGATGCGCAGTGCCATTTCTGCTTTCTCGGGCTTCATGGGGCAGGTCACCAAGAGCGTGTAGTCGTGGTAATCGCCCTCTATGGTTGAGCCTCCTTCTGCTCCGCATGAATAAGCGGCGCTGGCTTCCTCACGGATTTTCTTAAGGTATACCATGCTAAGGATTTGCCCAATCATATTCACCTTAATGGCATTGTCTATCGTATAAGGGATATCGTTGGTATGCCAGAACATGTATGCCAGCGACTTGGGAGTTTCCATCTTGCGACGGAAAGTGTTATCGACAACGCCTTTTTGGAATGAAGTCGTTAGGTGTCCCTTCTCCACCTTGCCTTTGACGGGCAGTGCGGCCAGATACCGGCATATAAGCGGGCGCAACTTCGCTTCATCGAAATCGCCGATAAGCATAAAAGTCCATGCGGACGCATTTTCCGTTCGCTCTTTGGCAATCTGCAAGATGCGGTCGTAGTCGATGTCCTTGAGGTTGTCCATGAGTATAGGCTTCTGCCGGGGATTATGATTGTAGACGGTGGCGACGAGCGAGTCGCCGAAGATAGTCTCATGTGAAAGGTTCCTATTCTTGAGACCTATCTTCCAAGAATCCAATAGTGTGGCAAATGACTGTTCGTCTTTTCGGATGTCGGTAAAGTAGAGGTAGATCAGTTGCAGCATGGTTTCCACGTCCTTTTGCGATGAGGAACCGCCTACGCCCATATATTTGTCGCCCATGGAAAGGTGAGCTTTAGCTCTCTTTCCTGCCAGAATCTTCGGCAGGTCCATGTTGGAGAATTTGCCCAGGCCGCTGACTCCAATTACATTGTCGAACACGGCCAGATTGGTGTAGTCCTTTGCTCCATAGAGCGACTTTCCGCCCAATCCCGTACCCGACAGGCTAATCTGATCTTTCTTGAAGTCGGTCTTCTTGAGGATTACGGTAACACCGTTAGAGAGCTTGAGTTCCTTGTAGTCGAATTTCTTGCCGTTTTTCTCCTTCACGATTTTGCCGGCTTTTGGCAGTACCGACAGCAGGGGCTCGTTCTTCACCTTATCTATATAAGGACTAAGCTCAGCCTTTCGTGCCGCGTGTACGGCTTCGAGCAGGCTTTCGGTTGTGGGATATACATTGCCCTCTTTCTCATTGTTGAAGTTGAGAATCACCATGTTACGGTCGTTTTCGGGCAATAGTTGGGGGATGATGTCATTAATGCTTTGCAAAGGTATCTGCGGGACTACCTGTTTCATAATCTGGTAGTAGTCTTCGAAAGCGGGGATAGGTTCATTGCTGAGGAAGTTACCCTTATAGTCTTCGGCAAATGACGTGTTCGTACGTTTGTCGCGGTTGGCAAACGCCTTTTCGAGACCGCTGAGAACATTGGCCTTGGCACGGTCGTACTCTGCTTGCGTGAAACCGAATTTGGCCGTGCGCCTTGCCTCGGTGAGGGCTGCCTGCAGGGCTGCGGCCGTCTTGTCCATATCCTTGGGGGTGGCGCTGATGGAGAAGGCGTTCTTGGTTTTGGCGAGGATAAACGCCCCGTCGCCCGCGCTCGCGCCGATATAAGGGCAATCGGTCTTGAGAGCCGCTTCGGCATAACGGTCGTTCAGCATTCCCAAAGCGATGTTTTTCGTATAGTTGGCGAGGATGTAATCCATGTTCCCCTTCTGCGACTCCGGCCAGATGTCGTGCTTGAACAGCACTTCCACCACGCTGTTTGCCTGTTCCTTGTCTTTGTCTACTATGACGATGGGCTGCTCGTTGTCGGGCACCGGCTCGTTGACAACAGGCGCCTGATTGGCTGGATTTTGGATGGGAGAGAAGAGCTTCTTGATCATAGCCTCGGTATGGTCGACATCGATATCGCCCACAACGATGATACCTTGATGGGCCGGATGATACCATTTCTCGTAGTAGTCCCTTAATTCCTTGGGTTTAAAGTTGTCTACCACACTCATCAAACCTATAGGGAAGCGTACGCCATACTTGGAACCGGAATAGACCGTAGGCAGGTTTCGCTCCAACATGCGTGAGTTGGCGCTGGTGCGTTCACGCCATTCCTCATGGATAACTCCTCGTTCCTGGTCTATTTCCTTGGGGTCGAGGGTAAGGGCGTTGGCCCAGTCGTGGAGAATCAGCAGGCAGGAGTCTAACGCACTCTGGCGGGTCGTGGGAACATTCGAGATGTTATAGACGGTCTGGTCTATGGAAGTGTAGGCATTCAGGTCGGCACCGAACTTCACGCCCAGCGTTTCGCAATAGCGTATGAGCTCATTGCCCGGGAAATGCTTAGTGCCGTTGAAACACATGTGCTCCAAGAAATGAGCCAGTCCGCGCTGACTTTCCTCTTCCTGTATCGAGCCTACTTTCTGGGCAATATAGAAGTCGGCTCTGTGTTCCGGCCAGTTATTATGGCGTATGTAATATTTCAGTCCATTGTCCAAAGTGCCGATACGCACGGCCGTGTCTATAGGAATGGGCGGCATCTGGTTTTGTGCCGACACCCAAGTCGATGCCAGCACAATTGTCGTCAATACTGTTTTTCTCAGTCCTTTCATGTTTTCGTAGACTTAAGTAGGTTGGTATTACTGTTTTTTAGGTGTGGTGAATTTCACCTGCTGCAATTTTCCCCATTCGCCATTGACATTCTTTGCGATGGAGCAGGCGATATAGACGGTGTTGTGCGTACTGTTCCATACAGCTCTATCCACCTTGTATTGGTTCCAATAGGGGTTGTTGGGCTCATCCGTCTGCAACATCTTGATGATACCGGCCTCACCCATTTCGGGCTTATTGAAAGCCTCTTCCGTGATGATGATGTCGCGGTGCAGGGCAGCTTGGTCGTTGGGAGTATAGACTACTACCTGGTAATAGCCCGTGCTCTCATTGCCTCCGAACTCGCCAATCTGGATATTGACGGTAGCCTCTCCCGGTCCTCCGAGCTTCTGCGTGGTAACCTTCACCTTCTCGATTTCCTGGAAGACGCCGTTCTTGTCCCATGGAACTACGCAAAGGTCGTAGTCGGTGTTGGGCGCCATGCCGCGCCATGTCGTCGTATGTTCAGTAGTATAGCTCTTGCCACTGAATTTCTTGATCATGTCGTAGGCGTTGGAGAAACCCATCAGTCGGCCGTGCATTTCAACATTCTTCTCCATGGTTCCTGTCTCAAACTGGCAGATGGCATAGCCCGCCACATCAGCGTTGGGCGTGAACTTCACGGCCGCGCTGTCGGGACCTATCGTTACGACTTGGCATGTCATCTTGGGCGACCCTACTTTTACACGTTTGGGCGTGGTGAAGTTCACACGGGTAACGAGACCTGCATTCCCGTTTTTGTCGTAGGCCAGTGCCAGTAGCGTATAAGCTTTCTCGGGCAGTACCACAAGGTCGAAGTTGAGCAGGGGAGTGTTCTTAGTATCGGTATCATACTTCTTCATTTTCTGGCTCCCGAAAAACTTCACCAGGGTAGCATCATTGATATGAGAGGCGATGTCGGCAGTGAAGAGTCCCAGGCTGTATGACTGGCAGAGTGGCGTTTTCTTGAGATCAAGGGTCATAGCCCCCTGCTTCTGTGCCTTGACGGTCATGTCAACGGCCACGCGTTCATCTTTTTGGGGCATGGCGCCGGTCGTGAGAAGAATCGTGAATAGTAAAACTGCAATACTAATAAACTTTCTTGTTTTCATGTTTGTGTCTTATTATGTTGTTATGGTTAGGCTGATGACGAAGTACCGGAATCTTGCAGCCGGATTACCAACAAGTGGTAACATGATTACCAACGGCTTGTAATGTCGTTACCGCTCATCGGTAATGTTGTTACCAGCTATTTGGTAATGTCGTTACAAGCCGTTTGTAACCCAGCAAAATATTTGATGCGTATTCCCGTTCTTAGTCTTTATTTCTCGTTGATAGTTGCTTTTTTAATACATATCGAGGGTGGTGCGCATCACGCCAAACTGTTTGATGCTTGCCACGCGGCCACCTACATTGTATTTTTCCAGCAACTTGGGCTCTTGCAGCGTGCGTGTGTCGTAGACCAGGACATCACCGTTCTCACAACCAATGAGAAGGTGTGGATAGCAGTCGCGGAAATAGGCATCGCTACGGTCGTAGACCATGCAGGTGACTTTAGAGGTCAGACCTTCCAGCTGCATTTCTTTTACCGACAGCTCGGGCCCCCAATAGAAGTAAGAAAGTTGCTTGATGGCGGCAAAAACCTTGTTTCCTTCCGAGAAGAGATCGTATTGATTGTATACGGGATTGCGGTAGAATCGTGTTGTGGCTGCCGTCAGGAAGACCGTTTCGTCGTTGAAGAGATGTCCCGGTATCTCGTAGGGAGTGGCGTATCCGTAGTTTGGCGCGCCAAGATTGCGCTGTCGCACGTCCACGGTGAATGTGCCCACCATCGACTTGCCTCCCGTGGTATAGAATACCTGGTACCATCCGTTGTTGCGGTCGTAGAGTGTCGTCGTGGCATTGATGGCGGTCATGTGGTATACCTTCGTATCTTCCGGCATCTTCATCAACGGCATATAGGTGGGATCCCAGTTGGAGCTGGTGAGTACCTTCATGAAACTCCGGTAGGTGTTGGTCGCATGATATGGCAGAGCTGTCGCCAGGACGACGCGACGGTTCAGCTCGTCGTAGCAGGGAATGTTGGTGATGCCCCAGAGTGTATGGCCGAACTTGGTAATCTTGTATCCTTTCTCGTCGAGGTAGTAAGGTTCGGAGAGAAACTTGCCGCCAATCCAGTTCTTTCCGGTCTGGCGAGTAAATACGCGACCATCCTTCGTAGCCACCCAGGTGAATGCGGGTTGGCTTCCGTCGCTCTCTTGGTCGGCTCGGGCGCTGACAGAGAAGTCGGCGGGAATGCCGTCGGCAAACTGGGAGGACAAGTCCCATTCCTTTTTCAGAGTGGCTCCGTTGAACACCTCGGCGGCTCCCTCTTGCGTGACGGTCGTTACGCTGCCCGTCTCGCTGATGTTCTTGGCCAATGCGACATGAAGTGCCTTCGGCGTCCCGGGGATATCTTCTGACAGAGCTTCCTTGAAGAGGAAATTCTTCTTCAGGCTTCCGTCGGCTTCAAAGGTATAGGGCAGATCGAGATAAGAGAGTACGCCGACGTCGGGTTGTCCTTTCTTGGCGGAGTAGATGATGAAGTCGCCATCGGTTATCGGAGCGTAAATCGTGAGGCCAACCCGGGCCATGAAGGTAACTCCTGTCTTCTTGTCGATGATGCGGAACTCACCGTTGAGCGGTAGTTCGCCCGTGTATTCAGTAAGGTTCATGCGCTTCATCAGGTCTTCGGCCAGTAGGGTCTCCTTGAGTTGCTCACTGAAGATATGTCCGTTGTAGATCCATTCATATCTCACTTCCTGGCTCCGCTTGGCAGAATCCTTGTTCCAAGTGAAGTATTTAGAGGCGTCGAGGGTTATTTGGCGTCCACCTCTGCCCGACACGCGGACGAAATCGCCATTTACGTTGATGAGCCATGTGGGCGGTTCGATGTTCTCATAATCATAGTTTCCCTCGTCACTAAAACATGCTTCCAGCAAAAGAGGGGTGAGCATCAGTGCTATAATATATCTGAATCTTTTCATAATGTTGCTTGTTTAGTGAGGTTATACATTTACCGTCATAGGATTTCCGTTTTCCTCTATGGCCTGGTCCGGATGCTCTATCAGCCATTTCTTGAACAAGCGCACAAGCTGTATGGCCTTATAGGGCGTGTTTTTGAGCATGTCGGCATTCAGGGTAGCCTTGGGATCGATGTAAAGCAGGAAGAGTTTGTACTTTTTGCTGGAATACTCGCCGAAGAGGTTGTTGGTAATTTCAGCATCCCACCATTCGGGTTTCACCGCGTCGCGGGTCAGGATGATGATGGCGCGCGTGCGTTCGGTCTGTCCGAGCTTGAGGTCGCCCATCGGTACGAGTTCTACGGTGAGCCTTACGCCGTTAGGCATATCCTTGAGACGCGCGGAGCGGTGCATCTTGATGGAGATGGTGTCGCGCTGGTTGGTGGCGGTGTCGTTCACATGGTGTGCCCGGAATACATATTGATCCTGCAGGGTGTACTCGCCGGCATTGGCCGTGGTCATCTCGTCCACTACTTTCAACTTGAACGGAATATCGTTTTCGAGCAAACGACCGGACATGTTCACGACGAGCTTGGCATCCAGGTCGTTGACGTCGTCGGTATAGAAGAAGAACGAGGCCAGCGTAGAGTCCGCGCGTTCCTTGCCGGGCGCGATGGCATCCTTATAGAATTTCTCGAAATAAATGTGGTGGCTGCTCCCCCAAAGTTGCAGCTCATCTTCCTGACAGGCGGTAAACATGGCCGGTAGAGCTGCCATGGATAAAAAATATAGTAACTTTTTCATGTTCTGTATGTTTCAGTTTCTTTATTTACTTTCCTCTAAAGGTGTCGGCAACACACTTTCTGCCGTAGTGAATGGGCGCAGCGACCCGTCGTCGCGCTTCACATCGGCCTTCAGGCGTTTGTAGAGATAGAAGAGCTGGCCTTCGGCAATCCATTCTCGCTGCCCCTCACGTACAAGGTCTTTGACGAAGTCCGCGAATTTGTCAGCCGCAGGCAGTTCGTTGTCAGATATGCCGCGGTTCCGGCGCATGGTGTTGAGAATCTCGTAGGCTGCGGCATAGTTGCCGTTGCGCGCGTCGCATTCGGCGATGATGTATCTTAACTCCGATGTCCGTATCAGCGGCAGGATGGTGATGGTGTGGTCGCGTTCTTCGGTGTTTCCTTCTTTCACATACCATTTCGTAGAGAGATAGGCTCTGTAAGAGTTGAGGGGTTCGTAGATCAAGCGTGTACGACGAATGTCGTTTGCCGATTCATCCGTTCCATTGGTGCTCTTGAAGATCTCCTGCCCATCGAGATTGATGACAAATATTCTGCTGCCGGTGTTTTTTAAAGTGCGCGGAAAGTATGACTCGAGGCTGATGTCAGTAAGTTGCTTCTCGTTATAAAGCCCGAAGATAAGATTGTCCACCATGCGGATATCGTCCATGTTCTCCGGCTGTTCCTGCCATTGAAAGGCAAACCTATCCTTCTTGAACGGAGTAAAGACGGCAGAGTTTGCGCCCGAGAACTGAGCGTTGAGTATCTCTTCCGCATAGCTCTTGGCTTTGATCAGGTCGCCGTTCTCAAAGGTGGAATTGTACAGATAGGCGCGAGATAGAAGCGCTGTGATAGCCCAGTAGGAGAAACGGTAGCCGCGCCCGAGGAAAAACTCATCAACGGAGGCCTTGTTGGTATAGCCTTCCATGCCGGGCTGCAGGTCGTTGTAGAAGCGGGCTTTTCCACTCACGCTGCCGCTCTGGCCAAGTGGCGAGTCGTCGAAGGGCTTTACCAACGCGCGTGCCTCTTCAAGATCGGCGATGATTTTTGTTATCGTTTCTTTCACGGTCAAATGCTGTCCGCGTGTCTCGGGAAAAGTCTCAATGTATGGAATATGTATCTGACCATCGTCGTCGGCAGGCGCAGGCGCGAAGAGTCGCAGCAGGTCGAAGTGCAAAAAGGCGCGGCAGGCCTTAGCCTCTCCGAGAATCATGTTCTTTTCTATTTCTCCGTTGGCGAACTTGTCGTTGGGCTCGTCCTTGATGGAGTTGATGATATTGTTTGATGCGGCAATGGCATGGTAGGCCTTTAGCCAGATATCGTCGATGATGGGCAATAGGTTTGTGTTGTTGTATTCCCGTTTGCCTGCCGCAATATAGACAGGATCGCTCAGTTTGTCGGTACCGGCATTGATGTCGTATTGATTGGAGAAAAAATCAATGACACCAAACTGCAGATTGAGACCATATAGCGATGAGGCCGCCATTTCCTTGTACACACCGTGTAGCGCCTCACGGTAGCCGTCGCCGATTTCAAACAACTCTTTCTTGGTAAACTGCCCGTCTACCGGCACATCCAGCCAATCGTTGCAACTGTTTGTGAGGAGGAGCAGTCCTGACAATATACCTATGTATAATTTATGTTTCATATTCTTGGTTGTTAAGTGGGTTAAGCATTAGTAACTTGCACGCAGACTGATACTGTAGGTGTGGGAGTAGGGATAAGAGAGTCCCCTTTCCTGTTTGATGGAACTCCACCGTGCCAGGTCGGACGCGTTGAAAGATACGGAAAGTGAACTGAGCTTGAGTCTTGATACGAGTTTCTTTCCAAAATCATATCCTATAGCGATACTGTTGAAGTATACGTAGTTCTGGTTTTGCACGAAACGTGACGATGGCTTCGTAGAGCCTTTTTCGCCCAATCCGTAGAATGGTGCCACGTCACCTACCTTACGCCAGCGATCGGTGATTACGCGGCGATCCACATTGCTGGTCGCTATCTCGGCGTTTTCTACTTTTTCTACTAAGGTCTGATTGTACTGTTGTCCGCCGAAAGCGTAGAGGAATGAGGCGTTGACATAAAGTCCCTTGTAAGCTACATTGAGACCGAAAGAGCCTTGCACGTCGGGATTTATGTCACCGCATACAACCATGTCCGATGCGTTCCATTCTTTGGTGACAGTACCGTCTTTCTTCAAGAACATCTCCTTGCCGCTGGCAGGGTCGATACCCAATGACGGCACGGCGTAGATGGCGGAGGTGGACGCGCCTACATAATATTGTATCAGTGGGCGGTTCTGAAGATTCGCGTATTTCGGATGTTCCGCATCGTAGTTGTCGCGGATCTTCTTGTTGTACTCCTCGATGGCCTTGTCGAGTTTGGATATCTTATTCGTGTTGGAGGCCATGTTGGCATTGGCTACTACCGACCAGTTCCGGTTTCTAAAGAGCGTTACATTGCTCTTCAACTCAAATCCCTTGTTCACGATGGAACCCACATTGCCATTATAGGATTTAAATCCAGACGAAGGACGGATGGCAATCTGGTCGATCATGCCGTCTGTGGTCTTGCGGTAGTAGTTGGCTTCTATGTAGAATCTGCTTTTGAAAAGCTCGGCAGTAAAACCGAAATCAAGTGTCTTCGTGGTCTCCCATGAGAGCCGGGAATTGCCTATGGTGGCCAGCATTACCGCCGGTCCGGTATAATACCATGACTGTGAGTCTACCCTATAGCTGCTGATAACGTCAAACCGTGAGAAATTTACCTTACCCGTGCTTCCATAGGTGCCTCTTAAACGGAGCGTGTTAAGCCATGGGATATTCTTGATAAACTTATAGTTGTGTAGGTTTATACCGAGACCGACAGAGGCGAACGGGGCAAAACGCTTGTCCTCGCCGAATTGCGACGAACCGTCGAAGCGGAACGAAGCGTCCAACAGATATATCTCGTCGAAGGTGTAGTTGAGTGATCCTAAAACACCGAAGAGTCGTGTCGTCGACTTCGTGTCTGCCGTTTTGTTGAGTTGTTGTGCGGAATAAATAGGGTCGCTGAGACTTCCTATGTTAAATCCTTCCTGCGTATAAGCGATACGATTATCTTTTGTCTCCTGGGCGTCTACACCTCCCGTCAGGTTCACAAAATGCTTCCCGAACCTCTGGTTGAAATACAGCAGAGCGTTGGCGTTCCATTTCAGACGAGTGTCTCCCGAAGTGGAGAGCGAGCCTTTGCGGTTGTTGGCCATACTGTTGAACGACGGGTCTTTGGGATCGATGAAGGTTTTGCTGTCGGTCTTTACCTGGCTGACGCTGAATGTTCCGCGCAGATAAAAGTTCTGGGTGAAGTGGATGTTAACCAGGAAGTTGTCGGTGATATCGGTAATGTTTCCTCGTCCGGCATAGCTTTGCAGATATTGCTCCTGCCAGAGCGGGTTCGTACGGTGTGACATCGGTAGTGTTTGCAGATATTCCCCATCTTCTCCATAGATGGCGTCGTAGGGAAGTTGCTTGGAGTAATCGTTGAAGTATCCGTAGGGAGAATCTTCATAGTTAGCGCGGTCGAGACTTACCTTATTCTGTATGTGCAACCAGTCGCGCAGCCTGTAGTCGAGTGTCATGCCTGCTCCGTAACGGTTACGATAAGAGCCTTTCATGACTCCGGCATTCTTGTCGTAGTTCAGGTTGAGCATATATCTTACGGACTCTACACCTCCGGATAGGGAAATGTCATTGCGCCAGTTGTAGGCGTTGCGTAGCGGACGAGCGATCCAGTCGGTGTTGACTCCTCTGCGCACCTCGTTCAACTTCTGGTTGTACTGCATGGTTTTCTCTATGCCATCGTAAGCCCCTCCCGTATATAGTCCTGCGTCTTTTTCCACCTGCAATTTCTCGCTGGCATTTGTAAGATTGTAATCGGAGAGATCGGGGAAAGTAAGTTCCATGGTGGTGTTATAGTCTATGCGTATTTCGCCGGCTTTTGGAGGCACGGTGGTAACTACGATAACACCGTTGGCGGCTCTCGAACCATAAAGAGCGGTGGCGGCGGCATCTTTCAGAATGGTCATACTTTGTATGCGGTTGATGTCCATGTCGTAAATCTTCTGTACATCCACCTCGAACCCGTCGAGCATGAAAATCGGCATGTTCGGATTGTCACGGAGATTTGTACGCTGCGTGAGTCTTTCGTTTTCTACGTCAAGTCCTCTTTGTTGCGAGATACTCGACGCTCCTCGAATATTGATTTCATGCATCTGGTTGGGGTCGGAGCCGAATCCAAGGTTGTCTAAGATACGGAACGAGGGATCGAACACCTGTAATGCCTTGACAGCGTCCTTGGCGTTAGCCTTCTGCAATTCCTCTTTCGTTACGATGGTTGCCGTTCCTGTGAAACTGTTTTTCTTTAATTCCTGGAATCCCGTTACCACAACTTGGCCCAGTTGCATGGCATCTTCTTCCAGATAAATGTTGAAGTGGCGCTTCTTTCCCACGGTAAATTCTTTCGGCTTGTAGCCGATGAAGGTTACTTGAAACACGTCGGTCGGAGAACAACCGGTAATGACAAACTTACCGTGGGCATTCGTGGCGGTGCCTTTGGTGCCACGCTTCAGCCTTACGGTGGCACCGACAATGGGCTCGTTGTTGTTATTGTCAATTACAGTACCTTCAATCGTTATTTTCTCAGGGCTTGTCCCTTGGGCATATCCCTGGCTGCTAAACGAGAAGAATGTAATCAACCATACAATTACACTTAGTTTTAACAAGGACTTCTGCATAGGTATAACAATATTTAAGTAAATGAATATCTTCGGTTTCCATGATTTTCTTTGCGGGCTGTTTGCGGTTTTATTTCACAAGTTTAGTATTTTAAATGTTTATTTCAAAATCTTTGGTTTCCTGCTAAGTTAGATTTGTTGCACTGCAACATGCTTTATTTTAAGGCATTTGGAGCGACTCTTTGCTATTCTGTGAAATTCGTAAATGCAGCAGTTTTTTGTCGTTTTTACCCCATATTTATCTGTATTTTACGTCAAAAAGGTCTCTTTTTGTTGATTTTTGTTCTAAAATGGTAACGAAATGAATTATTTTTAGTAATTTTACAAATGATGAAAGATGAGGTGGTACGGGGCTGTTCCATGGTTCGATTCCGGCTTTGTATCGGTGATGAGACAAATCTTTGCCCTTTACTGTAAGTGACGTCGCATCGGCTATGGACAAGAAAGTAAGGAAAGATGAAATATAGAGGTAAGATAATATTCTCGTTGGTCTTGGGTATTGCGGTCTTGATGTGCGGATGTCAGGGCCGCACGCAGAGCCGGCTTGAGCAAATAGATTCGCTGCTTGGTCGAGACAAGGTGGGTGCGGCTTACATGTATCTCGGCACCCTGCCCTCAATGGAAACTGAGAGCAAAGAGAATATGGCTTACTATACTCTTTTAAAGACAGAGATACTCTACCGAATGGATAGGGCCATCACCAATGACTCCATCGATTACTCTATTTTTTATTATGAACATAACGGGCCGTCCTATAAGCTGGCGCAGGCTTATTATTATAAAGGTGTCATATTGTGCTTTAACCGAAACAACTCCAAGGCAGGTATCACGCTGCTCAAGAAAGCCGAGGACACCGCACGAAACCTCTCCGACCTCGCCTTGCTGCACAAAATTTGTGAGAGTATATGCTACGTAAATCTTGTCAATAAGAATTACGCCACGGCATTGGTGTATGCCAAGAGAGCCCGCGACTTGGGCTACAAAGCCGGCAACAAGAAATGGATAGCCTACAGTCTCACCTATACGGCCAACGCTTACAGCGGACTGGCCGATACGGACAGCAATCTGAAATACCTACTTGAAGAGCCTTCAGTACTACCGTTATCTCAGCAGCGATAACCAATCTGTGCTGCTGGCTAACATCAGTGACACTTATGTACGGAAAAAAGATATCGTGAAAGCTGAAAGCTACATAAGGAAGGCACTGGCCGGAAATCCCAGCAGCTACACCTACGCCATTCTGGGAGACATCTATATGCAGCGAGGCGATTATCCGAAAGCGCTCGATTACCTTCTCAAGGCCTCTTCCTCTTCTGAGGCTTATACACGAGAGAAAGCACTCACCAGTCTCTTCAGGCTGAAACAAGTGATGGGCGACTGGCAGGGTAGCACCCGTGTGGCCGATACGCTATTGGCTTTCAAGGGTAAGCAAGAAGAAAAATGGCGACAGAACAACATTTACGAGATTCAAAATAAATACGACCGTGAGGAGCGAGAGCGCACGATTTATTCCTACCGTCTCTACACCGGTGCCCTCGTTGTAATTTTTCTACTCGTCATGACGGTCTTCGTGTTCTATCATAAATATAAGACCGCCAATGCCAGACGCAATCTTTTAGAGAAGCATCTACTCGTGAGCGAGTATAGCGATAGGCTCAATAAAATGAAACTTTCGCAGTCGGTGACCAACAGAGAACTTAATTTCCTGCGGCAACGGATGAATAACATGAAAGATAAGGAAGTAGAGATTTTGAGCAATGGAAAGCTACTCTATGAGAGTATCATGGGAAATGGCAATACTTTGTATTGGAGTAACCAAGACTTTCTGGACTTTCTTGAATACTTCAAGCTCATCGACATGAAGTTCATCAATCATCTCGACAGCATGTATAACAATCTGTCTCCTCGCCAATATCTCTTCCTCATTGCCGTGGAACGCATGGGCAAGAACGAGGCCGAAGTAGGCGACATCCTTGCCATTAGCGCCAGCAGTGTACGCTCCATTAAAAGTCGTATCAAGAGTCGACGTATAAAAGGATGAGAACGCGAAAAGTGTAAAGTAAACGATTTATCGCTTTCGCCTTCAATCTATTCACAACATACTTCTCTGTATATACTCCTACAAATTGGTAACTCTATTATCATAGGTGTGCCCGTCGCGATGACAGTAGCAATTTCTATCTTCCTATTTTCTTTCCGTCAACGATATATATACCGTGGGGCAGTGTTTGTAAGTATTGGAAGACTTCACTCCGCTTCACAGTCGCAACCTTCATTCCCCGCAGGGTGTAAATGGGAACCATGGCGTCTGACACGTCGGCCGGCACATGGATGTCGGTGGTTTGGCCGATGGTGAAGCAGAAAATTAGTGGGGACAGGTTTACAAGTATCAATAATATCTACCGCACCCTGAATTATCTTTACATA
>NZ_JAERMS010000052.1 GCF_017426725.1 Prevotella illustrans | reverse complement strand
TGAAAACAACTTCCTTCACTTTTTTGAAAAATATTTAGGACACTATTGGTTTTTTTCAGTTCTGCTATACAATAGAGTGTGGAGAAAACAAAATAGCCTATGGCCAAATACGCATACCATTCCATAGAGATTCATTATTTAATTTGTTCATACAAAGTTAGAGATTATCAGTGGAATAGTTGAATATTTGTCCGTTTTTTTTTGTAAAGAATTCGTTTTGCCAAAAGAATAATCAAAAAAACGACCATTGATGGTTATGTTCTCTGCGTTTAACATATCATGCAGTACGTTACCATCATTTAAAACTGTTACTTTAACTGATGAAAAGCAGCTGTGTTATGAGTTTATCTCTATTTTTTTGTAATTTTGCAATATGAAAAAAGGATTAGTATTGGAAGGGGGCGCCCTTCGGGGACTATTTTCCGCCGGTGTCATTGATGTGATGATGGAAAACCACATTTGTATTGATGGACTGGTGGGTGTGTCGGCCGGAGCAGCCTTTGGATGTAACTACAAATCTGAGCAACCCGGACGAGCCATTCGTTATAATAAAAAGTTCGCGCATGACTGGCGTTATTGCAGTCTGCGATCGCTCATAACGACCGGTGACTTGTTTGGCGGTCATTTCTGTTATCATGTCTTGCCAACCCGGCTTGATGTCTTTGACACTGCAACTTTTGACCGTAATCCTATGGAATTCTATGTGGTTTGTACCGATGTCACTACGGGGCAAGCTGAGTATAAGCTGCTAATGAAACATAGCCATGAGTGTTATGAATGGATCAGAGCGTCGGCCTCAATGCCTTTGGCTTCCAAGGTAGTGGAGATTGGTGATAAGAAATTGCTCGATGGAGGCATATCGGATTCTATCCCTCTGCATTTTTTCCAGCAGAAAGGTTACGACCGTAATGTTGTGGTTCTTACGCAACCAGAGGGTTATGTCAAGAAGCCCAATCGCCTGTTGCCACTTATGCGTTGGCAACTGAGGCGTTATCCACGTTTTTTAGAGGCAGCCGAGCAGCGGCATGTGATGTATAATGCGCAACTGGCCTATGTGCGGGCAGAGGAGCGGAAAGGCAATACCGTCGTGATTCGGCCGACTGGTGAGCTGTCGATAGAACATGTGTCGCATGATCCTGCCGAAATGGAAAACGTATATCAGCAAGGCCGACAAGCTGCTCTGGATAAGCTTCCGGCGATTTTAAAACTCTATCAGGAAGAATGACGCATTGATATGAAAGCATTTCTATTTTATCTTCAAAACTTTTGTTTCTGGCTGTTGGTCATGATGGTTCAAAAGCCTCTTTTTATGCTTTGGTATCATGATCTCTTTGTTAAAAATACGCTGGCCGACTGGTGTGCGGTCGTTTTTCATGCTTTGCCGCTTGATCTGTCGTTGGCAGCCTATCTCACTGCCGTGCCCATGTTGTTGGCCTTGACGGACCAATGGGTGGTAAGCAAGCGTTGGCGTCGTTTCGTCGCTTGGGGCTATTATGGGCTTGCCTCGTTGTTGATAGCAAGCGCGTTTGTGGTCAATCTGGGACTCTATTCGTTCTGGAAGTATCCTTTAGACGCTACACCTATTTTCTATTTCTTTTCTTCACCCAAGGACGCTTTTGCCAGTGTCAGCTTATGGTTTGCTTTGGGAGGAGTGCTGGCTATTGTCGCTGTAGCCACCGTTATCTTTATGGGAGCTTGGCGATGTCTGCCATCCGTGTTGCCCAGGGCAGAACGCCTGACCGGCCGTATCGCCACGACTTTTTGTCTGGTAGTGCTTACCGGGCTGCTGATTATCCCTATTCGTGGAGGAGTAACCGTTTCGTCGACCAATACCGGTAAAGTGTATTTTAGTGGACAGCAGTCACTTAACCATGCTGCGGTAAATCCTTTGTTCAGTTTCATGGAGAGTATGGTTCATGATGAGGATTTTGCCAATCAATATCGTTTTATGACCGGTGACGCCGCCGACCGTCAATTCCGTCAAATGGTCTACACCCGCACGTCGCCCCAAACCCATCAATCGCTTCTGAGACAAGATGCAGTCAGGCCCGACGTCTACATTATCGTAATGGAGAGTTTCTCCAGTAAGTTGATGAAAACATTAGGAGGATTGCCCAATGTAGCTGTCAATCTTGATCGATTGTCTAAGGAAGGGGTGCTGTTTACCCGGTTTTATGCGAACAGTTTCCGCACTGATCGCGGTCTTGTCGCCATTCTTAGCGGCTTTCCTGCCCAGCCTACGATGAGTATCATGAAATATCCGCGAAAGACGGCCCATCTGCCATCGATAGCGGCAGCCATGAAGCGGGCCGGCTATGGGGCGAACTACTATTACGGAGGTGACGCCGATTTTACGAATATGCGCTCTTATTTAGTAAATTCGGGATATGAGAACATCGTTTCTGACGTGGATTTCCCTGTGAAGGAGCGACTCAGCAAGTGGGGTGTGCCTGATCATTTGGTATTCGCACGTCTGTTGAATGATCTGCGTAGTGCAAGGCAGGCCAAACCCATGCTTAGAGTGTTGCAGACGTCAAGTTCTCATGAGCCATTCGATGTGCCTTATCATCGGTTGGCTAATAAACGGCTGAATGCTTTTGCCTATACCGACGATTGCATCGGGAAGTTTATCGATCAACTGAAGCAAACTCGCCGCTGGCAACATTCGCTCGTTGTATTGGTGCCCGATCATCAAGGCTGTTATCCCGAGGATATTTCCAATACCGATTTTGCTCGCTATCAGATACCACTCATCATGCTGGGTGGCGCCATAGAGCGACCTTGTCGGATTGACCGCATCGGCAGCCAGAACGACATAGCGGCCACATTATTGGCCCAGTTGGGTATTGATCATGGTGAATTTACTTTCAGCAAAGATATGCTCGATACCCGGGCTCCTGCGTTTGCTTGGTTTTCCGTACCGGGTCTCTTGGGAATGGTGACGGATGAAGGAGGCGTTATTTACGATACTAAGTTAGAAAAGACGGTGAATAGTTATGGTCAGCCTGACCATCCGCTACATATGGGGAAGGCTTGGCTTCAAAAGCTATATGATATAATTGATGGTCTCTGAAGTGCGATGTTATATTTACTGATACAATATTTGATGAATTGGGATTGCCATATTTTCTTGGCAATCAATGGCATACATTCTCCTTATTGGGATAGTTTTATGTATTTGGTGAGCGGTAAGGCTATCTGGATTCCATTGTATGTCACGTTTTTATTAGTGCTGCTAAAGAATTTCAATTATCGGGTGGTGCTGTCGATTCTTCTGACAATAGGTTTCATTATCCTCATAACAGACACTTTTACGTCGCAAATTGTGCGTCCGGCAGTGGCCCGGTTACGTCCCAGCAATTTGGAGAGTCCTATTTCTGAAATGGTTCATATCGTTGACGGAGTTCGAGGAGGGGCTTATGGTTTCCCATCGGCTCATGCGGGTAACAGTTTTGGATTCGCGTTTTTCATCTGTTATTTGTTTCGTCGCAATTGGTTATCTTTTTTCATGATCGTCTGGGCCATGGTCATCTGCTATTCGCGTATGTATTTAGGAGTCCATTACTTTGGTGATCTGTTTGTCGGAATGCTTTTCGCGTTTGGCGGATCGACAATCGCCTATCTGGTATTGCTGCGGGTCAATGGTCCCTGTCATGCCCGTGATCTGCGTTATCCTTATTGGCCGGTCTGGGTGGGGCTGTCTACTTTCTTCTTAATCTTTATCAGTGCTTTCTTTTTCCGCGTATGAATATAGAACCGATAGCTCATTTCCAGTCACCTTTTCGTTCAAAGTTTGGTATTCCCAAGCAAGCTGGTTTGGTCGCAGAATTAGAAGGTCGAATCATCTTTGAGCCACCGTACAGAAATGCCGACGCTCTTCGGGGAATTGAAGGATTTGACTATCTGTGGCTCATTTGGGCATTTTCGGCCAATAAGCATCAGCCTGTCAGTCCTGTGGTGCGGCCTCCGTTGTTGGGAGGAAATGAAAAAATGGGCGTGTTTGCTACGCGTAGTCCGTTTCGTCCCAATGGAATTGGTTTGTCGTGCGTGAAACTCGATCACGTGGAATGGGAGACAAGCCGAGGCCCGATCATTATTGTTAAAGGCGCCGACCTGATGGACGGCACGCCTATTTTTGACCTTAAGCCCTATGTGGTCTATGCCGATTGCAAACCCGAAGCCCGCAGTGGCTTTGTCGATACGACGTCCATCAAGCGGCTGCGTGTCATTATTCCGAACGCGTTAAGATCGAAGTTGGGAGAGAGAGAAGCTCGGGTGCTGACGCAAGTGCTGGAATTAGATCCGCGTCCCCATTATCAGAACGACCCGCAAAAGATCTATGGAATGCCTTTTGCGGGACGGGATGTCAAGTTCAGCGTGGCGGATGGCGTGTTAACGGTGGTAGGCTTAGATGATGAAAGTCTTTAGAACCATTTTATTTTACTTAGGTTTTCCTTACATTTCCAAACTTGTTTTTTCTCGTTTTTGATGTTCTGTTGCTTTCACAATGAGTATACTGAACTCATAGAGTAGCCAGATCGGAAGGGTGACGATGAACAGTGTGAACACGTCGGATGTTGGCGTAATGACGGCCGCAATGATAACGATGACCACGAAGGCATGTCGTCGATATCGCTTCATCCACGCGTGCTTGAGTACTCCCATGAGCGCAAGCAGCCAACTGATGACCGGAATCTCGAATACAAGGCCGAAAACCAGTGACATCATGAGCAAAGTGTCCATATAAGATTGGATAGTCAGCATGTTCCGGACATTGGAACTCACCGAATAAGTGCCGAGGAAGCGTACCGTCAGAGGGAATATCAGGAAATAATTGACCAAGACTCCTACGAAGAACATGCCGTAGGCACTGCCGATGATTCGCATGGAATATTTGCGTTCGCTGTCATATAGGGCGGGCGCGATGAACTTATAAAGCTGATAGATGATATAAGGCGAGGCGCAGAGAATGCCAAAGAAGAGCGCCGCCTTCATATGGACAAGAAACTGTTCGGTAAGCCCTGTGTTGATAAGGTCTATACGAAAAGGTTCCACTTTCAGTATTTGATAGGTTATAAAGTCGCAATCTTTCGGCGCCAGGATGACCTTAAATAACAAGTCTTTGCAGCAGAACGCAAGTAGGGCGCATAGTCCGCCCACGATAATGATTTTGAAAATGAGGCTTCGCAGGACGTCCAGATGTTCCCAGAAAGACAGATCGTCGTTTTCAGCCATTACTGATCATTGGCGTTGGTTGTCGTTTCTTTTGTTTCTTTTGTTTCTTTTTCGGTTGGGGTTATGTCGTTTTCAATGCCGTTGATGCCGTCCTTGAAACTCTTGACACCTTTGCCCAAACCTTTCATCAATTCGGGAATCTTCTTGCCACCAAACAGCAACAGAATGATGAGCGCAATGATAATGATTTCTTGTGTACCTAACATGTTCTTTAGTTTATTGGTTTATTTACTTGCAAATATAATAGAATAGGGTGGAATATCAAAAGAAAACGTCAAAATATAAATAAACTTTCAACAACGAAAAAAGCAGCCATTGCTGACTGCTTCATAAGTGGTACCACCAGGAATCGTAATCTCTTCCCAAGTAGTTCAATATCATTACTTTGAACTATTGCCACCATTGTCTTTCAATTTTTTGATTTCCCTATCAAAATCGCTTTCAAGCAAATCCATTTCGCGTTTGCGATAGATGGCAAACTCCTTTTCTGCCTTTTCAATCGCCTGTTTATGCGAAATGTTTCCCTTGCCAATCAAAACCTTCCGTTTATGAGCAATAATCTGGTTATCCAATGCTTCTGTCCAATCTTTCATTGTCATGGGATTCATTTCCAATGCTTGGAACTCGGCAAAGTCCAAGAAACCGGAAACAAGCAGATTCAAACGTTGGAGTTCAATCTCAGACAGGTAGTTCTTAGCGATTTTCACATCGTCCTTAGTTACATATTACCTTTGAAGTTCGTCATGTCTACAAACGGCTTTTCATTGTCCACCCGATTGTAGATAACTTCCGCGGCCGTATTCTCATGAACTGCGTAGTGCAACTTGTTTTGCACGGTAGCAAAGAACATCTTTGTCATCTCGTCACAAGGGTCATAATCTGTGGCTGTGGCATAAATGTCCGTAACTTGTTGGTAGAAGTTGCGCTCACTGCTACGAATATCCCTAATACGTTGCAATAACTCACGGAAGTAGCGGTTGCCTCCTTGTTTCAACCGCTCATCGTCCATAGTGAATCCCTTTTGAATGTATTCGTGAAGCCGCTGTGTTGCCCAGCGGCGGAAACGAGTAGCCACTTGCGATTGAACACGATAGCCAAGGGCAATTATCATATCAAGATTATAGTGGTCAATGTTACGTTTTACCTGACGATTTCCCTCTTGTCGAACTAACAAGAATTTCTTGTTAGTTGCTTCTATGGCAAGTTCTCCGTCTTTATATATATTGTCCACATGTTGGCTAATGTTTTGTTGCGTAGTGCAATAAATTTCCGCCAACTGATTCTGTGTAAGCCACAGATCTTTATCAGCGAAACGTACCGATACACGGGTTATTTCGTTATCGTCCTGATAGAGTATTATCTTATTCTCATCGCTCATAATTAATGATTATCTTTTTCTTTGAATTTGATCGGTAAAGGCTATCGGTGATTACTCCTCTTAAATATATCTTCATTAAGAAATTCCAAAACGCAGATTCAAATCTGCAACATTATTAGTTGGTAATACTAATTTATTGGTTTCGTTGATTTGTGCGTTTACTCCATATTTCCTTAAAAGACAAGTTTTTGTTCGAGATGCCTTTCTCATAAAAGTTGCAATATTATCTGTATTGGGCAAAGACAGTAGAAAAAGAAGAAGTGCTAAAACGGGGCAATTTGTACCTATCGAATATGCACAAAAGCACCCGAGTACAACTATAGTAGAAGAGGTCAAAGTTGGCTCGACAAAGCACAGAAAGTAATTTTGAAATTTTAGGATGTGAGGGTGTGTCAAAATGGGCACATCCTCTTTTGCTGAGACTTGCTTTTTTCAAAGTGGTACCACCAGGAATCGAACCGGGGACACAAGGATTTTCAGTCCTTTGCTCTACCAACTGAGCTATGGCACCATTTCGTTTTGCGGTTGCAAAGGTAGTAATATTTATCTATTTATAGGTGAAGAGTGAAAGAAAAGCTAATGGTATTAAAGTTTATTAACAACGAGAAGTGGGCAAAGGCAAGTGATTATGATAATCCGGCCCCTCTGACATTTAGCTAAATATTACGACGGACAGCCATGTCGAGAGGGGCTGAATGTTGAATACGATTTCTCCTGTTTATTGGACTACTCTTTATACACATCTCTGTTTAACAAAAAACTCTTTAAAAAATAGCGTATGCTATAAACAGAATTTAAGTAAGATAATCTCGAAAAGTCAATGATTTCAACATCAAACAACAGAGTTCTTATCACAAATTTTAAGTTAATCGAGATGTGTATAAAGAGTAGGTTTATTTTAGGGGATTCCATCCTTGAGCTTGAAGTTCAAATTCCTGATCGTCTCGGGTAATGAGCATGCAGCCGAGGGAGTCTTTGGTGATATAACCAATCTGACGAACGTTGTCCATCGATTCCAGCTTCTCATGGTTGCCGATGGGCACAGTGAACAAAAGTTCATAGTCTTCACCACCATTCAGCGCGCATGTTGACAGATTCATATTGAACTCTTCGGCCATGACGGCAGTCTGATAGTCGATTGGTAACTTGTTCTCATAGATTCGGCAGCCGCAATGACTCTGTTTACAGATGTGCAACAACTCACTGCTTAGTCCGTCCGAGATATCCATCATAGCAGTAGGACGAATGTTCATCTCGCGCAATTTGGCAATCATGTCGCCGCGAGCTTCGGGCTGTAGCTGGCGTTGAAGCAGATATTCCTTACCCGCAAAGTCGGGTTGAAAGTTTTGGAGGTCTTTTAGTGCAGCTTGATCTCCCTTCTTTCGTGCTTCTTCTACCTGCTGATAATAAACCGCTTTCTCACGTTCGAGCAGCTGAAGCCCCATGTAGGCAGCTCCCAAATCACCCGTTACACAAATCAAGTCGGTCTCTTTGGCTCCATTGCGATAGACAATATCCTCCTTCTTTGCTTCGCCAATACAAGTGATACTGATGGCTAACCCCGTATAGGAAGACGTCGTGTCGCCGCCGACAACATCCACTCCCCAGCGTTCGCAAGCCATGTTGAGCCCGGTATAGAAGGCTTCCATATCCTCTACGGTGAAGCGTTTACTGAGCGCGATGTTCACGATGAGCTGGCGGGGGGTACCGTTCATGGCGAAGATATCACTGATATTGACTGTCGCGGCCTTGTAGCCCAAGTGTTCCAAGTCGATGTAGGTGAGGTCGAAATGTACGCCTTCCATCAGCATGTCTGACGTGATCAGCACCTCCGAATCAGGGTAATGAAGCACGGCACAGTCATCACCCACACCATATCGGGTAGAGTTGTTTCTGATCTTGATATCTTTCGTGAGTCTTTCGATGAGTCCGAACTCCCCCAATTTTGCTATTTCCATTATTTCTTTACCTATTTATATATAGAGAATCATTTATGAGCGGCGAATCATCTCGCGCATGATTTCCGTCATCAATGGCTGAGCGGCGTTGGCAGCCTTCTGCACATCTTCATGACTTACCTCTACCGGCACGTCGAAGCCACCGAGATCGGTGATAATACTGATTCCGAAAGTCTTGATTCCGCAGTGATGGGCTACGATTACTTCGGGAACGGTGCTCATGCCGACCGCGTCTCCACCCATCATACGGTACATGCGATATTCTGCCGGAGTCTCGAAAGTGGGTCCTTGAACGCCAACATAGACGCCGTGAGCCACCTTGATACCCTTTTCCCGAGCAATCGTGTCGGCCAAGTCACGTAACTGTTTGTCATAAGCTTCGTGCATATCCGGAAAGCGCGGCCCTGTCGGGAAGTTCTTGCCATGAAGCGGATGTTCCGGGAAGAAGTTGATATGGTCATCAATAATCATGAGATCTCCAATCTTGAAGCTCGGATTCATGCCACCCGCAGCATTGCTGACGAACAGCGTTGTAATACCCAGCTCATACATAACGCGCTCCGGAAAGGTAACCTCTTTCATCGAGTAGCCTTCGTAATAGTGGAAACGCCCTTCCATGGCCATGATATCCTTGCCGCCAAGTTTACCGAATATAAGTCTTCCGGCATGTCCTTCTACTGTCGATACAGGAAAGTAGGGTATCTCAGAATACGGAAAGTCATAGCTATCAGTTATTTCTGAAGCTAATTGTCCGAGCCCTGTCCCCAGTATGATTGCCGTCTTTGGGCTTGTGGTCATCCTTTCTTTTAACCAGGATGCTGTTTCTTGAATTCTTTCGTACATAGCTTATGATTTGATTGTTAAAGTTTTCTTCTTGGTCTAAAAGGAATCTCACTTTGATTGGAAGGGCAAAAATGGCGTCGCAAACCTCCTGTGTCAGATGTTCGGCCGTTTGCAACCGAGCCGCGTCTTTCTCTGTCGTGATAATCATTTTAGGCTCTTCCATTGCTTCGTATACCGCGTTGATATGCTCTTGGTCCTTACGACTGAAATGGTGATGGTCGGCATACGCCAGCTGCGTGATTTGAGTCTGATAACCTTTGAGGTCGATGATTAGCTGGTCGGGCGAGGCTATGCCCGTGAGCAATAGAATGTTCTTGCCTTGGATTGACTGTAAGGGTAGAGAGCCTTTGCCGTTCTCGTAAACCGGAATTAAATCGTTGTAGTCAATCGTAGAGAAGTAAAGCGCCTGATACGGATACAGGTTCATCGCCTTAGTGAGTACTCGAAACTCCATTGGTTTCAAGTCTTTGGGGCATTTGGTGATAATTACGATGTCGGCCCGATTCTTTCCCGACTGCGGTTCGCGCAGTCTTCCGGCAGGTAACATTTTGTCGTAGATAATCAGACGGTGGTAATCCACGAGCAGAATGTTGATGCCCGGCTTCACGTAGCGGTGCTGAAAAGCGTCGTCCAGCAGGATGACATCGGTGTCTTTGGTACTTTCGTCGTGGGTCAGTCGGTCGATACCCCGCCGGCGATTGCCGTCGACGGCTATTGTAAGGTCGGGAAATTTCGTTTTCATTTGCGTCGGCTCGTCACCGATCTCTTGCATGGTCGACTGATCGTCGGCCAGCAGGTAGCCCCTCGTCTTACGCTTGTAGCCTCGGGAGAGCACAGCTACCTTCATCTGCTCTTTCAACAGTCTGACTAAATATTCCGTGTGGGGGGTCTTACCGGCACCGCCCACCGTGATATTGCCGATCGAGATTACCGGCACGTCGTAGGCCCGACTCTTGATGATTCCCATGTCGAAGAGCGCGTTGCGCAGTCGTACCACCATCTCAAACAGCCAGCTGAGCGGTAACAGCCATTCGTTGATTTTGATGAAATCTCCTTCGGTTCTCATGATGTTCGCAGTCTTATTTTACGAGTGAGATGGAGAAAGGCAACCGTGCCTGCACACGATCCATCGTCTCCAAATCATGCTTCATCTTCAGCGGTTCGTACATATCGCCCATCAAAAGTCTGAGTTTACCGTTCAGATAGCTGTCCATGCTATCATCCATATCGAGTAATTGGTCTAACAGGCTTTTTTCTTCGGGATATCGCTTGACGTTGTAATCGTCGAGCTTGGCCAGTTGGGCCGCTTTCCTGACAGCCGTGTCGAGGTTGCCCAGCGCGTCGACCAAGTGGATGCGGAGCGCGTCCGAGCCCAGATAGACATGCCCCTGGGCGATAGCTTCCACCTGCTCCATCGTCATGCGACGACCGCCGGCTACACGTTTCTTGAACAACAGATAGCCCCGTTCGACGCTTCGTTGAATCAGGTTGAACTGTTCGTCGCTGAAGAAGTGCCCTTGGGCGCCAATCACCGAGTTGCGGTTGGTCTTTACTTCATCGAATTTCATGCCGAGCAACTGGGTGTACAGCTTGCTGCGATCTCCGAGTATGCCGAAGATTCCGATACTTCCCGTGATCGTATTGGCGTCGGCCACGATATAGTTGGCCGCGCTGCTGATATAATAACCACCCGAGGCAGCGGCTCCACTCATCGATACTACGACAGGCTTCTTCTTTTTAAGCTCCATGATTTGGTGCCACATCTGCTCGGAGGCATAGGCCGAGCCGCCACCCGAATTGACGCGTAGCACCACGGCTTTCACGTTCTTGTCGTCGGCCAGGGCTTGCATGTCTTTGCAGAAGTCTTTGCCTACAATCTGGCTGCCGCCCCGGAATACACTCTGCGGACTGCTACTGTCGACAATATCGCCCACAGCCGTGTAGACGGCAATTTGGTCTGAAAGTCCATCGGTGGCTTCTTCCTGCAGATCGCTGACCGCCACCTGGTTGATATCGTCGTCTTTGTCCTGTCCCAACATTTTGGCCACAACGGCTTTTGTCTGGTCGTTGTAGATGAGCCCGTCGATCATGCGGGCTTTTACTAATTGTTGCTGATCTTCCAAGGAAATGAGCCGGTCGGCATAGGCATTGAGCGAGTCCTTGCTGATCTTACGGCTTGCGGCCACATCGGTTACTATTTTGTTCCACCAGCCGTTCAGATACCGTTCGGTCTGCTCACGGTTGGCGTCGCTCATCTTATCCTCTGTGAAGATTTCCACGGCACTCTTATATTTGCCTACTTTTACGGGAACGGCACGAATACCAATCTTGGCCAGCGTGTGTTTTACGTATTTCGTTTCGCCACCGAGGCCGGCCCAGCTAAGTTCGCCTGCCGGGTTCAGATAGATCTTGTCGGCCAATGATGACAGATAGTAGCTGGCCTGCGACATCTCTTCGCCATAGGCAATGATCCATTTGCCCGCTTTCTTAAATTCGCTCAGCGACTGGCGCAATTCTTCCAGATGAGCCATTTCGGCCCCAAAGCTGTTGGCCTGAATGAAGATTCCTTTTATCTTGTCGTTGTCGGTCGCGTTTCGGATGGCCCGCTGATAGGCTTCGAAACTCATCCCGTCGACTCCGTTCAGTTTGTTGAGGAAATTGTCTTCCGTCCGTTCGCTCATGATGCCGTCGAGGTTGAGCACCAGCACGGAATTGTCAGTAATGTCGTTGGTGTTTTCCGAACCGGCAATGATACCGACAAGGCTGATAAAGGCCAAAATGGTCATTACAAAACCGAAGAGGAACAGCCCCACCATGGTGGCGAAAACATGTTTGAAGAAATCTTTCATATACGTATTGTTATATTTGTTGTTCGCGGCAACGTGCGACCGACCACAGTCATTGGGGTGATCCGAATCGTTGCGACATAACTGCAAAGATAAAAGAATTTTGACATTTTTCAAAACGAATACTCTCTTTTTATAATATTAATGTGTAAAAGTATATTGTTCAGGTAACTGCCCCTTGTTTCCATGGAACAGCCTGAAAGCTTGCCGGCGGCTCGCTCTTTGTCAAGAAACATGACACTATTTTAACACTTTCCGGACTGTGCATCCAGAGTGGATGAGAGGCGAAAAGATACCAAAAAGGTGACGATAGATGGGCGATGGAGCCTCATTGTTGTACTTTTGAGAGCTGAAAGCATAGCTTTTACACGACAAAAGCACTGCTTTTTGCTCTTAAAAGACCCATGATGAGACGCTAAAAGCATAGCTATTGGGTGGTTGAAAATGCTCATGAAGATGGCCGAAAAACGTAAACGGCTGATAGTGAGCAGTTTACAACTGCGCTCAAAATTCGCGTATTTGTCCGTGAAAAACTTTTTGTGGCGAAAAACGCAGCCAGCGATGGGGGTGTTGTCCGATATTTTCATAATCATGGACTGCCACATTTGTCAGCCTCTTGACAAAAATGTCAGCCTTTTGGCATTTGGCACGCTTTTGGCTTTAACTGGGGCAGTGATAAACCAAAAAGTATTTATAAAACATACAATTATGAACATTAAACCATTAGCAGACAGAGTGCTGGTACTTCCGGCAGAAGCTGAAGAAAAAGTAGGTGGAATCATTATCCCGGACACAGCTAAGGAAAAGCCACAACGTGGTAAAGTTGTTGCCGTAGGACAAGGCACGAAAGATGAGCAGATGATATTGAAAGAAGGTGACGTCGTGCTCTATGGTAAGTATGCCGGGACCGAACTTGAGAACGAAGGTGAAAAGTATCTGATGATGCGCCAGAGCGATGTTCTCGCAGTTGTAGAATAAATTAATGGACGTAAAGTTTCATTCAACATTTCCAAACTTAACATTAAACATTTAGAAAGATTATGGCTAAAGATATTAAATATGATGTAGACGCCCGCGATTTGATGAAGAAGGGTGTGGACCAGTTGGCTAACGCAGTTAAAGTAACGCTCGGTCCGAAGGGACGTAATGTAGTGATTGAGAAGAAGTTCGGTTCTGCGCAGATTACCAAGGACGGCGTGACTGTTGCCAAGGAAATCGAGTTGGAAGACAAATTCGAGAATACCGGCGCGCAGCTTGTGAAGAGTGTTGCCAGCAAGACGGGTGACGATGCCGGTGACGGCACGACCACCGCTACCATCCTGACCCAGGCCATCGTAAATGAGGGCTTGAAGAATGTCACTGCCGGCGCCAATCCGATGGATTTGAAGCGTGGTATCGATAAGGCTGTCGCTACCGTTGTGGAGCACATCAAGAGTCATGCCGAGAAAGTGGACGACAACTATGACAAGATTGAGCAAGTGGCAACCGTTTCTGCTAATAATGATCCGGAGATTGGTAAGCTCTTGGCCGACGCCATGCGTAAGGTATCGAAAGACGGTGTTATCACCATCGAGGAAAGCAAGACTCGTGATACCAATATTGGTATTGTAGAGGGTATGCAGTTCGATCGTGGTTATCTCTCGGGCTATTTCGTTACCGACGCCGAGAAGATGGAGTGCGTCATGGAGAATCCTTACATCCTTATCTACGATAAGAAGATTTCCAACCTGAAGGATTTCCTGCCTATCCTGCAGCCGGCCGCAGAGAGCGGACGCCCATTGATGGTGATTGCGGAGGATGTAGACTCTGAGGCACTGACCACATTGGTAGTCAACCGTTTGCGTGGTGGCCTGAAGATTTGCGCTGTTAAGGCTCCCGGCTTCGGCGACCGTCGCAAGGCCATGCTCGAAGATATCGCCGTGCTGACCGGAGGTGTTGTCATCAGTGAGGACAAAGGCTTGAAACTTGAACAGGCAACGCTCGAAATGCTCGGCTCTGCCAAGAAGGTGACGGTTTCCAAGGACTACACGACCATCGTAGACGGCGCGGGTCAGAAGGAGAATATCGCCGATCGCGTGGCTCAGATCAAGAATGAGATTGCCAATACAAAGAGCTCTTACGATAAGGAGAAACTGCAGGAGCGTCTGGCTAAGTTGGCTGGTGGCGTTGCCGTACTCTATGTAGGTGCCAACTCTGAAGTGGAGATGAAAGAAAAGAAAGACCGTGT
This sequence comes from Prevotella illustrans, assembly GCF_017426725.1. Classification (GTDB taxonomy): domain Bacteria; phylum Bacteroidota; class Bacteroidia; order Bacteroidales; family Bacteroidaceae; genus Prevotella; species Prevotella illustrans. The sequence continues at coordinate 590 of NZ_JAERMS010000052.1, read as the reverse complement.
AGACGATGCCCTCTGCGCTACTCGTGCAGCTATCGAAGAAGGTGTTGTTGCCGGTGGTGGTACTACTTACATCCGTTCTTTGAACGCTTTGAAGGGTCTGAAGGGTGAAAATCAGGACGAGCAGACCGGTATCAATATTGTTGAGCGTGCCATTGAGGAGCCACTTCGCCAGATTGTTGCCAATGCTGGTGGCGAAGGTTCGGTTGTAGTTAACAAGGTTCGCGAGGGCGAAGGTGACTTCGGTTACAATGCTCGCAAGGATGAATACGAGGATTTGCGCAAGGCAGGTATTATTGATCCGGCCAAGGTTGCTCGCGTAGCACTTGAGAATGCCGCATCTATCGCTGGCATGTTGCTCACAACCGAGTGTGTTATGGTTGACAAACCAGAAGACAAACCCGTTATGCCGGCGGCAGCTCCGGGCATGGGTGGCATGATGTAATCTTAAAATAATCACATATAATAAAGGTGGCAATCCGTATGGGTTGCCACCTTTATTATATTATATCGTTCGATATATTCAAAATAAAATTCTGATATTATTGCTGTCCGGTAAAACTTAAATAGCATAGATATCCTTTCGGAATTGC
>NZ_JAERMS010000051.1 GCF_017426725.1 Prevotella illustrans | reverse complement strand
AAGGCAATTCCGAAAGGATATCTATGCCATTTAAGTTTTACCGGACAGCAATAATTCTTTTAATATCCAAACAGAGAGATACGGCTGGGAACCATATTGTCTGCAAACACACAAATACGACCTATTTGTACGAAAAATACGATTACAATAACAAAGTTTGTCGCCAAATCATTATCTTTGTGTAATATCTTAATGATTTTATATGAAGAAAAAGCCGGAATCACTCACCTTTGACCGTTTTCAAGAACTGCTTGCCCCTGTACACGAAGGTCGACCGAATGATATCTTTATCAGCAAACCGCTGACCGTGGTAGGCAATGTCTCGCATCTGTTGAGACAAGTGATAGCTTCCCAAAAGCTGATGCAACTGGAAGATTATCGAATAGGAATGATTATGTCGGGGACTGTTCGTGCCAATATCAACCTGATAGAGCATGAACTAAAAGCAAACACGCTCGTCTTTCTGACCCCGGGAACTATTGTGGAACCAATCTTTGTCAGCCCCGATTTCACGCTGAAAGGCATGGCGATGTCGGCCGAAACGCTACACTTGGCTGCCGAAAACCAATTACCCGGTTTCCTGAACGGAGAGCAGATGGATGGACATATTAAGATAACGGAAGAACAAAAAGACTTTGCTGACCATCTTTTTTCGCTGCTTTTAAAGGCACTTCTACAGCAACAAATGTCCACAAAGGTTGTTCACGCGCTGATCATGGCCGTTTTGTATGATTTTGATGACTTGTTTATGAGGCAGCGGTCGGTAAACAACAGCAATAAGACAAGAGACCGAGGAGTATTTGAACAGTTTATTCATCTGGTCAATCTACATAGCAAACAAGAACATCAGTTGGCCTTCTATGCCGACAAACTGTGTCTGACGGAACGCTATTTAGGAACCATCATCAAGAATGTCAGCGGCATTACGGCCAAGAAATGGATAGACCGCTCTATCATTGCGGCCGCCCAAGTCATGCTGAAATACAGCGACTTATCAGTGACAGAGATTTCCATGCAGCTTAATTTTTCCAATCCGAGCTTCTTCAATAAGTTCTTTAAAAGGCACAAGGGATGTACTCCTATGGACTTCCGGCTGCAATAGAAAAACAAAAAATAATGGCTTTTGTGTCATAAACAAATCTGTTTTCTTGGGGTTTTTGGTGCAAAAAACGTACATTTGTCATAAGAAACAGGGCGACTGACACAAAACAAAGTCGGCTTAATCATAAACCTCAAACAAATATTCAATCAATTCTAATAGATCATGAAGCATATAACGATACTGAGTTTATCTATTCTATTCAGCAGTTTGAGCTGTAAAGCCCAGACTACTACCTATCCCCAAACCCCTACAACGTATGAGGAAGTGACGTCGGTTGACCAGATGATCGACGGCGAAGACTACTTGATAACCTATAAAAAAGGCAAGAAATACCACGCGTTTATCGAAAGAAGCAAAAGCGAGACAAATCCGAACCTCATCGGCTACAGCTATTACAACAGCAAGAGTGAGCCTGTAGCACAAGAAAAAGACAAGATGTTTTTAGTTACGGGTGTCAGCAATATCCTAACCTATAAGAAAGACGGTGACCTTTCGGCTTTCATCGACAAGAAACACCATGCTTATCTCGCAAATTCGAGAGCGAATGACGGCTATTTCATCCTGTCACCTATCTATACGGAAGCCTGCAAGGTGAGTTTTAAGAACGGCACAGACTTTCAAATCATGATCGACGGCAAGACTTTAAAGCTGCGGCAGAGTGGCGGAGAGTACAAATTATACAGCATCGACAATAAAAACAAACCGGATAACATAACCATTCTACACATCAACTACGGCGAGAAATACCTCGATAAAATAAACGGTTGGGGCAACAACCTCTATCATACAACAGGCAACCTGCATTTCAACTGTCATTTCGGGGACAACACCGACAATACTTTTATCGCGCCTTTTTATATATATGACTACAAAAGCGTTTTCGGAACACAGGTGACGGCTTATGAACTCACGACCATTAATAATGAGAAACTGACTTTCAAGGAAGTAGAACACGACCTAAAGGCAGACACACCTTACATTCTGACAGGAACTTTTACGAAAAAAGAGCAGGATTGGTATGTCGCGCCGGCTACGCAACTGAATTATGAAGGTACGGATGTAAGCAAGAGGATAGGAGAATATACGTTCCACGGAATTTATCAACAGCAGGTTGACGCGAGTAAAATCGCTAATTCCTACATACTTTATAACAATGCTTTCTATGCAACGGCCAACAAACATAATATCACGGTGGCACCATACCGTTGGTATTTTACGAAAACAAATTCGCAGGGAGCCAAACCACAAAAGATAGCAATCGGATTTGAAAGTCTGAAAGACAATCCCAAACAAGACAGTAATACGACTGCCATTGAGTCTATCCGGCAGCATCGAAAGGCAGACACGCGTATCTATGATTTACAAGGTAGAGAAGTAAAAAAACCGCTCAAAGGCGGCCTTTACATCCAAAGAGGTAAGAAATTTGTTGCCAATCAATAGACTATTAAACCATTAGGTTTGGCCCACCTGATAAATCCCATCGACTGGTAAGCGCCGGATTTCGACTTTCAATACCAAATCCGGCGGCGTCATGCTTTGATGTTTTGTAAATAAAGTGGTAAGAAAAACGAGCTCTAAAAAAGCTTCAGTTAGAGAGAAAAATAAGGTTAAAAGGGTGATTTCAACCCATGCGCGAGGTCATTTTTAGCATATCTTGAGGTGAAAGCATAGCTTTTACACGCTAAAAGCAGCCCTTTTACCTGCTCAAAGCTATGCTTTTAGCGGCTCAAAAGGCTGCTTTTAGGCCGTTATTACGGTATTTCACGTGGTTTGGGATGAGCTCGGCCGTTGCGATTTATGCCAAACAACTGGTTATCAACGACTTGCTATTTTATTGAAAACTATCAAAATACCGGGGTTTTAGCCACAAACTTTTTTCTTAGAGCAAAATACGACAGTGATTTGTATGTTTTTTTCACCGTGAAATTTGCCAGAAAAGGCCATCGGATGAGCCATTAGGTTTCTCTGAAGAAATCGAAAGCGTCTTTGATTTCTGCTTCGGAAAGCGTCTGATTAATCCGCAATTCTCCGATGTCTTTCAGCAAAGTCACATTAATTTCATCACCCCTGTTCTTCTTGTCATGGTGCATCAACTCAATCAGTTCGGCATAATCGTCACATCCAATGAGCAGATGGCCGTAATGCTCACGAATGAATTGCACCGTCTGCCGCATGCGGTTGGCGGGAAATCCACATTTAACGACACTGAGATATAGCTCCGGAATCAGTCCCCAAGCCACGGCATAGCCATGCAACACGGGTTTGCGGCGAAGTGTCCAGCTCTCAAAGGCATGGCCAAAGGTATGCCCCAAGTTAAGCGCTTTGCGAAGCCCTTTCTCGTGCGGGTCTTCTAAAACGATATGTTCTTTGACCGAAACAGAATCGGCCACCATCTGTTGCAACACGCGAATAGCCTCGGGCTGATGAGAAACGGCGGCGTTCAGATTGAAACTGACATGCCGGGCCCACATCGACTCATGATGAATCAGGGCATGTTTCAGCATTTCGGCATAGCCGGAACAGATATTTTCCGCGTCGAGCGTATGGAGAAAGTTCGTGTCAAGAATCACAAAGTCGCTGTCATTGAACACCCCTATCTCGTTTTTAAGGCCATTAAAATTGATTCCTGTCTTGCCCCCAACCGAAGCGTCGACCATCGCGAGCAGGGTGGTTGGAATATTAATGAAATTGATTCCGCGCTTAAAGGTAGAAGCCGCAAAGCCCCCTAAATCCGTAACCATGCCGCCACCCAAGTTAATCAGGCAGGAATGGCGCGTGGCTCCCTGCTCGCCCAGTTGGCGCCATACTGAAGCCAAGGACTCCAAAGACTTATTGCTATCGGAAGACGGAATCGTTATAATCCGGCTGCCAACCAGAGCCGGGCACTCCTTGATGAAAGGCAGACACAATCTTAACGTGGTATCATCCGTTAAAACAAACGTTTTGTCGTGTTCACAAGCCGACAAGGCCTGTGCCAACGCCGCATGAATATCGTTGGAAATAATAATTCGTTGTTGCTTCATGATGTCATTTGAATTTGTGCCGATGCCTAATCGGCGTTGGGAACGCGTTTTCGTTTGCCGGAGAAAGTTGTGAAATCAATCCGAATAATTTCTACACGATGAAAACTGCCACGAGCGTATTTGTCGCCTATCTGCTTGTGTTCGGGCGACAACTTGTCGATGAGCAGGCGCAAGGCGTTCATCTTTTCTTCCTCACTCAGGTTCATCCGGGCATCACCAAAGAGGATGACACTCTCATACTCGGTCGTAAAACGGCTCGGTAAAAGACGCACATCGCCAATGATACACAACGACACCTTGGGATGGACAGCCAATGCCTGCAGTTTGCGACCTGCCGGAGCACAATGAATATATACGCTGCTGTCGCCGTCCCAGACAAAGTTGACAGGTATACCATAGCCACCTTCGTCCGACACCATTGACAAGACACCATATTCTCCATGCGCCAATAATTCTAAAGCTCCGGCCTCTTCCAGCAGCCGGTCTTGACGCCTGACCGTTTCATTTACATATTTCATTTTCATTTTTATACACGGTAAAGTTTTCCTCCTTGACAACCATTGATGATTATACGTTCACACCACAATGACCAACGAACTTAGAAAGGATAGCCAATGGCCAGATGCAGGCTCTGACTGTCCTTAAAACTACGCACATTATAGAATCCATTGCGGTCGGGGACATGCAACCCTACTCCCCAGTCTACACGGATCACGAAGAAATCGAGGTTATAACGCAAACCGACACCTGTGCCCAGCGCCATTTCCTTGAGGAAACTCTTCAACCGGAAATTACCATTGGGCCGGCTATCGTCCTTGTGCATCGTCCATACGTTACCCGCGTCCAGAAACAAAGCGCCATAAAGATTACCGAAAAGGCGTGGCCTGTATTCCAGATTGCACAATAATTTGATATCACCGGTCTGATCAAGATAGGACGTCGTATTCTGATGAGCTTGATAAGAGCCCGGACCGATGCTCCTTACGGTAAAAGCCCGAATGCTGTTGGCGCCACCCACATAAAACTGTTCGTTCCAAGGGGCCGCGCTGGAATTGCCATAGGCCCAGATGGCGCCGCCACTAATATGTCCCACCAGTTGATCGTGGGCGTTCAGTTGCCATGTCTTTCGCAATTCCGTCTCGATCTTAAAAAACTGCGCATAAGGATTCTTAAACATCTGTTTGTTCTTTTCTCCCCAGCGATCTCCAAAAAGCATATAACCCAAAGACAGGATATTGGCCGCTTCACTCACTGTCGTCTGCCACCAAATCGGATTCCGAAACTTTACCGGACTGGTATAAATATAGCTATAACGCATTTTAGGAACCAGATGATCACCCATTGTCACTTGGAGATAAGGACTGGTCTGCATGATTGAATCGAACTTTGCCGTATGGCTCGACATATAATCATATTGCAATACCAAAGGCGTAAACTGATGCATTGACGTTTCTGAAGTCTGGAAAGTATATGACAATTCGCCCGAAACAACATGTCGCTTAAAAAAACTTGCTCTATTGATGACGTCGGAAGAGGCCTTGATGAGCGTGGTCGGAGTGGTATTAAAACGATGGTGCCGCAAAATGGGTAGGAACAAACGTGGCAGCTCCAAAGAAATGTCACCACCATATTCATACGAATTGATTTTATCTCCCGAACCACTGAGATTGTTTCCGGTCTGCCATTCATACGATCCTCTGAGATTGATGTCGAGTTTTTCACCACCATGAAAGGCATTGCGCTTGGTCAGACCAATCACAAGACCGGGCCCCATACGACCGCTTGTACGTCCCGTATAGTTTGTTTCGACATAGAAATCGTAAGGCCGGTCGAAGATACAATTAAGCCGAAGATCCAGCGTATCGCAAGTAGCGCTGCTGTCACGCGGCGTAAACTGAAAATCAACTGAACTGAAAATACCGCCACTTACTATCTTATTGGAAGATTCGAGATACTGGTCATAACTATAAAGCCGGCCCGGTCGCAACTTCAAATCGCGCAGAATGACACGCGGACGAATAGGCGACTTGCGACCATTGAAGTGGACCGTGAGCCGACGGCGACGAATCGTGTCATTCAAAGTCTCCATAAACTGCTTACGCAACTCCAAGTCGACATTACCTATATACCATTTGTGTCGAGCCTTTTCAGGTAGATCATCAAGCATTCTCATTCTTAAATCTACCTTTCCTCCACGAGAAAGGGTATCTGCCAAGTAAGAAGTATAACCCGGCTGATAATAAAAATAGCCATAATTACGGAATAAAGCGCTGATACGGGTTCGCTCAGCGTCGAGTGCCGCCACTTCAAAAGGATCACCGGCTTTCACTTTCGCTTCGCCCATCGTGGCATGAATCAAGCTATCGGCTTCGTGGGGAAAGCCCTCATAGGTAAGCGTATCGATTGTAAACAGGGGTCCCATACTCACCGCGTAACCCAATTTAGCCTTCTTGGGATTCTTTGCCTGATCGACATGAAAACTGACATCGCCTAAGAAGTAGCCATGGTTGCGAAGCACTGACCGTGCGACACTGGCCCGTAACGCGGGATTGACCCAGCTAATCAGCACCGGCGGCTTGCCAAAGTTCTTCGTTATCCATCTCGACAAGTCGTCGTCTCCATCATGAAACGCGTTCCAGATCCATAGGCGATAAGGAAAAGGAATACGATGATACGAACTTCCTAAAAAGGCACCGTTGGGCTGGCAGGCCAACGCCGCCTCTACTTCCTCGCGAGTGGTGGTAAAATGGCGTGTCTTCTCATAATTCGCGTAGTCAATCTTCGATATTCCTGTGTATAACCGGTCACCTTCCGAAACACCGGAGGTAGATGAGCAGGAAGCCATGATACCACTTACTCCGAGCAACAGCCCAATATAGCGCTTACGTATCATTTCTTTTTTATTTTTTCGGTTGTTGTTGTTTGACAGAATCCGATGGTGCCGGCAACATGATCAGATTGCTCTCTTTAAAACGGAACAAATCTTTCAGATGTCGCAACTTACGCCGCCATACGAAACCGGCACCATATTGTCCGGCGTCTCCTTCAAGCCAATCATAATTAGCTCGATCATAGAAAAGCTTGAGATACTGGGTAGAAGCTTCATTCAATCTGTATTCGAAAGAGATATTGTCAAAGAACGACTTGTTTTGATTAGCAACATCGGGACCGGTAGACAGCTCTCCTCCGACAATGATTCGAAGACGATTGTTCCAAAAACGCTTTGAGAATTTGAAAGAATAATCCGTATGCGTATTTCCACCGGCGTCCGTAGAATTATCCATACCAAAAGTCAGGTCTAAAGTGCGCAGCGCATTGCCGGCAATACTATTAATCTGGCTCTGCAAAAAGGCACTCAAGGCAGAGTTCATAGAGAAGCCATTGGTGTTGCCATCAGCCAAATACATGCCCGTAGTCAGCATTGTTACGGCTATCTTGCCACGCTCTTCCTTGCTCATCGTATTGAGTTGATTGCTGATACTCATGTCTTCGGGAGCGTCGATAATAAACTCAAGCCCCATATTCTTCAGCGTTTTGGTGATCACAACTCCCGTTTCGAAGTTGACTGTACGCCCCGCGCTGCCCGCAGTAGCAACCGTAGCCTTGTTCTGTTCTACAGCTTTGATATTCAGGCGTGGATTCATCGCGTCACCCATAAACTCTATATAGCTTCCATCTTGTATCGTAAATGTTTTCAAAGGAATCACAGGCAGTGAATATTTCATTTCTCCATTGCTCAATGTATAACGCCCGGTAAGTCTCAAAGCATCAACCGTATTATACTGCATGCGAAGTTCGCCACCGCCAATCAGGTCTACATAGTTCGACTTATCCGCGTTCAAGGCGCAAAGCACATGCGCACTTTCATTGATACTCATGGCCAGATCCATGCTGAAACCTGACAATGGAGGGCGACGAACTTCCTGTTTGGTCGAATCAGAGAAGTCGGTGAACTTCACAAGTTCATCTAATTGATTATCCGTTGTGAGCGGACTATCCCGAAGAATATAGGTCATATCAGTAGATCCGAGCACATCCAGCTTGCCCCGCATCTGCAAATTGTCGACCCTGCCATTCATTCTCGCAAAGAAATTGACAAATGCTTTACCGAAAGCCTCCGAGCGTAGATTCTCTTTCGCATTGATAAGTTCGAAGTTTTGTGCACGCATTCTGACATCCATGTTCATGTTGTTCAAATCTGAAAAATCAAGATAACCCGACATATTCAACGGGCTGTCATTGTAGGCGTACATCTCGAAATTCTCAAATAACAAATGGCTGTTATGAACCGCTACAGGATCGTTATCAAACCGCAACGTAACACCATAGGGAACACTGACCAGATAGGCCGAATCCAGATAGGCTTCGCCATTGATTATTGGCTTGGAAAGCGAGCCTTCCACAGTTAAAGTGCCTTCCGCATATCCTTGGAAACCAAGCAACTGATTAGGTATGAATCCATTGATAAAACTCAATGGCAATCGCTCCATTGACAACCGCGCGTCAAGTTTGCCCACCCCTTCCGACCAATACGTACCTTTCAGGGTAGCAACCTCATTGCCATTTTGCGAAAGAATACCTTCCAGATAATGCGAACCGTCGGATTTGGGCATATAAACAAACTCCGTTCCGAGATTACCCATAAAATTATTCTCGTAGAACAGATTATCAATCGTCATGTCGGAAGACACCGATAACTGAGATTGTGTTTGTATAAGATGGTAGTCTCCGTTCAATACACCCTTTATATTAGGTGTATAAGGCAAAACTGAAAGTACGTCGGAAAGATTGAATTTGTTCAGACTGACGGTCACGTCCTGCAATGCTTCCAGATTATTATCATCCGTATACACATGCACGCCCGTTCCATCGGCAGCCTCAAGTTCCAGTGTGGCAGACAACCGACGGTCGTCACCCAAGAATACATAGTTTCCCGTGTTCACGGTAAATTTCTTATAACCCAATATCGGATTATCTTCCATGATATGGATTCTCAAACCTTTAGGTTCCATGACGGCCGAAAGTCCCAAATCCAAACCCAGTTTATTCTTGGCGTCGTACAGTTTTGCCTTCAGATAAGATCCATGCTCATGAAGCGCTCCGTCGGCTTCGGCTCGGAAAGTGTACTGCGGATTTCGTTTATTATTGACAACCTGTGCCCGATAAGTAAACGCGTCATGATCCGACATGATATTAAAACGTACCGTATCAAGCCGGATACTATCCAGGATCAGTGAGTCTATCTGAAGACTGCCGTTCAATCCCAGGATAGGCGAAGTATTCATATTTACATCGGCCTTGGCAAACTGATAGCCATAACGAGCTAACAAATGGCAGAAAAAGTTATTTTTCCCACTTTGTAAATAAAGCGAGGCCAAAGGCAGATTTTTACGCAAAGCCAACTGATCAATCGTCCTGTTTTTAAGCAAATATTCTATTTCGTCGGCAAACTTCTGACTCCGGGCCAATAATTTACGATAGCCTCCGTGTCCGTCCAGACGCATTCTGAAATCGCCACAATTCACGACGGCGTGCGTCGTATCGGAACGCGTGAGGATATTGAGTGTAAAATTCTCGGGGCGATAGATATGATTATTGTCATTGATTATCAGCTCATTGATAGCCCCCCGAACGCTATAATAGTCTTTTAAATCCGTTTCCAACTCCAGCATTGTATGTGCCGAAGCAGAGAAAGGCTTCTCCGTCAGGCGTAATCCATAAAAATCCAGATGAGCGAAAGTGCCCTGCACGGTAGCTTTTACACGCCGTTTATCCATCAAGGCCGTCAGATTTATATTTCCTCCTACCAAAGGATTGCTACTCTGAAGCGTCGCATGGGCCCGACCATTGCGTAGCTTCACGTCTCCTTTCACGCCATCCAGACGATATCCTCCATAGCTAAAACGCGTGATTCCGACTTTGGCATTTAAACGTGTTGTCGGCAAAAGGAAGTCTGTACCTACCCCATTGGCGTCAACAAAACCTGTAAAAGGCCGCAGTCCCATCTTGGGTAGAAAACGCTGCAATGGTAACTGATGGGCCGTCAGGCGGGCGTTGTATGCCATACGGCGCGTATCCAATGTCAGCGTTCCATTCAGGCTTCCGCTTCCCTGACGGGCCATGAAGCGGGCCGCATAAGTTGCTTTATCGAACCGGATGTGTCCGTCGACCGAAATATCATGTGGAATCTTCACCTGACCTGCCTGCCCGCCATTCATGAACGCGGACAGAAACGCCAAGTTATACGTTTGCGCACGTAAATCCAAGTAGCCCTGTAAGATCTTAGGCTGATTCAAATGTGACACGGTTCCATCAAGCCTGACACGGAAAGCAGTGGGCAACTTTAGCAATAAGCCCACCAATCTGACACGCTCCGGATTCCCTCGTACCACGCCGTCGAGCCGCAAAGGATAGTTAGGCCATTGTGCCTTGACCTGTGCCGGCACATCGGTCAAGAAGCGCATTATATCCTGTTTACCTAAACTGCCGTGTAGAGAGACTTTTAATTGACCGGGACGAAGGTTATCGAACGCGTTCAAATCCAAGTCAATAGCGGCATCCAGACGCGATGCCGGCGTTTGTAAAGAAAACGCGGGCAACTGTAATTTGACAGAGTCCAGACAGACCGGGCCGGTCAGAGAACTGACAACCAAACCACTTTTCTCTGACAATGAACAACAACGGATTCGCATCGTCAGCTTCGGACTTGCGTATTCAAAGGAATCAACACCTAAACGAATGTTCGAAACAGCCAAATGGTTATAATCAAAGCCATTCTTCGCGCTCTCAAAAGGATTGTCATACTTGAGTCTACCTTCCTCCCAATCGAAAGAAGCTACACGATAGCTGTTCTTGTAAAGATCAAAGAAGCCTTGCCGGGCAATCGCTTTTCCCGCATATACCCGCACTCGCAGAGAGTCGCCGGGCATGCGTATCATCACGTTTGCGCGATCAATCTTCAGCTGCCCCACGGCTATTTTCCAAAAGTTATCCTGATGGGTCGTATCCTCTTTAACCGTATCGCTCAACGCCACATCGATTCCGGCATCGCTCAACCGAATATCATCCACCTTTACCAACTGCTTTCCAATATCTATATCGCGGGCTTTCAGTTTCAGCTGTCCGACACGACCCTTCACACATGCGGCATGGATAAAAGTCGTCGTATTAAAATGTAACTTTTGAAAATCAAGTTGATTGATGACCACGCGCTTATTGAGCAACGGCAATAACTCGATAGAAACCACCGTCTTATGTATATCGGCCACTGTATCTTTCAGCTGTGGCAAAGAATCGTTCTGCCGGATCACCCGAACATCTTCAACCCCAAGGTCGAAAGGAAACTCTAAGTTCACACGCGCCACGCTGATATCCATCCCCGTTTTTGCGGAGGCATAATAAGCGACTTGCTTTACTGCCCAATTTTGAAACGGTGGAAAGTAAAACAATAAACAGCAAAGGGAAAAAAGTAAAATAGGAAAAATAACCGCAAATCCTATCCACTTTACTATTTTATTATTCATCGAGAATCATGCTTATACGTGCAAAGTAAGCAAATAAATTCGACAAAATGGAATGATTGAATAAAGTTTTTGACGATAAAGGTTATTTTACAAAACTTTGCCACAGACGATCCGACGGAAGTGGAGCGTCTAAAAAAATCGTTTCTTTTGAAACGGGATGCACAAACTCTACATGATATGAAAGCAGACTAATGCTTCCATCAGGATTGCTTCGCTTGGCTCCATACTTCAGGTCGCCCTTAATCGGGCAGCCCATGTGGGCTAATTGGCACCGTATCTGGTGATGACGGCCCGTCAACAGTTTGACTTCAAGCAACGTATAACGATCGGTACGGCCTATTTCCTTATATTCCAAGACTGATTTCTTTGAATTAGGAACCTCACGATCATAAGCATAACTTTTATTCTGCTTCTCGTTGCGTACCAGCCAATGGGTCAACGTGCCTTCCATATTTGCCGGTTTATTCTGTGTCAGTGCCCAATAGGTCTTATGAACCTCGCCCTTGCGAAACATTTCATTGAGACGTGTCAGGGCTTTCGATGTCTTGGCAAAGACGACAAGGCCCGCCACGGGACGGTCAAGGCGATGTACCACACCCAGAAAAACATTGCCGGGCTTATGGTACTTCTCCTTAATATAATTCTTGACAAGCTCAGAAAGCGGTGTATCGCCGGTCTTATCACCTTGCACGATCTCACCGCTTTCCTTATTGACGATAATAATATGGTTATCTTCGAATACGATTTGCATCTTACATATTCATACCACCGTCAACTTGGATCACCTGACCCGAAACATAACTTGACAAATCGGAAGCCAGATAAACCGCTGTATTGGCAATATCTTCTACCGTTCCACCACGACGCAATGGTATCTTGTTGGTCCACTCCTTACGGATTTCATCCGGCAATGCCTGTGTCATAGCCGTGTCGATAAAGCCGGGAGCTATCGCGTTCGCACGAACACCCTTCGGTCCCATTTCCTGAGCAACGCTCTTGGCAAGGGCTATCATTCCGGCCTTAGAAGCCGCATAGTTGGCCTGACCCGCATTTCCATGCACACCAACGACAGAAGCCATATTGATAATAGAGCCACCACGCTGACGCATCATAAGAGGAACACAGGCGTGAATGAAATTAAAAGCACTCTTCAAGTTCACGGCAATCACCGCGTCCCACTGCTGTTCGGTCATACGAAGCATTAATCCGTCCTTGGTAATACCGGCATTATTCACCAGAATATCAATCGAACCAAATTCTTCTTTTACCATTTTAACTACTTCCGCTGTCTGCGCAAAATCGGCCGCATTGCTGGCATAGCCCTTCGCCTTTACGCCTTTGGCTGCTATTTCGTCTTCTGTAGCCTTACCGTTTTCATCGATAACGAGATCCGTAAAAGCCACATTGGCACCTTCTTCAGCAAATTTCAATGCAATGGCTTTGCCGATTCCACGTGCAGCTCCTGTAACAAGAGCTGTTTTACCTTCTAACAATTTCATTTTCTTATTTTATTAGTGAATAATCTTTTTACTTAGCGCTCATCTTTCCCAAAGCACCATATACGACTTTGGCAACAAGCGGTTTGCTGGTTTCTTCGGTCATACCATGGCCCAACCGACCATAGATGAAAGGCACCTCAAGGCCTTTGATACAATAATGAGTAATGTCGGCCACCAGCTCCACATTATCTATATCAAACTCTCCGTCAGCTTTTCCATCAGCATATACCTTCCGGAACAGTTCGATTTCGTCTTCATCAAAATTCTTTCTCACCTTTTCCACCATCCAGATGTTCCGGAAAAACTCGGCACGCAGGTTGCCATTCCGCACCACCGTTTCCTTAATCAGACTCAAATGGGTATAAATCAACTCAATAATCTTTTCCTGTGGTGGAATGTTTTTTGAAGCTACCTCGTCCAATTTGTCCGACAACCGCTCCAACTCAGATTCTATCACAGCGTAATAGACATCTTCTTTCCGATTAAAATAGGTATATAATGTGCGTCTCCCCTTACCCGAAGCAACTGCAATATCATTCATAGTCGTATTCGCAACGCCTTTCTTCGCAAACAACTGACGTGCCACTTCAACTAACTTCTGTCTGGTTTTCGATATTGACATACAACTTTTCCTCCGCAGTAAGAATTGCACAATAGAATTTTATTTGTGCAAAAGTAGACGTTTTGTTTTACATGACCAAATTATTATAGATAAAATACAGGAAAAAAATATGAAAGAATGCTTGTAACTTGGGGCATTAAACGCAGCTACAGGGCCTACATTATAAAATATTTAGGACAATATTGGACATAAAAGCAAAAAAAACGCCAATTATTTTGGTAATATAATAAAAAAGTGTACCTTTGCACTCGCAAACAAGAAGCAGTGCTTTACTGACTTGTTTGAATGGTTAATATCGCGGAGTGGAGCAGTTGGTAGCTCGCCAGGCTCATAACCTGGAGGTCGCATGTTCGAGTCCTGCCTCCGCAACTTATATCGGCGTAACGAGTTGAAGTCAACAAGTTGCGCCGATTTTTTATTGTAAACGCATCACTATTACTTAATAAATCACACGCTAAAGCGAAGGGACAGTCAAGCGAAGGAGCAATGTCCCACTCTTCAAACTCATCTGTGGGAACACTCGGTTCTAACTTTTTTTGTAAAGAAAGTAGTAAGAAAAACGACCTCTAAAAATGCTCCAATTAGATAGAAAAATAGGGATAAAAAGCAGTTTTCTACCCCTACGCCATGTCATTTTTAGCTCATTGGGATGTAAAAGGGCTGCTTTCACACGCTAAAAGCTATGCTTTTACCTCCTCATTGCTATGCTTTTAGCTCCTCATAGTTATGCTTTTAGCGGCTCAAAAGCATGCTTTTAGGCGATTATTTGCGGTATTTCAGACTATTTTTGATAAGCAAAAACACTGTAATTTTAAATAAATCACTGATAATCAACGCTTTAATCATTTAGGAACAAACGCTCAAAATACTGCGGTTTTAGTCACGAACTTTTTTCTCGGAGCAAATTTTGAAGGTGATTTGTATGATTTTTTCATAGGGAATTTGCTTCAAATGATAAGGCTATATCCATAGTTTCCGGTGAGCCATGATTCTGAATACAAAAAGAGCTTGCCTTATTTGGCAAGCTCTCTTAGATATTTTTTCAGATGAAACGCCCAAATTTTATACCCCAAAGGCGATAGATGGAGTCCGTCGGAGGTGAGTTCCGGACGCATTTCATTGGTTCCGTGACGATTGAAATAGCGGAAAAGATTGATGTACGTGATATGGTTGGCCTCACAATAACGACGAATCATGCGGGTAAGTTTGGCCACTTCATCGGTTTTTCCTTCCAGTGTCTTCCACCTTCCAAAGCTCTCGTTGATGGGCAAAAGGCTCTGTACATAAAGCTTTGTTTGAGGTGACTCGGCCCGAATCTTATCGATCACTTTCTGACAAAGCTCAAAAACCTGAGCGGCTGATAGGTCATGGCTGAGGTCATTAATGCCAACCATCAGAAAGATAGCTTTGGGTTTGCCCGGTAAAATCTGGACAAGACGGTGATAAATGCCCATGGCATCGTCGCCGGCAATGCCACGATTACGGATACGACGGGCAGCAAGAAGCTTATTCCAGTCGCCCGCAAACTCGGTAAGACTATTACCCAACATAACAATATCCGTACTATCAACGGGGCGCATGGTCTCGAACTCAGCCACACGGTCATTATAATGTTCAAAAGATTGGTAGCTAACCTTCGGCGTCTGTGCCTGATTGGGGAGCGCGCTCATCAACGATAACAACAAAAATAAAACGAAAGGCTTCATTGCTAAAACTGCTCTAATAGTTTGATTCGCTTTTCCGTGTCGGGATGAGTGCTGAATAAAGAGTTCATGAAAGCCATCAGTCCTTGCTCCATCTCGTCGGGTTGAATAATAAATAACTGGGCTACATCGGCACGACTCACATGATCTAAGCCCGGATTGCCTGAAATCTTACGCAACGCAGAGGCCAGTGCCAAGGGGTTGCCACAGAGTTCCGCGCCACCCGCGTCGGCCATATACTCACGCTTGCGCGAGATGGCAAAACGCGTGAGCAAGGTAAACAGATAGGCTATGGCACAACAGATAAGCCCAATCAGCATAACAGCTATTACGCCAAGACCATTTCCCTTGTTGTCACTATCTGAATTTCGGCGACTGCCACCGCCATACCACATCATCTGATACATGATTCTGACAACCAAAGACATGACCGTAGACACAATGCCGACAAAGATAATACTTGTAATAAGCAGGCGAGTGTCTTGATTACGAATATGTGTCAACTCGTGACCAATGACTCCGGCCAGCTCGTCATCATCAAGAATATCCAATAAACCGGTTGTAACGGTGACGGCATACGTTTTCTTATTGATTCCAATTGCGAAAGCATTAAGCTGAGGATCCTTCACGACATTCACCTTCGGCATATCCATGCCACAACTCATACATAGGTTTTCTACGATGTTATATACACGTGGATTGTCTCGCCGCACCAATGGAACGGCCTGTGTGGCGTGATTAATCATTGCCGCATTGGAAAAATAAGCAATGATAAACCACAATCCTACGCCTAAAATTACCCAGGGTATGGTCGTAATAAAATAATAATTGACTGTTGCGACATCCAATTGATGGACCACTTCGCCATCCGCGTCGAGATAACCGCCGCCAAAGTAGTTCAATAAAGCTAAAAACACCCAAACCATTCCCAAGATAATGGCCGGAAATAGTAATAACAACATGATGGTCTTCATGTTGTTATTACGGATTTGGGTATACATCCCTACATACTTCATACCGTTAGAACTTAACCTCAGGAGCCTTATCTAACGTTGCACGATCTTCTTGCGGAATTTCAAACATCAGCTCCTTATGGAAACCAAAAGCATTGGCGATAAGATTAGAGGGGAACGACTGTACGGCAGTATTCAACTCGCGCGTAGTAGAATTAAAGAAACGACGTGTTGCGGCCAACTTATTCTCGATGTCAGCGATTTCAGTTTGCAACTGAAGAAAGTTCTGATTAGCTTTCAACTCCGGATAAGCCTCTAAAGAAACTTTCAATCCGGCAAGCGCACTTGTCAAAGCATTATCAGCCATAACTTTGTCGTTGATGGACACTGCGCCCATTGCAGCAGCACGCGCAGCCGTTACTTTCTCTAATACTTCACGCTCATGGGTGGCATATCCCTTAACCGTAGCAACCAACTGTGGAACTAAATCATAACGTTGTTTCAACTGAACATCGATATTGGCAAAAGCATTCTCCCGATTGTTGCGAAGACTTACCAAACGATTGTAAAGACCAACAAGCCAAAGGGCTATCAAAACTAAAACAACAAGTACAATAATTAATGTCATAGGATTACAAAATTAATATTAATTAGATATACAAAGATAACTCAAAAGTTGGCACAAAAGCTGTTTTTAAGATTAATTATAAAGAATCGGCTGCAAACTCTAATTCGAGTTTGCAGCCGAAAACACGTTATTTCAAAGGCTTTTTATTTCATAGCCCGTAAAACTTTCTCCAAGTAACGCTGGGTCTTTTTACTACTTGAATGTACTCCCCCATTCCAAGAACGAATCGCTTTCTCTATGCTATTTAGAGGATTGTACTTTGATTGAATCAGAAGAAACATTTCCTTAGACTTCGCAACACTAAAACGATCTCTCAAATAATATTTCTTCTTAATCTTACGCGACTTCAATATATCATTACATTCTGCAACTAATATTGGAGTTATCTGCATGGCTCCTACCGAATTTCCACTAACGGCCTTCGGATTACCATTACTTTCTACTTGAATAATTGCGGCCATCACTGGCTCCCAATCTACTTTTCTACTCAAATTTGAACTTGAACTATGGGCAGCAACTGCCGGGATAAGTTCAAAAACTAAAAATGAAACAACTAAAAATACAATTTTAACTATTCTCTTCATCAGTAATTGATTTGTGGAACCTGATTATCAAAAAAACAACATCCGTATAATCGCGATTGCAGAATATGAGAAAAAGTTATCTGCATATCTCAGCTCCGTTAATATCAACAAGACATAATTACTAACACAAGCATTATGTCTCTAATTATCCGCTGCAAAGTTACAAAAAAAATACGATATTGGCAAAGATATACACCGGCATTTACAGTTTTTTGAGAGAAAAGACATATAGACAAAACATTGAATATCAATACATTCTATACAGATACACGATAAAGTTTCCTCCGCGCTCACAAATGAATAACTATACAGAACCTTCTGTATAAAGATACTATTCTCTTTTTTGACATAAAGACATAAGAACATAGATGAAAAAACTCGCCAAATGGTTCTTGCCCCATGGCGGAAACACAGTTTTTCGCATTTTTGTTGTTTCTCCCATGGCGGAAATGCTGTTTTTCGCATTTTTGTTGTTTCTCCCATGGCCGAAACACTGTTTTTTGCATTTTTGCTGTTTCCGCCATGGCCGAAACACTGTTTTTCGCATTTTTGTTGTTTCTCCCATGGCCGAAACACTGTTTTTCGCATTTTTGTTGTTTCCCCCATGGCGGAAATGCAGATTTCGGCGATTTCCGGTTTTCCACCACAGAGGGAAAACAAAAAAGGAGAGTCCCGATTACGTCCGTAACCAAGACTCTCCAATCAAAGAAGGC
>NZ_JAERMS010000050.1 GCF_017426725.1 Prevotella illustrans | reverse complement strand
ATGATTTGATGCAACTTTGTATGCGTTTTCACAAAAATTATTTAGGACACTATTGCCTGTAAGGTGTTTCCGCAGCAAAAGGTCGGAGATTTTTAAACAACAAGTTTGTATGTTTGAAATTGGATGCCAAGAAAGACGGAAAAGACCATGCTCAAAAATACAATGTAAAGGCTTACCTATGTAGTTGTTGATGCGGAAGGTCGGTTACACATGGAGGAATGTGGAGCTATGAATGCGGAAGAGTGTATCATAAGATAGAGATAGATTCTGATTATTCGCCGGAATGCATGAAGAAACTCTATGAGGGAGGTAAACTCTTTAACTTCAAGAGAAGGAACTTGTGAAACTTAAAAAAATCCTTGCAAAATTTTGAGCGTATTACAAAAGTTGTTATATTTGCAAAAAGAATTAGAAAAGTGTCGGATTCCAGGCAGGGTCCGGATAAAGATATTTTTTGATTTGTTTTAGTAGATTAGTTTTTAAGTAGTTTGTTTATGAAAATCGGGTGTCGGGATGACATCCGATTTTTTTTATATATTCGTTTTGATTTTCCGTGCGATTATATTACTTTTGCATATGGAACGATGTGTTCCGGTTTTTCCCCGTAGTAAGCGGAAAGGACAAGCGATAAAGAATCTTGGTATGCAGAAACTGTTGGATTTATATAAGAGCTGGACAGGGCAGGAGCCGTCTCAAGTGGAGAAGCTGCCGGGCTCGGGTAGCAATCGTATCTATTTCCGTTTTACGGCCGCCGACGGTTCTTCTCTTATCGGCGTGAAAGGGACGAGTAGGGATGAGAATCACGCTTTCATTTATTTGGATTGTCATTTTTCCGCCCGTAAGTTGCCGGTTCCGCAAGTGTTGACAGTTTCTGATGACGAATTATACTATCTGCAGACAGATTTGGGACGCCGTTCCCTATTCGACGCGATTAAGGGTGGACGTGAGGCCGGTGGCCGCTATAATCAGAAAGAAAAAGAACTGCTGAAGCGCACGATCGTTGCTTTGCCCGAGATACAGATTCGCGGCGCACGCGGCTTGGACTGGTCTAACTGCTATCCGCAGCCCGAATTTGATACTGACAGTGTACTGTTTGACCTAAATTATTTTAAATATTGTTTTCTCAAAGCTACAGGGCTGGACTTCCACGAGCTGAAGCTGGAAGCCAATTTCAGAATGTTTGCCAAGGATTTGGCTTCGGAAAGCAATGAAAGTTTCCTTTATCGCGACTTTCAGGCACGTAATATCATGCTGAATGAAGACGGCAATCCTTATTTCATAGACTTTCAAGGCGGACGTAAGGGCCCATATTATTATGATCTGGCCTCGTTCTTGTGGCAAGCGTCTGCCAAGTACCCGTTTAAACTCCGAAGAGAGCTTATCTTCGATTATTACAACTCATTGAAAAATTATACAGAGGTTCCGTCGGAACGTCACTTTGTCGAGCGGCTGAGTCTTTTTGTGCTTTTCCGTACGTTGCAGGTGCTGGGCGCTTATGGCTTTCGCGGTTACTTCGAGCGTAAGAAGCACTTCCTTGATTCCATCCCACCTGCCATGCAGAATCTGCGGGAGTTGTTGAAGATGAATGCTGAAATTTTCCCATACCCTTATATGATGGACATGCT
Source organism: Prevotella illustrans (assembly GCF_017426725.1). Lineage (GTDB taxonomy): Bacteria > Bacteroidota > Bacteroidia > Bacteroidales > Bacteroidaceae > Prevotella > Prevotella illustrans. The sequence continues at coordinate 16,742 of NZ_JAERMS010000050.1, read as the reverse complement.
CAGGCGATTGTGTGCGTTGCCTCTGTTTGCCGTGCAGGAACCACACGTGAATCCACGTGCGGATGGGTTCAAGACGGCCCGTACCAATATTTACGCAGCACACCCTCAAGACGGCCCAGCCACCTTCTCCAAATATGATGGAAAGGGGCCTTTGGTCGTAAAAGTGTTCAGTTTCTCTTATCGCAAAGGCATTCCCGAAGATGAGTCGGGCAATGGTGGCGGCTATGTTTTCGACTGCAGGAGTACGCATAATCCCGGCCGTTACGAGCCTTATAAGCAATTGACAGGCTTGGATGAGCCCGTCATTCGGTTTTTAGAAGACGATGGGGAAATACTGAAGTTCTTGGATAGCGTTTATCAGTTGGCCGATCATCATGTGGCTCGTTATATCCAGCGAGGCTTTACCAGCCTGATGTTCTCTTTCGGCTGTACAGGCGGACAGCATCGTAGCGTTTACAGTGCCCAGCATTTAGCCGAGCATATACACGAAAAGTTTGGCGTGGAGGTGAGAATCTGCCATCGTGAGCAGAATATCGAAAAGACCTTGGAGGCCAGCAGTGCCTTGGCGCTCTCAGACGCAATACAGGTTAACAGCATGATAAAAGATTTGCGACGATGATGCAGGCGATGATTTTTGCGGCCGGCAAAGGCACAAGGCTGAAGCCTCTGACCGATACGATGCCTAAAGCATTGATAGAGGTAGGAGGGCAACCACTCCTTCAGCGGGTCGTCCTGAAATTGAAAGAGGCCGGATTCGAACATCTGGTCGTGAACGTGCATCATTTTGCCAATCAGATAGTAGACTTTCTGCAAGCCCATGACAATTTCGGACTTGACATCAAAATTAGTGATGAGACGTCGGGGCTGTTGGAGACGGGGGGCGGAATTAGGAAAGCTTGTCCCATGTTTCTGCCGGACGCACCCATCCTTATACATAATGTAGATATTCTGAGCAATGTGGACTTGCAGAAGTTTTACACGCTGGATCCGCTGATAACAAGTCTGGGCGGTGGCATCCCCGATCGACGAGTCGGGGCAACCTTGCTCGTAAGCTGGCGGGAGACACAGCGCTACCTGATTTTTGATAAGGACATGCTGCTTGTAGGCTGGCTTCATTTGGGTACAGGAGAGGTAAAGAGTCCCTTTGACTGGGTGAAAGTAGCACGCATGCCTCGCACGGTGGAAGAGTGCAGGTTGATGAATAAACAGGCGACAGACGTGGTTTCGGAGCAGCCCCTTCTGCGTTTCTATGCTTTTTCGGGTATTCATTGTTTCTCGCCGCAGCTGTTTCCGCTCATGGGCGGTTATCCGGAGAAATTCTCCATCATGGATTTCTACTTGCAAAACTGCCATGTGCAACCAATGCGGGGCTATCTGCAAGAAGACATGCGCCTGATGGATGTGGGAAAACTGGATACACTGAAAGAAGCAGAACATTTCCTGACCACGCTGTGACGGGAGCTTTTGGTTTGTTTTTAGGTTTTCCTTATTTATAATCAACTACATTTAATAATATTACAATCATATAATATCTTAACAACATGCAACAGAAGATTATCATTCTTGATTTCGGATCACAGACGACGCAACTTATAGGGCGTCGTGTCCGTGAGCTGGACACCTTCTGCGAAATCCTTCCTTACAACAAGTTTCCTAAGGATGATTCTGGTATCATCGGCGTGATTCTGAGCGGTTCGCCTTATTCCGTTCATGATCCGGAAGCTTTCAAAGTGGACTTGTCGCAATTTGTGGGCAAATATCCCGTGCTGGGAATCTGTTATGGCGCTCAGTTTATTTCATACGCGAACGGTGGTAAAGTAGAGCAAACCGGCACACGTGAGTATGGTCGTGCCAATTTGCGGCAGTTTGACAAGGATAATCCTCTGTTCAAAGGCTTTACCCCCGATTCGCAAGTCTGGATGAGCCATGGCGATACGATAACGGCCATTCCCAGTGACTGTCACGTGATAGCCAGCACGGACGACGTCCGTTTTGCAGCTTATGCCAGTACCAAACATCCGCTGTGGGCCGTGCAGTTCCATCCGGAGGTGTTCCATACGGCGCAAGGAACCTTGCTGTTGAAGAACTTCGTGGTGGATATCTGCAAGAGCAGGCAGGAGTGGAGTGCCGCGTCGTTCGTTGACAGCACGGTGGCGGAGCTTAAAGCACAGTTGGGCAACGACCGTGTGATTCTTGGTTTGTCGGGAGGCGTGGACTCCTCGGTTTGTGCCACTTTGTTAAATCGAGCCATCGGCAAGAATCTCACTTGTATTTTCGTGGATCATGGTATGCTTCGCAAGAATGAGTTCCGGAAAGTGATGGACGCTTATCAAGGATTGGGACTCAACGTGGTAGGTGTTGATGCCAGTGAGAAATTCTTCAGAGACTTGGAAGGCGTGACCGATCCAGAGAAGAAACGCAAGATTATCGGCCGTGACTTTGTTGAAGTATTCAATGCCGAGGCCAAGAAAATCACCGACGCGAAGTGGCTGGCTCAGGGAACCATCTATCCTGATCGCATCGAGAGTCTCAGCATAACGGGTATGACCATCAAGAGCCATCATAATGTAGGTGGTCTTCCCAAGGAAATGAAGCTACAGTTGTGCGAACCCTTGCAGTGGCTTTTCAAAGACGAGGTGCGCAGGGTAGGCTACCAACTTGGAATGCCTGAACGACTGATTAAACGCCATCCGTTCCCCGGTCCCGGTCTGGCTGTCAGAATTTTGGGTGATATCACCCGTGAAAAGGTGCGTATTCTGCAAGATGCGGATGATATCTATATCGAGAACATGCACAATTACACCATGCCCGATGGTACCAGACTCTACGACCACGTATGGCAGGCTGGCACCGTGTTGCTCTCTACCATACGCAGCGTGGGCGTGATGGGCGACGAGCGTACATACGAACACCCCGTAGCGTTGCGTGCCGTGACAAGTCAGGACGCCATGACGGCTGATTGGGCCCATCTTCCATACGATTTCATGGCCAAGGTGAGCAATGAAATAATAAATAAGGTGAAAGGTGTAAATCGTGTTTGCTATGATATTTCCTCCAAGCCGCCTTCGACAATAGAGTGGGAATAGGCCTATGGATTTTGGTCAGCAGACCGACGATTACCGTCGGGAAGAGCTCATACGAAAGTTGGAGCACAGCATAGAGCGGCTCACTCTCTCAGAGTTGGAGGCCCTCTACTACGATATGATAACGAAAGACTATGTGAAATAGGAAGAGTCTGCGGCATAGAAAGGTGTTTCTATCGCCGCAGGCTCTTTTGATTTGAAGACAAATTATGAATAATCAGGAATATTATACATCCCGTTATGAAACGCTGACGGATATTGTAGCCCGACTCAAGCGCCGGAACCGTCTTTTCATTCTGACAGAAATACTTTTCTTTTGCCTTTTCATAGCCGGGCTGGCGGTCTATGTCAGCACACGGATGGGATGGACGAGCTTGCTGTTGGCTGCTTTGGCCTTGGCATGCTATGTCATCGCACGATTACTTGACGGCCGTAATGCCAGGCAGATAACTGATAATGAGAATCTGCAGCGAGTCTATCGGTATGAGCTGGAAGCCCTGAGAGGGGAGTATAGTCATTTTGACGATGGGCAGGAGTTTGTAGATTATCACCATCCGTTTACTTTTGACCTTGATATTTTCGGGCCGCAATCGCTCTATGCCCGCATGAACCGTAGTGTGACAAGTGGAGGGAAACGGCTGCTGGCAAGTTATTTGGCTTTTGAAAATATATGTCATCAGCCGGATGAAATCAAATTTTTCTGTAAGCAGTTGACGTTTATGGACGCCTTTCAAGCATTGGGGCAGGGACGAAGGACCGATACGTTGGGAATATTGGCTTTGAGCAAAATGACACAAAGGTTGGTTTTGCCTGGCCTGATAGGGCGGAAATGGACCAAAGTGCTGGCAATTTGCATGATAACTTTGCTTCCTATCTTTATCCTTTTGGCCGGTATGGGCTTGATGGATGGCACTTTTCCTTTGTTCTACGCGACATTGCAGTTCTTTGTGGTCTTCCTGCTTTGTAATGCAAGTGCACGTTCTATTGGGCGGCAAACAGATCTGCTGCATCGTGAAACCGAAGGTTTTGCCCGGTTGTTGCGACTTTGCGAACGTCAGCGGGAATGGCCGGACTCGATGAAACAAGAAGTGGAGGACTTGCGAAAAGCGACAAAAGCTGTCCGAACGCTGGAGAATCTTATCCGAAGACTCGACAGAAGAGGCAATATCTTGGGCCTCTTTCTGCTGGATACATTTCTTCTGAATGACTTCTTTCTTATTCGCGACTATTTGAAATGGCGTGACGATTTTATCAAGCATGCCGAGCGGTGGGTTAACGTGCTGAGTCATGTCGACGCCTTGGTGTCACTGGGTCGGTTTGTTTATAATCACCCGAAGACAGTGTGGGCCGAAGTGGTGGAAAGTGAGACAATGATCTATGAAGCAGAAGAAATCTTTCATCCGTTTCTGGGAGCGGAGGCTGTCACGAATGATTTTGCCATTCCTGATGGTAGTTATACGATTGTAACCGGTGCCAACATGGCCGGCAAGAGCACGTTTTTGCGCACGCTCGGCATCAATTATGTTTTGGCACGCAATGGTATCCCCATTTTTGCACGTCGGATGAAAGTGTCACGCTTCAATCTCTTCAGCAGTATGCGTACTACGGATGATTTGGCTGAAGGCATTTCCTATTTTAATGCAGAACTGTTACGGCTGGAACAGTTGGTGCAGTTCTGTAAGAATCCCTCTTATCGTGTGGGGCGGCCTTCTGAAGAGAAGCATACCTTGATTATCTTAGATGAGATACTGAAAGGAACAAATTCGCTGGACAAGCTCAACGGATCGCGTCTTTTTCTGGAACGGATATGCAAGTTGCCCGTGTCGGGAGTCATTGCGACACACGATTTGGAACTTTCAAAACTTTCAGATGAGTTGCCACAAAGATTTCGTAATTATTGTTTTGAGATAGATTTGGGTGAAAATGTTACTTATTCATATCGCATAACATCAGGTGTGGCTCGCAATCAGAACGCAACTTATCTGTTGAAACGTGTGTTGAAAGTAATAGATGAATAATAAGATACGAGGACTATGCTTTATAAGGATGGTCCTCGTATTGTCATTTCGCAGCTTTCTGTTCAGTTATTGTAGATTAATGCTACATACTTCTTACTACAGTTGGGTTAAATAGGGGGCAGTAGAAAATTAGTGGGGACAGGTTTACAAGTATCGATGGTATCTACCGCCTCTGAATTATCTTTACATATACCATCAAAAAAGTGGCATTATTTTGAAAAAGAAAAGAGAAGGACGAAAATAAGCGATTGTAGAGTAATTTTATAAAACGCTGATTATCAATACATTGTACTTTTAAGGGTGTTTTCTCTTCGCTTTTTTACCCTTAATCGCTATGCTTTTAGGCCGTAATCGCGGCCCTTTCATCGGCTAAAAGCTATGCTTTGACAGCGTAATCGCTATGCTTTGAGCCGATAAAAGGATAGCTTTGGGCATAAAAGAGCATAGAAATCGGAAAAACAAAGGCGTTTTTCGCCATTTCGGCAGTTAGATGAAGCGTTGCGGAAGTGTTAAAATCCGGTAGTTTTTTCTAACAAAAATCACGGATACACTGAATCAATTTGTACCAGTATATAAGCTTAGGAGGTCTGATCATGAAAAATAATGTGAGGGTTGAACGTGCTATCGTAAGGATGACCCAGGCAGAACTGGCAGAGAAAGTGGGAGTTTGCCGACAGACAATCAATGCCATAGAGTCTGAGAAATATGTGCCATCCACCGTCTTGTCTCTTAAAATATGTAGTATCTTTGGTCGTTCACTCAATGATGTGTTTCAACTCGAAGATAGTGATTGGATAAAATAACAGCTATCCATAAAAGCCCGAACCTATTTTTTTTAGATTCGGGCTTGTCTCTTGTATTTATATTATATTTTTAAAGTGTGCTTATTGTTTTTTCAGAATGTCACGGATTTCCGTTAGTAACTTTTCTTCCTTTGTCGGTTCCGGTTCCGGTGTAGGAGCAGCGGACTCTTCGGCTTTCTTCTTTGTAAGCTTGTTAATTCCCTTAACGAGCATGAACACGCAGAAAGCAATGATGATGAAGTCGAAGGCCGTCTGGAGAAAGTTTCCGTAATTGATTGTTGCGGCGGCAGTCTTTTCTACGCCCGGTATTTCTACGGTGGGGAGCGTAACCTTTAAGTCCGTGAACTTGACGCCACCGATGAGCCATCCGATGGGAGGCATAATAAGGTCGTCGACGATGGAGCTGATAATTTTGCCGAAAGCGCCACCGATGATTACACCGACAGCCATATCAACCGCATTTCCTTTTACAGCAAATTCTTTGAATTCATTGATAAATTTACCCATAATATAATTTTTTGTTAATTGGTAAACGATGTTTGCAACATAGAGATTACACTCTGTCGGTTAACAGGTTGCATTTGCTTCTAAAAGTATTTATTTCCGTTGCTTTTTACTTAATTTAATACACTTTGCACGTGCAAATATAGAAATAATTCCGTATCTTTGTACTCGTAAAGAAGAAAAAATACAGGATTTCGATAAATACGTGGATTTTAATCTGTTTCGGCTTGTTATTTTATCACTACAGACTTACGAAGATTATTTATATTCTTATATAAACTTTATTAAATAACAAATTAAAATGACAAATGTAGCTATTAACGGCTTTGGCCGTATTGGTCGTCTCGCATTCCGTCAGATGTTCGAGGCTGATGGTTATGAAGTTGTTGCTATCAATGACTTGACAAGTCCTAAGATGCTTGCTCACCTTTTGAAGTATGATACAGCCCAAGGTGGCTTTGCCGGCAAGTTCGGTGAAGGTAAGCATACCGTAGAAGCAACAGATAACTCTATTATTGTTGACGGTAAGGAGATCACTATCTACGCAAAGCCAAACGCAGCTGAACTCCCTTGGGGTGAACTCAATGTAGACGTCGTTCTTGAGTGCACCGGTTTCTATACTTCTAAGGAAAAGGCTTCTGCTCACCTTACAGCAGGTGCCAAGAAGGTAGTTATTTCTGCTCCCGCAGGCAACGATCTCCCAACTATCGTTTACAACACCAACCACAAGACTCTGACTCCGGCTGATACTGTTATCTCTGCTGCTTCTTGTACAACAAACTGCTTGGCTCCTATGGCTGCAGCGTTGAACGCGTATGCTCCTATCCAGTCAGGTATCATGTCAACTATCCACGCTTACACAGGTGACCAGATGATTCTTGACGGTCCTCAGCGCAAGGGTGATCTCCGTCGCTCACGTGCAGGCGCTTGCAACATTGTTCCTAATTCGACTGGTGCTGCCAAGGCTATCGGTCTTGTAATTCCTGAACTGAATGGAAAGCTGATTGGTTCTGCACAGCGCGTTCCTACTCCAACAGGTTCTACCACGATTCTCGTGGCTGTTGTTAAGGGCAAGGACGTAACTGTAGAGGGTATCAATGCCGCAATGAAGGCTGCTACAACGGAGAGCTTCGGTTATACGGAGGATCAGATCGTTTCTTCTGACATTATCGGTATGCGCTTCGGTTCTCTCTTTGACGCTACTCAGACAATGGTAAGCAAGATCAACGACGATACATATCAGGTGCAGGTTGTTTCTTGGTATGACAATGAGAACTCTTACACATCTCAGATGGTTCGTACTATTAAGTACCTCGCAGAGTTGAAATAATACGACTTTATTTGCTTAAAATAATATCCCTGTCGGTTTTGCTGACAGGGATATTTTTTGTTATCTTTGTCCTATGAAGAAGCTTCTTACTATTCTCGGCCCTACGGCAAGTGGCAAAACAGACTTGGCTACCCATGTAGCTTATCGTTTGAATGCGGAAATTATCTCGGCAGATTCGAGACAGGTATATCGTGGTATGACCATAGGGACAGGTAAGGATCTTGGTGATTATGTGGTAAACGGAGTGACTATACCTTATTATTTAATAGATATATGTCAACCGGGAACTAAATATAATTTGTTTTTGTATCAGCAAGATTTTTATAATGTTTATACGGAGATACAGAAACGTGATGTGCAGCCTATTTTGTGCGGAGGAACCGGACTCTATATAGAGTCTGTATTAAAAGGGTATCAGCTGTCACCTGTTCCGCAGAATGGTATTTTGCGTACAATGCTTGCTAATAAAACTTTAGATGAACTTTCTGTCCTGCTTCGGGATTTAAAAGCCAGAAACGGGAGTGTGATGCATAATCTTACGGATGTGGATACGGCACAGCGTGCTATCCGTGCCATAGAAATAGAAACTTATAATCTGGAGCATCCTTTGCCTAAACGCGAGTTACCTGCCATCGATTCTATAATTATAGGTGTTGACATAGACAGAGATTTGCGTAGGGAGAAAATAAGTAAACGTTTATGTCAACGTCTTGATAACGGTATGATAGAAGAGGTTAAAGGCTTGATGGAACAAGGAATATCGGCTGAAGATCTAATATATTATGGTTTGGAGTACAAATATATTACAGAATACCTTATTGGCAGGACTTCGTATGGAGAAATGGTTCATAACTTGGAAATTGCAATTCATCAATTTGCCAAGCGCCAAATGACTTGGTTCAGAGGAATGGAACGTAGAGGTTTTACGATTCATTGGGTTAACGCTCGACTTCCAATGGAAGAAAAGGTAGAAAGCGTAATCGCTCTTCTTGGGTAGTTGCTAACCTATTTGGGAAATGCGCTCCAACGCCTCTATATCTATCAATTTGATTTTCCTTCCGTCAATAGCTATAATCTTTTCCGTAGCGAGAGCAGAGAGTGTCCTGATAGCGTTGCTTGTTGTCATGTTGGATAGATTAGCCAGATCTTCACGGCTTAAATAAATGCTGAGCGTATACCCATCTTCTTCAAGTCCATAGTTTTTCTTTAAAAAAAGAAGAGCTTCTGCAAGTCGGCCTCTGATGTGTTTCTGGGTAAGGCTCACGGTCCGATCATCGCTGTAGCCCAGCTGTTGCGCAAGGTAATGGATAAAGAATAAATTGACATTGAAATTCTCCTGCATTAGCTTTAGAATAACAGGCATGGGGAAAAAAGCGACGACCGACGATTCGAAAGCAGTTGCCGCCGTCTTGTAGCATTCGTTTGCGAAAAATGCTCTAAAGCCAAAAAACTCAATAGGTTTGATTACGCGAATAATTTGATTTCTTCCTCCGATTCCATCCTTATGTATTTTAACTTTGCCATGGAAGAGACACATCATACATTCAGGTTTTTCACAATCTTTATATATGATTTCATTTCGTTTGAAATGTTGCAATACAATGTTGTCCAATAAAGATTGACGTTGTTGTTGGGTCAGTGGTGTCCAAAGATTGGCAATTGCTTGGATAACCTCTTCGTTTTGTATTTCTTTTCTTGAAATCATATCACATCGTTGGAAGTATAACCTAATTTATATGCAAATTTACGATTTTAGATCGATATAATTATATTTCTTGACGAAAAACATTTTCTATAACATATTTTCTATGATTGGTTTTCATTTAAAGTCTAATAAATTTTGTAGTTTGCAAATTAAATGTTACTTTTGAAGAAAAAGAGCCCTCTCCGAGAGAGGCGTGAAAAGCGAAAAAATCCTAAATATTAATATTTAAGCCTTAATATAGAGAACTATGAGTTATTTACGATTTGAAAAAGCATTGATGACTAACCTTGAAGAATCTCTTCCAAGGGAGTTGTTGCGTACAAACCGTTCCGGAGCTTATTCATGTTCTTCCATTGTAGACTGTAACACGAGAAAATATCATGGACTGTTAGTTGTGCCGGTTCCTCAGTTGGATGATGAGAACCATGTATTGCTATCTTCTCTTGATGTTACAGTAATACAGCATGGAGCAGAGTTTAATCTGGGGCTGCATAAATACCAAGGCAACAACTATAGCCCAAAGGGCCATAAGTACATCAGAGAGTTTGATTGTGACAAAGTTCCTACTACATTATTTCGTGTAGGTGGAGTGATGTTGAAACGTGAAGTTGTATTTCAGCATTATGAGAATCGTATTCTAATACGATATACACTTGAAGATGCGCATTCTGCAACAACTTTGCGATTCAGGCCTTTCTTGGCATTCAGAAGTGTTCGCCAGTTTACGCATGAGAATAGTGTTGCAAGCCGTGATTATCAGTTAGTGGATAATGGTATTAAAACATGTATGTATGCTGGTTATCCAGATCTGTACATGCAGTTTAGTAAAAAGAATGAGTTCATATTTGCACCAGACTGGTATCGTGGAATAGAATATCCTAAAGAGCAAGAACGAGGTTATGCTTCGAATGAAGACCTATATGTTCCAGGCTATTTTGAGATGCCTATAAAGAAAGGAGAGAGTATCGTCTTTTCTGCTTCTACATCTGAAATAAAAGTCTCTAAATTGAAGAAACTTTTTGAAGAAGAAGTTGAAGAGCGTAGCCCAAGGGATAATTTTTTTCATTGTCTGATAAATGCAGCTCATCAGTTCCATCTTCGTATGAAGAATGATGATCGGTATATTTTGGCGGGCTATCCGTGGTTTAAATGTAGAGCACGTGATACTTTTATCGCATTGCCAGGTTTGACGCTTTCCATTCAGGAGCGTGATTATTTCGAGCTTGTGATGAAAACGGCAGAGCGTGGGCTTCGTGAATTCATGGAAGGAAAGCCTTTGACGGTAAAAATGTATGAGATAGACCAACCCGATGTTATGTTGTGGGCTTTTTGGTGTGTACAGCAATATGCCAAGGAAGCAGGGAGGGAGACTTGTCTGGAGAAATATGGGACACTTTTGAAAGATATGTTAGCCTTTATTGAATCGGGGCGTCATCCTAATTTGGAACTTGACGAAAACGGTTTACTCCGTACATTCGGTAAGGACAAGCCGGTAACCTGGATGAACTCTACTGCCAATGGAAAACCTGTAGTTCCTCGTACAGGCTATATTGTAGAATTTAATGCTCTTTGGTTTAATGCGTTGAAGTTTACGGCATTGCTGGCAGCTTTGGATCAAAATACAGAGGTTGCTGCCCATTTGGAAGAGTTGGCTGATCGGTGCAAACATTCATTTGTGGAAACATTCTTGAATGAGTATGGATACCTGTATGATTATGTAGATGGCAACATGATGGACTGGAGTGTGAGACCTAATATGATCTTTGCAGTGGCCTTGGATTATTCACCTTTAAGTCAGGAGCAGAAAAAAAGCGTATTAGATATTTGTACACGAGAGCTTCTGACACCTAAGGGACTTCGTACACTTTCGCCGAAGAGTGGTGGATACAATCCTTTATACACGGGTCCACAAAGCCAGCGAGACTATGCTTATCATCAAGGAACGGCATGGCCGTGGCTGGGAGGATTCTATATGGAGGCCTGCCTTAAACTATATAAGACGTCAAGACTTAGTTTTATTAATCGTCAGTTGGTTGGTTATGAGGATGAAATGACAAATCATTGCCTGGGAACAATCCCTGAATTATTTGACGGAAATCCACCATTCCATGGACGCGGAGCGATTTCCTTTGCTATGAATGTAGCGGAGATTCTGCGTACACTTGAGTTAATGGAAAAATTTGATTATCAGAAGGAGGGATAAAGATGAAAGTTTTAATGTTTGGATGGGAATATCCTCCTCATGTTTTTGGCGGTCTTGCCACAGCCAATTTTGGTATTACAGAAGGTTTACATGCACAAGGTGATGTTGATATAACATTGTGTTTACCGAAACCTTGGGGTGATGAAGATCGGAGTGCTGCTAATATCGTGGCAATGAATTGCGTGCCCATCGCTTGGCGTAACGTTGATTATGACACAGTAAAAAGTCGGGTGGGGAATGTAATGAATCCTGATTTTTATTATCAACTTCGAGATCATATCTATGCAGATTTTAATTATATGCATGTTAACGATCTTGGATGTATGGATTTCGCTGGTGGCTATCCATCGAATCTGCACGACGAGATTAATAACTACTCCGTTATAGCAGGTGTTGTTGCTCGAACGATTGAATTTGATATCATCCATGCACATGATTGGCTAACCTATCCTGCTGGCATTCATGCCAAGCAGGTGAGCGGAAAACCTTTGTGTATTCATGTACATGCAACAGACTTTGACAGGAGCCGGGGACATGTGAATCCTACGGTTTATTCCATAGAAAAGGATGGTATGGATAATGCCGATTGTATCATGTGTGTGTCTGAGTTGACCAGACAAACGGTCATCAATCAATATCATCAGGATCCACGAAAGGTATATACCGTTCATAATGCAGTCTATCCTTTGGTGCAGGAATTGCAAGATTTATCTCGCCCAGACCATCAAGGAAAGGAAAAAGTCGTTACTTTCTTAGGGCGTCTTACCATGCAAAAGGGACCGGAATATTTTGTTGAGGCGGCCAATATGGTGCTCCATCGTTCTCGTAACGTACGTTTTTGTATGGCTGGGTCGGGAGACATGATGGATCAGATGATCTATCTTGTGGCAGAACGAGGTATTGCAGATCGGTTTCATTTTCCCGGATTTATGCGTGGAAAACAGGTGTATGAGTGTCTGAAAGATTCGGACGTCTATGTTATGCCTTCTGTGAGTGAACCTTTTGGTATATCGCCTCTGGAAGCAATGCAGTGTGGAACGCCAACGATTATCTCTAAACAAAGCGGATGTGCTGAGATTCTTTCAAATTGTATCAAGGTTGATTACTGGGATATTCAGGCAATGGCTGACGCAATTTACAGTATCTGTCACAACGAAAGTTTATTCTATTATTTGCAAGATGAAGGAAAGAAAGAAGTTGACCAAATCACATGGGAAAAGGTCGGCTTATGGATTCGTGAGCTCTATGAACGAACGTTGGGATGGAAATAAACATTCTTTCAGATCGTCTTGTTTCTTGATTTTAAATCTAATTTACAGGCAACTAATAATACAATAACAATGAAAACAATTTGTTTATATTTCGAGATACACCAAAGTATACATCTCAAACGTTATCGTTTTTTTGATATAGGAACAGATCATTATTACTATGATAATTATGAAAACGAGCGTTCAATAGGTGATATCGCAGAACGTAGTTATATGCCAGCTTTAAATGCTTTGCAGTCTATGATCACTGAGCATGGGAAGTATTTTAAAGTCGCTTTTTCATTAAGTGGTGTTTGTATAGAGCAGTTGGAGATTCATGCACCTCAGGTTTTGGAGAAACTTCAAGCTTTGAACGACACTGGTTGTGTAGAATTTTTAGCAGAACCTTATTCACACGGTTTGTCATCTTTAGTTAATGAGGATTGCTTTGTTCATGACATAAAGAAGCAGTGCCGAAAAATTAAAGAATATTTCGGACAGGATCCAAAGGTTCTGCGTAATTCCTCTCTCATCTATAGTGATGACATTGGCCAGCAAGTAGCTCAGATGGGATTTAAGGGAATGCTCACCGAAGGAGCTCGCCACGTGCTGGGATGGAAATCGCCTCATTATATTTATCATTGTGCTTTAAATTCCAAACTAAAGTTATTACTTCGTGATGTAAAGTTAAGTGATGATATCTCATTGCGTTTTAATAACAGTGAGTGGGATGGTTATCCATTGTTTGCTGATACCTATATTGAAGAAATAGCGCGTTTGCCAGAGGAAGAGCAAGTTATTAATATTTTTATGGAGCTTTCTGCTCTTGGTATTGCTCAACCACTTTCCAGTAATATTTTAGACTTCTTAAAGGCATTGCCTACCTGTGCCAAGCAACGCGGGATTACTTTTTCCACACCGACTGAAATCTGCATGAAGCTCAAGAGTGTAGGTGAATTGAATGTACCTGACACCTTGAGTTGGGTAGACGAAGAGCGTGATATCAGTAGTTGGTTGGGCAATCCTATGCAGCGTGAAGCCTTTAATAAACTTTATAGTGTGGCTGATCGTGTGCGTATTGCTAATGATCCCCGTATTAATCAAGACTGGGATTATCTGCAGGCTAGTAATAATTTTCGCTTTATGACAACGAAGCCCAGCAATGTTGGGCTCGACAGAGGTATTTATAACAGTCCTTTTGACGCATTTACAAATTATATGAATATTCTTGGCGATTTTATCAACCGTGTGAATTGTCTCTATCCGGAGGAACTTGATAATGATCAGTTGGAAGCCATGTTGACAACGATCAATAATCAAGGTGATGAAATAGAGGTGAAAGACAAGGAAATTACACGCTTGCAAGCCAAGATCGCGAAGTTGGAGCAAGAAGAACTCAAGCTTCGTGAGAAGTATGAGGGTGGAAAAGTCATTACTCCAAAGGCCATAAAGAAGTCGGCAGGTAAGGCTGCAGCTGTTAAATCGAAAATAAAGACTGCTGTTTCTAAAAGAGTAACTAAAGCGGAAGATTCGACTGTATAAATCTACGTGAAGTGTTAAATCCAAGTTTTTTCTTGCTTTTATCAATTATATAGTTTATATTTGTCCCATATTTATGATTTCGTATTTATTTTTTTTGAACGAAATCGTCCCTCGAGGTTGGTAGCTTCCTGCACCAACCTCTTTTTAATCATATTAAGTTTGGATAAATCGTTTTTTATATAATAACATCTTGGATTAAACGTTATTAAATTGTATGGCGGATAATCTTTTAAGACAGGTCCAACATCTTCACTTTTTTCTAATTATTAATTCAATGCCTATGAAGTATTTTACCCCTGATGATTTACAAAATTTTCTTTCTGATGTATCCGGGCCATCATCAAAGACAATCGAAATTATTCGTATAATTGCTCATACGTATCGGCTAAATCAAAGCGATACCCCTATGTCTGCTTCGTGCTTCAATTAATCAGATACATTTTTATCTATTCAAAAAATCCTTATTAAATAATGAAAACACTTATTTCTCCATCTTTACTGTCAGCCAACTTTATTAATCTTAAGTCTGAAATAGAGATGATTAATCAGAGTGAGGCCGACTGGCTTCATTTGGATATAATGGATGGAGTTTTTGTTCCTAATATTTCATTCGGCTTTCCTGTTATGGAAGCAATAAATAAATACAGTATGAAGCCTTTAGATGTACATCTGATGATTGTACATCCTGAAAAATACATTCATCAAGTGGCAAAAGTTGGTGCTATGATGATGAATGTCCACTACGAAGCGTGTACCCATCTACATCGGACAATCCAAGAGATTCATGGTGCGGGAATGAAGGCTGGAGTTACTTTAAATCCAGCAACGCCAATATCTGTACTTGAAGATATTATTATGGATGTGGATATGGTGTTGCTGATGAGTGTAAATCCCGGCTTTGGGGGACAGAAGTTTATTGAAAATACAATGAAAAAAATTCGTCAGCTTCATGATTTGATTTTACGTTCGGGGAGTCATGCCTTGATAGAAGTAGACGGAGGAGTGCAAGCTGAAACCGCTCCACGGCTTGTAAAGGCCGGTGTTGACGTTTTGGTAAGCGGAAGTTTCATTTTCAAGAGTGCTGACCCTTTGTCGACTATTTCAATCTTAAAGAATCTGCCACGTTAGATATGAAAGAAAGATTGTGATATAATGATAAAACCGGAATAATCTTTTGCAAAAGAGTATTCCGGTTTTATGTGTATTCAAAATAGGGGAAAGGTTATTCAACTTGAAGTTGAATTCTATAATCTCGAACCATTCTACGCATATTTAGTATTGCATAACGCATCCGTCCAAGAGATGTGTTTATGCTGACGTTTGTTAATTGCGCTATTTCCTTAAAGGATAATTGCTGATAATATCTCATATAAACAACTTCCCGTTGTGTTGCAGGTAACTGTTCCATGACGTTTTTAACATCCAGTAAAACCTGCGTGTTTACATATTCGTGTTCGATACTATTGGTGAGGGCCGCTTCTGTTTGGATTTTAAAGAGTCCTTGATTATCCGTATCGATAACCTTTTCATTCTTAATCATTCGGAAGCTGTCCATAATAATATTATGTGCGATCCGCATTATCCATGCAGAAAATTTTCCATTGTTAACATATTTTCCTTGTTGAAGTTTGGTGATGACTTTAACAAAGGTTTCTTGAAAAATATCATCTGCTTTATCGTGATCCCGAACCACAAACATAATATACGCAAATAATTTAGATTGATTGCGTTCTAATAACAAATCAAAAGCCCTATTATCACCGGCGACATAGCATAAGGCAAGTTCTTCGTCGGTCATTCCTTCAAGATTTTTCATTCTTTCAAAGTGTTGTTTTGTGTAAAGATGTCTCGATAGGCGCTTTGTTTGTTATTATAATTTCATTATTATTTAAATGAGCCTTTTATGCACAGGGTTGCGTGGTTAAACTCACATTTGGTAAAACAAAGTTATAGATATTTTTGATTATATCCAAATTTATGTGAAATTTTTTCATATATTAAGGTCGTAGGCAATAGTGTCCTAAATAATTTTTGTGAAAACGCATACAAAGTTTCATCAAATCATTTGATTTGACGTATTTTGTTCCAATGGTAAAGAGCACATACCCCCTTATGTTTCAAATTCGTTCTCAGGCGGTGGTGTGAATGGCTTGTTAATCCATTGATACAGGTCGATATTAGTGGGGACAGGTTTACAAGTGACCAAGCAGATCAATCGATATTTGTCGGCCTTGAATTATCTTTACATAACCATCAAAAAAGTGGCATTATTTTGAAAAAGAAAAGAGAAGGACGAAAATAAGC
>NZ_JAERMS010000004.1:255-133809 GCF_017426725.1 Prevotella illustrans | reverse complement strand
GCGCCCTTAGCTCAGTTGGTAGAGCAACTGACTCTTAATCAGTGGGTCTAGGGTTCGAATCCCTAAGGGCGTACACTTTCATAAATTAGCAATTAGCACCCTTAGCTCAGTTGGTAGAGCAACTGACTCTTAATCAGTGGGTCTAGGGTTCGAATCCCTAAGGGTGTACAAGAAAACAGACAAGTAATTGATAAAATTGCTTGTCTGTTTTCTTATTTTATTATGTACGATAAATCCAGAAACAGGTTGCACTTCTGGCTCATACGCCAACTACTAAGTAGCCATAACTATTTTTCGGCAGCGAATTGCTTAATGCGTTGCTCTTCACTCAACTTACAAATCAACAATACTCCATCTTTTTCTGCAACAATAAAGCCATCCAAACCTTGAACGACAACCTTATTTGCTTCAGTCGCATGAACGATACAATTATGACTATCATGAAACTCAATATCTGTACCTATCGCACAGTTACCATAAAGATCCTTATGAGATTGCATCATCAGACTACCCCATGTTCCCAAATCACTCCAACCAAAATTGGCAGGACATACAAAGATCTCCTCCGCTTTCTCCATGATAGCATAATCTACGGAGATATTCTCACATTCCGGATATTGCTCATCAATCATCACCTGCTCTTCAGCTGTTCCATAGATAGGCAATAAACGCTCAAACACCTTTGATAAAGATGGTTGATAAACACGAAAGGCGTTTACTATCGTTTCAACACTCCAAATAAAGATTCCCGCATTCCAAAAATAGTTATTTTGGCGAATATAACGAGTTGCCGTTTGAATATCAGGCTTTTCTCTGAATGAGTCTACCCGGAAAATCTCTTTGTTCCGTGGCGACCTTGCCGTAAGATCAGCCTGAATATAACCATACCCTGTCTCCGGCCGATTGGGACGCATCCCAAGAGTAACAATAGCGTCTGTTTCTGCTGTAAAATTCAGACAAGACGTCACTACTCTCCTAAATTCAATCTCATCAACAACAATATGATCACTTGGCGTCACAACTACATTCGCATTAGGATCTTGCGACTTGATTTTCCAACTAACATACGCAATACAGGGCGCAGTATTTCTTCTACAGGGCTCCAATAAGATATGATCTTCAGAAACCTCCGGCAATTGGCTCTTTACTAAATCAAAATATTTTTTATTTGTTACGACCCATACATTAGCAGGATCACAGATACCATGAAATCTATAAAATGTTAATTGTAATAACGACTTCCCTACTCCCAAAATATCAATGAATTGTTTTGGTTTTTCGGATGTGCTCATTGGCCAAAATCGACTTCCGACCCCGCCTGCCATAATTACTAAGTGGTTATTCATATCTAAAAAAATAAATGTTAGCCCAAAGATATAAAATAATAACTAAAAAACATAATATCTGAATATATAAATTAAACTCTGGGGATATAATCAAGAAAATAGGTGAAAAAAGAGAGAAAGAAAACTAAAAAATCTCTTCCTCTTTATTATATAGATTATATAGGCATAACCTCATTATATAAGCATAACCTCTTCTCAAAAAACGAGTAAACTAAAACAAACTTAATTCTCCGTCATCAGATGGCGTAATATCCAAAGATTCTTCCATTTCATCTATTCCAAATTGGATCATCAACTGCTGTCCCTCGTTTATTTTAGTATTAATCTTATAAGTCCCCCGTCTTTCGCCATGAGCAATTAGTGACATTTTAGACTTCGAATTGAGTAAAAGATACTGAGACACATAAGTATATATATCATCATACATGACCACACAGAATAAACTATTCGAAGCATTGAAGACATGTTGAGCTATTTTTTTCACGCTCAATCCTTTCTCCCCCGCTTCTACAAGCACTTTAATTATCTCTCTGTCGTAAGTCATTTTGTATACAATAAAAAAGAGTTGCAACTCTATTTTGAATTACAACTCTTTGTTCTATCAATAAAGATCTAAATCTTATGCCAATGCAATAAGTCCATCTTCATCCTTCACCTTACCTTCCTTGAAAAGCCAACCTATACCAAGATAAGCTTCTTCAACGGTAATATTGGCCAATTTCGCAATATTTGCCACACTAAGAGCCTTTCCTGCAGCTGCAAGAGTCTGATAAACATCACCTGCACGGAATCCAACGCTTTCAGCATTAACCACTGCTACTACTTCTGCTTTCTTTGCGACTGTTTTCTTAGGAGCAACCTTTTTTGTTGTAGTCTTAGCTGCCGCAGCCTTCGTTGTTACTTTTTTTTCTGCCATAATTCGTAATATTTAATACATCTAATGCTATTAGAATCACCATGTAATTACGACTGCAAAATTAGTACATTAATTTCTAATTATAGACTTAATCACACAAAAAAGTAACGATTTCAAAGAGTCCGTAGCTATGTTTAGTCGTTTTCTTGACTTAAATCAACCTTTATTTGAAGTTCTTCGAGCTGTTTTGAATCAATCTCGCCAGGCGCATCAAGCATCACATCTCGTCCATTATTATTCTTGGGGAAAGCAATACAATCACGAATGCTATCAAGTCCGGCCATGATACTAACAAAACGATCCAAACCAAATGCCAACCCGGCATGGGGCGGCGCGCCATATTTGAAAGCATTCATCAGGAATCCGAATTGAGCTTCTGCACGCTCTTTGGTAAAGCCTAAGACTTCAAACATTCGTTCTTGGAGTTGGGTATCATGAATTCTCAATGAACCACCTCCAACTTCAATGCCATTGCAAACAAAATCATAAGCTTTTGCACGTACTTGCTCCGGATGTTCATCCAACAATTCCAAGTCATCGGGATTAGGCATCGTGAAAGGATGATGAGTTGCCATAAGTCGATTTTCTTCTTCGCTCCACTCAAAAAGAGGAAAATCTACAATCCACAAACACTTGAAAGTATTCTTATCACGAAGACCGAGCCTATCCCCCATTTCCAAACGAAGAGAACAAAGCTGGATTCGTGTTCTATTAGCATTGTCACCACTTAAAATCAATATCAGGTCTCCATCTTTAGCGTTCATCTTCTGCTTGATGACCATGAAATCTTCGTGTGTATAGAACTTATCCAGACTACTCTTGACAGTCCCGTCTGCATTATATTTAATATAGACAAGTCCTTTGGCTCCAATTTGAGGGCGCTTCACGAAATCCGTCAATTCATTCAATTGTTTCCTGCTGTATTCAGCACAGTCCGGCACACATATACCACCTATATATTTAGCCTCGTCAAAGACAGAGAAAGAGCCTCTGCCCTCAAACGTGTCTTTCAATTCGACGAATTCCATTCCAAAACGCAAATCAGGCTTATCACTGCCAAAGCGCTTCATTGCCTCAGCCCATGCCATTTGCTCCAACTTAGGAAGCTCTACACCACGAATTTCCTTAAACAGGAATCGTGCCATCTCTTCGAATAGGTTAATAACATCATCTTGATCTACGAAACTCATCTCACAGTCGATTTGCGTAAACTCAGGCTGGCGGTCCGCACGCAAATCTTCATCACGAAAACATTTTGCGATTTGAAAATATCGATCAAAGCCTGCAACCATAAGAAGCTGTTTCAATGTTTGCGGACTTTGGGGCAAGGCGTAAAATTGCCTGGGATTCATTCGACTGGGAACTACAAAGTCACGAGCGCCTTCGGGGGTGCTACCTATAAGAATAGGCGTTTCCACTTCTATGAAATTATGACTATCAAGAAAGTTGCGGATAAGAATCGTCATGCGATGTCGCAATTCCAAATTCTTTCTTACCACAGAACGCCGCAAATCCAAATAACGATACTTCATTCTGATATCATCACCGCCGTCAGAATGATCTTCAATTGTAAATGGCGGTATCAAACTACTTGAAAGAACAACCAGCTTGTCTGCTATAATTTCAATATCACCGGTAGCTATTTTATCATTTTTATTAGATCTTTCATTAACCCGACCACATACTTGAATACAGAATTCCCGGCCCAACTTATTAGCTTTTTCGCAAAGATCTTTATCAACAGACTCGTTGAAAACCAATTGGGTGATACCATATCTGTCGCGCAAATCGACAAATGTCATACCACCCATTTTCCTGGTGCGCTGAACCCAGCCTGCCAAGGTTACTTCCTTCCCTGCATCAGAGAGTCTCAACTCACCGCAAGTATTTGTTCTATACATTTTTTAATATATTGATTTAACGCAAAAGTAATACAAAAATCCCGAACAATAAAGGAATGCCGTGGAAATAATACAAAATAATGTTAAGCCTTAACAATGCTTTTAAATTAAATATTAACTTTGCAGTCAAATAGTTAACTACAATATATAAATTACATAAACGAGTTGATTATGAAAAAAGTTATTATATTTATAACAATTTGGATCGCTTCCGCTTCTATTGCTTTCGCGCAGCAACAAGCCGATATCAAATTCGACAAATTAGTACATGATTTTGGTACATTCTCTGAGAGTAATCCTATTCAAAAATGTACATTTGTCTTTACCAATACAGGAAATGCGCCCCTCATCATTAATCAGGCAATAGCCAGTTGTGGATGTGCGATACCTTCATATACGAAAGCTCCTATTAAACCAGGCGAAAAAGGGAAAATTGATGTTACTTACAATGGGAAAGGCAAATTTCCCGGGCATTTTAAAAAGAGTATTACCATTCGGACAAACGGTGCTACCGAAATGACAAGGCTATACATCGAAGGCACGATGAACGAGGATGCAAAATTAAGATGATCTTTTATTTTTCCGCCACAGGAAATTCTCGTTGGGCCGCAAATAAATTATCACAACTTCTACACGATAAAATCATTTTTATACCTGCAGCCCTCAAAGGTGACTGCAGGTATAATATTTTACAAGAAGAGTCTGTTGGATTCGTATTCCCGGTACATGGCTGGCGTCCTCCCAAAATAGTGAGAGAGTTCATTGCAAAGCTACAAATCACGTCAGAAGACCTGTCTCACCATTACACTTATGCCGTAATAACAGCAGGTGATGATATTGGCATGACCATCAGTATTTTAGAAAAGGATCTTTCATATAAAGATTTAAAGCTCAATAGCGCCTTTTCTCTCATTATGCCGGAGTCCTACGTAGGACTTCCTTTTATGGATGTAGACACTGCAGAGGTCGTAAAACAAAAAAAGCGTGAAGCCTCAGAACAGCTATTCTCCATAGCAGAGTCTATTTCAAAACATTTGAACATATTCCAAATAAAACGTGGTAATTGGCCAAGATTTAAAAGTTACGTAATTGGACAATATTTCGTAAAACATCTGGTTACCGACAAACGCTTTTGGGTAGATAAAGATAAATGTGTCAAATGTGGAATCTGCGCGAATGTCTGCCCTGTTGACGACATAGAAGGGGGCCACGGCAAAATACCCATTTGGCTTCATCATCCATCGTGTCTCACATGTTTCAACTGCTATCACCATTGCCCACATCATGCCATTGAATTTGGGCGTTTTACCAAGAACAAAGGACAATATTTTTATACTTAAAGAAAAAAAATATGAAAAGAACTCTTTCTATACTACTATTATTTACATTGTCATCAATAATCGTATTTGCTGACCATCCGGTGAAAGTAGTAAACAAATTCGGCCAATTAGTTTCGCCTCCGGTCGTAGGAACAGAAGAGAGCAAAGAGATTATTCCTAACAGATGTGAAACGGGAAGAGCTCTGTTACAGACACGAGCAATCATTGGCAAGAATCGTTATATCCCAACAAATTTAGGAGCTGCTACCACCATACGCATTCCGGTCATCTTGGCAGCCTTTCAAGACCAAAACTTTACTATCAATCAAGTAAAGACTGCGTTTGAGCAATTTTTTAATAAGATGGAGCCTTTGGATGATTTTGGCAATAACAACAACAAGAATAACGGGAGTGTAAAATCATATTTCAAAGATATGAGTAACGGGGCCTTTAATCTGCAATTTGATATCTATGGCCCGGTCACGCTTCCCCAAAAGACAGGATACTATGGCGGAAGCAATCCTAACAATTCTTCAGATGAAAAGAGAGACGAAATGGTAGCCGACGCTGTCAATCTTATCAAAGGCTCAGTCTCAGATGCCTCTATATATGACGCCAACAACGATGGGGTTATCGACTGTGTCTATGTGGTCTACGCAGGATTAGGACAAAATAACGGCGGTCAAGCCAATACGGTCTGGGCCTGCACGTCTACTGTAAATGGAGCTTTGGGAGATAAAAAATTAGGCTTTTATAGTATTTGTGCAGAATTACAACCATACAAAGTCAAGAAAGAATCAGATGCCATGTGCATTACGGGAATAGGTGTATCATGTCATGAATTATCACACGCGATGGGCCTGCCCGATATTTATCCACTAACCCATACTTCCGGCTACAAGCAACATAATCAAAATATGGAGTACTGGGACCTTATGGATGGAGGAGAATATAAAGCAAACGGCTGGTACCCTACCGCTTATACCGCGTGGGAGAAATCACAAATGGGCTGGCAAGTGGATATTCAAGAGCTAAATTCTTCGCAGCATGTCAGTATGCCCAAAACAACAGTCGACCAAGGGCGCGTCTATAAAATTCCTAACAGCCATGATCCTAATGAATACTTCTTATTGGAAAACATTCAAAACGAAGGCTGGAATTATGGAGGACAGAATGCGCATGGCCTATTAATATACCATGTCTGCTTTCCTACCCCCGATACCTATATGTCCATGAGCGTAAATGGTGTTAAGGGAAAACCCAACATGGCCGTTGTTCCCGCAGATGGCCGTTGCTATTCTTATGATCTTTTACCCAATAACAGTCAAGCGAAAAAGATTTACTACCAAGAACTCGCCGGCGATCCATTTCCCGGAAGCAGCAACACGGGGGAACTGACCGACCTTTCCAATATCCCTAATTTCTATTGGTATACGCAAGATGGCTCTGCGGAAAAGGCCCTTCTCAATCCGGATTATTTCAAAACAGATTTGGCTTTAAAGAACATTACCGAGACAGATGGAACCATTTCCTTCGATTTTTACAAAAACATATCTACCGGTATCTCTCCCACTCCCAAATATAATTTATGGAATTCTTCCATTTACAATTTAAATGGAAACTATATGGGCAAAGATCTACAGAAACTTCCGCGAGGAATATATGTTGTTAATGGAAAGAAAATTATAATTCCTTGATATAGCTGAACTTAAGTTTAGACATTCGGCAAGTTTCCCCTTCGATTTTTCATCGTGGGCAAATCAACTTTCAAAAGGGCTGCTTTTGCGTTGTAAAAGCATAGCTTTTACCGCCTAAAAGCATAGCTTTGATCATGCAAAAGCATAGCTATTGAAAACGCATAACTATGCTTTTTATTTTTATGCGAACGACCACTATGATTCATCGTTCAATTTAACTTCGATTAGGTGTGATGAAATTATGGTTCATCCGACATTTGGAGTGATAGTATGAATTAAAAAGAAGAAAACCGCTAAACATTTTGTATATTTGAATAAGCACCAACAAATATACAGTTATGAACAGCGGTTTTCTATATCATGCGTGGGGTCTATACAACCACAAATGCACTCGTGAGGAATAAGGTAACACAATTATTCATGTTGCGTATAGCCCCGCAGGTTACACAGATATGACCTCATTCTTTATGATACAAATGTAAGTTCTTCTTTTTCCGGATTTTTTCCAATAGAAATTGTATGCCCTTGTTCTATTCTACCATTTAAGATACATTCACAAAGTCCATCCTCAATATAATTTTGGATAGCACGCTTTAGTGGACGAGTCCCAAACTGAACATCATACCCTTTGGTTGCAACAAATTCTTTTGCCTCTTCAGTAATCGAGATGTCATATCCCATTGCGTGAATGCGCTTGAAAAGTCCTTTCAACTCCAAGTCAACAATCTGTTTGATTGCCGTTATATCAAGCTGGTCAAACGTGATAATCTCATCCAAACGATTGATAAACTCAGGGGCGAACTGCTTACTTAGACTTTTCTGAATCACTCTACGAGCATACTCTTTATCCTTTTCACCGACACTTAGTCCATCCATACTGACAGCGTTGAATCCAATACCTCGCCCAAACTCCTTCAACTGGCGCGTACCGGCATTGGAAGTCATGATAATTACAGTATTTCTGAAATCAACAAGCCGACCATTACCATCCGTAAGTCTACCTTCGTCTAAAACTTGCAAAAGTATATTAAACACATTGCCATGAGCCTTCTCTATTTCATCAAGCAGGATTATTGAATAAGGGTGACGACGAACTTTCTCTGTCAGTTGTCCGCCCTCTTCATAGCCAACATATCCGGGAGGCGCTCCGACCAACCTTGACACATTAAAGCTCTCCGTATACTCACTCATATCAATTCTGATCAAAGCGTCAGTAGAGCCAAACATATATTCTGCCAACTTTTTGGCCAAGTATGTCTTACCAACACCGGTAGGTCCTAAAAACATAAAAGCCCCTATAGGATGATTTGGCTCTTTCAGTCCTACCCGATTTCTCTGAATTGCTTTCACCACTTTTTCTATGGCAGTATCCTGGGCAATGATATCATGCTTCAATTCAGCAGCCATCGTCACCAAACGAGCGCTTTCGGCTTCTGCCATCCGTTGAACCGGCACCCCTGTCATCATGGAAACGACATCAGCTACATCATCCGCGGTCACTTCCTGTAGATTATTATTATCGGCAGCCATCCAATGATCATTAAGTTGGGCCAGCTCTGCCTCTATCTGCGTTTGCCTATCACGATAACTGGCTGCCAATTCAAAATTTTGATTTTTAACAGCAGAATGCTTTTTCTGCTTAACCACTTCTATTTCTTTCTCCTTCTCCTCTATTTCCGGAGGTAAGATCGCATGCCTTAAATGCAATCTGGCACCCACCTCATCCAACACGTCAATCGCCTTATCCGGGAAAAAACGATCTGTTACGTATCGCTCTGTCAATTTGACACATGCACGCAAAGCCTCATCAACATATTTCACATGATGATGTTTCTCATAACGTTCCTTTATATTTCTAAGTATTTCCAAAGTTTCGTCTGAAGAAGTTGGCTCGACCAAAACCTTTTGAAAACGACGTTCCAATGCTCCGTCCTTCTCTATGCTGTTACGGTATTCATCCAATGTTGTAGCGCCAATACACTGGATTGTTCCGCGGGCGAGAGCCGGCTTCATAATATTAGCAGCATCCATACTACCCGGCGTACTTCCGGCACCTATCAAGGTGTGGATTTCATCAATAAAAACGATAATCTCCGGATTCTGCTCCAGCTCTTTCAGTAAAGTACGAATACGCTCTTCAAATTGTCCTCGATATTTCGTACCCGCAACGATAGCCGTCATATCAAGAGAAACAACACGACGATTAAAAAGCATTGGACTTGTATGATGTTTTCTAATCTGCTGTGCCAATCCTTCAACGATCGCGCTTTTTCCGACTCCTGGCTCACCTATTAAAATAGGATTGTTCTTTTTCCGACGACAAAGAATCTCCGTTATCCGTTGTATTTCTTTCTCCCGACCGACAACAGGATCAAGCTTACCTGTAGCGGCTAACTGCGTCAAATCGGTAGAAAAATTATCCAACATAGGTGTTTTACCCGTAGACTGCGTGCGTGTATGGGTGGTCGAAGAGTGAGCAGAAGAAGTTCCCTGACCCTGCTTTTCATTATGCCCATCCTCCACTTCGTCGTCTTCATCCGACAACTCCAAATCATCCTGAAAATCATTTTCAGGCCTGTGTAATAATGATAAAATATCTTCGTAATCCATATGATTTAACTCCAACACCTGCTTAGCTCCATTATCCATTTTATCATGTAAAATGGCCAATAACAGGTGCTGCACATCAACCATTGCAGAATGTTGCATTCGAGCTTCCAAGACAGCTAATTTCAAAATTTTACTCGCATTTTCATTTAAAACCAATTCACTTGTAATAATAGGCTTAGTCAAGTTTTCATCTCGAACTTTATCTTCTAATTCCCCCTTAACAAGTTGAGTATTGATATTTAATCTGCAGAATATGTCATTGATAAGACCGCCTTTCTCTCGAATCATTCCCAGTAAAAGGTGTTCAGGCCCAACAGAGCTACTGGCTAATCGGGCAGCCTCTTCCCTACTGAAAGATAATATTTCTGATACTTTTGGCGAGAATTGATTAGTCATATATAAGTCTCCTTTTATTTAGTAACAAATTTTGATTTGCAAATTTCATGCCAAGACACGTATCTTTCTAATCCCTAAAGACTTACTAAATAACGCAAAAGTAAATCGAATTATCATTTTTAAATAAATATTTTTGTAACTTTGCGAAACGTAAAATTCATATATATATGATAGACTCTTCTGCCTTTCAAGGGAAAAAAGCAAAATATTATACACTCGGCTGCAAACTCAACTTTTCAGAAACTTCTACCTTTGAGCGGCTATTATCGGATATGGGAGTCAGGCAGGCTGAACGGAATGAACTTGCAGATATCTGCCTTATCAACACATGTTCTGTCACAGAAGTGGCCGATCATAAATGCCGACAGATAATCCATCGCATGGCAAGGGAAAATCCAGGCGCATTTGTTATCGTTACTGGTTGCTATGCCCAGTTATCTTCAAAGACTATCAGCAAAATTGAAGGAGTAGATCTTGTTCTTGGATCTAACGAAAAAGCCAACCTTATACAATATTTAAATGATGCGTTTATCGGACAGAAAACCGACCATCATCTTCATCTGTACCATGCAGAGAAAACGAAAGATATCAAAACTTTTGCGCCAAGTTGTTCTAAAGGTAATAGAACACGCTATTTCCTAAAAGTGCAAGATGGATGTAACTATTTCTGTACCTATTGCACAATCCCCTACGCAAGAGGTTTCTCGAGGAATCCTCCCATCGATTTCCTTGTACAACAAGCCCGACAAGCTGCTAAGGAGGGAGGAAAAGAAATTGTAATAACAGGCGTTAACATTGGAGATTTCGGAGAAACGACCCATGAGAAATTTATAGATTTAGTAAAAGAACTAGACAAGATAGAAGAGATCAAAAGGTTTAGAATCAGCTCATTAGAGCCAGATTTGTGTGAGGATGAACTTATTGATTATTGTGCCACTTCAAGAGCATTCATGCCCCACTTTCATATTCCTTTACAAAGTGGCAGCGACGAAGTTTTAAAATTAATGTACCGCCGCTATGACAAAGCCCTTTTTGCGCATAAGATCAATCTCATCAAAGCCAAAATGCCTCACGCTTTCATCGGAGTAGACGTAATGGTTGGCTGCCGGGGAGAAAAGGAAGAATATTTTGAAGAATGTTATGAATTTCTTCAATCACTACCCATAACGCAACTACATGTATTCCCGTATTCAGAACGGCCTGGTACAAGCGCGCTTTCGATTCCTCATGTCGTAACAGACAAAGAAAAGAAAGAGCGGTCTAAACGGTTACTGGAACTCAGTGATAAGAAAACAGAAGAATTTTATGCGCAATTTATAGGAAAAGAAGCGGAAGTTCTATTTGAGAAAGCCGGCAAAGGAAAACGTATGCATGGATTTACTTCCAACTATATAAGAGTAGAGCTGCCTGCCATTGTAGCTAAAGAAGAATATGACAATCAACTTATAAAAGTCAAGCTTAAAAATTTTAATTTCAACAAATCTGCCTTAATTGCAGAAATTATCTAAGCACATTCATATGAAGAAAGACACTGTAATTGTTATTCTTAACTGGAATGGTCAAAAAATGCTTGCCCAATATCTCAGAACCGTTGAGAACTATTCCAGGGATGAAGCTGATATTGTTGTCGCAGATAATGCTTCTACTGATAATTCTATAGATTATCTACGCCGCAATCACCCCAATATCGGTATTATCATTTTCGATAAGAATTGGGGGTTTGCAGAAGGCTATAATCGTGCTTTACGCCAGTTAGAGGGTTATAAATACTATGTCTTATTAAATTCGGACGTCAAAGTCACCCATCATTGGCTTACACCGCTTCTTGAATTTATGGACGCACACGAAGAGGTGGCTGCCTGTCAACCTAAACTTTTGTCCATGCGAAATCCGGAAATGTTTGAATACGCTGGCGCTGCCGGAGGTTTTTTAGACAAATATGGATATCCTTTTTGCAGAGGACGAATATTTGACAGTACAGAAATGGATACAGGACAGTACGATCAGAATGTTAGTATTTTATGGGCCACGGGAGCATGTCTCATGATCAGATCTGCTGCGTACTGGGAAGCAGGGGGACTTGACACCAGATTTTTTGCCCATAGTGAAGAGATAGATCTTTGCTGGCGACTCCGATTGCTGGGTATGAAAATATTTTGTATTACAGATAGCATCGTATATCATGTCGGCGGAGGAACCCTTCCCCAAGGGAATCCTACGAAAACATTCCTGAATTTCCGGAACAATTTGACAATGCTTTATAAAAATCTTCCTGATAATGAGCTAAAACATGTCATGAAGGTCAGGTTGGTCTTAGATTATATAGCAGCCTTCTCTACCTTAATACTAAATCAAAATTTCAAAGACTTTCAAGCTATCCTCAAAGCGAGAAGAGCATTTAAGAAGTGGATACCGCTCTTTGAAGATGATCGTAAGCTTATTCAAAAATTATGTAAAGAAAAACATATCCCCGAACGCAAAGGCTATTCGATTTTATGGCAATACTATATTAAAAAGCGGCGTACCTTTACAGATATTCCCAATGGAGAATAAACGAACATAAACGAGCGTGTAATTACCTGGCAGCTTTCTTGTAATCCGCCTCTCGATGGTCCATAAAAAATAAGCTGTGTCAAGCTACTTATATTGCGGCTTGACACAGCTTATTTTACTCTCTCACTTTATAATTTTAATAATCTTCTTCATCACTCACATCTTCTGCTTCAAGATTTAAATCTTCCGGATTCTCATCGAAAGTCGTACGATAACTTTCTTCTATAAGCTTATCTTCATCAAAGGTATCATCTTCCTCTTCTGAATTACTGTAATGCTCTTCCTCTTCTTCCGGCAAATCCTCCTCACCCTCAAAATCAGTCACGTTTTCTTCTTCTTCTAACTCTTCTTCACTCTCAAACTTAACTTTAGGTCTCTCTAACTCCGGCTTTTCTTTTGCAAAGATAGCCTCAACCCATGAACCTTTGGGAATTTCTAATACTTCAAAACCATCTTTTACTTTCTTTTCATACATGCCGCCGGCTTTATGAAGTCTGTTGCTCGGAAGCGTTGTTGTACTTATATCGAAGCCGCTTTCGATAATATCTTGTATGCTCTGTGAGAGGCTATCCCATCCTCCTCCAAAATTTCTGTCAAGAACTTCGATGAGTTTTGAGGCAGAGATGTGGTGTATATTCTCATAAGTGAGATCTGTAACCCTCATAATAGGCTTTTTCTTAAGCGCAACTTTCGTTTTTGTATTTTCATCTAAACGAATAATGCCTATTTTATATCCCCGTGCCTCAAGTTTGCTAATGACTTCGGGCTTGTCGTTTTTTATCTCTTCAATGTCATAGGCACTTCTGATAATATCTGTGTAGTGCCGTATATTATCTTTGAGATCAATATCCTTTTCGGCAGCTTCCCACATCCTGAATACATCATTTTCTTGTGTGTCCCATACATTACTTTTATTTATCGTTTTGAGTGTCAAAGCTTTTAGTTCTTTCATACTTAAAATCTATATATCATTTGCTGCAAAAGTATATACTTTGCCCCATATTCACAAACTTTTATAGATTAAATTTTGCTCATCAATTATATATTTTCTATTTTTGTATTCATAATGATGACTGAACCTTTAGCAGAAAGAATGCGCCCCAAGACCTTAGATGATTATGTCGGTCAGGCACATTTGGTGGGTATTAATGGCGTGCTTAGAAAGATGATTGATTCCGGGCACGTGTCATCTTTTATCCTCTGGGGGCCTCCCGGAGTTGGCAAGACAACGTTAGCTCAAATTATTGCTAACAAATTAGAAACTCCGTTCTATACACTTAGCGCGGTAACGAGCGGAGTAAAAGACGTTCGAGAGGTGATAGAACGAGCCAAGAACAATCGCTTTTTTACTGCCCAGTCTCCAATACTTTTTATTGATGAAATTCATCGGTTTAGCAAATCACAACAAGACTCTTTGTTGGGAGCGGTAGAACATGGCATTGTTACTTTAATTGGAGCGACAACAGAGAATCCTTCTTTTGAAGTGATTCGCCCCTTATTGTCAAGATGTCAGCTTTATGTTTTAAAGCCTTTAAACAAGGACGATTTATTAAAACTTCTTCAGAGAGCCATAAATGAAGATTTAAAGCTAAAGGAGAAACATATTGTTTTGAAAGAGACAGGTGCCTTCTTCCGTTATAGTGGGGGTGATGCCCGTAAATTGTTGAATATTCTGGAGTTGGTCGTTGAGTCTGCAGCGACTGTTAACATAGAGATTTCAGATGAGATCGTTGTTAATTGCCTGCAACAAAATCCTTTAGCTTATGATAAAGACGGCGAAATGCATTATGACATTATTTCCGCTTTTATAAAAAGTATAAGAGGTAGTGATCCTGACGCGGCACTTTATTGGATGGCTCGTATGATACAAGGTGGAGAGGATCCTCAGTTTATAGCAAGACGACTTATCATTAGTGCCGCGGAAGATATAGGATTAGCCAATCCAAACGCTTTGCTACTTGCCAATGCCGCTTTTGACGCGGTGATGAAAATAGGCTGGCCTGAAGGACGTATCCCACTGGCTGAAGCCACAGTATATCTTGCTACAAGTCCCAAAAGTAATTCCGCGTATCAAGGTATCAGTAATGCGCTGCAAACGGTAGAACAGACGGGAAATTTACCTGTACCTTTGCATCTGAGAAATGCCCCAACGGCCCTCATGGCTCAATTAAATTACCACGATGGCTACAAATATAGCCATGATTATCCGGATAACTTTGTAAAACAACAGTATTTGCCTGATGAAATAAAGACACAGCGAATTTGGCATGCCCAACATTCCGCAATAGAAGAAAAGCAATATCAGCAAATGCTTAAATTATGGGGGGACAGATATAAAGAACAATAGAAATACATAGAATGAAAATCGTTGAATTAGATGGCCATGCGGTCAATCCGGGAGATCTATCTTGGGACGGATTGAAAGATTTTGGAGAGTTGGTTGTATATCCAAGAACTCCGGCAGAGAAGGTTGTTGAACGTGCACAGGGAGCGGAAATAATATTAGTGAATAAGGTAAAGATTACGGAAGAGATATTGGATCAATTACCAACATTGCGCTATATTGGTATTTTAGCAACAGGGTATAATGTCGTAGATATTGACGCTGCAAAAAAACGAGGTATTATAGTTACAAATATACCTGCCTACAGTACAGACAGTGTTGCTCAAATGACATTTGCCCATATTCTTACAGTTTTTAATAGGGTTGAGCATTATGCCAGCCAGACACGGAAAGGCCGGTGGAGTTCTAATCCTGACTTTTGCTATTGGGACACCCCGCTTTACGAGTTGGCCGGAAAAACACTGGGAATTGTCGGAATGGGAAATATTGGTAAGAAAGTAGCCTGTATTGCTCTTAATTTCGGCATGGATGTTTTCGCCTTCACCAGTAAGAATGCGACAGAACTTCCTGCCGGAGTCCAAAAGACAACCTTCGAAGGGCTACTTTCTGTTAGCGATATACTCAGTTTACATTGTCCTCTAACACCTTCCACGCATTATTTGATTAATCATGACACATTGCAAAAAATGAAGAAGAACGCGATTCTTGTGAATACAGGGCGAGGGGCTCTTATCGAGGAAAGTGCTGTAGCAGAAGCTCTGGAGCAAGGTCGGTTGGGGGCTTATTGCGCAGATGTAATGACAGAAGAACCTCCTTCTGCAAACAATCCTTTATTCGCACAGCCCAATGCCTTTATCACACCTCATATTGCCTGGGCTACTTTTGAAGCCAGAAAACGGTTAATAGAAATTTGTATTTCAAATGTCAGAGCCTATATAGAAGGACACCCTATAAATGTTGTAAACTCTTAGTTATATAAAGATGGATACATTTAGCGCAATGTTTTATCATGATCCTAATTTTGTTCATACGATACAGCAAATTATAGAATTTGTGGGGACATTAGCTTTTGCCATCTCCGGAATACGGCATGCCGCCTCCAAGCATTTTGATTGGTTTGGTGGCTTTGTCTGTGGTTTTGCCGTTGCAATCGGTGGTGGCACTATCCGTGATGTGATGTTGGGAGTAACACCGTTCTGGATGACATCAGCATTATATATAGGCTGTACATTTCTCGCGCAGGCGTTAGTAATATTATTTGCCAAGTCCTTGAAGAGGTTGGACAACGCGTGGTTTGTATTCGACACGTTAGGCCTGGCTTTATTTACCATTGCAGGAATCCAGAAGACGTTACAATGCGATCATCCAATGTGGATAGCCATCATTATGGGATGTATTACAGGCGCGGCCGGAGGTGTTATCCGCGATGTCTTGTTAAATAAAGAGCCTGTTATCTTTCAGAAAGAAATATACGCAATGGCAAGTGTTTCGGGTGGTACACTTTATTGGCTGATGATCAGTATCGGAATCAATATCGCTGTTACGGTAGTTTCTACATTCCTCCTTATCTGTTTGATCAGATACCTTGCGGTACGATATCATATTTCTTTACCTATATTAAAGGGTGAGGAATAATTTAGGCCCAGCGGAAATTCAGTGAGGGCAGGTGTTTTCAAGTGACGAAGCAAATAAAAGCCTCCCCACCCTTTGCTTCACCTTGCTACGCAAATAGCGACCTTCGGTCCAACACAACTGAAAAGAGAACCTACCCCTACCATTGCTTTGCTTTTCCCTTCGGCCAGCGATTTGCAATTACCTCGCTCCGCGAACAGCGACCTTCGGTTCCCAAAGGGAGGGAGAACTAACTGAAGAGTGTGAAATGCGAAAAGGTAAGCTATCTACATTTCACACTTCGCACTCTATTTTACATTTCACGCTTCCTATTTCCCACTTAGCTTTATGTCTTTCTTGGCCGCTTGCGGCCCTTATGTCTTTGTTCCTCACAGCCTGAAAAATATATTTTTATGTCTTTATGTCCTTAAAAACAACATAAGAAAAATATGTCTTTATGTCAAAAAATACATGCGAAGAATATGTTCTTATGTCCTTAAAAACAGCATAAGAAAAAACATGTTCTTATGTCTTCACCCTGAATAATCTTTACATCCACCATCAAAAAAGTGGCATTATTCTGAAAAAGAAAAGAGTTGGGCGAAAATAAGCGATTTTAGAGCAACTTTATAGAGCTCTGATTATCAACATGTTGCGTTTTCAAGGGTGTTTTCTCTTCGCTTTTTTACCTTTAATAGCTATGCTTTTAGGCTATAATCGCAGCCCTTTCACCGGCTAAAAGCTATGCTTTGGCGGGGTAATCGCTGTGCTTTGAGCCGATAAAAGGATAGCTTTGGGCATGAAAGAGTATCAAAATCGGTAAATCGAAAGGCTTTTTCGGCGCGCCGGCAGCCGGATGACGTGTTGCGGAAGTGTTAAAATAATGCGATTTTTTCTAACAAAATCACGGAGTTAAGATGGGATTACAAGTGATGAAGCAGCAAGCCTAAATTATTCTTTACCTTTTATAAATAAAAAGCAATACACTTATTGTTTGTGATCGTCTAACCAATCATCTAAGATTTTGCGGGCAATACTTAATTTTTCCGGAATATGGGGCAATGTGTCTTTGGTAAACCAATTACCATTTGTCAATTCTTCCGCTTGTAATTTTATATCACCGGATACATAATCCGCGTTGAATCCAACCATCAGCCCACATGGATATGGCCAAGGTTGACTACCAAAGTATCGAAGGTTTTCTATCTTGATTCCCGTTTCTTCCATTACTTCTCGGTGAACAGCCTCTTCCAAGGTTTCGCCTGTTTCAACAAAACCCGCAACTAAGCCATAGAAGTCTGATTTGAAATTTCGGGCGTGTACTAAAAGAACTTCATTTCCGCGATGAACTAATACAATGACGGCTGTTGCTAATTGTGGCCAAACTTCTCTCCCGCAGGAAGAACATTGTTTACTGATGTTTGTATACATTTTCATTGGAGCGCCACAGACACCACAAAATTGTGTGCTGCGATCCCAATATAAAAGTTCATGGCATTTACCCGCCTTTAAATATAATTCATTAGACAGTTTATAAAAAGAAGAGCGGAGTCCACACCATTCGTAGCGACTTCCTTCCAGAAGAGAAGATTCAATATAATACGCTTTTACCTGTGTTCCATCTTCCATAGGAGAGATGTCTAAAACACGTGTTCCCGGTTTCAGGGCAACAGGGGGCTCTCCTGCCAAAGGTACAGAATACGTACCGTCAGACTTCTTCTCCAAAAGTAAGTCTGAGTTGAAAAAAACAAACCAATAATAATTCATTATTTATTGCCAAATAGGATAATACGATCCCTTTCGCCGGCAGGTATCGTCCAAACCTCCGGAATAAATTTCCAATTATGGTTAGGCTTAGGGTCAAGAACTCCTTGCTTTTCTATTTCCTGCATCAAGTAATATCGTTGATCTTTTTTACTCCGCCAGATAATACGCTTCTCTAATTCTTCTCTGGGGATTCCCGCGCCTTTAGTCAATAGCTCTCCTCCTCCATTGCCTCGATAGCTGTTTACCGCAACTTTATAAACTTTATTTTTATCAAAAATCTGGCCATTACTCATGTTGAGAATATTAACCTTTTCACCATAGGGCTTCGTTACGTCGACAGTATAATCTATACCGGCGGCACTATCAAAATTAAAAGAAAAATTTTTGAATCCCAGACGTTGTTGGTCGCCTTGCGTTTGATTATCAAGCAGCAGCAGGTGATCGTCCGGAGATTTCATTGTATTGATCCATAGATTATAGCTCATTTCCAGATATTTTTTAATCTCTTCCCCGGTAAGAGTCATAACATAGAGTTCGTTCTCAAATTTGTAGAGATTGAACATATCAGAAACATAGACCGGTCCCGCATGAATAGCAGCGTCGAAGAGAAGAGGGGCATTGAAAGAAATGTCCGCTCCTGTAATCTTTAATTGCAAATTCAGGATTAAATCAGTAAAGGCACTGTTGCCGAAATACGAATCTCTTGAATATATTGTACTTTTAAATTCTCCGATTTTTTTATTAACAAATTCATTCACCAAGTCTGTTTGGTGTTTAAACCGCCGCACTAAATTTTGATCAATGGGTTCATTCGTGATGTCAACAAGTTTGCCTATAACGTCTGTTTTGGTTTTCTTTCCATTCACAAATGTTATATCAATTTGCGCATCTGCAACTGCCATGGCATTATTTGCAGGATTAAGACAGGTTACTTTATTTCCGTTGATATCCGTAACGGAACCATTAAATCTTGTATGGTCATGTCCAAATAGAATAAGGTCGAATCCGGGAACTTCTTTCGCAACTTTAAGTGACGCGTCTTCTTCATAATCTTTTGTAACGATTCCCCCTTCTTTACCACTGTGAAACAGTCCGATAATCACATCAGGACGTTCGACTTCCTTCACATATTTAACCCACTTTCCGGCGCTTGTAACCATATTCTCAAATCGCAAGCCGCTCCATAAATCTTCTCTCAACCAGTTGGGTATAGCGGGTGTCAACAAACCAATAACAACAATCTTAACTCCATCACGATACAACACAGAATAGGGCTTGGTATAGGGTTTGTTAGTATGTGTATTGATAATATTCGCGCCTAAAACAGGGCAATTAAGTTCTTTGACCCATTTATCATAAACAGCGTGCCCCGTTTCTATATCATGATTCCCAAAGTTTTCTACATCATATTGCATATAATTCATAATATCCGCCGCAATATTTGTACTGCCGGTGTTTATGTAATTATAATAATAGCACGTA
This sequence comes from Prevotella illustrans, assembly GCF_017426725.1. GTDB lineage: Bacteria > Bacteroidota > Bacteroidia > Bacteroidales > Bacteroidaceae > Prevotella > Prevotella illustrans. The sequence goes on along the minus strand of NZ_JAERMS010000004.1, from coordinate 113,867 downwards.
GGTTGACCTTGGAGAATGTCGCCATTATCAAGTAAGATAACATTCTTTCCGTAATCTTTTCTTAGAGAATTTACATAACTACTAACTCTTGCCAATGACCCTTTTTGAGGTTTTCTGTTTATAAAGTCATAGGGGAAAAAGCAGCCATGAACATCACTGGTTTCTATTATTCTTAATGAAACTTTCTTGATTTGAGCCATGGACGTAGAGTGTGTTGCAAATAGGAAGGCACTTGCGATAAAGAAATATTTTAAACGCATTTGAATGAATACTAAAATATAATTGATATGTTTTTTAATATCGATGAATATTTGTAAAAAGAATTTTATCTTAAATCGATAATCTCTGCTTTGGGATAGTCTTTAGACGGAAAAACAAATAGGGCATCAGACAACTTTCTGTTGTTAATGTTACTGATGGTTATAACCGTCCACTGGTCACCTTGCTTCATTTTAATCAAACTCGGTTTGTAGTTTGATTTGTTGATTGTAATATAAAGTTCTTGGATGCTACGTTGCTTGTTTTGGGCTGTCAGATGAACAATATAAGAGCCTTTAGCCTTTTTCAAGCTCATAGAGTCTCCGGTTTTATAAATGGTAATAAATTTGTAAGGATTCATCTGAGCCTGCTTAGCTTCATCCGGTACCGATATGTTGACCTCATTTGTACTCTTCATATAAGTCCATTGTGTTTTTCCATTATACCACACCGTTGCCATTGAAGTCTTCGCGCAAAATTTATTTCCTTTTAACAATATAGTTCCTTGCGAACTGATATGATTGCTCTTAATACTGAAATTCGCGACAGTCCCTCCGTGCGATGTAATGACTTGTGCAGCCTTATCTAAAATTTGGCGTGCGTTTTGGGCTATGGCTAAATGACTCGTTGTCAATAAGCAAATAACAAGAATGTATTTTATATTTATTTTCATTTCCAATAAATAATATTGATATTTATCCTCTAATTTGGGCTATAAGACTCTGTAATTGGCTATCATCCGCAATCAACACATCCCTTGGCTTGCTACCTTGAGCCGGTCCAACGATACCATATTGCTCAAGCTGATCCATCAATCTTCCTGCTCGGTTATAACCAATAGAGAATCTACGTTGTATCATGCTCGTGGAGCCTTGTTGTGAAATAACAATAGCATGAGCAGCTTCTTCAAAATAAGGATCCAAAGAATGGGTGTCGATACTTCCTCCTTGTCCGACGGAGAATCCTCCTTGTTCCTCGGTTGCCGGCTCCGGTAATTCCAAAGGCTCAATAGGGCCGGGCTGATCTGCAATAAATTCATTCACAGACTCTATTTCCGGCGTATCGATAAAGGCACATTGGACTCTCACGGGATCTCCTCCACCAAGGAAAAGCATATCGCCTTTGCCTACCAATTGATCGGCACCTTTCTTATCAAGAATGGTACGTGAGTCAATAACAGATGTAACACGGAACGCAATTCGTCCCGGGAAATTGGCCTTGATATTACCGGTAATGATTTTTGTAGTAGGTCTTTGGGTTGCAATAACCATATGGATACCAACGGCTCGTGCCAACTGCGCAATTCTTGCTATGGGTTGCTCTATCTCTTTACCTGCGGTCATTATCAAATCGCCAAACTCATCTATAATGACAACGATGTATGGCATGTATTCATGTCCCTTAGTCAATTCCAGACGACGATTTAGAAATTTTTGATTATATTCTTCTATCTTTTTCACGCCGGCCATCTTCAGCAAATCGTAGCGGTGATCCATAAGTTTACAAAGGGAACTTAAAGTCCGCACAACCCTACTTACATCGGTAATAATCGGCTCTTCATCATTTTCCGGTAAACATGCCATGAAGTGAGAAGCAATCTTGTTATAGATAGAAAACTCCACTTTCTTGGGATCAACAAGCACAAATTTGAGCTCATTAGGATGCTTCTTATAAAGGAGCGAGGTTATAATCGCGTTCAAACCTACCGACTTGCCTTGTCCGGTAGCACCAGCTACCAGCAAATGAGGCAACTTATGAAGGTCAAACATAAAAACTTCGTTTGAAATTGTTTTACCAATTGCTACAGGGAGTTCCATTTTGTTGTCTTGAAACTTTTTAGAATTTAGACAACTTTCCATAGAAACTATTTGTGGTTTTTTGTTTGGCACTTCTATTCCAATCGTTCCTTTTCCCGGAATAGGCGCGATGATACGGATACCTAACGCAGATAGGTTTAGGGCAATGTCATCCTCCAGTCCCCTGATTTTACTAACCCTGACACCTTCTGCCGGAGTTATTTCATAGAGTGTAATAGTTGGACCAACCGTTGCGTTGATTTTACTAATACTAACCCCGAAACTGTTTAAAACTTCTATAATACGCTGATTGTTAGCTTTGATTTCTTCCATATCAATTACCGGACAATCAGAATCATTATATTTTTTTAAAAGACTTAACGTTGGTTTCTTATATTTTGTAAATGGTTCAAGCGGATTGATGGGGGTATTTAGAATCTCCTCTATCGTTTTTTCGTTAGCGACCTCTTCTTTGGGGGCTGCCTCTACGGTCAATTCAGATCCATTATCGGACTTCATGGATCGTTCCTGAGAACCGATTATCGCCGGGCGCTTTTGTGGAGCGTCTATTACAATATCTGAAAGGTCAACGACAGGAGAAGGTACATCCACAGGAATATCTCCCAGCTTAGTATCATTCACTAAATTTTCAATTTCACTTTTCTTTTCCTGATCAACTGTGTCTCCATCCAAATCATTTTCACGTAGAGACTGCTCAGGCCCTTCCTTTTCTTGAACGGCAGGCTCTTGGTGAGGTTGCATATTTGTAATGGTAAGATGAACTTTACTTGTGAGATACTTTACCGGATTTAAAGCTTTTCTTATTACGTTTATCGTTTCTGCACTTAAATAAGTCAAAAAGGCTAAAGCAACAAACAGTAAAAGTCCGGTTAACCCCGGCGGGCCAATCAAATTCTCAAGTTGTTGTACACAAAAAAGCCCGTGATTGCCTCCCGGATTGAAAACTTGATCGCCCATGACAGGTGTAAGAAATTTTGCGAAGGTAACAGAAGTCCATATCATGACAAGCATGGTACCGAAAAACCATGAAAGCAAATTAATCTTATATACTTTCATTAATTGCAGCGCGGACAGAATCATGAAAGCCGGTATCATGACCGCAGGTAAGCCAAAATTAACAGTAATGAGGTAATAGGATATGATTGCGCCAAGAGATCCGCAATAGTTTGTAAAGGATTTATCTGTATTAATCCATTCACCAGGTCTCATGTCTTCTAAAATGCTTTGGTCAGCTTGGCCTGTCGCGAAATAAGACACCATTGCCATGATGATATATACGGATATGATAAGGAGGATTATGCCAAATAAAAAATCTGCTTTTTCATTACTAATAATATTTTGAAAGCCGACTGCTTGGCCTATATTCTTAGGCTTACGGTCAGATTTTTTTCTTGCCATCTTGATTTTTCTTATAATTTTGATTATAAAATTAAACATTAGGCAGCTTAATTCTATACATCGCCTTTGTTTATTTTCTTGCAAAAATAGTGGAAAAAACTAAGATACGACCATATTTCCATAACTTTTTTCTAAATTTGCAGTTTCTTAGAGGAATACGATGGGAAAGATTATATATAATAAATTTGACAAACAATTAATCGCTAATTTGCCACAGGTGCTTTTCCCCGGAAAAATTGTATCCGTAACTACGGAAAGTGAGGCAGATAAAGCTGTTATTTATTTGTTAGGTTGTAGTGTTTTAGGTGTTGATACTGAAACCAAGCCAACTTTTAGGAAAGGACAGAATCATAGGGTCTCCTTATTACAGGTGGCCAGCAAAGATATATGTTTCTTGTTTCGACTTAATTTAATAGGAATTACAGATTCGATCAAGAAATTACTTGAAAACAAGGTAGTTCCTATGATAGGATTGTCTTGGCACGATGACATTCTTTCACTGCATAAAAGACGGCCGTTTACACCTGGATATTTTATTGATTTACAGTCGATTGTTGGAGAAATAGGAATAAAGGATTTAAGCCTTCAAAAACTGTATGCCAACATCTTTCACCAGAAGATAAGTAAGCGCCAAAGATTGACTAACTGGGATGCGGATATTTTAACGGATAAGCAAAAAGAATATGCGGCAACAGATGCGTGGGCATGTATAAATTTATATGAAGAAATCAATCGGTTAAAATTAACAAGAGATTATCAATTAATTGTCGTGAAAGAAACTGAGCCTGCGTCTCCAAATCATGAATAGTTTTTCAGGCAACATTATATTTATTTTATCGAATAATCAGGTTAGCTATGACAAAATATAAGAATGTGTACCTAAAGCGCGGCAAGGAAGAAAGTTTAAAAAGATTCCATCCTTGGGTATTCTCCGGCGCAATCCTCCGTATGGAAGAAGGTATTCTTGAAGGTGAAATCGTTAGAGTTCTTACAAGCAATAATGATTTCATTGCTTTGGGGCATTATCAGATCGGATCTATTTCTATTCGGATTCTTACTTTCGAAGATGTCACTATAGATGAGGGCTTTTGGAAAGCAAGAATTCAATGTGCCTTAAATGCTCGCTTAGCCATAGATATAGCTGATAATCCGACAAATAACACTTTCAGGTTGGTTCATGGTGAAGGTGATAATTTACCGGGATTAGTGGTAGATTGTTATGGCGAAACAGCTGTCATGCAAGCTCATAGTGTAGGTATGCATATCGACAGGGAAATTATTTGCAAGGCTTTGGTCGACGTGATGGGTAACAGAATAAGAAATGTTTATTACAAAAGTGATACGACATTACCATTCAAGGCCGATTTACATCAACAAAATGGTTTTATCCACGGTTCAACGACGAATGATATCGCAATAGAGAATGGAGTAAAGTTTCATGTGGACTGGTTGCGTGGTCAAAAGACTGGCTTTTTTGTTGATCAGCGTGACAATCGTTCATTACTGGAGCATTACGCAAAAGATAAAAGTGTACTCAACATGTTTTGTTACACGGGTGGGTTTTCTGTTTACGCGATGCGGGGAGGGGCCAAGCTGGTTCATTCAGTAGATAGTTCGGCCAAAGCAATAGAGTTAACAAACGAGAATATATCTTTGAATTTTAAAGGTGATACGCGCCACGAAGCTTTTTGTGAAGACGCATTTAAATATTTGGACGAACATGATGACAAATATGATTTAATCGTGTTAGATCCGCCTGCCTTCGCAAAGCACAGAGGAGCACTGCATAATGCGTTAAAAGGTTATACCCGCCTTAATGTCAAAGGATTACAACGAATAAAAAAGGGGGGGCTCTTATTTACATTTAGTTGTTCTCAAGTAGTCACTAAAGAAAATTTCCGTAACGCGGTATTTACTGCTGCTGCACAGTCTGGCCGTAATGTTCGCATTTTGCATCAGTTGCATCAACCTGCTGATCATCCTATAAATATATATCACCCGGAAGGTGAATATCTCAAGGGAATTGTTTTATATGTTGAGTGATTTAAAGCTCTATGACTAAGTTCATTGAAAAAATCCACGAGTTTATCGTCGAGAATCATTTACTCGACAAGGATAAGAAATATCTGCTTGCACTCAGTGGCGGAGCTGATAGTGTGGGGCTTTTAACTGTTTGTATTCAGCTGGGATATACCATAGAGGCTGTCCATTGCAATTTTCATCTCAGAGGAGAGGAATCAGATAGGGATGAGCGTTTCTGTGAGCGATTATGTAGTAGCAAGGGGATACCATTTCATTGTGCCCACTTCTCAACGAAAGAATACGCTAAGACTCATAAGATTAGCATAGAAATGGCTGCGCGTGATTTACGATATAAATATTTTGAACAGCTTAGAAACGATATTGCGGCCGAAGCTATTCTTATTGCTCATCATCAGGATGATAGTGTTGAAACTATTTTGATTAATCTCATACGAGGCACAGGACTGCGCGGATTACAAGGTATAAAGCCCCAAAACGGCAATATAACAAGACCTTTGTTAGCGGTTTGTCACGATGAGATCGTAAACTATTTGAATTCTATTCATCAGGATTATATCGTTGATAGCTCAAATTTGGTTGATGATGTACAGCGAAATAAATTACGATTAAAAATCCTGCCATTATTACGAGAACTTAATCCTTCCGTATCTTGTAGTATTATCAAAACAGCTAAAAGGATACGTATGGCTGTTCAGTTTTTTGATTGTGCGATAAATGACAGTTTTGAAAGAGTAGTCATCAAACGAAGTGAGAATGAATTGCGTGTTTCAATCTCAGCGCTTGAAAGAGAATGTGCGCAAGAGTATATTTTGTTTGAATTATTACGGCCATACCTTTTCTCTCCCAAACAGGTTGAACAGATTGCGTTGCATTATAATTCCAATTCAGGACAGATTTGGGAGTCGTCTAAGTTTGTATTGTTGGCAGATAGGAATGAGCTCATTGTACAACTTAAAAAAACAAGAAGTAATAAGGTGATGAAAATTCCAGAGATGGGAGTTTATGTATATGACGAAGACCAAAGGTTTACTTTTGAGACAATCCCATGCACTTCATGCTTTGTTCCCAGTAAAACTAATAATGTAATTACAATTGATTTGGATAAGGTTAGTTTTCCCATATTTATCAGACATTGTAGACAGGGAGATAAATTTAGTCCCTTTGGAATGAAAGGTAGAAAACTAATAAGTGATTTTTTGACAGATTTGAAGTTAAGCCTTTTTGCAAAGCAACAACAATTAATTGTAGAAGACGCTTCCGGACAAATACTTTGGGTTGTAGGAAAGAGAATTGATGATCACTTTAAGGTTACGGCCAATACACGAAAAGTACTGACAATCAAAGTCGATTAGAGTTGTATAAAATCATAAAAAGCCATATTCTACAACGTGTAAAATATGGCTTTTTATCATTATGAGTTATTAATATATGTGGAAAACCTTAATAGCTTCTTGCAATTATCACCCGGTATTTTGCAGGTTTCCCACTCACCATATCAACTCCGGGAGTCTGTTCATACGCAAATGGAACGCAGCGGATAGTAGCTTGAGTTTCTTCCTTGATTTTTGCTTCTGTTTCTTCTGTGCCATCCCAATGGCAAAGGAAAAATCCTCCTTCTTTTATACGAGTTTTGAAATCTTCATAGTCTTCGCAAACATAAACATGGTCATCACGGTATTTACGGGCCTTTTCGAAGATGTTCTGTTGAATATCCACAAGTAATTTTTCGATACGACTTACAATGCCATCAAAGTTGACACTCTCTTTTTCAAGTGTATCACGTCGCATAATTTCTATGGTGTTATTTTCTAAATCACGACCTCCCATGACAAGACGAACAGGCACACCTTTTAATTCATAGTCTGCAAACTTAAATCCCGGGCGCTTATTATCCGAATCATCATACTTGACGGTAATACCAAGCTCTTGTAATTTATCTATTACCGGTCGCAATTTTTCTGTGATTGCTACATGCTGCTCCTCACCTTTATATATCGGTATAATAACAACCTGAATAGGAGCCAACTTTGGAGGGAGGACCAACCCATTATCATCTGAATGAGCCATGACTAAAGCTCCCATAAGACGAGTGGAAACTCCCCATGACGTAGCCCATACATACTCAGGCTTGTTCTCCTTATTCAAGAAAGTTACATCGAAACTTTTTGCAAAGTTCTGCCCAAGAAAGTGGCTCGTTCCACTTTGAAGTGCTTTACCGTCTTGCATCATGGCTTCGATCGTATAAGTGTCTAAGGCCCCGGCAAAGCGCTCTGTTTCACTTTTAACTCCTTGTAAAACTGGAACTCCCATCCATTTTTCAGCAAACTCTGCATAGATTTTAAGCATTTTCTGTGCTTCTATTTCTGCTTCTTCTCGGGTTGCGTGCGCAGTATGTCCCTCTTGCCATAAAAACTCAGACGTTCTAAGGAATGGACGAGTTCGCATTTCCCATCTCATGACGTTACACCATTGGTTACACATGATTGGCAGATCTCTCCAAGAATGAATCCAACCTTTGTATGTATTCCATATAATAGTTTCTGATGTCGGACGGATTATGAGCTCTTCGTCTAATTTAGCAGAAGGGTCAACCATCACACTATTACCATCCTCACCGGCCTTGAGTCGGTAGTGAGTTACAACGGCGCATTCTTTTGCAAATCCTTTTACATGCTCCGCTTCCCTACTTAAAAAACTTTTGGGGATAAGCAATGGAAAATAAGCATTCTGTACACCTGTTGCTTTGAACATCTTGTCAAGTTGCTCTTTCATTTTCTCCCATATTGCAAACCCATAAGGTTTGATAACCATACATCCGCGTACAGGAGATTGTTCTGCTAAATCTGCTTTTATTACAAGATCATTGTACCATTGGCTATAGTTATCAGCCCTTTTGGTCAACTCTTTCAATTCTTTTGCCATTAGTCAATATTTATTTGTTATAATTTCTTTATGATGATAAATCTTTACAAGTTATATAGACAGAATACACAAGAGTAAATTTATACAAGCTATAGGGAAATCCCTATAGTTTGATAGGATATTGTCTTTGATGATCTCATGTTTCTATAATACCTTTGCACCAGATTCAATGATTGCAAAATTACATAAAAAAGTTCAATAGTGTCCTAAATAATTTTCAAAAAGTGAAGAAAGTTGTTTTCACTAAGGCAAAAAAGTTTTATCTTAGTGTCTACCCAAAACCAAAACTTCCTTCATGACAAAGATAACACTTTTCGTTCAAATAATCCGACAATTACCTAAAGATTTAATCAAATCTCTGATTAAAAAGCATGGAACGGACAAACATTAGCTCACTCAATCATTTGTGGGGACAAGTCCGCAAGCGATGAAGTTATTATAAATCTGTCAATCGTTTATGGGAGCGGGAGAGACGCACCGGTGATGAAGTCTCCGGCTTCATCACTTGTAAGCCCATCCAATTGATTCAGCGTATCCGTGATTTTGTCAGAAAAAACTACCTGATTTTAACACTTCTACACCGCGTCATTTAGCTGCCGGCACGCCGAAAAAGGCCTTCACTTTGCCGATTTCGATACCCTTTCATGCCCAAAGTTATCCTTTTATCGGCTCAAAGCACAGCGATTACGCCGCCAAACCATAGCTTTTAGCCGATGAAAGGGCCGCGATTACAGCCTGAAAGCATAGCGATTAAGGGCGAAAAAGCGAAGAGAAAACAGCCTTAAAAGTACAATGTGTTGATAACCAACGTTTTATAAACTTGCTCTACAATCGCTTATTTTCGTCCGGCGCTTTTCTTTTTCAGAATAATGCCACTTTTTTGATGGTATATGTAAAGATAATTCAGGGTGCGGTAGATATCATCGATACTTGTAAACCTGTCCCCACTAATTTTCTACTGACCCGGTCAGAGATGTACAATTTACCGTTGAAACAAAATACGTCAAATCATATGATTTGATGAAACTTTGTATGCGTTTTCACAAAATTATTTAGGACACTATTGAAAAAAGTTAACAAAGCTGTGGCGTTGGTAAAAAAAACGATTACCTTTGCAGAAAATTGACATATTGAATAATAAACTATTATATTTAAAAAGATTAGAGATTATGAAGAAATTTAAATTGATGACATTAAGCATGTGCATGCTGGCTATTTGTAGTTGTGCAACCAAGCAAGGGACAGGAGCTCTAATTGGAGCCGGTGGCGGTGCTCTTCTTGGGGGTATTATTGGCAAAATTGCAGGAAACACAGCAGTTGGTGCGGCAATAGGAACTGCTGTGGGAACAGGCACAGGTGCAATTATTGGCAAACATATGGATAAAGTGGCAGCAGAAACTGCAGCTAAGGTTCAAAATGCCAAAGTAGAAGAGGTTACGGATGCAAACGGGCTCAAAGCAGTAAAGGTGACATTTGATAGCGGAATTTTGTTTGCGACTAATAAAGCTACGTTAAATTCAACAAGCAAAGGTGAGTTGGCAAAGTTCTCTACTGTGTTGAAAGATAATAATCAGTGCTATGTGGATATTTATGGACATACCGATTCTACAGGTAATGATGGTATCAATATTCCTTTGAGTAACAACCGTGCTATTAGTGTTGCTAATTATTTAAAAAGTTGTGGTGTAAATGCCGCTCAATTGCAGAATATTAATGGCAAAGGCAGTTCAGAACCGGTTGCAGATAATTCAACTTCAGCCGGCCGCCAACAGAATCGCCGTGTAGAAGTTTACCTCTATGCAAGCAAGGCTATGGTGGAAGCTGCCAATAATGGCACATTGAAATAAATGCTGTTTACATAATAATAATTTGTAGAATGGTCATCGTTATGTTGATAGCGATGACCATTCTTGCATTATAAAAACGGTTTTAGTTATTATTCTACATGTTTACTCACAAAATTTGGAAGGCTTTTAGATGGACGTTAGGGCTATTTTTAGCCACCTCGTTTTTGAGTGTTATCCTTCTGAAATTTCTTCCTGTCTATATTACCCCATTGATGGTCATTCGTTGCTTTCAACAACTTAGTAATGGTGAAAGCATAACCCTTCATCATCATTGGGTATCATTAGATGATATATCTCCCAGTATGCCGGTCGCCGTAATGGCAAGCGAAGATACGCGTTTTCTTTTGCACCATGGCTTTGATTATGCAGCTATTGAAAAAGCAGTACGGCGAAATATGAAACACAAAAAGAAGTTAGGAGCAAGTACTATTAGTCAACAGACTGCTAAAAATGTTTTTCTTTGGCCAGGCCGTAGCTGGTTGCGCAAGGGTTTTGAAGTCTATTTCACTACATTAATAGAACTAATGTGGAGTAAACAACGTATTATGGAAGTATACTTAAACTCTATAGAAATGGGTAATGGTATTTATGGCGCAGACGCTTGTGCGGAATATCATTTTGGCAAGAAAGCCATCGAACTGACACGGGCTGACTGTGCCTTGATAGCGGCAACATTGCCCAATCCAAGGGTATTTAGCAGCAAGATTCCAAGTGCATACATACAGAAACGACAACGGCAGATTCTGAAAAACATGCGTTATATACCAAGTTTCCCCAAAGCGGGTGAGGACTATGATCCAAACACGGCGGTAGGAGGAATTTATCACCATCGCTAATAATATTACTTCCTATTTTAATTTTGAAATGAACATATTAGAAGAGCTTAATCAATCACAGAGAGCAGCCGTTGAATATAATGAAGGGCCTGCACTTGTTATCGCTGGCGCAGGTTCCGGCAAGACTCGTGTACTTACTTTTAAGATTGCTTATTTGCTACAACAAGGATATCATCCATGGAGTATTTTGGCATTGACTTTTACTAATAAAGCTGCAAATGAAATGAAAGCAAGAATTGCGGCAATTGTTGGTGAGGAAAAGGCACATTATCTTTTTATGGGTACCTTTCATAGTATTTTTGCAAAGATCTTGAGAGTAGAGGCTACGCGATTGGGATTCTCTTCTAATTTTACCATCTATGATGAGAGTGATAGTAGGTCGCTGTTGAAGACAATTATCAAAGAGATGGGGCTTAATGATAAAGTTTACAAGCCTGCTTTTGTGCACAAGAAGATTTCTTTAACTAAAAACAAACTGATTTTACCAGCCGCATATAGCAGTAATTCTGCATTGTTAAAAAATGACCTAAGAGACGATATGCCTGAAATGGCAAAAATCTACTTAAATTATAACCAGCGCTGTCTGAAATCCAACGCAATGGATTTTGATGACTTGTTGGTTCATACATTCACGTTGTTTCAGAACTTTCCTGATATTTGCAATAAATATCAGGATCGCTTTGATTATGTCTTGGTTGATGAGTACCAGGATACAAACTATGTTCAGCAGCAAATTGTCTACATGTTGACGCAAAAGAAAAAGCGTATATGTGTAGTAGGAGATGATTCGCAGAGTATTTATAGTTTCAGGGGGGCTAACATTGATAATATCCTGAGCTTCCGGCAACAATATAATGGAGCTAAGCTTTTTAAATTGGAACAGAATTATAGGTCTACTCAAAATATTGTAAAAGCAGCCAACAGTTTAATAAAAAAGAACACGCTTCAGATAGAAAAAGAAGTCTTTACTTGTAATGCCGAAGGGGAAAAAATACAATATAGAAGCGCTCATAGTGACAAGGAAGAAGCTCTGATCGTATGTAAAAATATAAAGAGGATCAAGCGCGAAGATGATTGTAACTATTCCGATTTTGCCATTCTGTATCGGACAAACTCTCAAAGTCGAAGTTTTGAAGAAGAGTTACGAAAACAGAATATTCCCTATAAGATTTTTGGAGGTTTAAGTTTTTATCAGCGCAAGGAGATAAAGGATATAATCGCGTATTATCGTTTAGTAGCCAATCCCGATGATGAAGAAGCATTGAAAAGGATTATTAACTATCCCTCTCGCGGCATAGGGGATTCTACCATGGCAAAAATATCAGATTGCGCAATAGAAAATGCAACAAGCTTTTGGCATGTGATCAGTGATCCTGTCCATTTCAATTTAGATATCAATCAAGGAATTGCCGCAAAGCTTTCAATATTTCATAGTTTGATCCAGAGCTACATACAACGAGCCGACAAGGAAGATGCCTATGAGTTAGGGGCGGATATTATTAAAACATCAGGAATTAATAAAGACATTTATGGTGATACATCACCGGAAGCAATGGCTCGTCAAGAGAATGTTGATGAATTTCTTGGCGCTATACAAAACTTTGTAGAAGAGCGTAGAGAAGAAGGAAGAATAGAAGAGGCTGGAATTTCTGACTTTTTACAGGAGATTGCATTGCTTACGGATATAGAAAGCGAAGACGAGCATGGCGAAGATAAGGTAAACCTTATGACTATTCATAGCTCTAAAGGATTGGAGTATGGAACGGTTTTCATCGTCGGAATGGAACAAAATATTTTCCCGAGCCCTCTGTCTGCAAGTTCATTACGTAGTTTGGAAGAAGAGCGTAGATTGTTGTACGTTGCAATTACACGGGCAGAGCGGCATTGTTTCTTAACCAATGCGCACAATCGCTGGCGCTACGGAAAGACAGAGTTCTGCACCCCCAGCTGTTTCCTTACAGAGATAGATTCTCGCTTTATGTCTGTAGAGGAAGAAGTCGATATGTATGAGAATACTGCCCACAAAGAGTATGATGAAAGATTGAACTCTCTTCGTACAGCTTTCTCTATGGAACGACAAGATTCCGGTAGATATTTGAGAAAAAAGGTAGACCCACAGGAAGCAGAAGCAAGCTCCATTACAAGCATTAACACCTCTCAGGGCAAACTATCTATTGGAACCTTGATTGAACATCAGCGTTTCGGTTTGGGAAAAATCGTCAAATTAGAGGGTACCGGTGAAAATCAAAAGGCAACTGTCGAATTTGAAAATAGTGGGAGTAAACAGTTACTTCTTAAATTTGCCCGTTTTACGATTGTCAAGTCATAAATAGTTTCTACCAAAAAATTATCCAATATTACAGGTTCGGGATAAGTTTTTTCTCTAAAGACTGATTTGCGTCTACCGGGAAATATCGTGGTGTGAGCCGTTAGGGCATGATTTATCACTTTCCGCCCGGACAATCAAGCCGTGGCGTTTGCCCGTGTTGAGCAAAGCTGCTGTCATTTGCCGGGACGTTTGCTCAGCGTGAGCATTTAGCATCCGTTTCGCTTTGACGTTTGCTCAAGCTGAGCATTTAACATCTATTTTGCTTTGACGTTTGCTCAACTTGAGCAAGCCTGCCGTCATTTGCCGTGACTTCCCGCCCGGGCAATCAAAGCATTAAAACACTGCTAATTTTAGAAAACTTATTCCGAATTGGCGTAATATTGCAAAAATCCCTCAGAAAACAATGTATGAAGTTTTCTGAGGGATTTTTATTTATAGAAAAGCTTATCTTAGAAGAAGAGATATCTGTTGTCAGTCACTTTTGCATTGATATAAAGTTCATTCATAAAGTTACCTGCATATTGAGTGATCTTCTGTCGAATCTTCTGCTCCTCGGTCTTATCATCAAACTTGCCGGGGCGCATACTCTTATTGGTAACTTGGAAAAGATAAACGCCTGCGTTACCTTTTACGACATGCTTAGAGAACTGTCCCTTGGCTGTTGCCGCTACAGCACCGGACAGTGCAGGTTCGCTTGCCCCGGTAGCCGCAATAAATGCAGGAGCTGCAAAAGTAACTTGGTTCACAGGCGCAACTTTAGCTCCTTTGGCCTTAGCCGCGGCAATACTTGTAATACCATTCAATTTGGCAGATAACATTTCAGCCTTTTTGTCTTTCAAAACTTCTGCCTTAACCATCTCCTTCACTTGAGGATCATTAAGAGAACGGTAGCCCACCGCATGAATTTTATCAAGAACAACTAACAACAAATGATCATTGTCACCACATTCATACATTGGAGATACATCACCCTCTTTTGCGCCAAACAGCCATTTTAAAGCTTCACGAGTACTGTGAATATTGGCCAGATAATGTGTTGCGGTCGTGATATTATTTGCTTCTAAAACCCTAAATCCGCTTTTAGCCGCATTCTTCAAAACATCAGCACCAGTTTGATTAGCACTAACAAATGAACTAAAACGATTAAACGCAGCACTATAAGTATCTTTTGAGAATTCAATGGTCTTTTTTATCACAGCAGCAATGTATTTGCTTACCATGCTCTTGCGATCTACAACCTGGACAATTACATTACCCTGCCCCAGCTCTATATTCCTTGTTTCATTCAGCCCCAAAGTATTCAAAGTATTGATATAATTCTTTGTATCTTTATCCAAAGATGGCGCATTCTGATACTGACTTGTAGTTAGCCATACTTTCTCGCCTGTTTGTCCGTATTTTTTAGCGAGAGTTTCAAAATCTGCACCCTTCTGGAGTGCTGTATAAATTGAATCCGCGGTTTTATGCGCGTCTGCGGCAGAAGCACCACCTACTTGAATCTGGCGATACTGAATAGAATCGGGCAATTGCTGTTTTGCCAGCAACTTAATCAGATTCATCGTGTTATCCTGTTTGTCTTCTACAGGGCCCCAAACTTGTCCCACAGACATCGAATCAATGCGATTGGCTATATCAAAAGGAAAAGCTGTTTTCAAAACGGGAATGCCCAAATAGTTTATAAGAGAAGTACTTTTACGCACCACTTCCGTAGGATCAGATGCAGCGGCAAGTTCTTTTCCATAAGCGGCAAATTGCTTTTGGATAGCCTGTCGATCTGCGGCAGAGGGTGTCACTTGAACGTCAACATACTTAATATCACGACTTTCTACATACTGCTTAAAACGAGGCTTCAACTCGTCATATTTAGCTTTTAAATCTGATTCTGTAATCTCAACTTTTGAATCATCAATAGATGAATACGGAAAAGCTGCTAATTGGATCTGGCTTTCTTCATTAGCTTCCTTGAAGGCCATTTTTGCTTCTACAGGATTAGAAAGAAGGCAATGGGCAAAAAGTCCTTGGAACTTTTGAGCCAAAATCTGTTGGCGTAAAGTTTTCTCTATAAATGACCAGTACTTATAAATCGCGTCATACTGCTGAGCAAGTTGTGGATTTGTACCCTTTTGAGTTTTGTAGTCTGACAAAAACTTCTGCAAGGCGGATACATCAAAACGCCCGGTTTGACGATTAACAAAAGGTGTCTGCATCAACATGGGGTTAGTTCCTTCTTTCAAGATATTCTGCAACTCTGTATTAGTTACAGCTAATCCCAGTTTTTCTGCTTCTTTCTCTACAATCTTTGTCTGGATATAGGTATTCCAAACCATATCCTTTACTTGATTAAGCTGATCCTCATTCAAGCTTTGAGTACCTTGTTGCATTTTTACAACTTCTGTGTACTCATCTACCATTTTTTGAAAATCTTGAACACTGATTTTCTCACCTAACACTTCACCCACCTGCTGGCGCCTGTCATTCTGAGTAGCCTCGCAAGAGCGGAATGCCTCTTCGGCAATAAACGCAAACAGGCCAAAACCGATTATACCAATCAGAATTGGACCTCTGCCTCTAATTTTTCCTAATGCTGCCATTGTTTTATAAACTTATTTATATTTCTATTTTCTCATGTGTTAGCGACAACATATTCTGCTGTCTAAAAGCTAATAAAGATTTCTTATTGCACAAATTGCGTACAAAAATAATAATAAAATAGCAAATAGCGTAATAATTACCTAAAAAACTTGCTGTCAAGGACTTTTATCATCTTGATTCTAAAACCGTTAATTTTACTAACTCGATTTTCGTTCTTGTATTCTTTAATATCTTAAAATTGTATTTACCCAAACTTATTACTTCATTCAGTTTAGGAAAACTTTGGTACGCATGTAAAATCAAGCCTCCGACAGTCATATACTCATCACTTTCCGGCAATTCCAAACCAAACATCTCATTGATTTTATCAATCTCCAATCGAGCAGAAATAATATATTCATTCTCGCCGATCTTTTGAGCAATATATTTCAAATTATCATGCTCATCTTCTATATCACCAAAGATTTCTTCCACGATATCTTCCAAAGAAACAATACCACTCGTTCCTCCAAACTCATCGACAACGATACCCAATGACTTCTTTTGCTGTAAGAAAATTTGCATCATTTTAGGTGCAGACATTGTTTCCGGCACAAAAGGAATTTGTCGTATACCACTATGCCAATCCAAAGGCCCTTTAAACATTTCTGAAGAATGTATATAGCCAACAACATGATCAATATCCTCATCGTAGACAATGATTTTGGAGTTTCCGCTTTCCACAAATTTTTGCATCAGCTCACTTTGTGAACACTTTATGTCAACGGCATTAATCTCTGTTCGCGGAATCATGCAATCTCTTACCTTAGTCTCTGACAAATCAAGCGCATTTTGAAATATCTTCACCTCATCATCTATCTGTGTGTCATTCTTTGCACTGTCAATACTGGACTGAACCAAATAATCCAAATCGACTTTTGAGAATTCATCGCTATCCGAGTCTCTGGCAACCTTAATTCCTATCATTTTCAATAAGCCTTTCGACAACGAAGTTGCAAATCTACTAATCGGCCAAAGCATAATATAAAAAACGAATGCTGGAATTGCAAAAATCGTCAGCAAATAATTAGGATTACTCTTAAATAATGTTTTGGGCAGAAACTCTCCGGTAAAAAGAACTATCACCGTAGATAAAATCGTATCAGCCGGAACTGTAAACGCCGGCTCAAATTGACTAAATATTGTCGAATCAAACAAACGTGCTATCAAGATTCCATAAACAACTAAAACGACATTATTTCCAACAAGCATCGTCGAAACAAAATCATTTGGATGATGATAGAACAAATCTATGATTTTACGCGACAAACGCCCACTCTCTTTTTCCATTTCCGCCAACATTCTGTTGCTTGAGACATAAGCTATCTCCATTCCGGAAAAGAATGCCGAAAGAGCCATCATTACGATGATGCTAACAATCAACGAAACATCAACCTGTTCCAATATATATGCTTTTAGTGGGTTAAAGGTATTGATACATTCTTACGTTGAGGCAAAGCCTGTTGACGCATGGATTTCTGAATCGAATCCTGCGCATTCTTTGTAGAGTCTGATGACGTGTCTCCCTCACCTACCAAATCAGTACGTTCAAATGCCCCTTTCGAATTCGAAACGAAATATTTTGTCATTTTCTCATCACTTCGAAAATAACTACCTTGCAAGGTACGCTCGGGAGTTACCAACCGAGAAAATACATGAGAATATAATTCATGGGAAGACTCATCCCAATAAAGTTGTTCACTTGAAAATCTCAGCCCGTCTTTAGTCAGAATACGAACTCTGCTTCTTAACTCCCATAGTCTTAATTGATCATAATAAAAAGCCGTATCACACTGAACATAAGACTGCACATGAATTTTTTCGTCAAATTGCTCTAAGAAAAGTCCTTTGTTAAAGATCCAACGAGAAGGTTTTCTAATTTGGTTAACCTCCCACTCTTCTGTTACAATTCTATACTTTATAACGCCTGAATCAGATATTAAAGTATTAACACCATAAGTTATCATGACTGCGGCTGAATCGCGATCATGAATTGCGGGCGCGGTATGTTCTTTCTGTTCCTGGCAAGAGCAAAAAAAACAGACACACACACCAAGGTACACCAACAATCTTCTCATGCTGTAGCAAACTATAATTCTGAGAACAGCACTAAAAACTATTCAACTTTCCACTTAGCAAACCAACGTTCATTAAATGTCAAGCCAATATTAATGCGGAAAGTGTTTTCTGTAATAAATCCTTTAGCCTCCCGACGAACCCATTGGGCACTGATATTCAGCTGCGAACGATTATTCCATGAATTAGTAATCGGGAATCCCAAGCCAATACTGGCACTCATCTCTTTAGGACCATCCTGACCATTTATTTTATAATAAGGTGTCACATACGAGACTCCGGCTCTATAGTGCATTCTGTCTACATATTGACGACTACGGGCTGAAGGACACCAATCACCGCCTAACGTAATTTTCTGGCGATCCATATACTGTCCACCCACCAGCTGATACGTAGCCTTGGGAGTTTCGCTTGAATATAATGGCATTTTTAAATCACCCCATTTCTGTGTCTGATAATCAATACCAAAGCGCCAAGAATCCCTATGTGCCCACATCACCCCAAAGCCATAACTCTGAGGAAGTTCCAAACCATTGGCAATCGTATATTTGGCAGTATCAGCAGTTGCTGTCTGCTGATTAGAAGAAATCACGTCACAAGTCAAATCCGCGCCTAACTTATGACCAAGACCGTAAACTGCCCCTAATGTCAAATTGTCTTTTTTATCAATCGTAATTGAATACTGGGCACCCAAATCAATCTTGTAGTTATTGACGGAAACTGAATATTTTTTAGAAATCGAGTTCACGCCGGATTCACTGTAACTATTGACAAGAGAACGATTAATTCCTCCCCAAACGTATGAAACGTTTGCTCCCATAGCAAATCCCTTAAAAGGCATCCAGCCCAGACCAAGATATGCCTGATGCAAACCGCCACTACCGTTGTAGGTATTTTGATATGACGTAGTCTTATTACTGCTTACATAATTTGTAACAGCGTAATTATAGCCTACATTAGATAGGGGCAAAACACCAAAACTAAGGCCAAGATGGCGTGCAACCCGGAAACCGGCTACTACGTATTCAAAATCGGCGTTTTTTGCATTTTTCTTTACATTCCCTTCCTTAAAATTGGTAATTTGGCCGGAAACGCCCGCATCAAAAATAAAAGTAAGGGAATCCAATTGTGAATAAGATGCAGGATTAAGATAATTTACTTGGTTATGTTCATAAAAACCAATGCCCAATCCGTTCATTCCCCGATTAAAACTTCCCGATTGATCACTTAGTATTCCTATACCATAACGACTGTAAGGAGAATTTGTCCCACTCTGTGCAGACGCAACTAATGTTGAGCTCAGAATGACCACACTCAGAAATATTTTTTTCATATATAACTTATTCACGATACTTTATCACCAACTTTTCAATGAAAGTTTCTGACATATTCAGCATGCAAAATTATCAAAAAAAAAAGAAACAATTGCACGATAACTGAGAAATTAAGGTTATTTTTGCATCATGAAACAATTTAAATGGTATTTTAGAAACGCCATCTTCCTTATTTTAGTGTCTTTAACAAGTTTTGCTAAAGCACAAGATCGCGTTCTTACCTCCCAGATAAATAGGTTTCAGCACGATTCCATAGCAATTAGCCTTATTACATGTGGCCCTGGAGATCAAATCTATAGTCTTTATGGACATACCGCCATACGATACTGTAACCGAGCCGACGGAGAAGACTTTGTAATAAATTATGGAATGTTCTCGTTTCGTCAAAAATATTTCATTTTGCGTTTTATCTTTGGATTAACTGATTACGAAATGGGCATCATCCCCTATTCCAACTTTATTACTGAATATTTATCAGAAGGAAGATGGGTGAAAGAACAAATTCTAAATATCAGCAATACGGATAAACAAAATATCATAGAAGCTATTCGCACGAATTACCTTCCAGAAAATCGAGTTTACCGATACAATTTCTTTTATGACAATTGTACGACAAGAGCACGGGATATTTTGTTGAATCATTTAAATGAATCAATTGTTTTTCCTCATAATCAATCCATTAACACATCCTTCCGAAAAGAAATCCATCAATGGAACAAAGAACATCTTTGGTCACGTTGGGGCAATGATCTTTTACTCGGCTTTAAGGCGGATGTTCGCATCGACGAGAAAGCGCGACAATTCCTTCCTGATCAATTGAGGCAGGATTTTGATCGCGCAACCCTGGTCTCAAAGGACGGAAAGGAATATAAATTAGTAAAAGAGACACGCTGGCTGGTCTCACCTCATGAAGCTCAAATCCACCAAAAGGCTCGGTTAGATGCTCTTTTAATAAATAATCCGCTGTATCTTATCATAGCCATAGCCATCGTCTTTATATGTATCTCCATCCATGAAGTGAGACACCATACTTACCCTATCATTGGCAAAATATGTGACAGTTTGACATGGGGAATTTCCGGATTGGCAGGTTTCATACTCACAGCAATGATCTTCAGTCAACACCCAACCGTCAACTGTAATCTCCAAATATTCATTCTAAACCCTCTGAATATAGGACTCTTAGTCCCTCGCCTACGAAAGAGTCGCAGTTATAGCACCATATTACTTGGCTGTTATATTGTCGGCTTATTGGGAGCTCTTATTCAGACATATGCCAGTGGCATCATCTTGTTGGCATTAATTTTGATACTGCGAGTTACATTGTATATACGAGTAAATAACCTTTATACATAAAAAGCGTTGAATCGGTATTTAGCTTTCTTAATAGCAGCTTTTACAACTGCTGAGATACAAGCTTTTCAGCTAGCCCCCAGACTTGTGGTTAACATCACGGTAGACCAGTTACGCTCTGATTATCTGGAAGCTTTTTCACCATTATTTACTCTCAATGGCTTTAAAAAACTTTTAAGGGAAGGCAAAGTTTACGAAACTGCTTCTTATCCTTTCACTCCTGTTGACAGATCATCCGCTTTGGCCACATTGTCAACAGGAACTACGCCTTTCTATCACGGAATTATTTCTACGAATTGGCTGGATCGCAAGACATTACGGCCTACCTATTGTATTTCCGATGATCAATTCATTTACTCTCCCGGTAATCTCAAGACATCAACGTTAGGGGATGAAATGAAGGTTTCATCCCATGGAGCCAGCATTGTCTACGCGATCGCATCAATGCCCGACGCAGCCATATTGTCTGCCGGTCATGCGGCTAATAATGCTATTTGGATTGATCATGAAAGTAAAAGATGGAAAGGAACGTCTTTCTATTCTAACAGCTCAGAAAAATGGTTTAACAGTCTGTCCGGCAAATTAGCCATAGACAAGCAACATCCCTCTAAAAACGACGCACTTGCCGCCATGGCTGTCACAACCATCAAAGCCGCAGCAATGGGAGCTGACGAGATTACCGACTTACTTCATATTACACTGTCTGCCTCGGCACCAACAGAAGCTCCTGTACTCAATTGGCAAACCGAAATGGAGAGTGTTTACATGCAATTGGACAACACGCTCAGTAAACTCATCAATGAGATCGAATTACAGGTTGGCAAAGAACGTGTACTATTTGTTCTGACAAGTACAGGACGGGATGATGAGGCAGAAGATTATCAAAACTATAAAATACCAACTGGGACATTCTACATTAATCGGACTTCCAAACTGTTGAATGTCTATCTTAGTGCTATTTATGGGCAAGGGCAATATGTCAGCGCCTACTATCACAATCAAATCTATCTCAACCACAAGCTGATAGAGCAGAAGAAACTTTCCCTACACAATATTCTGAACAGTTGCCAGGAACTGCTGATTCAAAATGCCGGTGTTTCAGATGTTTATACACTCGAGCGGCTACTATCTGACAATGGAACATTGCATAAAGTAAGGAATGGCTTCAATCCGGCAAACAGCGGTGATATCATTATCGAGATTGCTCCAGGATGGAAACTTTATAACGAAGATACACAAGAGACTTCCACAAGTCGTTTTGCATTTATCCCTTTCCCCATTATTTTTTACGGAAACGGACTTAAACATGAAAATATTCTTACGCCTGTCACGGTAGATCACATTGCGCCTACCATCGCAAAATCCATCAGGATTCGAGCACCTAATGCGTGCTCTAAGTCACCACTTTTTTAATATTTATATGAATTTGGGCCATACTTGCCCTCAAAACCCATATAAACGATAACATACTGTAGATTTACAAAGACTGTTTTGCAAATTTGCAACATCATAATGAAATAATAAATATAATATATAAACAATGAATTTTAACAAATTTCTAAAATCATTATTCGGTGATAAATCCTCGCGTGATATGAAGTTGATCCAACCTATTGTCGAAAAGGTTAAAGCCGCATATCCCGAAATTCAAGCACTTAGTAACGATGAGCTTCGCGCCAAGACCCGAGAAATCCAAAAGTATGTTCAAGAATCGGCCAATGAGCAAAAAGAAAAGATTAAAGAATTAAAGGCCCAAATAGAAGAACTCCCTATTGACAAACGCGAAGATATCTTCAACGAAATAGATAAATTAGAGAAAGAAGTCTTAGACATTTATGAAGAAGCTCTGAACGAAGTATTGCCTGTAGCTTTTAGCATTGTAAAAGATACGGCACGCCGCTTCGCCGAAAATGAAGAGACAATCGTAACCGCTACCGATTTTGATCGTGAGTTAGCTGCCAATCCTCAAAATGATTTTATTTCTATCGACGGTGATAAAGCTATCTATCATAACCATTGGACGGCCGGTGGAAACGACCTCAAATGGGAAATGATTCACTATGACGTACAACTTTTCGGTGGCGCGGTACTCCATCAAGGTAAGATTGCCGAAATGGCCACCGGTGAAGGTAAGACTCTCGTCGCTACCCTCCCGGTATTCCTTAATGCACTTACCGGCAATGGTGTCCACGTTGTAACCGTCAACGACTATCTGGCCAAGCGTGACTCTGAATGGATGGGGCCACTTTATATGTTCAATGGTCTTTCCGTTGACTGCATCGACAAGCATCGCCCTAATTCCGACGAACGTCGTAAGGCTTATTTGGCAGATATTACCTTTGGTACAAACAACGAATTCGGTTTCGATTATTTGCGCGATAACATGGCTAACAGTCCGGCCGATCTTGTACAACGCAAGCACAACTACGCTATTGTCGATGAGGTAGACTCCGTGCTGATTGACGACGCTCGAACACCATTGATTATCTCAGGTCCTATCCCCAAAGGAGACGATCAGATGTTTGAGCAATATCAGCCTTTGGTAGAAAAGCTCTATGAAGTACAACGCAAGCAGGCTACAGAGCTTCTGGCCGATGCCAAACAGAAGATTACCGCTTCTCAAAACGAAACAGATAAGAATAAAGCGGCCCAACTCAACGAAGAGGGATTTCTGTCACTCTACCGTTCATACAAGGCACTGCCTAAGAACAAGCCACTCATCAAATATCTTTCTGAGGAAGGTATCAAGGCCGGTATGCTGAAAACGGAAGAATACTACATGCAAAACAACAACAGAGAGATGCCAAAGGCTGTTGAACCTCTGTATTTTGTTGTTGATGAGAAACTGAATTCCGCAGATCTCACAGACAAAGGTGGCGCGTGGTTAGCTCGACAGACGGGCGACGCCGATCTCTTTGTATTGCCCGATATAACCTCTCAACTCTCCGAATTGGAAACCCATAAAGAACTTAGCGAAGAAGATTATCTGAACAAGAAAGATGAACTTCTTAATCATTATGGTATTCAGAGCGAACGTGTTCATACACTCCAACAGCTTCTCAAAGCCTATACCATGTTTAATAAAGACGACGAATATGTCGTTATGGATGGCGAAGTCAAGATTGTAGACGAGCAAACGGGTCGTATCATGGAAGGTCGCCGTTGGAGCGATGGGCTTCACCAAGCCATTGAGGCCAAAGAACATGTAAAGATTGAAGCTGCCACGCAGACGTTTGCTACCATTACGCTGCAGAACTACTTCCGTATGTATCACAAACTGTCAGGTATGACCGGTACAGCTTCAACAGAAGCCGGTGAGTTCTGGAATATCTACAAACTTGACGTGGTAGAGATTCCGACAAATCGCCCCGTTGTACGCAAAGACTTAGACGACCGCGTCTACAAGACCGCACGTGAAAAATACAATGCCGTCATCGAAGAGATTATTGCCATGCGTGAAAGTGGGCGCCCTTGCCTGGTAGGTACCACTTCTGTAGAAATTTCAGAGCTGCTGTCAAAGATGTTGCAAATGCGTCACATCCCACACCAAGTTCTGAATGCCAAGCTTCACCAGAAAGAAGCCGACATCGTGGCGCTTGCCGGTCAAAGTACCAATGGCCTTGGCGCGGTGACTATCGCGACCAATATGGCTGGTCGTGGTACCGACATCAAGCTATCAGCCGAAGTAAAAGCAGCAGGTGGCTTGGCCATTATCGGTACAGAACGCCATGAAAGCCGTCGTGTCGACCGCCAGTTGCGTGGTCGTGCAGGCCGTCAAGGCGATCCGGGCTCTTCCGTATTCTATGTTTCATTGGAAGATAAACTCATGCGCCTTTTCGGCAGTGAACGTATAGCCCATGTCATGGACCGTCTTGGTTTTGAGGATGGCGAACGTATCGAAAGTCCGATGATCAGCAGTAGTATTGAGCGTGCGCAGAAGAAAGTCGAAGAAAACAATTTCGGTATTCGTAAGCACTTGCTCGAATATGATGACGTGATGAACAAGCAACGTACCGTTATCTATGAAAAACGTCGCCACGCGCTCATGGGCGAACGTATCGGCATGGATATTACGAATGCCATTTGGGACCGCGTCACCAATATCATCGAACAGAATGATTACGAAGGCATGAAAGAAGCATTCATGAAAGTGCTCGCCATGGAATGTCCGATTACCGAAGAAGAGCTTCTTAACGACAATCGTGAGGAAATAGAAGAGCGCACGTTCCAAATGGCCATGGATAACTTCAAGCGCAAAATCGAACGCATTCAAAGTGTTGCCTTCCCCGTTATCAAGCAGGTTGAAGAAAACCAAGGCTCTATGTTTGAGCGCATCCTTGTGCCTATTACCGATGGCAAGCGTACCTATCAGATTCCTTGCAACCTTAAAGAGGCTTACCAATCTGAAGCAAAGAGCGTTGTTAAGGAGTTTGAGAAGCAAATCATGTTGCATATCATCGACGATAACTGGAAAGAAAATCTCCGACAGCTCGACGAACTACGCCATTCCGTTCAAAATGCAAGCTACGAGCAGAAAGACCCATTGCTTATCTTCAAACTGGAAAGTGTAAAACTCTGGGACGGGATGATCAACGACATGAACAATCGCATTTGCAGTGTGTTGATGCGTGGCCAGATTCCTGAAATGCAGCAACAGGAAGTGCATGAGGCTGCTCCCGAAATTCGCGAGCGACAAAACTACGTAGAGCAAAAAGATAATATTGAAGAGTTGGAAGCCCGCAACGCACAACGGCAGGCCGCTACGCAAGATACACGTGAGGGAGCCTCCCGAACTAACCACACCCCCTATCGTGCCGAAAAGCTGCCTCGTCCTAATGATCCGTGCCCGTGCGGGTCTGGCAAGAAGTTTAAAAACTGCCACGGCAGGAATATACGATAAAGTCCGGGCTTCTATAGCTTATCACTTTTAACGTTTTGAAGACAGCGTTTTCTTAGATTAACAAAAAAAGAGATTTGTTTTTCCGGCCTTGTTGGCCTTAACCAACCAGGTTTGAAAGAAACAAATCTCTTTTCTTATATATTTTTTCATTGTGTGGGCACACAACTATTTTCTTAAAAAAATATTAATCAAAATATTTTGCGCATCAAAAATTAATACGTATATTTGCATCGTTATCCTGAAAACAATCTTTTTACCTTAAAGAAACTAATACCTATTGAAGATTTGGAGCGGTTGCCTGTGAAGGCCATCGCTTTTTTTACGCGCTTATTTTACCTATAAAATAATGTTATTCTTGCGCTAAACAAGACTTCTCTCCTATTTCTTATTTTACAATGCCTGCCTGATTAGACTTTTTTGATATTCAGTCAAACCGGTTGGCAATACAACATTATAGGTAATTATCAAATCGCCCATCGTGCCATCGCCTTTGTCATAGCCCTTGCCACGCAAACGGACTTTGGTACCGTTCTGTGTTTCAGGTTTAACTTTCAAACGAACTTTCTCCCCACCATTTAACTGAATAACAACTTCGCCACCCAATAGGGCCGTTTTCAGACCAATGTCTACGCTCGCGTTCATCATACCCGAATTGCCACTACTCTGGCGCGACCGCCGCCCACCGGCTTTAACTCCACCTCCAAAAAGATCTTGGAAGAAGCTGGAAAAGCCTCCGTCCGATCCAAACGATGAGAAATCAAAACCGTCAAATGGCGAACCACCGGCACTACTCCTGCCAAAGCCTCCACTACCCTGCTCGGCACTACTATTGAACATGTCAGCTTCACGCCACCGTTCGCCATACTGATCATACTTTTTACGCTTATCCGGATCAGACAACACGTCATACGCCTCATTCAGTGCCTGAAACTTGGCCTTAGCCTTTACGTCATTAGGATGCAAGTCGGGATGAAATTCCTTGGCACGCTTTCGATACGCACTTCTGATATCTTTCTGTGGAATATCTTTTGAAACGCCTAAAATCTTATAATAATCAATAAATGCCATAATTCAAACCTCCTAATTATAATTCATTTATAGACTCTCCCAGCAAAAAGCATGCCTATGGGCATACGTGCTACTATAAACGTGAGAATAATATAACAGAATGCTCAATGGGATTAATGTGCTCCACCGGCGAAAACATTATAAAAAACAATGCTTTTCCAAAAGCAGCCCTTTCACCTTGCAAGATAATTCTCAAAATGTATCTAATTGAAAATAAAGAAGTTACCTTGTTGCATAGACTAAATAGGTAACGATTTGGAAACGAGCGAATTACTTTCAATCGCAGGTTTCTGCATTAACAAAGAACGCTTGTTATTCTATTTGCAAAGATAATCATTTGCTTTGAATAACAAGCGTTTTTGATGAAGATTTCTCTCTTTTGCTTTGTCTTCGTTTTGGGATAGAGACTAGGAATAGAGAAAAGTGGTTACAATCCTCTTCCTCTTTTCTTCTTTTTCTTGGCTTGGTTTCTGAGCCTGTGCTGCCATGCTGTCTCGGCATAATCATCACCGTGTGTCTGTGGGTTGATTAACCCGCCTGCTCCGGAAATGATTTCTTCGGCTGCATTTATGGCAGTACTTGCCACATTGCCTACGGCTTGTGCAATAGATGAACGTTCATTTGTGTTGGCAGATGGTATATAGGAGCGGCTGGGAGGAACAAGTTGATAGCCTCTATCGGATTGAGCGTTGTTCTTTGCCGGCTCGTCTGCCATTGTCGTTGCTTTCTTTGGTTCTGTCTTGTTGCTTATCTCAAAGTTCTTCTGCAAGGAACGGTAACCGAACTCCCTGCCGATTTCAGAAGCTTTGAAACTTTGTCTGTTATATGAGAACTTCAAGCCATAGACCTTGCCCTGCTTGTTCTTCAAGCGGTCAATGGTTACGCCACTCTTGCTAAGGTCGTAGAGGAACATAGAATATCCAGATATGCCACTGCCCTTGTATTTGCCGAGTAAGGCATAGCAGATTTGTTGCACCTCTGTCTTTGTCTGTTCTCTCGTGGGATTGGCTTTTACCTTTTGGTGTTTCCTTTCCGCCTTGACCTCTTTTGCAATAGTCAAACCTTTCTCCCTGCTGATTTCCTCCGCCACCCTTGCTGCCCTGTTGCTCACAAAGGTGGTATCATAGACCTCTCCGTACAGACTGATACGGTTGGCAATGATGTGAATGTGTCTGTTGTCGGTGTCCTTGTGCGTTACTGCCACCCATTGGTGGTTGTCAAGTCCCATTCGCTTGGCAAACAAATGGGCTATCCTCATAAGTTCGGACACAGGCAGCTTTTTCTCGTCCTGAGGTGCGATGCCTATTTCGATACGGAGAAACTTGTTCCTGCAACGGCTGTTGTAGTCGCTGACCACTTTCATTTCCTCATAGATTGCCTTTGGCTCCCTGTTGCAAAGATTGTGGAAGGCAAGCCGATAGCCGAGCTTGCCCTCTCTGAAAATATAGTCCAGAGCCGTGCTGCCGTGGGCTATCGCCTTACATTTTCCTATCATCTCTTGTCAGATTTAAGACCTTATATATCTCATCGTCCACACGAAAATAGGGGTCGTAAAATCGCTTAAATGCTTCCTTTGCACATAGCGAGAGGTTCTTTGTGATATGTAGCCAATCCTCGTCCTTAACCTTGATGAGATTGGAAACCTGCCCATAGAATCGTCCTGTATGCTGGAGTATAGCAATGGCTTCCTTTTCATTGTCCGTCATCTTAGGAACTGCTGTTACCTCTCCATTAAGGAGTATCTCACGGCAGTAATCTGAGAACTTCCGCCCTGCGCTTTCTGCCTTTGATTTAATTCGTTGCTTCTCCTCTAAGGTGCACCTTACCTTGATGAACTCCGTCTTGTTCATCCGCAGTTCTTTCTTCTCCTGCTGCTGCCATCGGGCAGTCTTGCTATTGTATCTGTTCATATAAAAGTCCTCTTTTCGTTATTGCTTAATTCCTGAACACTGACCGATGAGAACGGAGTGATTACGGTCTAATCTCCCCGACAGTCTCACAAGGGGAGCAAGCGCAGTTTGTGGGTACAAACTGACGTCTTGCAATGTCAGTGATAAGACCATTTACGCACGAGGCGTTTTGCAGCCGAAAAGTGAATGCCGTGCATTCTGTGTTTAACTGTGTTCGTGGTGTTCTCACCATTCTGCCTGTTCAGTAAATTGCCGTTATCGTATTCTCTAAAAAAGGTTGTGGGTTTTGAATAAAACCCTCGACCCTTTTCCTGCGGTTTACAGCTTTCTCCATTTCTCTATGTCCTCACCGTATTCCTCCAAATGAATGCGCACGATATTCTCTACAAAACTTGAAAGGTTGCTGCCCCTGTCGCCCAGTCTGCGGACGATGATGTCTGCGCGCTCCTGTGTCGCCCTACTCAGATAAACCGCCTTTCGGTCGTTCAATTTGGTCGGAACAAGGAAAGCCTGCTTGTAGGCTTCGAGCGTTCCCCGTCTCATCTTGGCACTGATACGCCGTTGAACGGTTTCATTCTCTGTGTGCTGTGCAGGCTCAGAAGCTATTACTTCTTGGCAATCTGTTTCCTTTGATGGAGCTTTTGCCTGTGGTTGTTCTTCCACCTCGTCTTCTGTATCTCCCAAGTAGTATGAAAGACTTTTCCTTTCTGTTCTTTCATTACTTTCCTGTCTGTTCATGTTGAACGCTTCTTTTATGGATTGGTCTATCTCCTCTCTGCTTGCTTTTATCTTTTTCATCGTTCTATCGTATTTTTAGTTTGACTTGTTTGGGTTTATTGTTTGTTTTTGGAGCTTTCTCCAGCTTTTTCTGTTGCTCACGAACACGGCTGACATGATACTCGTTGAGGTCTTTGAAGTTCCCGTAATGTACAGACATGTCTTCTACCTTAAAACCTGCCCTTATCAGCTCCTGTGTTGCTCTCCGCCCGGCATCGTCGTTATCAAGGAAAGTACGGATAGAAGATACTTGATGGTTGTTCAGGTAGCTGATACTTCTTCCAATGTTGCTCACAGAGTTTATCACAAGGCAGCGGTTATTCACTTCTTCTTTCATTGAAAGGAAAGAGAGAAAGTCCATAAACCCCTCGAACAGACAGACGGGCTGTGGCTTATTCTCAAATACCGGGGTTATATCTTTCGGGACTACCGTTCCTTTGAACGTCTTGTCGTTCCGAAGTTCATAGCCGCCGGAGAGGTTGGCAAAGCCAATGGCTTCGTATCTTCTTCCTCTTACCTCATAGCTGATACATTTGAGAAAGGGTATCGCCTTTACCAAGTTGATGCAGCGCACCTTTGTAAGATACTCCTGCAAAGGTGGCGGCAAGGTGTCTGATACTTCTATCAGTCTCCTTGTCCCATTGGCCATTTTCTCTTTTAGCGGTTTGATACTGCCATTGCTGCTGTATGCCTTCTCCTTTGAGGGTTCGACATTGTTGCACGTTGTATCAAAGGAAGTGGTCTGCCCCAAACGGCAGATGGCTTCCGAGAGCGTGCAGTTCTCCAATCGCATACAGAGGTCGATGATGCTTCCGCCCCTGCCTTCGGCATAGTCTATCCAAAGGTTCTTCTCTGTGTCCACCTTGAAACTCGGATGTGTTTCTTCACGAAGTGGTGAACGGTACAGGGCATAGGCAGGGGTCCTGCGTACAGGCTTGATGCCTTTCCTTTCAAGATACTCCACGATGGGGTATCGCTTGATAAGTGATAAATCTTCTTTCATTGTCATAAACTTTAAATGGTAGGATAATTCTTATTTGAATAATAATGGTTGGTTTGAATTATATTTGAATGCCATTTGAATGAAATCCTCTTTTCTAAAGTTTTCCCCTCCAAACTTTTTTACCTTTCTTCTTACTACATACTATTTTAATATAAGTAATTGATAATCAACAATAATTAGTAGTATATGGAGATACTACACATTCTACTACATTTGGCTACTACAAGTTTGAATGAGTGGACATGGCAAGATTTTTCTAATCTTGTAGACATAGATGGGATTCCTACCGTTTCTTCGCTTACTCACCTTTATATATCCTGCTTTCTTCAAGGCTTCGCCCATACGTTTGGCAAGAAGTGGCTGGTGGGTATAAATACCCAAATAGGTGAGTATCTCCGTAGTGGTCATTAACAAATAGTTCTCGTCCTCCGTTGGCTTCTCAAAACAACGTAGCAAGAGTTCCATCTCTGCTGTCTGTACTTGGAAATCCTCGCTCTCCCGATACAGTTCGGCTATCTCGTCATCGTCAAACCAATAGCGGAAACCTGACCTTAACAGGGCTTTGGCTTCCGTATAAACTTTATCCATAGAAATTGCCTTTGCTCTTTCTATGTCTATGGAGAGTACTTCGAAAGGCAAAAAACGTCTGCTGCCTGTCGGGTCGGTAAGAAAGTTATTCCCGTTCACTGACGCCACGAAGCTTGCCAAGTGGGGATGCTCCTCAACATACTTGTCATACGGCATACGGTACTTGACCATCGGACAGGTGATAAGGTTCTTCAGTTCGTTTTCGTCCCGCTTATTGAGGGCTTTTAGCTGGTCGTCTATGTTTACGATAAGATTCTGACCGATATAGGTAAGTGTATCCTTCTCTTGTGGGTATATCTTGCCCGTATAGCTGTAACCGTGCAGTTTGGGTGGACAGAGCAAATCGAGAAACGTCGTCTTGAACTTGCCTTGCTCGCCTGTCAGCACGAGGCAGGTATGGTTGCGACACTCGCGGTCGTCCATCGCATTGGCGACCACCGCAACAAGCCATTTGGTAAGATACGGCAACCATTTGTTAGAATTACGGATAACAACGCAACTTGCCAAATCGGAAATTGCTTTCGGCGAAAAAGAAGGCACATTACTATCCCTGCAACCGACATCATCACAGCTACTGCTATCACCTATATCTATCAGTAGCAACTCTTTGAAATACTCCTGCACGGGATTGATACGGGGAGAGAAGCTGCTCTCGATGATGGAGTAGAGATTATCGGAGGAAGTCATTATATCTTCATCACAATCGAGTTCCCTGCGAAGCGTGTTGATTTCGTAGCGACCGACTTTTACAAAATCGCTATTATCCTTACTGCGATATTCGGTTCTGCCCAATATCGTGTTGCATCTGAACTCGTAGTGTGTGGAGAGGTAGTTTTCTATCTCTGCATTCTTGGAGGAACTACCCCTGCGATGAGGATTTCTCCTGCTGCCTATATTGCCTGCATCTGCGTTCTTTTTCATTATTTCCTTGAATTGGTTTCCAAGAGTGAAGTTAGGGTGAGAACGCGTAACTTCCAAGCATTCAGAGACTTCTTGCATAATGTTGCATCTGTCTGCTGCAAAATTCTTAGGTAAACGGGCAGGCAAGAAGAGCATTTATCGTCTCATTAAGCAAAAAACGGATGACAGGAAAGATAGGTTAGTAGAAATACGATTGTCGTTGTCTGCTTTCAGATACAGTTTTTTGCTCCAGCTATCTACAAACTATTGATTGGAGCATATTTTATCTCGGATTACTGTGCCAACCTATTCCACTACGACGCCACAAGCTGCCACTTGAATGGAAAGTGATGGAATAAGAAATATCCAATATTAATTTTGCATAAGACAAGCTGCGCTCAACAAAGGATAAGTGAACTTTCCTCTGCACTCGCTTGCATTGTCTTTGCAACAAAAGAAGAAGATGGGGCAGGAAAACGCAAATGCGAACCGATGGAACGGATTACCCTTTTCCCTGTTCTTCCCGAAACTTCCCTGCTGTTCACCACGGCTTTGAGAGGTGTACGTACGCCATTATCTTTGCCGATGGAAACAGGAAAGACCTGAAACAACAAACAATAACAATATAAAATTATGAACTATTACATCATTACAGAAACTAATTGGGCAAAGCTTCGAGATGAAATCTTGAGCCTTGCAGAATGCTGCCACAAGGCATTCGGAGAAAAGAGTAAGCACACGGACTGGCTGCACAACGGCGATGTGTGCCGACTGTTAAGCATCAGCAAACGCACCTTGCAGCATTATCGCGATACGGGCGTGCTGCCGTTTACGCAAATCGGGCACAAGTGCTATTATAAGCGCGAGGATGTGGAAGCATTGCTTCTTACGAAGTCTAACAAACCTAAAAACAGACAGATATAATGGAAACAGCAAGAGACTTGAACATGGAGACGGACGAGATGCAGCTGGTTGTCTCGGCATTGAGAGGTGTAGGCAAACGGATTGTGGAAGTGTCGGATACACACAAACCACTCTTTGCAGGAGAACTTTTCCTCACGGGTAAGGAAGTGTGTGAGCGGCTGTATATCAGTCCCCGTACCTTGCAGGACTACCGAGACAGGAAGATTATCCCCTACACACAGTTTGCAGGAAAGATACTCTACAAGGCTTCGGACTTGGAGAAGATGCTACAGGAGAATTACAAGAGCAGTAGAACAGGATAAAGGCAATAAGCGTATATTGCTGAACGGACAACGGTACTCGGATAGAGATGCATCTACTCCAAGTACCGTTTTATTTATTTCTCAATATAAGAATTTTCGTTCTTCTTGGGTTCATTTTATAATATTTATTGTATCTTTGTCATCGTGAATAGTAATAATTGTTTGACACATAGCAATAAAGGCGTGATGCTGTTACAGAGAAATACACATTTCCTTGCATCGCGCTTATACCTTTATATAATGTTACCGGCAGTTTCACTCTTGCTAATTCCTGATTGAATGTTATTTACATTTACAATTCACGCTGCAAAGATAAGTAAAAGTTTTGAAACAGACAAAATCTAATCTATTTTATTGGTTTGAAATAGAGCGTATTGGAAAACAGGAATGACCAAATATCGAGCTTATCCGCATGAAGCAACGCGTTTGGCCCTACGGAAAGCACAAAAATCATCAGCAATACCGACATACTTAGATTTATTTCACTCAGCCGTTTAACACCCATGTTTACACCAGCCACCGCCGACGCTATGGCCACAGAACTAACTAGTATGATAATTACGCATTGAAAAAAGAGACTTGATTGATTAAGGACTCCCAAGTGAACTAAACCAGCATTTAACTGAACTACACCAAAGTCCAAAGATGTTGCTATACCAAAAAAGTGCTCACCAAGGCAAAAACGTCAACAACATCGCCAATGCGCCCTTTTATACGTTCACCTAATAGGGGATAAAAACCACTCCTGATAGCCAAAGGTAGCTTATAACGGAAAGAGAAATACGCAAGGATAAGCCCCATAAGTGCAAATATACTCCATGCGTGCAAACCCCAATGAAAGAATGTAGCCAGCTGGGACTCCTTGGCCGGATTAGCTATATTAGGAAGTGCCGGGTTCACATAGTGAGACATCGGTTCGGCCACACCGAAATACATCAGACCGATACCCATTCCTGCGGCAAAAAGCATCGCTATCCACGAGAAGAAACTGTATTGCGGCGAAGAATTATCTGTACCCAAACGAATGTTGCCTAACTTGCTGAACGCCATTACTACGAGGAAAATAAAGAAAAACGACACCAAAAGGATATAAGACCAACTAAGGCTTCTGTAAATACCAGACTGGACCGAGCTTAGCATTGCATTCGTCCACTTTGGAAAAAAAGCACAAACCAATGATAAGCCTATCAGGACAAACAGCCCGGGATAAGCAACGTTACGTGTAAAAGTTGATTTCTTAAAATTCATCTCTCAATAATTAAAAATAATGATTCCGCCTACAATATATAAACATATCACAGGTGAGGAATTATCTATCTTAAATTAGATTAGATAGCACTGCCGGAAAGGTTGAAAACCGACACAAACAATTATTGTGTGGTAATGAGCCGCAAACTGTCTGCTTTCGACCGCGCTTTCAACCACCGTTGAAGCTGCAGGCGTTCAGCGACGGACAAAGGATTGCTACAGCCGGCAACGGCAATTGTGTAGCGGAGTGTTGTCGAAGTATCGGTGCGGGCTTCAGACACTTGCGAAAGACTTATTCTTTTCACCTTCGGGCAGACAGCTTTCACTTCTTGGGAAATCTCTTTCCCCAGATTCTCATAAGCGGTATATTCTTGTAGCTGTTTGCTCACTGTGTTCAGTTGCGCTGTTTGTTCTATTAGCTGCTGCTGGGTTGCTTTTGATGCCTGTGCCATCGTTTGTCCTTCAAGCAACAGGAGGCTGTCGGATTGGTATCCCTGAATGACATTCAGACGATACCCTGAAAGATGATAGTTCTCCAGCTTAAGGTTTGCCTTGTCAATGGCATTTTTCTCAATGGATTTTCCTATAGCCACGACTCTTATGGTCTTCTTGTCGTCGTTGCGACTATGGGAGAGTATCTGCGTGCCTTTAAAGGTGAGTTCATTCTTAATGAATTGCTGCGTATTGCTATCTCGCACACTCGTTCGAATAATCTGTATCGTCATATAGGTGGCTGGCAACATGGTTATGATAGTTATGGCAATAATATACTTCTTTACCTTTTTCAACTGTTGGGTATTAACAAACGTCTTCCGCTTGAACCGTAACATTCTCACCCCGACAAAAGTAGAAAGGGCTATGAAAACGGTGTTGATGAAAAAAAGGTAGAACGCTCCGAAAAAGAATGAAAATTCGCCAACAGCCAAACCATATCCGGCCGTGCATAATGGGGGCATTAATGCCGTGGCGATGGCTACCCCCGGTATTACGTTTCCCTTGCCCTTGGTGGCTATGGCAAGAATGCCGGAAGCACCACCGAAAATAGCCACGAGCACATCGTATAACGAAGGTGAAGTGCGCGCTAACAACTCGGACTGTGCCTCATTAAGTGGCGTGATGACAAAGTAGATGGTTGCCGTTATCACACTGATGACGGTAGCAACCAAATAGTTTTTGATAGACCGCTTGAGCAATTCAAAATCATTGATCCCTACAGACAGCCCCATGCCGATAATCGGACCCATGAGCGGAGAAATAAGCATGGCACCGATGATTACTGCGGTGGAATTGAGGTTCAATCCCAATGAGGCAATAAAGATGGCAAAGATTAATACCCAAAGGTTGGAACCGTGAAACCTGACCCCACTACTGATCTGGCTGATTGTCTCCGCCTCGCTTTCCTTATCGGGAAGAGCATTAAAGTATCCCTTTACGACCTGCCAGAGTGTTCTTTCGTCTTGCGTCATTGTCTTTTGTATTTTTGTTACAAAAATACAAAAAAGAAATAACAATAAGGCCGAAAAATACCGAAAATGCAATGACAACCACTGCTATCATAACACAAAATCTAACAAAGAAGTGGTAGCGTGTAGTCAGACTGTAGTAATAGCGATTTCTATTTTCTGACTACACGCTTAACCTTTTTCTTTCACCGTATTCCTTCTCCTTGTAGTTATGTAGTAAGATAATATCAGTGAAAGAGAAAGAAATGTATCAGCTATCCGTCTTGCCGATTAAGAATATCGGTGTTATGATATTTGTCGGGCGGTGTATTTCCCTATAAATGTACTTTCTGAACAGATAGGGCTTCCGTGCTGTCCAACTGAAAGGACAGGGCAATGATGGTTGAGAGCAGATAAAGCGGCGCATAGCCTTTTGGTCGTCCGTTCACAAAAACTTCTTCCTCACCAGCATCCCTTTCGTCAGGGTGCAGATGAGATGTTTTCAGAAGCAGTTGCAGACGATAATAGAGCTTCCTCCATGTTACACCGAAGAAATCTACAAGTTCAGTCTCCGTCATGGCTATATCGCCATTTCCTTTGCGGACAATTTGCATCTTATCGCCCCATTCGAAATAACTGCGGTCTCTTTTTGCTTGATGGTGATTGACGTTCATATCGCTTCCTCCTTTGCTTTCTCCTTTTGATATTTCCTAATCAGTCTGTCCATATCCTCCGAAATCTTATTATCGGTTACTTGCGCATAGATTTGTGTGCTGGCGATAGATGCGTGTCCCATCATCTTGGCAATGCTCTCTATGGGAATGCCGGCACTCAAACTCATCGTGCCGAACGTATGCCGTGCCATGTGGTAGGATAACCTTTCTCTAATGCCGCAAGCTTTGCCCACGATGCTTAGCTTTGCACTCATCATACTTCGGCTGCAATCACTGGGAAAGACAAGGTTATCTGTCGTTATTTCAGTTTTACCTTTTTCTTTCATCGATTGCATTCCTCCGTTTTCTTTTGTTTAGCCTTGCAATGTTTGATAATGGCTTCGGCTATCGGATGCAAAGGAACGACAAACTCCACCTTTGTCTTCTGCCGTTCCTTACGGATGTACTTCTGTCCGCCCGCCGCTGTTTGGATATGTCCATATTGCAGATGCTCCATGTCGGCAATAGCCAAGCCTGTAAAGCAAGCAAAGATGAACAGCAGTCTTGCCTGTTCTACTTCCTTGTCGTTTACTTTCAAAGCCATGAGTTTGGCCACATCCTTCTTTTGCAGAAAGCGTATTTTCTGTTCCGTTTTCTCGTACTTGGCATTCTCAAAGGGATTGCAACGAATGAGCCTTTGGCTGACCGCACGATACATCAATCGACTTAGCCAGCAAAGGAGCTTATTGATAGTTGATTCTTTCAGTCCGTTTTTTTTAAGAAAGAAACAATACTCTTCAAACAAATCTTCCGTAATGGTGATTACAGGTATATCCTTTACACCTTTATCCTTGACAAACTCGCATAACAGCTTGTCGGAATAGCAAAGATTCTGGTACGTACTTTCTGCTTTTGACTTTCCCACGCACTCTTTGACGGATTGCAGTTCAGCCTTGCTCATGGCAAGCAGCGTTGTCGGATGAGTGGCAATACCTTGCAAGCGGTTCTTGATTAGCTCCACGCTGACCATTCCGTCCCTCGTCAGTAAATCCCGATAAGTCTTTTCTACAAGTTCTTTGAACTCTGCAAGCCTTTTGTTTATTCTTTTGTCGGTAGTCTGTCCTTGTTTGGCGTTCCACTCTGTCGGCAGGCATTCCTCTCCTGTGGTTATGGCGGAACTTTTCCCATCTATGGTAATACGGCAGAGAATGGCTGTCTTACCATCAGTCTTTGTTTTCTGCCTGTTGATATAGAACAATATCTTGAATGTACTCCTCATTGTCTTGATGGTTTTGTATGTATATTTTTATCCAAAACGATGTCGAATGAAAGCAATTGGTCAAATAACCAACTGCAAATCTTCTGTGAAAGAGAGAAAGCGACCAAACTCTTCAAAGAGCTTTTGCGGGGTTACCTTTGCATAGCGTTCGGTCATACTTACGTTCGTGTGTCCGAGCATCTTGCTCACCGTTTCAATCGGTACGCCCTGTTCCAAGGTGATAAGCGTGGCAAAGGTGTGCCTTGCTGTATGCGTGGTAAAGGGAAAAGAAATACCTGCCCGCAGTCGTAAGGCTTTCAGGCAAGACTGATAAGCGGGATATTTAATGAAGGGGAGCAATGTTTCCCTTTCATCGATGTGCATTTTCTCGATTAGCTGGATGGCTTCGGGCAATAATTTGATGCGACAAAGCACACCCGTCTTCTGCCGATTGAACTTTAACCAAAGGCTACCATTATCATCACGAACAAGATGCTTCTTACCAAGCATCATCAAATCACAATAGGCTGCACCGGTATAACAGGCAAAGAGAAAAATATCCCTTGCCGTTTCCATTTCCTCCTCCAAGTCATCAAAGCGGAGAGCCTTTAACTTCTCCAAGGCTTCCCTGTCGAGTGCTTTCGGCGTTTTCTTGTCTCCACGTTCTATATGCGCTTTGTCAAACAGAAATGTATCGGCTATTCCCTCACGATAAGCAAGCCTACAGACAGTCTTCAAATCTGCTGCCACTCTGAAGAATGTGCTTTGCTGATAACCAAGTTCACCGAGACAGAACGTCTGCAGTTCGTAGATGAAGTTTTCTGTCAGCTGCGAGAATGCCAAGTCCGAAACATTATATTTCTTTTGAATGAACTCCTGCAATCGTTTTCGGGTGAGACGATAGGCAGACATAGATGCTCTCTTCATATCTATACCGATGTGCGCTTCACGCTCCTTGATAAGCATATCCAGCCTTTCGATGAACATACACCGTGCCTGTACGCTGCCTTGAAACTGCTCTTTTACTTCGGTTGCGTCAAATGGGCAACCTTTTGAAAACAAGGATTGATAAGCTGATTGAATGGAAAGCAGTAGGTTCTCCAACTTGCCGTTAATCTCCACCGCCTCGCGGCTCTTGCCATTCATACGACTCTCACGTGGATTCCACAAATCGGGAGTACAAGATAGTTTACAACTAAATTGGGCAATGGAACGCCCTATGGTTATTCGTCCCATAATCGGAGCCTTGCCCGACTTGTCCAAACTGCTCTTTTTAAGGTAGAGCAGCACCTTCATCTTCTCTGTTTTCATACGCTTTAATATTTGTGGGCAAAATTACCCGAATTAAAGCGTTCCTCACTTACGCAGAAAACTGCCGACCGAAGCAACAGATGCACGAGCGAAAATAATTCAGTTACCGAACATTACTCCATCGTTACCTATCCCAAAATCAGGTAATACTTTGGTAACTGAACTTCTGCCTAAATCTGCACTTTTCTGCCTTTTACGAATAAAGACGTATTGTGCAAATTAGAGCATTTCCTACTCATTATCAGTTAGTTTACATCAATTTCGATATTTCTCCATTTTCATTGATTAGTTACACGCTAAAAGCAGCCCTTTTACACGCTAAAAGCAGCCCTTTTACACGCTAAAAGCTGCCCTTTTAAAACGACCAAGAACAGCTTTCGACAACCAACTACTAAATTCCTGTTAATCAGTACATTAGAAAGATGAAGATGATAAACGTATAGTGCGTGAATTATTTGAATAATAAAAAAAGCATTGTGTATGTTAGGTGTCAGCCAATAGCATACACAATGCGATAATAAAAGTCTAAAAATCGGATCGGAAAAATTTAATTACCCAAAGCTTTAAGTTTAGCCCTGTACTTAATTGCTTTCTGGGCTTCTTTCAAAGCTTGCTTCTTTTGCTTTTCAAGTGTCTTAGCTTCTTGATAAGCCTTCTTTGCTTGTTGAAAACTCTTTTGGGCGTCTTTGTAGATTTCTTTAGCCTTCTTGCTTTGAGAAGTAGCTTCTCTCAACTCGTCTTGAAGGTTTTGCACACGAAGGTCCAACTGTTCGCGGGCCATTGTCCTGTAGTTAACGACCTTGTCATCCTGGGCCAAAGCAGTGCCTGTGAATGTCAATACTGACAATAGAATCAAAATGTTTCGTTTCATATACGATGTTTTATTACAAAATAAATATAATGTAGTTAAAAAATATTTAGTTTTCTCGGAGTGCAAAAGTAATACTAATAATCCAAAGCACCAAATTCTATCCAATTTAGATAGGTATTATTGCACAAATAAATATTTTTCAGTAACTTAGTGATCACATAATCAATGTAGAATATATGAGTACTTCAAGCCATATCGCTGTGATAGGTGGTGGCGCGGCAGGTTTCTTTGCTGCCATAACAGCCAAGCGTACTAACCCGAATGCTACAGTCATCATCTACGAGAAAACCGGTAAAGTGCTTGCCAAGGTGGGCGTTTCGGGTGGTGGGCGTTGCAATCTGACGAATAGTTTTGCAAATATAAAAGATCTGAAACACGTATATCCCAGAGGGCACAAACTGATGAAGCGCCTATTCAAGCAATTCGACTATAAGGAAGTATATCAATGGTTTGAAGATAACGGTGTAGAACTCGTGACACAGGCCGACCAATGTGTTTTTCCAAAGGCTCAGAATTCGCAGGCTATTATCGAATGTCTGACAAACGAAGCTAAAAAACTTGGCATTAAGATATTGTTGCACCATTGTCTCTCGGGTATTACGCCATTGGAAGAAGGCCGACTGAAAGTAAGTTTTGCGAATCAGCCTGCCCAACAGTTTGATAAAGTTATTATTACGACGGGTGGCTCACCCTTGCTCAAAGGACTTCAACACCATGCGCAGACGGGACATGAGATTATAGAGCCGGCGCCTTCGCTATTCACGCTTAGCGTCGAGGACAAGGCCTTTACCGACTTGATGGGAATCGTGGTAGACCCGGTTAGCCTGTCAATACCTTCCACCAAGTTTAAAAGTGAAGGCGCACTGCTTATTACTCACTGGGGCATGAGTGGTCCGGCAACACTGAAGCTATCGTCCTATGCAGCCCGCTATCTGCATGAGCATAAATATAAAGTCAACGTGGCTATCAACTGGATAAACGAAACGAATGCAGCTATCGTTGAGCAGCAACTTACAAAGATGATTCAGCTCAATCAAAAGAAACAAATGGCCGGCGTCGTCCCATATCAACTTACGACCCGCGTCTGGCAATATCTGTTGGAGCGGGCTGGACTGGACAGCAAAAAGCGTTGGGAAGAATTGGGACGTAAAGGCATGAATAAACTGATAGAGACACTCACCAATGACGTGCATAACATTCAAGGAAAAGGCCGATTTAAAGATGAGTTCGTAACTTGCGGTGGTATCAGTCTGCAAAGTATCACCCCCCGCACGCTGGAAAGCAAAGTATGCCGACACTTGTACTTTGCAGGCGAAGTGCTTGATATTGACGGAATAACAGGTGGCTTCAACTTGCAGGCTGCTTGGACAACAGGCTATGTTGCAGGAAAAGCGGCAGCGGAATCCTTCTCGATATAAACAAATATACTAAATGAGGGTATGTCAAAATAGGCATACCCTCATAGAAAGAATAATCTTACAGAAAAAGAGTTCTCGCCTCAAACCCATAAACATTATCACCAAAATCGGCCATATAAAGCCAACCATTAGCAACGGCTACCGTTGAGAAAATAGGAACACCTGTCTGAAACTTCCATACCGGTTTTCCCGTTTTTCGATGTAGTCCATAGAGATAGCCATCTGAAGCACCGATAAATACAATATCTCCCTGCAAAATAGGACGCGTTTCGACCGTGGCAGAAGGAGGACGCGTATAAGGTGACGTGTAGATTAAAGCAGGAGATGTTTGAAAACGCCATTTCTCCTCTAACGTTTCTTTATTCAAAGCTACCACTCCTCGTTGAGCTGTACCGAAGATAATCTCGTCATCGGTTATCAATGGAGCCGTATTAACATCCACTCCATACCCTAATGATTTATGAACAATGATGTGACCAGTATGGCCATCAATAAGAAACAACGACTTACCGGAAAGCAAATAAAACTGTTCGCCACTCCAAGTAACCGATCCTGAACGATAACGAAGTTCCTTATCTTTCTTCTCCCACAGCATTTTACCTGTACGGGCGTCATTAGCATACAATCCTTTCCAGTTGGCATGACCAATCAAAATATGTTGGTGAAGCGACAACGTGGCCACACAACCTTCTCCTCGCGACCATTCCTTGTTTCTCCACAATAGTTTCCCGTCAGATATTTGTAACGCGCACAAAGATAATCCTGTGCCGGCATACACAACATCGCCCACTGCCAACAAGCCATCATTCAATCCCGGCAACAAGCCAATGCCCAAGTTTTTCTCCCAATTCAATTGTCCCGTCAATGCATCAACAGCATACAACGAACCATAGACATCTTGTGCCAACACATAACCTTTAGAAACCGCAATACTACTTCGCACAGAACCGCGAATGGGATACTTCCAGCAGATTGCTCCAGTATTGGCATCCAAGCATACTAAGGCCGATTTGCCTGTTCCATTCTCATCAATGGTTGCTAAATAGACTTTGTTTTCCTGAACGACAGGTGCCGTCATATAAACCGAAGCACCAACATTCCGCACCCATGACAAACGCATGGGAGCCGGTTGTTCTAAAAGTCCATTAAAAAACGAACGCTTTGTCCTCTTTACCTCGCCATTCTTAAAAGTAGCCTGCACCTCTATGGTCACCTTGCGGTTGTTCCATTGCGAAGCTAACTCCAGCTCCGCATACCACGTAAAGTCGCTCTGCGGCTGCATAAAACGAAGAGGAGTTATGGGGCGACCTTCACACGTGCAGCGATATTGCACTGATTGTACCGGAGATACAGACGAATAGGCATTCACAGACAATGGAATTTTTCCCGAAGATAACTTCGGACGCTGCAATCCATTCAAAGAAGCGATCTGCACATAAGCAGGCAGATAGCTGTAACGCATCTCGGAAGTCGTCTTCCCCTTTGCGTCAACAGCTAATACCCGAAAAGCAGAAGTGGCATGATCAATGCCTCCGCTTGCAGGTGTAGCGGTACAAATGAGATTCATTTTCGTAGCAGGATGCTGAACCTGATGATGAATATGCCAATGTCCATAGAACCAGTTCTTCACTCCTCTTGCGGGCAAATCTATATATTCAGTCGGACTGATTCCATAGCGAAACGTGATAGTATCTTCGGGTATGCTATGATTGAAGAATACGATTGGTCTGCCTTTTTCCACCAAGGCCAAATCATTCTTCAACCAGCGATATACATCTTCTTTCCGATAGCTAGGACGATGGTCTCCTTGAAGCATCGGTGTCATCACATAGTGTACGGCTCCCACATCAAAAGAGTAAAACACGGGGCCATAGATTTTTTCATAAAGTTCTTCTCCATAAGCTCCCTTTACCAAATCATGATTGCCTATGCCATAAAACACCTGAGTATTATCCATCAAACGAGTATTCAGAATCCGAATATGACTTTTCAAACCTCCTTCGTAACAAATATCTCCTGTATGAACGACAAAGGCTATTTTCTCATTGTCGGCATATTCACACAGTTGACGTGACCACATGTCATGTCCTTCCTCCGTAGATATCTCCGTATCAGACAGATGGATGAATTGATGACTGCCATCTGACTTTATTCCCACAGAACAAGGATACAACGCAAAATCATACGAAGACGTTCCTTTCCTTACTTGTTGATAAAACGCATTAAAAGTCTTGTAGCCCGAAGGCGTTGTAATAAACAGAAAGCGCATACGCTCATGCCCCGGCAAGAGATAAGTTCCTTTTGCATCTGTCTGCACTACATGCAAACCATCAGACACCGCCACTTTCGGAAGCAACTTATCTCCTTTATCATATACGCCATTCCAATTTCGATCTTCAAACACTCTACCCGTATACTGAGCATAAAGAGGGAATGGAATAGTTAGCAAAAACATCAACAAACACACAACTTGAAAGAATGTTTGTTTACTTCCATTCGTACAACTCACACCCAAAGCAGTTTCCTTTTCGTATATATACATATTTCTGTATTCAAAGAAAATCATATTATTATCTTGTATCAGCTAAGTAAATTTTATACAACTTTCATCCTTTCGATAAAAAATAAGTTGTCGTTACACTTTGCGGCATCTATATCAAAAGCCTTTTGTTAATTGAATATTGATGGAGGTCTGTTGGCGGACAGCAACTTTCTTTTCTGTATACCCTTTTTTCGAAAACAAAAGAGTATCATTATCTGCAACCTTTATCTTATAAAGTCCTTTAGAATCGGTTTTTGTCGCAGCACCTGTCTTCAGACACTTCACCAGACATCCTGCCACAGGAGTTGCTTGCACATCACGCACACACCCTTCTATCATGAGTTGCCTGCTTGAAATAATGACTTGCTTTTTAGACGTTTGTACTTCGGAATCTCTAAACTGCATGTCCATAACACCAACAGTAACTGGCAATGTGTGATATATATGATCAGAAGCAGTACCTACTTGTATTTCAAAAACACCAGCTTCTAACATCCGCTGACCGAAATTATCGGTAAGATATAACTCTGTAACAGGCACTTTTATCACAGTTTCTATTGTTTCCCCCGGACAAACATCTATTTTAGAAAATCCTTTCAACTGCTTCACAGGTGTAACAACCGAGCTTACTACATCGCGCACGTAAACCTGCACAACCTCTTTACCCTTAACCGGCCCTGTATTCTTCACCGCCACAGTCACGTTGATGGTATCAAAAGGCTGATACTGCTTTTTATCAGTCACGGCATGCGAATAAGCAAAAGATGTATAACTCAATCCATGTCCGAAAGCCCAAAGAGCGGTTGGATCTGAAAACACATAATCTCTACCTGGTTTCTCGTATGTTCCAGGTTCCTTATAAAATCCCTTGTCGGTAGGTAAATGGTTATAATACGCTGGCAGATGGCCTGTACTCTTAGGGAAAGAAAAAGATAATTTGCCAGAAGGATTGACACGTCCGAACAACACATCTGCAATAGCATGGCCCTCTTGTTCTCCGCCATACCATTGAGCCACTATC
Organism: Prevotella illustrans; assembly: GCF_017426725.1. GTDB lineage: Bacteria > Bacteroidota > Bacteroidia > Bacteroidales > Bacteroidaceae > Prevotella > Prevotella illustrans. The sequence continues at coordinate 68,887 of NZ_JAERMS010000004.1, read as the reverse complement.
GCAGGAATATGCTCTTTCACCCAAGGCATGGCGAAAGGCTTTCCTGCCACCAACACCACAACCACCGGTTTACCCGTAGCATATACCTGTTTGATGAGTGTTTCCTGTGCGCCTGTCAGCGATATATCGTTCAGATCAATACCTTCTCCACTTGTGGATGGTTCTGCGCTATGCCGCACAAAAGCCGTACTCGAACTACCCACAAATACCAATGCGACATCACTCTTCTTAACAGCCTCAACGGCTTCGGCAATCCCTGTCGTATCCATAGAAGCCAACGAACAGCCTTTTGCATAATGCACTTTCACTTTCCCTTCTAATAGCTGACGAATACCTTGTAACGGAGTAACTCCATCTTCCTTGTTTTTACTCCAAGTATAATCACCAAACTGCACATAATCGGCATTAGGGCCTATCACCGCTACTGATTTTAGTTCCAATGGATTCAAAGGAAGTAGTTGATTCTGGTTCTTCAGCAACACAATAGATTCTTCAGCAATTCGCCGACTTAACGCTACACTTTCGGGTGCACGCAATGCCAACCGATAAGTTGTTTTATCCAAATAGGGATCTTCAAACAACCCCAACTCAAACTTAGCAATTAAGACTCGTTTCACAGCTCGGTCTACAATCTTTACATCAAATGCGCCTTTGCGAATTTGCTCTATTAAAGAAGGAAAGCAGCTACTGGACGCTTCCACATCCACACCAGCCTCTAATGCCTGACGGGCAGCATCGAAGTTAGAACTTGCTGTATGATGAAATGTTTTCAACATATCAATCGCTCCCCAGTCAGAATAGACATAACCTCGAAAACCGAACTTATTACGTAAGATTTCGGTCAACATAAAATGGGAAGCGGAATTGGGCGTGCGATTCCAGGAATTATAACTCGACATCACCGCTAAAACACCCGTTTGAGCACAAACGGCTTCAAACGGCTTTAAATAGATATCAAACAAATCACGAATCCCACATTCTACCGAGGCTAAATTTAAGCCTCCCAACGGATTGCCGTGTGGACCATAATGCTTCAACATGGGAGAGATACCATGGTCTAAATAGCCTTTCACCTCGGCAACTGCCATCTGAGAACAAAGAAAAGGATCTTCTCCAAAAGATTCCTCCACCCGTCCCCAACGCAATTCACGTACTACATCAATACAAGGAGCCAGAACTTGTTTCACTCCCATCGTATTCAGTTCTCCTGAAATATGCTTTGTCTTCTGGTAAGCAAGAAACGGGTTAAACGTACTTCCCAAAGCTATATTTTGCGGATAGATTGTAGCTCCCTCGTGTACCACGCCATGCAATGATTCCGCTACAGGCAAAGCAGGAATACCCAAACGAGTATTCTCTACTAAATACGTCTGTATTTCCTTAAACGTCTTTTGACAATTAGCAGCTGTCAATGGAAAACCTTCAAAAAAACCATAACTAATGCCCGAGCATTTTTTTTCTAACTTATCTTTATTCAACTGTTGACCATCAAATACATCCCATGAATGTAGATGACGAATCTGTGCGACCTTCTCCTCTATGGTCATGCGGGAAAGTAAGTCCTCAGCCCGCGCCTCAGCAGGAAGCAATGGATTTTGATACGGCAATGCCTGCTGGGCATACCCAGCCAACATCCCCCCAAAAGCACCAGCTAACAATAAACATTTCAGTTTTTTCATGTTTCTATCTTACAGAATAAGCAAAACCTGCTACATCGTTTGGGCTTTAATTTCCTAATTTAAACAAATGACTCTTGGGATAACTGAACGTATTGTCTTGCATCCAACGTCCTTTATAAATCTTCGCGCCTCTAATAGTAAAGATTTTCTTGCCTTTCTCATTAATCAAACCGTCTGACCACCATTCTGTAGTTGGATACAACATCAACATCCCCTCTTTACTATCAGAAACACTCTTCACTGCATAAAACGGAAAAAATCTCTCCAACGTTTTCGTTTCTATGTCATATTGCCAAACTGTTTCGTTAGTAGTCAGCCACAAGCTATTCTCTTTATTTTGAACTGGGAACAAGTCATGTCCACAAGATTCTGTTTTCGGCAATTCCGTAATCAGAGTTTTATCCAACAACATCGGAGCCTTGCTGTCATTATTATATTTATAAGAATACAATGCACGATCTTGAGTTGTATACAATACGCTCCTCTTTCTATCCCACACTACATTGTGGGCACTTGGTAATTCATAAGACGCATGGAATTTACCAAAACCTTTAATGGTATCAGTCACAAACGTACGCAACTTACTGTCTGTCGAAGAAACTGCTACAATATTCCCATCAGGCAACAACTCTGCCGAGTGAGGATTACTTCCTACCTGGGCATAATACATCAACTTACTATCTGCAATACGAATCAGCGCCACCGCTCCTCCGGAAGCCGTCATCAAAATATATTGACTATTATATACGGGCTTTACTTCACTTGGATTTGTAAACCAAATTTGATGTTCTGCAGGAACTCCTGCTTGAACAGCATTCCATGACCACACTTTCTGATATGTATCTGCATCAATAATAACTACAGATTTTGTAGCCTGCTCAGCCAATACGATGGAACGTATTGGTATCTTCACAGTTTTATTGGGTAATACAGGATCATTTTCTGAACTACAACATAAAAACAATATAACACTAAGAAATATAAAGATAATATTTTTCATACTTATAAAATATTTAAAATGAATATAGAAGGCAACCGCTCCTTAGTCGCAACCGTTGCCTTCTTTGTCTACATATTATTTATCAAGTGGATGATATTCAAAGGCTCCCATATCAACTACATTATCCCAAATACGAAGTGCACCTAATATATCACAAGTCAAACCCAGCTTGCCGATTTCCTTATTTGAGCCTGCATTAATCAAGGGGGATGTTCCTTGCAACAGATAATCACTCTTTGTCGGATTCACAAAACGAGGGCCATTCACGGCGCCATTATCAGCATTCAACGTTATACACCCTTCTGTAGATAAAGGTGTAAAACCTCTATTAAATACATAACCATCTTGCACGGCACAATGAATAAACTTAGCATTCTTATCACTATCAAGATAACCTTGATGGTTTGCTCCACGTGTATGTTTATTACCCCAAACCACCGTATTAACTACGACGACATCCTTTCCTCCTAAACGCAGACCAGCACAACCGCCTCCACTTTCATTATTCACAATGGTAACATTATATAAATTCGTACCCGACGCATTGACAGTAGAAGATGTTGTCTGAGTCGTATTATTACAAATCAGCACATTAATTAGTGTGGCATTTGCAAAATAGCCACCAGCATCTCGATAAGCCGTATTATTACGAATAATACAATTACGAATCACCCAGTTGTCGTAAATAGTCATCGTACCTTCTCCTTTTTTTACATTTGATCCTGTAAATACAAAACCATCGATATAACGAGTTGTACCTTCAATCTTATAACCATAAATAGAAGGCCACGGATTCTTCGGAGCAGCAATCAATATTGACTTGTTATTCAAATCACGGTCAACCAACTTCGTTTCTGTTCCTTTGAATCCACCATATATATTGATCTTACGGAAGGTTGTATAGTCTTTCAGTTGATACTCACCAGCTGCTACCCATAATTCCATATCACTATAGTCGCCGCAAACTGCCAAAGCATCTTCTACTCGACCAAAAGCTCTGTCCCAACTTGTACCATCACCAGTACCACCTTTCTTCACATATACAATGCGACTGAAAGCGCGTTGAGTAATCCATAACGTATCCGATACGACCACTCTATCTCCTTTGTTTCTCACTACGACAGAGGCTGTACGTTCTTCAACACCATCATTTGGCTTCACTGACAAAGATATATTGATATCCTGTACAATATCACCTGTAAATTCCGGATACTGCCCTACGGCAACCCAGTTGTCAGATGCCACACACTCAAATGGAACATTTACCGATATCGGCATAACCAAAGAATGCGCTCCCTTCATCAAGATTTTATCTTTTTCTTCTTTCGTCAACGGAATAGACAACATTCTTTCTACATTACTCTGAATAATGGTAAGTTTGGTTTCCGTACTTCTTTTCGCATCGGTTAATGTCACAACTTGTTTCACCTCTTGCCCTGTTGTATTTTTAGAAACTTTAATCTTCAAATGTCCCTTATCAACCTTTTCAAACGTAATGCCACTTGCTTGTCCCTGGTCGACCAGCCAATCCAAATCAGTCACCACATCTAACATAGTTTCACCGCCATTCACATTGAAACAAAGCAACTCCTTTGACAAAGTAATCAATGATCCACGACCATTCTGCTTCACAGAAATACGTTTAGTCATCTGGTCCATCAAACGGATTTCAATCCATCCCTCTCTTTGTTTCATTTCTGGATTTTCCCCCAATTCCATCACAATAGAATCTGGCTTCAAAGCCTGCCCCCGATAACGATACAACTTAATCCATGCATCAGAAGCTTCAGCAAACCAAGGATAAGTAGAACGAAGTTTCACCACTTGACGCGCCCTTGAAGGCGACACTAACAACTCTTCCTCAATATTCAAATTAGGTTCTACCCTACGTACAATGTCAGAATCATCACACGCAACCAAACTTATCAATGTAAGTAGTCCTAACAGGGCTCTCCATAAATGATAACGTTTTATATATCGCTTTTTCATACTACTTATCTATTAATTATTTTTCTCTACTACCTGTATGCCATTCAACACGGCTCTGGCCGGATTATCTGAAGGCTTGTTCATCAATTCAAAGGACAATGGCTGACCAGGTTGTTCTACCCTGCGTACCATTGTTGTAGAACCACCTCCATCTAAATTCAGAGCCTGATAGCAACCAGCTCCCTTACAAAGAAGCATCATATCTTCTATCCGCATGCCATTGGAATAATCACTCTGGCGACCGTCAAGTACAAACAGAAATACTTTTTTATGATCTTGAGAAACACCCACAAAAGTGCGAGGGTGAAATTGCATCGAATTATCATTCACAGTAAAGTTGTCAACGGGCTTTCCATCGTCCACTAAATATTGCCAACCACCAATAGCATTTAGTACCCTACTTTCTTGCAACTGAAATTCTGGAATCAAAGAAATATGAGCAGTTCCATCATCCAAGATATAAAACACATAATTTGCTTCTGCATCTTTCAACGTTTTGATAGCGACTCCATCCTTATAACACAATCCATTGGTGTACCAACTACCATCTTTAGCTTTACCATAATAGTCGCCATTAGTAGCCAAAATGACTTTTCTTCCTGCTTCTTCAGCCTTCATTGCTTGATCAGCTACTGTCTGAAGTTTCGTTCCATAACTATTCTTGTTATCAGGTGTAGAAGTGACTAATGTCACATTCTTATTCAAATCTACCTCTGCAATAATCATACGGGTAGGTTTTGTGCAATAGGTAAAAGTTACATCCGTAATATGTACTCCTGCGTGCAATTCGTACGCTTGCTCTTTATCAATAGACTGAATGAGTGGTACATTTTGGGCAATCCCCTGAGTAATAGGAAGAGTAGCACCCTTAAAAGGTACATCTTCTTCATTATTGGAGCAACTGCACGAAAGCACCACGGCAGACACCAACATGGTAGCACGAAAGAATTTCGCTATATCTAAAAATAAGTTTTTCATATTTTTCTTTATTAAGTTCTTTATAATCTATTATTCCCAACCAGGATTCTGAGGAAGCAGATTCGGATTCAAAGAAATTTCATTCAACGGAATGTTATACAAATAATTCTTCTCCTTAAAATTCATCGTATAAGGAGAACGCTTCGTATACGGAGTTATGAAACCATCTTTATCAAATCCTACTTGTTCTCGGATAATTGCTATTTCTTTTTCTGTATACAATTTCGGATCCATCTTAGCACCACGGCGTTCGCGATTATACACCACTTCGCCCACATTCCAACGACAAATATCATCCCATCGATATCCTTCCGCAAAAAGTTCTATACGACGTTCGCGACGGATTTCTCGAATTAAATTCTTGTTAGGACCTTTCACATTGGGATATTTGGCCACCAAATCAGGATCTTCTATAGGATTTTCATTCAACTTGATGCTCAAACCAACACGCGCACGAAGTGCATTAATAGTTTTATCCAGATTCGGGTCTTTACCTAATTCTGCACCAGCTTCTGCACGAATCAACAAGACTTCTGCATAACGCATCACCAAACAATCAATACCACCTTTATGATTACCTATTAAATGTTCAGAATCTCTATAGAATTTACACATTGCATAACCTGTACTAGTAGCGCCATAAAACGTACGTTTATCCGATCCTGGAAGAATAGAAAAGATGTTGGGAGCTCCTCCTCTTATAGAGCCGCCATCAGCACGGAACAGATAACGAGCATACTTACTCCCTTTTTCTGGCAAACAAAGCGTTTGAAGCAGACGTCCATCACGATTCTTCATTTCTTCAACATATCCCATATTAGGATTATGACAACCACAAATTGAAATCGGTTTACCTGTTTTTGCACATAAATATTCTTCAAAGCAATCACGACTCATACCAATTTCGCTGTTTGGAATACTATTCGACACATTATGTCCCATATTAATTACCGGATCGTATTCACGCGACAAGATGGCTTCAGGATTATTATTATAATTATCTTGAATGAACAAATCAAAATAGCTATTTTCCACACCTGTTCCTTCATAAAGAGAATAACCATAACCCATCAATTTACCAGCTGTATCGTAAGCTTCTTGCAAATATTCCACATCACCTTCCACTCCACGATAACGTCTCCATGTTCCTTCATACAGACAAATCCGAGCCTTCAGCAACAAAGCTGCGTCACGGCTTACACGATAAACCTTAGTCTTTTTAGGCAAAAATTTAATGGCTTGATTAATCGTCTTCAAGATATTACGCATCACTATTACACGCGAATCACGCCCTTTAAACAATTCTGGATCATTCTTATTCAAGGTATTATCATACCATGGAACATCCCCAAAAAGACGCACCTTATTGAAATAGTCCATCGCCTTAAAAAACAATATTTCTCCTGCGTATTTCTTCTTATCAATATCTGAAGCTGGCGACTTCTGATAGTTCTCTAAAAAAGCATTACATCCTCTGATTATAGACCAATCCCAATCGGCACTTTTAGTCATCACAACATTCTGACCAAATGTAATCGCGCTCGGACCTGCAGACAACAAGTTGTCTGACTGAAATTCGGCGGTAATCATTGACCCAAGATTCCAAGCTAAAGGATCACCATGACCTTTTATCAATCTTGGATAATATAGGTTACAATATTGTTCCAAAGCCGCAGCATTGGATGTTTTCCAAAAATGATCACTGAAAATCACATCTCCTGGTTCTGTATCCAAATAATTACATCCAGAAAACAAAAAGGACAATAAACACACAAATGAAATCATATAGTATTTCATAATGGACAATTTTAAAATGTAAGATTAACACCAAACGAAAAACTCCTCATAAAGGCATATTGTTTACCTGAATTTTCTGTCATCAAACCAACATCTTCACCTGTCATTTGATCAACAATATCAGGAGTCATGAAAGGAGGCAGACCTGTTTTTTCCCAAAGGTTCAAACCACTAACATACACACGAGCCTGTTCCAACTTCAATTTAGACAACCAATTCTTAGGAATGTTGTAGCGTATCGTAATATCTTTCAAGCGAATATACGCTGCATTTTGTAGATATTTACTTTGAACCTGCTTACTACGTTTATTAGCACTACCTGTTAAACGAGGATAATATGCTTTCGGATTCTCATACGTCCACGTATTATCTATATGATATTGGGTGACACAAGAATTGTAAATTCCACGAGAAAATCCCCAGAAGATATCACTACTTGTCCACATATCGCGTTTTCCTATACCTTCAAAAATAGCACGAATATCAAAGCCATGCCATCCAACACTTCCTTGGAAGTTGAAACGATAGCGCGGAGTAGAGTTACCAATAATTTTCTTATCACCAGGATTATCCAACGTTACAGTACCATTATTAATTACACCATCACCATTCAAATCCTTATAACGAATGTCACCTGGATACCACTTACTTGAAATGAATTTCTGCACATAATTCATGCGGTCAGCTTCAAACTCATCTTGAATAAAACCATCAGTTACAAATCCCCAAATCTCTCCGAATTTATAACCTTTATAATACATACTCAACGAGCCATTTGGATTATCGAATTTTGTAATCTCTGCCTGATAATCTGATAAGCCTACCGTAAGCGAGTAATCCAGCGGACTACCTAACACATTCTTTATTCGATCCTTCCAAGTACATTCAACTTCCCAGCCTATGGTTCTCATATCGGCTACGTTTTCCTTGCCGCCACCTGTACCCAGCACAGCCGGCAGTGTTACCGAACGAACCATATCTTTTGTATCACGAATATAAAAATCGAAAGTTCCTGCAAAACGATTATTAAATATTGCCCAATCTAAGCCAACGTCCTTACTCACAACTTTTTCCCAAGTCACCAAACTCGGTAAAGTCGGAATATTCAAAGCATTAATTACCTTACCATTCATCATATAATTATTCAACACCCTACCTGTAAGCATAGACATATAGGGGTGATAACCATCTGTTATTTGATTACCAAGCGCACCTATAGAAGCTCTGATTTTTAGATTATCAATGATTTTACTCAGAGGCTTAAAGAATTTTTCTTCAGAGATACGCCATCCTACAGAAGCTGATGGAAAGAAAGCCCAACGATCATGTTTCGCATATTTTGACGAACCATCATACCGACCATTCAATTCCAACAAATATTTACTCTGATAGTCATAATTCAAACGGAAGAAGGTTCCTTGAACTCTCCATATATCATCCTGTTCATCATTATCTTTATAATTGATAGCCAAATCCGACACAGGTAGGTCATTGTTATACAAATCAGTCATGGTATATGCCGTAGAAAAATAGTGCTTTTCTTCTTGGTTATAACCCAACATCACAGCTAAATTATGCGTCTCATCAAATACTTTCTTATATTCAGCCCACACATTGATAGCTTGATAAATATTGTTCGAATTATAGTTCTTCACATAATTTGGCGTTTCTACGGTATATACAGGGCCACCTTCCGGAAATGTCTGAGTCATTTCTTTACGATGGATTTTCTGAATTGTTGAATAACGATTCCATGAATAATCTCCTTTAATCGATAGTCCTTTAATAGGATGCAAATCAAAGCGACCTGTATACCACTGATCCCACGTATTTTTCTTATTACGCCCAGCTAATGCCATCTTACCAATAATGTTAAAGTTGCCACTATTCAGATATAAGCCTGCAAAATCTCCATTGGGCAAGAAAACAGATAAAGTAGGATACATACGATATACCTCATAATACCACGTTTGAGCAGACGATCCACCATTATCCATATAAGGTTCGTCATTCTTTATATTGCTCATGCGAGTCGCAAAACTCATATCTAACCAAGGAGTCAGCTTTGTATCAAAATTAAACGATAGGTTGAAACGTTTATAGGTATCATTTCCATAACGGAAAATACCAGACTGATCTTTATAACCAACGGATGCATAATAATTATTACGCTCTGTTCCACCAGAAAGGCTCACGTTATGTTGCTGCATGAAAGCCGCTTTGCGATAGAATTCTCTCAACCAGTTCGTATTACCCACATACGCCCATCCTGGATTACTCGGACTATAATTAGAGTTCTGTATACCTTCGGTATCTACAAGAATGGCAGGATTGTTTGCAGGATCCGCAATATGAGCATCTAATGCAGCCATAAATTTGTCATTAAAATAATAACCACCCGGAGTATCATAGCCGTATGCCTTGTTCCACATACGCGCCCATACGTCTGAACGAGGCATCTTTGGTAAACGAGCTGGAGAACTCCAAGACATATTATTATTATAAGTCACACGGGTCTTTTGATTGCGCTGTCCTTTCTTGGTCGTAACCAACATCACACCAAAAGCAGCGCGAGCACCATATACAGCTGCAGCCGACGCATCTTTCAAAACAGATACTGTTTCTACGTCTTGCGGATTAATCAAAGATAAATCAGATATTTCTACCCCATCTACCAACACCAAAGCATTACCACCATTCAGTGACGTGTTACCACGTATATTGATTTTTGCAGCTTGATTGGGCTGACCGCTATTGAAGGTAATATTTAAGTTTGGAATCATTCCCTGCAATCCTTGTGCAATATTACCAATCGGACGATTCTCTAATATCCCCCCCGATACAGTAGCCACAGCACCGGTCAAGTTCAATTTCTTTTGAGTACCATAACCCACTACAACCACCTCATTTAAAGATGCAGAACCTTCTTCTAATTTTATTTTCAAGAATCCTGTTTTATCTGTCACCCATATTTTCTTCGTATTGAAACCAATGTATGAAACCACAAATAAAACGCGCTGTCCTCCTTTTACTTCTACAGAGAACGCACCATCTAAATCGGTGATCGCATTAATATTAGTTCCTGGCAAAGTAATATTAACACCCGGCAAAGGAACTCCATTCGCGTCTACGACCTTACCGCTAACTTTATAGTCTGTTTGAGTATCTACAACATCCTTGACCGCATCCTCTGTATTTGCTAAATTAACTATGACTACTTGTTTTCCTTTAACGGTATATCCCAAATTTCTAGACGGAAGTACTTTGTCTAAAATAGAAACTACTGATTCATTGTTTGCCTTAACTGTTACTTTTTCGTGATTTCTTAAAACATCATCTTTAAAAAAGAATACATATTCGCTTTCCTTTTCCAATGTTTTAAATAAAGTAGTTAAAGGCTTATTTATCAAATTGATTGATACACGTGTAGATTGAAGCAATAACAAACTTTCATTCGCCCGAGTTTTTGGCAAATGGACCATTAAAAGAAGACATAAAAGTAAAATTCGCCCTACATTGAAGGTCGGTTTTTCACGTTTACTCCTCGTTTGAGAATATTTTTTCATATTTTGGTATTAAAGATTGGTGACAACTATAATGAGTTATTTTCAATTAACTTGAAAGCAGCCGTATGATATTTCTCAGGTATTGGCTATATTTTAAGATGGTTGTTTCTTTTTCATTTTTTATATTTTAAAGTTAAACATCTATTCGTTAGGTTTGATTTTCTTGTCTTATTCTTTAGGTTTGATATAAAAAACATCATTCCTTTTAACGATTTGCAAAGGCGTTGTTAAAGAGATTGTAGATAAAACATCTTCTATTGTACGATTCAAATCAAGATTACCATAGTACAATTCTTCTTTCAAATTACCACTCACTTCTATTTTCACGGCATAGTATCTGGCCAATGATTTTAATATATCGTTTAATTTTTGTCCATTAAAATTCATCAAATCATCTTTCCAACAAATATACTTATCAACATCTACCTGATCTACATTCACCTTTCCATGATCATTAGAAAGCCGCTGATTGGGAACTAAACGTGTTCTAACGGTATTCCCTATATTCACATCCACGCTACCTTGTACAAGAACAACTGCCGACTCGCTATCACTTGCGTAATCAGTCACGTTAAACGAAGTCCCCAATACCGTTACTTCTAAACGATTTGTCTTTACCACGAATGGATGAGCTACGTCTTTCTTAACTTCAAGATACACTTCACCTTGTACATTCAGAATTCTGTTTGTCGAAAAATTAGACGCGTAAGATATTAAAGAGCCAGAATTAATCCACAAAGTAGACCCATCAGGTAAGAAAAGCTTTGAGCGCTTCCCATACGGAACAACAATCTGATTTACAGAAACTTTCCCTAATCGAGAATCAGCGACTAACTGATCGTCTACACTTACGGCACCATCCTCTCCAACCTTAATTGAAGCATTGTTTTTATTTAATCCTACGACTTGCTTTCCATTTAAGAACACCTTCACTTGTTTAGAATGGTATAAAGAGTCCATTTCCAAAGCGATTGAATTATGCGTCGTATAAGTAGTCTGAGAACTAACCATCCAATAATATGTACACAAACAAAGTAAAAATACAGCAGCCACACTTGCAACAGACATCATCCATCGATAACGAAGAGACGTCGAATGTCTCGAAATAGGTGTCACTAAGTTGTGTGAATCTCCCTTGCGAGCCTTACTCATCATTACGTCAAAACTATGCGTTTTATAAGAGAGACTCGTATTTTTACCATCCTCAATCACTCTAACACCTCGAATAATAGTGATAGCTAAATCAATCTTAGCTTCACAACCTGGATATCTAAGTTTATAAGATTGCAAATCAAAACCATTGGCCAAAGTTCCATACTTTGTCCATTGAAACAGTTCGTCATCTAATAAAAATAATTCTATGTCTTTATAAGTATATTGAGTCATTTGCATCCCTCGTTTATTCTATGACAAATTAGAATGCACTTTTATACTCACAAGATATGTTCTTTTTATAAAAATATGCAAAATAAAAAGGCATAATGACTGTTACAACTGTACAGTAATTACTTGTAAAACAGATAAAAAAGAAACCATCGATGTTTCTTTGCGAATTTTTCCTATTGAGCGAAATAAAAGATTACGAGCTGACTGTACATGAATATCCATTATTTCTGAAATTTCTTCAAAACTCATTTCATGTACAAATCTAAGATAAATAATTTCCTTTTGACGACCAGTGAGTCCTTTCATAATACAATGTATTTCGTCAGAAAGCTGCTGAGCTTGATTAGAAAACATCTCATCATCAATGGTATAATTCAAATCAAAAGGAAAATCATAATCCTCAAGTGAACGAAGTTTAGAATGGCGAAGAAGTTGATTATAAATTTGATTTTTTAAAGCACGAAATAAAAAAGAGCGTAATTTGGTATTGTCATTTAACTCCATTTTTTTTTGATACAACTTAACAAACAAATCCTGAATCACATCTTCTACCATTTCATCATCACCCCCCACACGACGACCATACATTAACAAATCATCAAAGAATAGAAGATAGAGACGAGAAAAAGCTAATTCGTTTCCATCCAAAAAGTCCATCCAAAGAGTAATAATTTGTTGTTGTTCGCTAAGCGTCATAATTCCTTTTTTAAAACCGATACTAAAGTGATTTAAACTAATTGATGTTGAAAAACAACGTACAAATAGCCACATTTGTTATATTATGGGTGACCAAACTGATCTCATAACAAAATAACTATATACGCTGTATTGGACAAATATAGATATTTTTTTTCAGTTCTAAGCCAGTTGAGATAAAAAATAGAAATATTTCGGGGATCTCATCTTCCCGTTCATAGATAGTAGACATTAGCAGACTAAGATTCTATTTTTCAAAAAAAGATTAGCGAACAGCAACAAAACAAAATCCCTCGTATCCAAACTGATACGAGGGAGGAGTTAGAGATTAACAATCTACAGTATTACTGTGATTGATTATTTCTTTTCGGGAACCGCGAACTTTGTACCGGTCGCCTGAACCAGTTTTTTAGCAAAGGAAGTAGGATAACCGGGACGTTTCACCTTGGCTCCAAGCCCGGTATCCGTACGCAAGAATCGGCCATCTTTCGTTGGTTTTACAGCCATGTCATTGTATTTCACTATGAGATACACAGCCAATTCGTTCCAACGGTTGAGCATACGCTGCGCCTGGAGATTGCTGTAATCATTCAGATACTTCAGAGCCGCAGCCTTATCGGTAGTATAAAGCGCCTTAGCATGTGCTTCCACTTCTTCCTGCTGTACAAAATAACGATGTTCCAGACTGTCACGAACTGCTTTCAGCTCCGGAAATAGCAGACTGTAACGAGGATAAACCATATTGCTGACCCAATTACAAACCCAATAAGCATTTTTCATGGAGAATGTTACGGCGTCGACATCAGGCGTATTGTAGCACTCCGGTTGAACAGTATTGCCACAATAAACAGGCGTATAGGCAACCATATTGCCATCATCGTTGCCAAACCAAAGAACACCTCCTATCTCACGAGGCAACCATGAACGCATTTCGCTGACATAGGAGAAACCTGTCTGCTGGGTACTCGTAGGACGTTCATTGAAATAGCTCTTGCCATCCACTTTGAACGTCAATGGTGTTGGGCGGTAAGGCATTTGCCAGATTCCGCCACCAAAATCGAGGGTATCGGTAGCCAAAGGCGTACCTTCATAATGGTCGCGCATGGCCATTTGTACATCTTGAATACTCAGCTTATGATCAGGCACAACCCAAAGTGGCATATCCTCTGCATGAAGATCCTTGCCTTCTGCCCAAGGCAGATAGCGGTCGAAGCCACTCTTGAAGTGATTGAAGAAAGCCCAAACACGCGCGTCGCAGAAACGGCGACCGGAGAAATCAGGAGCAGCATAAACCATCTTCCATGAAAAATCAGCATCCTTGCCACTGAACCAACCTTTCTGACGAGCAAACTTAATAACATCCTTTGAATAAAGAACATTTTGTTTATCCTTCATGTTGAACTTGCCAATGCGGCTTTGGTTGGCGTGAGCGCATATCGCATTATCAGGAATGCGCTGCGCAACCCAAACTACGCCTTTAGAACCAGGGCCCTTACCCATCATTTCCATAATCCAGGCTTCATTAGGATCGCAGATTGTGAAGGTTTCGCCCTCGCTATTATAACCATAAGTCTCAGCCAATGTCGTCATGACATAAATGGCCTGACGAGCTGTTTTAGAACGTTGAAGCGCGATATAGATAAGACTGCCGTAGTCAAGAATACCCGTTGAATCGACCATCTCTTCACGCCCCCCATAGGTTGTCTCGCCTATCGTAACTTGATATTCATTAATGTTACCTATAACATTATAGGTTACAGGTGCTTCGGGTATCTGCCCATGATACACTTTGGTATCCCAATCATATACCTGACGCATTTCTCCTTTCTTATGGATTCCGGCAGGATAATGAGCCAGACCAATGAACATACCATAATCATCGGCATTGTATGTACAGATAACACTACCATTGACACTCGCCCCCTTGCCTACAATAAAATTGGTACAGGCCAGTGAATAACTTGCAACAAACAGCAAGCTTAGCATTAATAAATAAATTTTCTTCATATCAGCAAGCTTTAAAACTCATATCCAATCCCTTGACGCTATGGGTTAGCGCTCCAACGCTTATGAAATCAACACCCTGCTCAGCATAAGCCCTGAGCATTTCGAAAGTAATACCACCACTCGATTCGGTTTCAAAGCGATGGTTAACCAATTCGACCGCCTTCTTTGTATCTGCTACAGAGAAGTTATCGAGCATGATACGGTCAACGCCGCCATGATCAAGTACACGTTGAAGTTCTGCAAAATTACGAACTTCAATTTCAATCTTCAAATCAAGATTCTTATCTTTCAAATAAGCATGGCAACGATCAATGGCATTCTCTATTCCGCCGGCAAAATCGATATGATTATCTTTCAGAAGAATCATATCGAAAAGTCCAATTCGATGATTCATTCCCCCACCAATCTTTACAGCTTGCTTCTCTAACATGCGCAATCCCGGTGTTGTCTTCCGAGTATCAAGCACACGCGTTTGCGTTCCTTCAAGCTGTCGGACATACTTACGGGTCATTGTCGCGATGCCACTCATACGCTGCATGATATTAAGCATGAGACGCTCTGTCTGAAGCAAAGAACGTGTTTTACCGGCAACAATCATAGCTATATCACCTGGTTTCACATCACTGCCGTCTTCTATCAGCACGTTTACACGCAAAGTTGGATCAAAACGCGCAAAGACTTTCTTTGCCATTTCTATTCCTGCCAGTACACCTTCTTCCTTAATAAGCAAATGGGACTGGCCTTGCGCGTCTTCGGGGATACAGCATAAGGTTGTATGATCACCATCACCGATATCCTCCGCAAAAGCGAGATCAATCAGTTTGTCTTCTAATTCATCTACTGACAACATAATATTCTCTTCAATCTATAATTATTTCTCAAGTCTTATTTCTCTTTCTGTCATAGTACCTCCGTCTTGACTCCTTTTAGAAGACGCAGAATCATTGGGAACGGAACTACTTTGAGGTTTACTCTCTCTTTTCGCATGCATTCTTATCAACTGGATGTTCTGAATAAACATCAACTTCAAAGTGGATTGATTCTGGCTCACGCCTACGTTTCCATTAAGGAGAAAGAAACCACTGATCTGTTTAATGCCAAGCCGTCGATCGTCGCTGATACTCATGCTATAATGCGATGAACTGGAAACATGAACATTTTGTGTTGCAACACTGTCATTTTTAAACTCAACAACCATCACGCCGAGGCCATCACGCATGCCATCTTGGAAAAGGAACTGTGCGTCAAAATTCAGCATAATTCGATCTCCGGCATGGTATGCCGTATCTGTCTCAAACTTGAAATTATAAAGATTTGACGGTTTGATTGTTGAAAGTACTATCGACCGATCGCCATTCCATACATTCGCTGTGTCACCAGTAGACGTCAGAATAATGCTATTAGTGGAAGTGGCACCCAATCCCGCCGCTTCCAAGCTCATCCGATCCGATAGTTTCTGATAAATAGCATGGAGTAAATCTGCATGTCTCATATAATAGACCATCGAAGAATCAAAGTCTGCCTTCGTAATATCATATTTATGAAACACAGCCTGGCGGTATGACATTAAACTGGTTGTATCTGCGTCAGGAAGTTGAGCCATGCCGTCAGCAATATGATAGTCATATAAAATATCTTCCATCTTACCGGGCTGAATGTATTTTGAGGGAACACCTGGTTTACAAGAGACAACGAATTCTACCAAGATACATAGTAGAAATATGTTTTTCAACTTATCAATATTAGGCTTTTTAAAATGGAAGACCTCAGAAAGTGACTCCAGATCATGACGAAAAAAAAGCAACATGATTACAACGCCCACAGAAATACATGCGTCGGCAAAGTTAAAGACCGGCGAAAAGAAGATAAACTCTTCACCTCCTTTAAAAGGGACCCATTCCGGCCAGGTTGTAACAATCAATGGGAAATAGAACATATCAACCACCTTTCCCTGTAATAACGGCGCATACCCACTTCCAAAGTTGGTAAACTCTGAAATATAAAAGGGTGACGATGCGGTAAATATCTGGCCATAAAATACACAATCAAAGATATTTCCGGCCGCACCTGCAGTGATCAGCGCCAAACATAGCAAATAGCTTAAGCGATGGGTCGTCCTTGACAGTTTGATCATATACCAAATAAGAAACACAACTGCAACCAAACGCATGGATGTCAAGAATATCTTGTTGATAAAAGTCATACCATAGGCCATGCCGTTGTTCTCTATAAATGTAATATAAAACCAGTCAGTTACATGTATAGAATCACCTAAATGCATATTTGTCTTGACCTCTATTTTGATGAATTGATCAATAACGACAATTATAAACACCAAAATAAAGGCCAAAACAGAGTGTGAAAAAAGTTTCTTTGACTTATTCATTATTCTTTCTTGCATTCTTAGAGGCAACGCTCAACGTAGCATGAGGCACGATGCGGAGACGTTCTTTCGGAATCAGTTCGCCAGTAATACGATCAATTCCATACGTTTTGTTTTCGATTCGAATCAGGGCGGCCTCAAGCCCCTTAATAAACTTTTGCTGACGCTGTGCCAGTTGAATCATTTCCTCTTTACTTTGATTCGCTCCCCCCTCTTCCAGCATTTTATTATAAGTAGGCGAAGTGTCGTCTACTCCATTACCTTCTTGATTCATCAGCTGTTTCATCATCGACTGATAGTCGCGACGAGCAATCACTAATTTATCATTGATGATTTGGCGGAATTCGCCCAAATCCTCATCACTGTATCTTACTTTCGTTTCCATAAATATTAAGATTACATATTCAATGTTATAAATTTAGAGGTGTATGATTAGAAATGTAATAACAATCTCAAATCATGACACCTTTATTACCTATTTAATCTTTTTCTACTTTGATCTTTAATGTAAAATCATCAAATTCTGTTTCTACACCATCATTATCCGCAATCTTAATTGCATTGGCAAGAACCTGACTCTTTATCATATCACCGAATGACTCTATTGCGTCATTTGTTTCTTTACACGAAGCAATAGTAACTATAATGCGATCCGTTATCTCAAGTCCTGTCTCTTTACGAAGATTCTGAATTCGGTTAATCAATTCACGGGCCATGCCTTCACGCTTCAACTCATCAGTCAATTCCACCTCGAGTGCAACCGTCAAGTTGCCTTCATTACCAACTAACCATCCGGGAATATCTTCGCTAATAATTTCAACATCACTCAATTCAACCGCCACATGCTGTCCTTCGATATCAAAATCAATTGCTCCAGAAACTTCCAATGTTGCAATTTCATCCTGGCTCAGCGCATCCATTCTGGCCGCAACAAGCTTCATTAACTTGCCAAACTTCTTGCCCATTACGCGAAAGTTACATTTTACTTTCTTAACAAGAATACCTTGACCTTCAACGAATTTCAGTTCCTTGACATTCACCTCACTCTTAATCAAGTCGGCAACAGCCATGATATGATTCTTCTGTTCAGCGTCAACGGCTGGAACCATGATCTGTGCCAATGGTTGACGCACCTTGATATTAACTTTACGGCGTAGAGCAAGTGTCATGGAAGTAATCTTCTGTGCCATGCCCATCCGAATTTCGAGATCAGCATCTATTGCCGTTACATCTGCTGTTGGGAATTTATCAAGATGCACACTTTCCAGCTTTCCACCTAAATCATGATAAAGCTCATCTGCATAGAACGGCGCAAACGGTGCCAAAAGCTTAGTCACTACCATCAAACAAGTATAAAGAGTCTGGTAAGCAGATAGCTTGTCTTCACTCATATCCGTACCCCAGAAACGTTTACGGTTAAGGCGCACATACCAGTTGCTCAAGTCATCATTGACAAAAGTGTCGATCAGACGGCCTGCACGAGTCGGATCATAGCTCTCAAGTTCGTTCTCAACGTTCTTAATCAGAGTATTTACCTTCGAGATAATCCAACGATCAATCTCCGGACGCTTGTCCAACGCAATCAAAGGCAACTCGGGATCAAAACCGTCAACATTTGCATAAAGCGCAAAGAAGCTATAAGTATTATATAAAGTGCCAAAGAACTTACGACGAATTTCATCAACGCCGTTAGGATCAAACTTTAAGTTATCCCAAGGTTCAGAGTTAGTCACCATATAGAATCGGACAGGATCAGCACCATATTTCTCAATCATCTCAAAAGGATTGGTCACATTACCGACATGCTTGCTCATCTTATTTCCCTTGGCGTCTAATACCAGACCTGTGGAAATTACATTCTTAAAAGCAACGTGATCAAATACCATTGTAGATATAGCATGCAAGGTAAAGAACCAACCGCGTGTCTGGTCTACTCCCTCATTAATAAAATCTGCAGGATAGAATGCAGGGGGAATAGGAATTCCCTCGTAAGTAGAGGTAACTAACTGATGACGATATTCTGTCTCCTCCATACCTGTAGCTTTCAATCCCTTTTCCGCAATTTCGCCCTCAAAAGGATAATGCTGCTGGGCATAGGGCATAGCGCCAGAATCAAACCAAACATCGATCAGGTCGCTTTCGCGTTTCATCGGCTCACCCGCCTCGTTGACCAATACGATATTATCAACATACGGACGATGCAAGTCTATCTTATCATAATTTTCCTTAGAATAATCGCCAGGCACAAAACCATTGTTTTTCAAAGAATTCGCCTTCATCACGCCGGCAGCCACACTCTTTTCTATTTCTTGATACAATTCCTCCAGGCTACCTATACACTTTTCATTACGTTTATCATCACGCCAAATCGGAAGAGGTGTTCCCCAGAAACGAGAACGAGATAGATTCCAGTCATTCAGATTTTCCAGCCAATTGCCAAAACGACCCGTTCCGGTCGATTCCGGCTGCCAACGAATCCTTTTATTTAATTCTACCATTCGCTCTTTCTTGGCTGTGTCTTTAATAAACCAACTATCAAGCGGATAATAAAGAATCGGTTTATCAGTACGCCAACAATGCGGGTAGTTATGCACATGTTTCTCTATCTTGAATGCAGAGCCCTCCTGCTTCATCTCCATACAGATGACAACATTGAGGTCTTCATCCTTTTCACTTGCTTTTTTATCCCACACGCCATCCGGATTATACTTAGGATCATAAGAATTCTTAACATAATCGCCGGCATGATTTGAATAGGCTTTTACGTTAACACAGGCCTTTACGAAGTTTTCATCCAGATCTTCAATGAGATAATATTTACCTTGAAGATCAACCATGGGTCTCGTTTCGCCTTGTTTATTAATCAAGTATAAAGCCGGGATATTCGCGTCCTTTGCCACTTTAGCGTCATCAGCACCAAATGTAGGCGCAATGTGGACAATACCCGTACCATCTTCCGTGGTAACGTAATCGCCAAGAATCACTCGGAATGCCTCGCTATCCATTTCTACAAACCGGTCACGACCGTCCGCGCTTGTAAACACCTTTTCAGAATGTGCTGCCGCATATTTTTTCACGAAATCCGGCGCGAAGCTGTCAACCTTCTCGCAAGGCTTCACCCAAGGCATTAGTTGCCGATAATGAAGTCCCTCCAATTCGGTTCCCTTCACTCTGTCGACAATACGCCAAGGACATTGCTTTCTTTCTTTATCAAATGCTCCCAGTTCACTTCCTTTTACTTCTTGCTCAGGATCCAGATAAGCATGGACACGACTTTCTGCCATAACGAGCGTAACCGGCTCACCGTCATAAAGATTATACGTCTCCACCGCAACGTAATCAATCTTGGGGCCTACACACAATGCTACGTTCGACGCCAGTGTCCATGGTGTCGTCGTCCAAGCAATAAAATATGGCTTCCCATGATTAGTCCATTCGACTTTCGGATCCTTAATCAGAAATTGTGCTGTTACGGTCGTATCCTTTACGTCACGGTAGCATCCCGGCTGATTCAGCTCATGACTTGACAAGCCGGTACCGGCAGCCGGAGAATATGGTTGTATCGTATAGCCTTTGTACAACAAGCCTTTGTTATAAAGCTGCTTCAAAAGCCACCAAAGAGTTTCTATATATTTGTTGTCATAAGTAATATAGGGATTATCAATATCCACAAAGTATCCCATCTTCTCCGTCAGTTCACGCCATTCTGCCGTGAACTTCATCACGTTCTCACGACATTTTTTATTATAATCCTCTGTAGAGATATATTTTTCAGAAGCCTTGTTGTCAATATCTTTCTTTGTAATACCAAGTTCCTTCTCTACACCAAGTTCTACAGGCAGTCCATGCGTGTCCCATCCTGCTTTTCTCAGGACCTGATAACCACGCATCGTTTTATAACGATTGAATGTATCCTTGATGGCACGCGCCAGCACATGATGAATACCGGGATGGCCGTTTGCTGAAGGAGGACCTTCAAAGAAAATAAATTGCGGACATCCTTCGCGTTGATCTATTGATTTATGGAACACGTCTTTCTGTTCCCATGCTGCCAGTATTTCCTTGTTGGTTTGACTCAGATCCAAACCTCTATGCTCGGCAAATTTCTTAGCCATATTCTACTATCCTTACTTGATTAAAATAATGGGCGCAAAGGTAAGAAAAAAATATCTCAATGCCAAAATGAAGGAAAGAAAAGTGAAATGTGAAGCTACATTTTGCAAATTGAGTAGAAATATGTATTTTTGCACGCAAAATCATAATAACAATAAAACTGACAAAGTGAAATGGATTGGTTAATAAATCTTTTTACAACCCAAGACTCTGTAGCCCACATTGCGTTACTCTACTCTTTCGTTATCGCCGTCGGTGTCTTACTTGGAAAAGTAAAGATCGGCGGTATTTCTTTGGGAGTTACTTTCGTTTTATTTGCGGGAATCGTCGCCGGACACATTGGCTTTACGGCACCGACGAACATTCTTACTTTCGTACAAGACTTTGGCTTAATACTTTTTGTTTTTTGCATCGGCCTCCAAGTCGGCCCCGGCTTTTTCGAGAGCTTCCGCAAAGGTGGCGTGGCGCTCAACGGCCTTGCTTCAGCAATGATCATACTCAACATTCTGGTAATGTTCGGTTGTTACTATATTCTTTTTGACACCAGCGACATCAAAAATCTGCCTATGATGATAGGAACCTTGTATGGTGCCGTTACCAATACGCCCGGTCTCGGTGCGGCTAATGAGGCTTTGACGAGTATTTTCGGCAAAGGTGATGTTCCGCAAATCGCGTCAGGATATGCCTGTGCCTATCCTTTGGGTGTGCTAGGAATCATTGGTGCAACCATAGCTGTCAGATATATATGCCGAGTGAGACTCGAAGATGAGGAAAAAGCGCTCGAGGAACAAGAAGCGGAAAATCCCCATGCCAAGCCCCATCAGATGCACCTGAAAGTAACCAACGCTTATATTGCCGGCCGTACGTTGGGTGAAATTTCCGAATTCTTAAATCGCGACATGGTCTGTTCACGCTTGCTTCACGACGGTCAAGTGACCATCCCCACGCGTGATACCGTGTTTGCGCTCGATGACGAACTTTTCATTGTTTGTGCCGAAGCCGACTCCGAAGCAATCCAGGCATTCATCGGCCCCGCGCTCGATACTCCTTGGAATGTTGAAGCGGAAAAGCAGCCGATGATTTCAAAACGCATCGTAGTAACACGTCCATCCATGAATGGAAAGACACTGGGTAAAATGCACTTCAACAGTGTCTATGGTGTCAACGTAACCAGAATCACCCGTCAGGGCATGGATCTTTTTGCCAGCCGTG
The DNA here is from genome assembly GCF_017426725.1 of Prevotella illustrans. Taxonomy (GTDB): domain Bacteria; phylum Bacteroidota; class Bacteroidia; order Bacteroidales; family Bacteroidaceae; genus Prevotella; species Prevotella illustrans. Next base: position 46,081 of record NZ_JAERMS010000004.1, on the reverse strand, counting down.
ACCACCATTTCCATGTAGGCGACCGCATTATGGTCGTCGGCCCTGAAGACAACGTGAATCGTGTGGCCGAAATGATGGGCAACTCCATAAAGCGCTTAGACGCTCCCAACATCGCGACAATCTTTATCGGTATCTTGGTCGGAATCCTCTTCGGTAGCATTCCACTCTCAATGCCGGGCATGCCGGTACCCTTGAAGTTAGGTATTGCCGGTGGTCCGCTGATTATCGCCATCCTCATCGGGCGCTTTGGCTACCGCGTCAAACTCGTCACCTATACCACCACGTCAGCCAATATGATGCTGCGCGAATTCGGACTGGCCCTCTTCCTCGCCTCCGTCGGAATCAAGGCCGGAGCCGGTTTCTGGGACACCGTGATAGCGGGCGACGGTTTAAAATACGTATATACAGGCTTTTTAATAACCATCATTCCCATTTTAATTATCGGTCCGATTGCCCGAATGAAGTTCAAGTTCAACTATTTCACCATCATGGGTATGATTTCCGGAACCTACACCGACCCACCCGCACTCGCCTATGCCAACAGCATCTGCTCTAAAGAGGCGCCGGCCGTAGGCTATAGCACGGTCTATCCATTGAGTATGTTCCTCAGAATTTTCACGGCACAGATCATGGTCCTGTTCTTCTGCGGAGCCTGACCAAGCGGGCATTCCCCCTTTCATCATCATGCGTAATTGAAAGCCGGAAGGAAAGCAGCCATCAAGGCAGCGTATTCCTGACATATTTCAATTACGCATTTTTCTTTAATGGATTTCTTCACAACACATTTGTGATTATTGCCAACCCGGATAAACGCCACGGCAAACGGCGGCAGCCTTGCCGAGCTTCGGCAAGCGCCAAAGCAAAACAGATGTTAAATGCCGAGCTTCAGCAAACGCCAAAGCAAAACAGATGTTAAATTCCGGACTTCGGCAAACGCCAAAACAAAAACAGGTGTTAAATGCCGGACTTCGGCAAACGCCAAAACAAAACAGGTGTTAAATGCCGGACTTCGGCAAACGCCAAAGCAAAACAGGTGTTAAATGCCGAGCTTCAGCAAACGCCAAAGCAAAACAGATGTTAAACGCCGAAGCTCGGCAAACGACGGCTGCTTTCGGAGTGTCGGAGATGTAAGACGATATTTCGACAAGGGCTTCGACGGGAATCTTTTTGAGGCATAACCTTGCGCCAACTTATAAAGCTAATTATAAGACTAAATGGTGGAAAGTTATGCCTCGTTTGTATCATTTATAAATGTGTGCCGACTCCAAATCGTCGGTAAATACGGTTTGTTCATATTGGTTGCCATAGTTGTCAATGGCAACCACGCGCACCTTGGCCTCCGGATTCTTGAGCTTGTAGACGAAGTCATGGGTGGACGTCTGGCTGTAGGTGGCGGGATTACGTCCGACCACTCCGATATGATAAGCTTGTGCCCAAGCGTCGGTTTTGAAGTAATCGGCATACGACAACGTCATGTCACCACTGTAGAAGCCGTCTTCATACACCTGTATTTTCCAATTCGTGTCGTAGTTCCAAACGTTGGCAACGATATAGTCTCTTTTCAATTCGTAACCATACGTGCCATGGTCGCCGCCCCATGTGCCGTCTCCGTGGTGCAACCTGATTTGGAAACTTTTGTCGAACCTGGTACTCTTATAGTAGTTGTTGACGATTTTGTTTCCGTCAATCTCATACACCTGATAACCGTTGGGCGTTCCTTCCCCGCAGATATTCGAATGCCACCATGCGCCACATGCCGCACCGTGAATGCGCTCGGCGAAGTTGTAAGGCTTCGTTCCGTGGAAGTTTTCTTGGTAATGCGTATGTCCCGACAACATGAGCAGGTTGGCATAGCCTTCGAGAAGTTGCATCATCTGCGTACGATTCTTGTTGTTGGTCTGCCGCCATGGAATATGATAGTAGACCACGATCATCTTGTCTTTTGACACATATTGCAGGTCGCTTTTCATCCATGCCAGCACTTCATCGGTAATTCCGCCTTTATAGTCCTTGGAGGTGTTATAGAGAATGTTATCTAAGCAGATGAAGTGCACGTTGCCCCGATTAAACGAGTAATTGAGCGGACCGAAATTTTCACGGAAGGTTTTGGTAACGTCGTTCCCGCTCTTGCCCGATTCTTTGTCGTGGTTGCCTATGGTCACGAAGAAAGGCATGGAGGTGGACTGCAAAAGCACTCGCATGGAGTTGGTAAGTTCCGGATGCCCTTCATCGACGATATCGCCAAGACAGAGTCCGTAGATGGGGAGTTTGCTGCCGTCAACGGTCTGCTTAACGTCGGGCATCGTCTCCGTGCGAAAACGCTCCACGTCGCTGTTGCTTTTTACCTGCGGATCGGCCATGACGAGCAAGTTGAAATGGTTCTCGTCACCGCTCAGCCGGGTCAGCTTGAAATCATATTGCTTCTCGTTGCCCGTCAGTGATTTATAGAAAGCCGTAGAACTGGCCTTATACCCCTTGGGTATGGAGTAGCTCACATACAGCGCGCCACTTCGGCGTTTCATCTGATACCATCCTTTGTCATTGGTAACGACACTCTGAAAGCCATCGCTCACGACTACATCTGCGACTCCCGCTCCCCGATCGTCGATAATCTGTCCGTAGAGGTCGTTGCCGGCATTGGGCTTGAAGGTTCCTGAATTGCCTCCGTTGTCAGGCGGAGCGGGAGATGGCGTGTCACCGGGCGAACCGCACGAAGCAACCGGAAAAGTTATCATTACCAGCAGTGACAGCAAAAAGATATTCTTAATTTTATTCTTCATAATGCGTTTGATTATTTTACAGAAACTACGATATCGTCGATGGCAAAACGTTTATTGCCCTTGGTCGTGAAGATAATACGCGTATCGGCAGAGGCGTCGCGGATGGTGAACCGTACGTCCTCCCATTCACTGCCGGCCTTGGCCTTTACGTGCTTGTAAGTGTATGTGGCGATAGAAGGTGTTCCCGATCCTTCGAAGCTGATGACGAGGCTTCCGCCCTCCTCATCTACCCATTCGGCCACTCTTAAAGCCACTTCTACGTTGCTCTTGTCCTTGCCGAGCGCGCCAAAGGCCGGGGTCACGATCTTTCCTACAGCGCTTGCCGTACCAAGCTTGATATACCCGGGACGCTCATATACCTTGGAGCCTTCCCAATCTTCGAGTCCCTTGGAGATAAGATAAGAATGGGCCATTGTGGCAAAGAGGTCGTTGGAACCGTCCTGGTTGGCTGTGCGTGACTGCAAGTTGCCAAGTGGCTCGGGAGGAATGTTCTTGCCGTTGCCGTCTTTAATCCATGTCGGCATCGTTCCGGGGTGTCCCCCAACGAAGTCTCCGCCATAGACGCAAAGGTCGAAATGCTGTTCAAGTATAATTCGGTCGTTCACCGTCGTATTTAAACTGACGGGCGCAACGTCCGCCTGATCCGTGCTGATGGTGACCGTGAGTTTTCCTGATCTGGCAGGCGTGCCGCCGATGGGAATGGAGAATGTCCCGGTGGCGGCCTCAAGTGTTATGGTTTCGTCTTCCACGGTCAGTCCTTCGGCAGCTTCCCCGCCAAGACTGACGTGAAGCCCGAGCTTCATGCCCTTATAACCGTACTCGTAAGGAATATTGACGGATACGCCTGTGGCAGACTGCCCCACCTGCAGGGAAGAGGAAAGGCTGGCCGTACCCAGCTTGAAGGGATGTCCCTCTTCTTGCTCACAGTTCACGACAAGTGTCTTTCCGGCGGCAGACAACTGAAAGGAGGCTTGCCGCGCCGCGCCTGTGTTGTGGGCCGCTGAGACGATAATCCGTTCACGCGTCCGGCCGTCGCCTTCGCCATTGCTCTTGCTGAACGAAAGCCACTGGACCTCCGTCGTAATCTGCCATGCGCCCGAAGCGCATACAGTGAAAGTCCGCCCATCTTCCGCGCTTGAGAAGTACAACCGGTCGTCACTTCCCAAAAGAATCGACTCGCTGTTGTCACTGCACGCCCCCAGAACAGCTATGAGTGCCATTGTACACACTACATATTTGAATATGCTGTATTTTTTCATACTGATTGTTTGCTAAATGGTTTGTCAAAAAGTTTTCTTTAGTCCTTTTACGCATCGGACTCGAATGAATCAAGGCCTCATTCCCATCCGTAGTTCTGCTTGAGATTAGGGTTCTTGACCCGTGCCGCCGTCGGGATGGGATGCACGTATTTCTTATTCTCCCAGACATTGTCGTTGGCGACATAGAGGCGACCATCCTTAAAGGTATAGAAACGAGTCTTGCTCAAATCTATGTACGTGACGTTCTTGTCTTTCTTGCCCGGAGCCTTGTCTACGACCATAAGGTCGGGAGTGCCATCGCCGTCGGTATCTACTGCTCGGTTTTTCTCTCCGATATAGATGGACCCTAAGCTCTTGGTGAGCATCTCTCCTTCTTTCCATCGCATGAGATCGTCGTAACGTAGCCCGGCGGCTTCAAAGAAGAGTTCAATAGCACGCTCACGACGGATTTCCAGAATCCATTTGTCGTTCACCATTTCGTTATAATAGCTTATGAGGTAAGGGTCGGCGGCGGCAGGCACGCTACCATTGACGCCGGCACGCTCACGGAGAGGACGTATGGTCTGATTCCAAACCTTTTCGGTCATTTGCCCCAGTTCGGCTTTAGCTTCCGCCTCGTTGAGCAAAATTTCCGCGTAGCGAATCACGGGAACCGCGTTGCTGCAATGGTTGGTCACTTCATAATACGTGCCGTCCATATTGTACTTGATAACTTGATATCCGGTCATCGTGACACTCCAATTAGGGGCGGCTGCTATCTGCACTCCGTTGTTATTGGCCTTTGTATAACCCGGAGCCATCATCACTTGAGCCAGCCGGCAATCACGGTTGGCGCAGTTTTCCACAAAAGTCTTGGTGGAATAATCAGGTGAGTCGGTAAACCGGCTGCCATCACGATTAAGATAAGTGTTGACAAACTCCTGTGTAGGCGACCAGCGGTTCGACAGATTCCCGGAAGACACGAATATCTGCGTCAGGTTATGGAGCGAGCTGAGGTCGGCGCTATATTCCTTTGCCCAAATCACCTCTTGCCTGACGGGCGTTTCCTGTTGGAAAACGTGTCGGTAATCGGTTTCAGGTTTACCCGTATTATAGAGTTTAAATTGTCCCGAATCTATGATTTTCTCGGAAGCGTCGATACATTCCCTAAGGTATCTTTGGAACGCGTTCTGCTCCTTCCAGGGCTGACCGGTGGAGGGGTTGACTGCATGATATTTGCGGTAAGTACCCTCAAAGAGGCATATACGCGACTTCATGGCAAGAGCCATCCACGGTGTAACGGTGGTCTCGCTGCGATTCGTGATATGATCACAGGCGTAGTTGATGTCCCGGAGCACACTGTCCATAACAACCTCTCGGTCGTCACGGAGCTTGTAGAGAGCCGTCGTATCCTTGGCATCTATCGTATGGTTGTACCAAGGCACGTCGCCATAAGTCTTCACTTTTTCAAAGTAGAAAAGCGCACGCCAGAATCGTGCAATGCCACGGTAGTGATTAATCACTTCAACAGGGCATTCTGCCTTACCCATATGCTCCAAGAAGTAGTTGACACGGAAGAGGTCTTTCCAGGCGCCTATCGTCCAGCCGGACATCTGGCTTGCGGTGAAATTCTTTTGAAGAAGAGCGTCGGTGGTGTTGCGGGCCAGATAGTCGCATGTGGATCCGCCTGTGGTCAGTCCCTCAGCGCCAGGGGTCATATTGAGGTATAGCCCGTTGGCATAGAGCTGGAGTTGTTCTTCGTTGGCGAAGAACCGCTCCGAATCCATCCTGGAGATAGGCTTCTTGTCTAAGTAGTCGTCACAAGAGCTGCAAGACAACGCGACGAGTGCCAGGCATATATATATCTTTTTCATATAGTTATTATTTCTATGTGTAGTTATTTTGATTAGAAAGTGATGTTGAGTCCCAAAGACAGACTCTTGAGCATAGGATAGCTGTAACCGTCGCCGGCTACGCCTGTCTGTCCGTTCCACCCGGAGGCATCGCCTGAACTGATTACTTCAGGATCGAAATTCTTGGCCCACTTATGCAACGGTGTGATGGTAAGGAGGTTTTCACCCGAAACATAGACCATGAGATTGGTGAGGCCTATCCTTGAGACGAGGCTGCGCTGGAAGGTGTAAGACAAGCTGACGGTCTTTAAGCGCAGGTAAGCCGCATTCTGCAGATAACGGTTATTTCTGCGGGCAAGAGTACCTTTGCCGTCTTCCGCGATATAGCCGCGCAGACGGGGCCAATAAGCCGTAGGATTGGTTATATTTCCGTTTTCGTCGACTCCAGCACGGTTGGCCGCGTTCTGCCAAGGCAGGTCATATCCATAGACGCGCGCGTAATTACCCCAGAAGAGGCCTGCCTCGCTGTTTGGGTACCAGTCGCGTTTGCCCACTCCCTGCCAGAACATAGATATTCCAACACCTTTCCAGTCGGCACCGTAGCTGAAACTATAGCAATAGCGAGGCGTAGTGTTGCCTATTTTGATAAAGTCACCATGATTTTCCAACGTGTTATTGCCTATATCTATCTTCTTATCATCATTAATATCTCTGAACTTCAAGTCACCTGCTTCCCATACCTGACCTGAACGGTTATAATTGTGGAGCCAGCTCTGGTCCGGGGAGTTCTGCACGTCCTCTTTGCTCTGGAAGAATCCAAGGCAGTCGAAACCCCATATTTCACCCACTTCCTTACCTTTATAATATGAGGTGATGGTATTCGTGGTAGCGGTATATTTCGTAATTTTGCTATTGGCATTCCACAGGGCGGCTTTGACATGATAGTTGAGAGGGCTACCGGCCACCATTACACGGTCTCTCCATCCGAGGCTGATTTCCCATCCGTCGGTGCGCATATCCGCGTTATTGCCTTTGGGAGCACTGTTACCGTATACCGCGGGAAGCTCATCGCCGACGACATACATGTCCTTCGTATTCTTGCGGTAGATATCAAATGAAAAGGTGAACCGGTTCTTGAACATGTCAATGTCGACACCCAAGTTATAGGTGATGACCTTTTCCCAAGTAAGTCCACTCGGCACCGGTGCGGGCGCCTGTGTATAGTTGGCAAGTTTCCCGTTGATAACGCTGGTACCGCGGCTGATACTCATAGTGGAAAGATACTGATAGGGAGATACAAGTCCGTTACCGGCCTCTCCTACCGAGACACGCAACTTGAGGTTGTCGAGGAAACGCTTGCGCAGCGATTCCATCCAAGGCTCTTCGCTGATGCGCCATCCCAAGGAGGCTGAAGGAAAGAAGCCCCACTGCTGGTTAGTCGGGAACTTAGAACTGCCGTCATAACGTCCGCTTGTTTCAAACAAATAACGTCCTTTCCAATTATAGTTCAAACGATAGAATAAGCCTACAAATGCCCAATCATAGGAGCCATTGTCATTAATATAATAGGTATCGCCATCCGCGAAATTGAAGTTAGGCATGTCCGGCTCCAGCAACCCCTGGCGCATAACACGCGTAGAGCGATACATCTCCTGTTCGAGATTCCAGCCACCCATGGCCTTGAGATTATGTCCACCGAGAAGTTTCGGAGTATAGGTAAGGGTGGCGCTACCGGCCATGTATTCCGTGTCGTAGTAGCGATGTTCAAGATGGCTATAGTTATACCATGACCATTTTTCCGTGGGTGATATCATGGCATCGTAAACATTGCCTACTTGCTCCCGGCGCTGATGATTACGCTTGTAGGTGAAGTCCGCTTTACCTTGGAGCACGTCTTTGACGATGTCGGCATAGAGCGTTGTCGTATTGGCGACGTTAGACCATTTGTTCCGGCGCCACGAGGTTCCTTCCGCAAATCCCGCATAACCTGTATATACAGCAGCCTGCGTCCAAGTACCATCGGTGTTGCGGAGCGTGGCAACGGGGAACCCCTGTGTCTCTATCTGCCGCTGGATGGGGATTCGGGTATCCAGGTTGTTGCGGTCGTAAGCGTACATGACGATAGGCTCATGGTAATCCTGCAAAAATACGTCGGTATTATTCTCCAAACGAAGCCAGCGATTGATTTTCAGCATGCCTTTCGCACGGATATTATAGCGGTTGAAATGCTCATTGCCAACCTTGTAGATACCGTTATTGCCGTTATATCTGCCACTGACGTAAAAAGTGGCGCGATCAGAACCGCCACTGATGGATACATTGTGCTGGGTGGCGAAGTTATTGTTGCGATAAAGGGCGCCAAACCAGTCGGTATTACCATAGTATTCGTAATAACCGTTGTCATTGGTACGCTGTTTTTCAAGCAACGGATTGGCATTGCGCCGCTGCAATTCCGAATACCATTCGCTCCAACTTCTATTATGGGCATTGAACACATTATTGATAGTGCTGGGCTCGGTTCCCCGATATCCCATGTAAGCCTCATAGAAATCGTTAGTCCATTGTAGCCCGTTAGTGACGACATCATATTTTACGGTGCGGCGTACCAGCGATACCTGACCGGAATATTTCACGACGGTTTTTCCGGCTTTCGCACTTTTGGTAGTGACAAGAATGACACCGAAAGCTCCGCGTGCACCGTAGACAGCTGCCGACGACGCGTCTTTCAGCACGGAAACGCTCTCCACGTCGTCGGGGTTAACCTGCGAAAGGCTTCCTTCCACCCCGTCGATGAGTACGAGCGCGGAACCACCGGCTCCGATGGAGTTCACGTTGCCACGAATATGGATATTACCGCCACGGGTGGAACGTCCGTCCGCCTGTGTAATGGTAAGCCCTGGAATTTGTCCTTGTAGTGACCGTGTTATGTTGGTATTGGCACGGTTCTCCACAACATCGCCGGACACTTTATCTATTGCGCCTACAATGTCTCGTTTCTTTTGTACGCCATAACCCACCACGACGAGTTCGTCGAGCGAGCTGACACTTTCTTTCAGCATAATGGCCATATGCCCTCCTGAAGCACGGAGGCTCTGTGCCAAATACCCCACGTATGACACTTTCAACAGATCGCCCTTTTGGGCCTGAACCGAAAAGTTACCGTCCACATCAGTGACGGCGCCTTGTTTCGTAGAAGTGTTTTGCACGGTAACACCAATGAGCGGATTGCCATTGGTATCCGTTACAGTACCTTTGACGAGGGACTGTGCTTGGATGGTCATCGCATTAATCAGTAATGCCAAAAGAGCTATGAATCGGAAGCGTCTTGTGTTTCTTCCTACATTTTTGTACTTTTTCATTGCTTATTCAGTTAGATTAAAGTAATCGGATTTTTAAACGGCGGACTTATTTTATTTCCCATATTCCTCCCTTGCCGAAAAGAGCGTCGGTCCATTTGTCAAGCAGACACATGCGGAGGCCCTGGTCGAGGATGGTGTAACGACGACGTATTTTCTGGGCAAGGATAACGCTGTCACGCATGCGTCGACGGTTGAGTCCAATGTCTTCCGGCTGTGTCGGGGCACCAACGAGACGCAACCTGCGTATCGCCTCCTCTACAGGAATGAGCTGACATTCCAGTCTCCGCCGGGTTTCCGGCCATTTTTCCTTAAACGTGGTCAATTCACGTCGTAGACTATCATGGTCAACATACTTTGCCTTCACCTCCGTAGCCCCGAGCATGGGGAAGTCGGTAGATTGAAACATCCGGACGGCTTCCTGTTCCTGTTCTTCAAGCCCGGGCCATGCCTTTACACATGCCTCCACGTCTATACCTTCGACATCGGTTTTGAGCAGCTCACGGTAGAAAAAAAGTGAAGCAAGAGTACCCAACGCCACCTGAAAGCCGTGCGAGGGCGCCTTACCATCAGCCATCACATAATGCTGCATATTGAGCAGATGTGAGAACTGGTGGTCGGCTCCGCTGGCAGGGCGGCTCGATTTAGGATAGGCCTGCATGGCAAAACCGCCGAGCAGAAGCCCTTCCATCAGCTTGGCGATGTCTTCAGGACAGCCTTCGCGAGCACCTTGAGGATTGGATAGCGCGTCGTGCAGTCCATCCTGCGCAATGGAGAACGCTACGGGGTCTATAGGCTCCACCCCTATCGCGTCGGCAAGAAGCCAATCGGCCCCTGCCGGAATTTTGGCAAAAAGGTCTGCATATCCACTGGCAGTCATGTCGGCCGGTGCTCGAGAAATAATATCAATGTCGGCAATGATGGCAATGGGGGCCGTACACGGAAAGGTGGTCTTGCATCCATCCTTCGTGATAGAAGCTCCAAAAGCAATATAGCCATCCATCGAGGCTGCCGTGGCAACAACCATGTAACGACGGTTGTTGTGATAAGACGACAGCTTCGTAAGATCATTGACAGTGCCGGAGCCAACGGCTATTGGAATAGCATCGGTTCCAGCAAGGACACCATCGAGAATTTCAATGTATTTCCACTCTGCGTGCATGTCGGGATAATCAAGAATAACAGGAACATCCGTCGGAATTCCTTCATCGCGTAGCATCGTGTCAACCGCGTTACCCGCGACATCATAAGTGGTCTTGTCAGCTATTACGACTGCTCTTTTGCCCGGGAAAAAATCCCGGAAGACGCGTGCGGTCTCTTTAATAGCACCCTGCCTGAGGACGAGGGCATAGGTTTGGGTAGCCTTTTCGAGGGCTAAATCTAAGCTCTTGCTCATGATTTTGTCTTTATTTAAGGTTTTATATTGATGATTGGTCTGTAGTTTTTTCTTCTCTGAAAAATATGTTAAGGCTTTACTCTGACAAAGGGCTTGAGCGTCTCCGGCCTGTAGCGGTAAAGTTCAAGCCAGCCACCATGCCCGCCCTTACTGTTTCTATCAGGATGGAGAAAATAAAAATAGCCGTCACCCATGGCCTGCATACCCATGCTCCCATAGCGGAATCGCCATCCATACACTCCCGAAGCGGCATCGTACAAGCCTGTCTTGCTGAGTTGTACGACCAGACCACGCTCCCCGCCATGTCCTGTAAGGTATTTACGGCTGGGTTTCACGGTATTATCGATAGCAAAGAGCTGATAGTTGGGAAATTGTTGTTTCGTTCCTTTATACACCGCCATGAACCACTGGTCGGATTCGGGGTCATATTCTAAATTCTGCACTCCGTAATTAGTGTTACCCGTATAGGCAAAATAAGTGGCGGCCGGTTTTGCGGGCCCCTCCGTGTGCATGCGGTTCAGGTCGAGTGGACGAGCATGGCGCATAACAGAAGGCCAAGGATATTGTAATAGCACCTGATAGTCATTATCGGTGCGCTGTATATCGCCATAGACACCCAGCGCCACGGTGAGAAACGGCTTACCACCCTTTTTACCAAACCGGGGACCGAAGGAGATACCGTCGATTCCACTGCAACCATACACATGCTTGTGAGTAGTCCCATTAACGGTTGCGGTGCCCTCATACAGCTTTTTTACGGTAGGAAGACATACGGTACGCATGACACCGTCGCGTAATCCATCCATACCGGTACGCGTTATTTTATCTACGTCAAAGACCGCGACATAAAACTGAGTAGCAGATTCTCGGTGTCCCGCACTTTTGTCACTGATGTCGCGGCCTATCTCGTCGTTCTTGTATTCCAGAGAACCATAAACTTTACCGTCCTGTGGATTATAGGCTATACACCCTAAGTGGCCTAACAGGCCGCTGACAGATCCGACAACACGACCTTTCAGGTCTAATTTCACGAGCTGAGTGGTGTAAGAGAGATAAAAATAACGGCGTTCCTTATCCATGGCGACTCCCTGAATATGAAAGTTTCCTTGCGCCTCGACGGGGATGCTGTCCGGCAGAGAGTCAGCTTTAGGGCCGGCCATTGTGGGAATGGCGAATACCCATAACAATATGAACACGCCCTTGGTCAAAGAGCTATGATAAAACAGCCCCTTTGTTTTATTTACATAAAATTTAGGTTTCATATACGAATGGCATTATTAACAAATGAAGCAAATTACATTTTCGTAAAGCAAATAGATAAAAAGATTATTCTTTCATTGCGAAACAAAATTATATATTCATCATGAAAAAAGCAAATTTATTTTGCTCCGTTATTCTTTTTTAACAAAGTCCGGTGTCAAGAGAGTTTAGCCGTCGCACTTTTAATGGAAATACATTGCAACAGAGGGCAAAATAAAATAACGGCACTTGGTCAAGATATAATCTTTCCAAGTGCCGTTATTAAATAGAATATTTTTGAATTTGCCGCTATTCTTCGGGCAAAACGAGTCCCGGCTTGAAAGTTACTTTTGTCTTTTTGCCTACAGCAAGGTTTACCTGCCCGTCGTATGCAAGGAATTCTTCTTCGCACTTCATGGAAGAACCCGCATAATACACCTTCAGATGATAATTGCCCGGCAGCAGATTGCTCATTTTAAATTTGACATCGTAGTCGCAGATACAGTCTGCCCGTTCCTCGAAGTCTACTTTGTGATACACGATGATCGTGATTTGATTGGCTTGGTTGACTACATTCACCCTCCTTTCTCTAATAATACAATTATCCTTTACATCTTCAATCAAACATTGGGCAGAGCCGTCTTTCCCGAGTTCGATGTTGAATGTTGCCGACTCCACGTAATTGGAAGCGAAGACAGCACTGCGAGTGTCGGTTTCGGACAAAGTTAATTTACATTCCGAGTTTGCGACATCATATACTTTTAATGCGTCGAGGGTAATATGCTCTGAAGAACATGCTGACAATCCTATGAGACATATCAGACTATAAAATATCTTTTTCATAATTATATGTAATATGTTATTATCTATTATATAAATGTAATTGTCGGTTATTTATTACTTGTATATTCCTTTATTTCAGCCATTAGCGAATAAACGTGCTTGACACTTTCCAAACCAAAGGCGTTATCATCCTCGTATCTGTTTTCAACCATGTCGGCAAATGTCTTAATCTCAGAGAAGAATCCCTGCGAGACGAGTTGATTATTGCCCATAGTTGGAACAAAGCCGTTTCTTCCGTACAGATTGACAACAGCGGCATTGTTTCGAAAGACTTTTTCCAATGGAACCCCAAATATCGAAGAGCGTCTGAGAGAAAAATCAAGTTTCTCCATTCTGTCTAATATATACAACCCTTTGTCCGTACTAATACTTAACTGCTCCTGCGCGTCTTGCCAAGAATAGTCTGTTGAAAGTTCCAGCATACCTGTTACATCTTGGTGGTCCAACATAAGAAATAAAGTCTGTCCGCCATCTTTACTACTTATTATATCTACCATCTTTACCTTTGCTTTGCCAAAGAGAAACGTAGCATAGTCGAGCGGATGGATAAACAAATCAAGCAAAGCATCACCTTCCGGATACAATCCTGTCAGATAACGATAATGGTAATGCCGCTTGCCATCACTTTTCAACCGTTTTCGCAGAATTTGGGTAGCAGGGGCAAAGCGCCTTTGCAATCCAACCATGATATGTTTTGAACCATACAGTTTAACGGTATCTACCAGTGATTTCAACTCTTCTTCATCCCTGCAAGGTGGTTTCTCTATGAATAAGGATTTGCCTGCTTTGATGACCTCACTCGCTATTTGAAAATGTGAATGTGGATCGGCAGCCACAAAGACGCCTGAAACCGTATCATCATTCAGAATATCTTGCAAAGAAGTGGTGCCCTTGACTCCTTTATACTTTTGAGAAATCAACCTCGCCTTTTTCTCAAAAGTACAACAAACATATTTCAGCGGTAGCTGAAGGTACTGCATGACGGGCAACAGATTGCTGACGCAATGATTGCCCAAACCTACAAGCGCGTATTGCCGGGTGTAGATATGGCTCAACTCACTCATACTACGCATACTTTTATATCTGCCGATGATGTTTTCTAAATATCCCATACTTTCTGCCTATGCGGTTATTTTCTTGAAATGCTTTTTATAAGTGACATACCTGTTGTTTGTCCATTGATATTTCCCATAAAACAACTCAATCATTCGTTTGGGCAATATTCTTTCTAAGTTTCTCAACAGGATAATATCATACTTCCGATGGTAGTTAATCCAACACTGATTACATTCCTTGGAATGCCGGCATTGAATTTTAGAGGTCTTTTGCGAGTTGAATATCTCATCAAGCGTGTTCTCATGTATATTCCCCAAAATTACATTTAAGTTTTGACACAAGGGAACATCGCCATTGGAGTGGACGACCAACTCACTAAAAATGCTATGACACCGAAGTTTCAATCTGCTATTCTTCCACTCGTCATACAGCGCGACAAAGTCAAAGTTTTCGTCCGTCAGGTGTATGGAAGATGGTATCCGGCTGATGAAATCCATATCATCGGCTTCCATCAGATCTTTTGTTGTGTCGAAAAATGACATCGTACTGTAAATACCGATGCGCACGTCGATACCATATTTCCTGGCAATGCCTATAACATGCTTCATATCTTCAAACGAATTCCAGGGGGAAAGGCAGAACATCAGAGAGACAGGCACCAGGTCCTTGCATGCCTCTACCACTTCAATAACTTTGTCATACCCATCCCGTCCACGCATATAGCGATAAGTTTCCTTATTGCCGTCAAGCGAAATATACAGATGCTTGGGATGATGGTTTTTCACGGATGATATGATCTTGTTCGCCGCAAGGCAATTAGACAGCAATGTGTAGTTAGGATGATGCGTGTCAAACCATCCCAGAATCTTATCGGCTTCGGGATGCAGAATGAATTCTCCTCCTTCCAAGCCTACCATCGTGCGCTTTGTCACGCATTTGCTGTTCATTATATTGATTATATCATCCAAACTTAAATTTTCGATCGGTTTCTTCCATATAGAACAGTGCTTGCAACGAGACTGGCAGCTTGTCGTGGAATATATCATCAGAGAGGTGAGTTCCTTATGCTGTTTGCGTATCATATTGTTGACAAATACTATTCCATGACGGATATAGTCATAAATACTATACATTCTTTCTTTTTGGCTTTGTCTTTTATAGAAAAGAGCGAAAACCGATAAAAAGACTGCACGGAATTTACGATTTTATCCTTATTTTCCATCTTCGCATACCCATGAGCCGCAAAGCGGACGACAACTGCCGTTTAAGTATAATGACGGAGTTCTTCGTATCGCTCTCATTATCAAGCAGTTTGCTTCTACTTCGACTTTCAGTGATCAGTCGCGCCGCAAAAGCATAGCTTTTACCGTGCAAAAGCTATGCTTTTACACGCTCAAAGCTGCCCTTTTAGCGCGTAAAAGGGCTGCTTTGAAAAATCAAATCAATACATATTGGAAATACAATGCTTTTGCATTTCCGAAATAGAAAAGAAAACTACTTAAACTTTCATCTGCATACGACCTGACAAATTGATGGTAATTTCTATGAGATAGCTTGTCGGACTATCGGGAACCACCACATAAGCCATGAAATGAAAGCCCGAAGCGTCGGCACGTTGATACTGCAAATCACTCAATACACTTTGTCGAAGAACTTGCGATGGAACAAGTGAGGCAAAATCCTTTTTATAAAAATCTTTTGAAAAAACCTGGGTCGCGCCTCGGAAAAGGCTCAGGTGAATAATATTATCGAAATAAACATTGCCTACTTCTACTCCATCACTGTTATACGCATCTTTCACTACTTTATAAGAAGTAGGGTTCACCTGCACATAATAATGGTAATGGTCTGAACCGTAAAGTATAACCGAATCTTTCTTGATCAGCTTTTTCTGATTCAACACCGATTTCTTCACTTGTTCAAACTGAGCAAGAAAAGATGGGTCTTCAGTCTTTACAAGGCGGATAATGTCACCACCTTGATTCTTGAACTCAAACAGATGGGGTGTCTGTTTTACGATAGCATAGGTGGTCAAATCATTTGGGCTACCCATCATCAATGTATCTCCGATAATCTTGAAATACTCAGGAATCGACATTGAATCAGGATAATAAATCGTATCGCCCTTGGCTCTGAAAGTCAAACTCTCATCGTCTTCATTCATCCATATACCTTGTAACATCGTTTTGGCTTTCAGATTCTCTTCTACATCACCGGTTGTCCTTGCCTTTTGTTCTCCACAAGAGACCACTATTAATGAAGATACAGACAGTATGAACACAAGGCCTGTCTTCATCAAATCATTAAACCTTCTCATGGACATACATTATTTCAAGCCGATACAATGGTAGTCAAAACCCGCTTCTGCCAATTCCTGTCGGTCATAAATATTACGTCCATCAATAATCAGGCGGTTTTTCATCGTCTTTGCAACCACATCCCAACTGGGCAATCTGAACTCTTTCCACTCTGTCAGAAGCAAAAGCGCGTCTGCTCCAAGTGTAGCCTCGTACATATCACGGCAATAAACAATGCGATCGCCTATTCTTCTCTTACACTCCTCCATGGCAACGGGATCGTAAGCTCTGACGTGGCAGCCGGCTTTAAGCAAACTATCAATCATAACAAGGGCCGTAGATTCACGCATATCGTCGGTTTCGGGTTTAAAAGAAAGCCCCCAAAGAGCTATTGTCTTACCATCCAATTGCGGGATATAACGCTGTAATTTGTCAAAAAGTACTCGCTTCTGATTTTCATTCACACGCTCCACAGCTTTCAACACCTCCATAGAATATCCCTTGTCATCAGCCGTCTTGATCAGTGCCTTCACGTCTTTTGGAAAGCAACTGCCTCCATAGCCGCAACCTGCATAGAGAAATTTCCGGCCGATACGTGTATCACTGCCGATACCCTGACGAACCATATTCACGTCGGCCCCAACCCGTTCACACAGATTGGCAATGTCGTTCATAAAGGAAATGCGCGTGGCAAGCATGGAATTAGCTGCGTATTTAGTCATTTCGGCACTGGGTATATCCATAAAAATGACACGGAAGTTATTAATAAGGAAAGGCTTATACAATTTTGTCAACAACCGTTTGGCCTCTTCGCTCTCAACACCAACAACCACACGGTCAGGACTCATGAAATCTTTGATGGCGTTTCCTTCTTTCAGAAATTCAGGATTGCTGGCCACATCAAACGCTACGTTGACCCCACGTTTATCGAGCTCGGCCTGAATCGTGGCTTTCACCTTTTCGGCCGTTCCAACAGGAACAGTACTTTTTGTAACTACCACCACATATTTATTCAGGTTTTGCCCTATCGTTTCAGCCACCTGCAATACATATTTCAAATCGGCCGAGCCGTCTTCATCCGGTGGTGTGCCAACCGCTGAGAAAATAATCTCTTGATCCGCTATGATATCAGCTAATGATGTTGTAAATTTCAGACGCCCGGCTTTGTAATTCTTTAAGACCAACTCGTCAAGGCCGGGCTCATAGATGGGAATGTCACCATTTTGCAATCGCAAAATCTTCTGCTCATCAAGGTCTACACAAGTTACATTAGCTCCCGTTTCAGCAAAGCAAGCACCGCTTACCAGCCCTACATACCCCGTACCAACAATTGCAATATTCATGTTAGTTGTTTGTTATTTTTAATAAAACAATTACCGAAAAAAGGCTAATTGTCCTTGTTTTATACACTTTCCACTTACTATATGTTATACAAATGTAATCCATTCAAATGACTTTACAAAATTATCAATATAAAAAAAGTTCTATCGCCGCATTTTTTTTTGAAACGCTTGCATTATATAAAGAAAAGCCTTAATTTTGCAATCGTGATTGAAATTGATAAACACATAGAGATATTACTGCTTGACAACGAATGCGTAATCATTCCAGGATTCGGAGGATTTACGACCCATTACGTGCCGGCCAGATATGACGACAGAGACAATATGTTTCTGCCGCCAATTCGTACAATCGGTTTCAATCCACAACTCCGTATCAATGATTCTCTTCTCGTACAATCCTATGTGGAATGCTACGACATCAGTTATCCTGAAGCCTTAAAAAAAATAGAGGCAGAAGTGGATAAACTAAAGACTATTCTTAATTCGAAGGGCGAATATACTTTTTCTGATATCGGCACGATTACGTTGAACAACGATGGTAACTACGAGTTCACGCCATGCGAATCAGGACTGCTCACGCCGGAACTTTACGGTCTTTCTTCTTATGAATTCAAAACTCGGGCAGCACTTGCTACTGTCGAAAATGAATTAAAAATAACAGAAATAAGAGGTCATGAAAGCAAAGCAGCCGAGAAACCGGATACAGAACAGACTTCAAGACCTGTTTTACCATTTGCGGCTACCACAACCTCATTGCAGGAGGAAAATGATAAAACGCAGGAGTCGAATACCAGAACACATTTTATATATAGTGCGATCCGCAATATTGCCGTAGCATGTTTGGCCGCGGTTGTTATGATTCTGATATCCAGCCCACTTGACAACAATAAGCAGTCGGTGGTAAGCAGCGGTAGTATTGATACAAACCTGTTATATCGGCTACTGCCCAAGAATGTGAGTATGGCTCCTTCGCCATTAAAACTCGCTGCGCCTCAAACCAATAAAAACTTTCAAACAGCAGGGCCTGACAAACAGATAACCGAGACAAAAGAAGCTCAACCTTCTTCATATTATACTTTAGTATTAGCCAGTAAAGTAAGCAAAACCAACGCGAAAGCCTTTACAGAACTATTACATAAAAACGGATATGAGGAAGCACAGGTTATCATTACCAAAAAGAATGTAAAGGTTGTTTTCGGTCATTACACAACAGAGCGTGACGCATATCGAATGGTCAACAAGCTACATGGATTAAAATATTTTAAAGACTGCTGGGTCACACGCATTCGTCAATCATAAAATCACATTTTATCAATCATCATGAAACGAGTTCGTTGCCCCAAATGCGATAATTACATCACCTTCGACGAAACAAAATACCAAGAAGGGCAATCGTTGGTTTTTCAATGTCCGGATTGCGGGAAGCAGTTTGGTATCAGGCTGGGAGTTTCCAAATTGAGAAACATACAAAAAGAAGAGAATCCGGACGAAATGGACAACAAAGAAGGCTACGGTTCAATTGTCGTCATCGAAAATATCTTCCACTACAAGCAAGTGATCCCCCTAAAGTTAGGCGACAATGGTATTGGCAGATATATGAAAGGCCAGAAAATCAACTGCCCTATCGAAACCAACGACCCCAGTATTGATATGACTCATTGTTTCATCAACGTGGGTTACGATAAGTTTGGCAAGTTGCAATATATTCTACGCGACGGTCCAAGCTATACGGGCACTTTTGTCGATAATGAAATTCTGGGCAATAAAGAGCGTCGGGTAATCACCGACGGCACATTGTTTACAATCGGGGCTACGAGCATTATCCTGCGAGCTGTTTAGATTCGCCGGGCTAAAGCTCTTTCATCTCTCCCCTATCATTTCTTTGACCTATCACAAAAAGAATTAATAATTCTTTAATCTGAAATAAAACGACTATCTTTGCAAGCTATGAACTGCGCTTTTGATCAATGATTTTGGAAGATCGTCTTTTACGTTTAGATTATGAAACCGACAGCGATATTATGTCTGCATTGTCCTGACAAGCAAAGCTTTATTTCTGAAATTAAAAGTCTATCGCAGATTATGAATTAAGAATAAGATTATTATCTTCAGTTAAATGGAAATTGCCATCGTAAAATATAACGCAGGAAATATCTACTCGGTTGTAAACGCACTACGGCGGCTGGAGATAGAACCGTTGCTGACAGATAACCCAGACTTATTAGCGCAGGCAGACAAAGTTATTTTTCCGGGACAAGGTAACGCCGGAGAAGCGATGGCCTACCTCCGGAAGCACCATTTAGATCAGGTAATACGGGAGTTGCGACAACCCGTGTTGGGAATTTGTGTAGGTCAGCAGCTATTATGCCGACATTCAGAAGAAGGAGACACTGATTGCCTGGGGATTTTTGATGTCGATGTCAAACGCTTTCACCCTAAGCGGCACGAAGATAAAGTACCGGCTGTGGGCTGGCAGGAAATCCGTACGAATGATAACGTACTGTTCAAGCACGTCCCGGAGCACGTCTATACTTATTTTGTACATAGCTACTATGTACCTCTATGTGCGTCAACCATAGCTGAGGCCGACTATATTGTCCCTTATTCTGCCTGCCTGCACAAGGATAATTATTATACTTGTCAGTTTCATCCGGAGAAAAGTGGGAAAACAGGTGAGCAGATTCTCCAAAATTTCCTTAGTCTATGAAAATGGAACTTATCCCTGCAATAGATCTGATCAACGGTCAATGTGTTAGACTAACCAAAGGTGATTACAATCGGAAAAAAGTCTATCATGCCGATCCTGTGGCAATGGCAAAACAATTTGAGGCATTGGGCTTTAAGCGTTTGCACGTTGTAGATCTGGATGGAGCAAGGTCACGACACATCGTTAATGACTCTATATTGAAGCAGATTGTCCAAACGACACATTTGCAGGTGGACTTCGGAGGTGGCATTCAAACCCATAGGGATATAGAAAAGGCCTTTGACGCCGGTGCCACAATGGTTACCGTGAGCAGTATTGCTGTCATGAATCCTGAATTGACCTTTGAGTGGATAAAAAAATATGGTGCCGACAGACTGATACTTGGAGCAGATGTCAGAGATGGGAAAATATCAATCAATGGTTGGCAAGACAATTCTGAGATGGAACTGTTTGCCTTTCTGAACCAATTTGTAAACAAAGGCGTACGCAATGTGCTCTGTACCGATATCAGTAAGGATGGAACTCTACAGGGACCGACTATAACTCTCTACCGGCAAATCATGAAAGTCTATCCCAACCTGCACTTGATTGCAAGTGGGGGGATAGCAGACAACGAAGATCTGGAAGAACTGGAACAAGCAGGTATACCCGCGGCAGTCTTCGGAAAAGCTTTTTATGAGGGAAAAATCGATATTCAACGATTAGGTTTATGAAAGGTATTGCAAAACGAATTATTCCTTGTCTTGATGTCAAAAACGGCGAGACAGTCAAGGGGACTCATTTCGTAAACCTGCGAAGTGCCGGAGATCCTGTGGGGTTAGGACAACTCTATAGCAATGCAGGTGCCGACGAACTGGTTTTTCTGGATATCACGGCGAGCGTCGAAGGACGAAAGACTTTTACGGAAATGGTATCTCGTGTAGCCTCAACCATCAATATTCCATTTACTGTTGGTGGAGGAATCAACGAACTGAGCGATGTAGACCGACTACTAAATGCCGGCGCGGACAAAATAAGTATCAATAGCGCCGCTCTTCTCCATCCCATGCTGATTGACGAAATTACACATTATTATGGCTCACAAGTCTGTGTATGCGCAATTGACGCACGGCCGGACATTGACGGCTGGCATTGCTATTTGAAAGGTGGACGTGAACGGACAGAAAGAAATCTCTTTGATTGGGCAAAAGAGGTGGCTGACCGTGGAGCTGGAGAAATACTCTTTACCAGCATGGAGCATGACGGCGTGAAACATGGCTTTGCCAATGAGGCTCTTGCGCATCTCGCCGACATCGTTGACATTCCAATCATTGCCAGTGGAGGCGCGGGGAAGATGGAACATTTCAGAGACGTTTTTACCTTAGGCAAGGCCGACGCGGCCTTAGCGGCCAGTGTCTTTCATTTTGGCGAAATCAAGATTCCAGACTTGAAACAATATCTGCTACAAGAAGGAATAAACGTGCGCCCTACGGTTTAAACTCACAAAATAGAAGAAGTACATGATAATAGATTTTAAGAAAATGAACGGTCTTGTCCCAGCCATCATTCAAGATGTCACTACCAAAAATGTATTGATGCTTGGCTTCATGAATGAGACCGCATATCAAAAGACCATGGAAACTCAAAAGGTTACCTTCTGGAGTAGAACCCGGCAGTGCCTATGGACCAAAGGTGAAACCAGTGGGAATTATCTGAATTTAGTAGATATCAAGGTGGATTGCGATAACGACACATTACTTGTCAGCGTACAGCCGGATGGACCAACCTGTCATAAGGGAACCGCCACTTGCTGGGGGGAAGACAACGAATATAATCCGATTCTCTTCCTTAGTGAATTGCAGGATTTTATCAACCAACGCTATAGAGAAATGCCGGAAGAGAGTTATACGACCAGTCTTTTCAAGAAAGGAACCAACAGAATGGCACAAAAGCTGGGGGAAGAGGCTCTTGAAACCATCATCGAAGCAACGGCCGGGACAAATGAAAAACTAATTTACGAAACCTCGGATATGCTCTATCATCTCATCGTCCTGCTGACAAGCAAAGGACTGAGGATTGAAGAGGTCGCAAAGGAACTGATGAAACGCCATCATCCTGCTTGGGATAAAGCGCGCAGGGCGGCAAAAAGTAAAAGAGAAATAGATTAATAATAAAAAAATAATAAAGATCATGTTAGTCAATTATAAGAAAGTAAATATCTATCAAGCCGATAGCCTCATTTTAAAAGAGGTGGACTTTCAGGCTTCAGAAGGAGAATTTATATATATAATAGGTAAAGTTGGCTCAGGAAAAAGTAGCCTGCTCAAAACATTGTATTGTGAACTTGACTTGGTGGAAGACGAAGCTGACGAAGCAGAAGTACTCGGAAGGAAGTTGGTAGGGCTGAAACGCAAGGAAGTTCCCGCGCTCCGGCGCGAAATGGGAATCATCTTTCAGGACTTCCAACTGCTTCACGATCGTTCTGTACGCAAGAACTTGCAGTTTGTACTAAAAGCGACGGACTGGAAAGACAAGAAAGAGATAGACCAACGTATTGAAGATGTACTCACGGAAGTGGGACTTCGTGATAAAATAGACCAAATGCCACATGAGTTGTCCGGTGGAGAACAACAGCGTATTGCCATCGCCCGGGCTCTATTAAACAAGCCTAAAATCATCATTGCCGACGAACCTACAGGCAATCTGGATCCAGAGACAGCAAGCAGTATTATTCAATTGCTGAAGAATGTAACAACAACAGGTACAGCGGTCATTATGTCTACCCACAATATACCTATGCTTGACAGATATCCGGGTATTGTATATAGATGCCAAGATGGAACCATCCGCGATGTAACGGGTGAGTTCAACAAGATGAATCTTTTAGAAGATTCGCCTGAAGATTAATGATTCCAGAAGATTAATAAGACGAAAAGCATTAAAGTCCGGTTAAATTTATTAATAAGTTTAGAGATTATGAAGGTAATGAAATTTGGAGGAACATCGGTAGGCTCTCCAGAACGTATGAAGAGTGTGTCCTCATTAATCACCCAAAGTGGCGAACCTACATTTGTTGTGCTTTCTGCCATGAGCGGAACAACCAATTCTCTCATTGAAATCAGTGATTACCTCTACAAGAAAAATCCAGAAGGAGCTAATGAAATCATTAATTCTTTAGAAAACAAGTATCTTAAACATGCAGATGAATTATATACCACCGATGAATATAAGCAAAAAACAAAAGAATTTCTGAAAGAAGAGTTCAATCTTTTACGCTCATCTACCAAGGACTTATTCACTTCTTTTGAAGAGAAATGTATTGTAGCCCAAGGAGAAATTATCAGCACAACAATGGTCGTGAATTATCTGAACGAAATAGGCATCAAAGCCGTGTTGCTAAACGCGCTTGATTTCATGCGAACAGATAAGAACTCAGAGCCCGATCCACAATACATCAAAGAAAAACTTGAAGAGCTCATGGTGGCAAATGAAGGCTATCAAATATACATCACTCAAGGATTTATCTGTCGCAATGCTTATGGAGAAATAGATAATCTGCTCCGTGGTGGCTCTGATTATACAGCGTCATTAATAGGAGCTGCTCTGAACGCAGAAGAAATTGATATATGGACTGATATCGACGGTATGCATAATAACGACCCAAGAGTCGTGGACAAGACCGAAGCCGTAAAACAACTCAACTTTGAAGAAGCGGCTGAATTAGCATACTTTGGGGCCAAAATCCTCCACCCCACTTGCGTGCAACCTGCCAAATATGCCAGCATACCTGTAAGGTTGAAGAATACGATGTCCCCTGACGCAGAGGGCACCATTATTAACAATGTATTGGTTAAAGGTAAAATCAAAGCCGTAGCCGCAAAGGATAATATTACAGCTATCAAGATAAAATCCAGCCGAATGCTGTTGGCGACCGGCTTTCTACGTAAAGTCTTTGAGATATTTGAAAGCTATCAGACACCCATTGACATGATTACAACCAGCGAAGTTGGTGTATCAATGAGTATCGACAACGACTCCCACCTAACAGATATCGTCGATGAATTGAAAAAGTACGGAACAGTAACTGTTGATACTGACATGTGCATTATCTGCGTTGTTGGAGATCTTGATTGGAGTAACCTTGGATTTGAAACCATCGTTCTCGATGCCCTAAAGGATATTCCTGTCAGAATGATTTCGTACGGTGGAAGCAATTACAACATCTCATTCCTTATCAAAGAAATCGACAAGAAACAGGCTCTCCAAAATTTAAGTAACGTTTTATTCAATAATTAAAGGAATTATATGAGTAATGGATTCCCTGTAGATAAGTTTCAAAATCTTGAAACTCCATTTTACTATTATGATACTCAATTATTGCGTCAAACCTTGGCTGTAATCAATAAGGAAGTTGCTAAATACCGGAACTTTCAAGTGCATTACGCCGTCAAGGCAAATGCTAATCCCAAAATTTTGAAAAGCATCTGTCAAGCCGGTTTGGGAGCCGACTGTGTCAGCGGAGGTGAAATCCAAGCTGCTCTTACAGCCGGCTTTCAGCCCGATAAAATTGTTTATGCGGGTGTAGGCAAAAGCGACTGGGAGATCAATTTAGGACTTGATCATGACATATTTTGCTTTAACGTTGAAAGTGAAGCTGAACTTGACGTTATCAACGAACTGGCCGGAGAACGCGACAAAACAGCTCACATAGCGTTACGAATCAACCCGAATATTGGCGCACATACACATGCCAACATTATTACAGGACTTTCCGAGAACAAGTTCGGTATCGATATGGGCGACATGGAACCCATCATCGACAAGATGAGCGAGATGAAACATGTAACATTTGTTGGTCTCCATTTTCACATTGGCAGTCAGATCCTTGACATGGACGATTTCAAAGCTCTTTGCAATCGTATTAATGAACTTCAAGAAAAGCTTGAACAACACCATATTAGTATTAAAAATATTAATGTTGGCGGCGGATTAGGCGTTAGCTATGTTCAGCCCGAACAGGAATCTATCGCTGATTTCCACAACTATTTTGCCACCTATGCCCACCACTTGAAACTACATGACGGTCAGATTCTTCACTTTGAATTAGGCCGGTCTGTCGTTGCTCAAATGGGCAGTCTCATTGCTCGCACACTTTATATCAAACAAGGAACATCCAAGCAGTTCGCTATTCTTGACGCAGGAATGACCGATCTCATTCGCCCGGCTCTGTATCAAGCCTATCACAAAATAGAAAACATATCCAACAATGAGCCCAAAGAGACTTACGATGTGGTAGGGCCTATTTGCGAATCCAGTGATGTTTTTGCCAAAGCCATTGATCTTAACAAAACAAAACGAGGTGACTTTATTGCCATACGATCAGCCGGAGCGTATGGTGAAATCATGGCCAGCCAATACAACTGCCGTCGCCTACCTATCGGTTATCTAACAGAAGACCTATGATCTTTGATTTATTCACGATTATATGCTGTGTTGCAGCATTTTTAGTTTCACTTATCTCCATCTTCGCTACCCCTTTCTTCAGAATCCTAAGCATCGTGCCCAGGATTCAATCAAGTAACGAAGATGAAGAACGTGCGACGGAATATCCCCCGGTTTCTATCGTTCTTTATTCACATGATTTAGCCCACGAGCTTGAACATAACCTTTCTTTATTTCTTCATCAGAACTATGAGGGAACTTATAAAGTAATTGTCGTGATCGACAAAGGAGACGCTGAGGCCGAAGACATACTTAAACGGTATGCCCATGAGCCTCATTTATATACAACGTATATTCCCGATACTTCGAGATACATGAGCAGAAAGAAACTGGCAATTACCATAGGCGTAAAAGCGGCCAAGTCCGACTGGGTGATTATTACGGCACCTACTTGTCGTCCTGCTGACTCCCTATGGCTTTCAAGCATCGCCCGAAAGTGCCGGATTGATAAGAATCTGGTCGTTTCTTTCACCCAATATACTGATAATACTACCACGCTGAAACGTTTTTATCACCTTCTAACCGAAAGCTACCTATTGCGACGCGCGTTTAAGGGTATTGCATTCAATACAGACAGTCCCTGCGTCGCTTTCAGAAAGAAAGACTTTATTGGTGGCAATGGCTTTCTGGGTAATCTGCAGTATAACTGTGGCGAATATAGCTTTATAGTAAATAAATACGCAGCGTTCAAAACGACAGCCATTCATCTCGATTCAGCCCATCCACTTATAGAAGATTTTACTTCTCCAAAGGCTTGGAAGCATAAGCGTCTTTACTACAACGCCATACGGCATGCTCTGCTCCGACGTCACAGCTATCATGCCATGTTTAACTTTGACATGACAATGCTGCATCTTAGTCTCCTCGTCAACATTACACTGATAATTCTCGCCATCATCATACAAAATTGGATTGTAGCCGGAAGTTCTGCTTTCATGCTAATTATCTGGATATTCTTCCATACGCTATTTGGTAAAAAGGCTGCCAATCATTTTGGGGTTGAAATCAGTGTGGGAAGCATTGTTCCTTTACTCATTTACGTTGTTTGGTATCATCTGTTGCTTATGATTCGACTTCATGCCGCAGATAAAAATGATTTTACCACACACAAATTGTAATACCGGCTCATAACAAATTTGACGTAGAAAACTAAAGATGAATATTACAATCATAAGCTTCGTCTCATCAAAGGATCCTATTTATCCTTTATTCGTATCGACAATCATTCACAGTTTGTCGAATGAAGCCAAGGTGAATACGGACGATCACCCCGATGTCGTGCATATTTTAGGAGCTTGGAATCCCAAGGTTTTCAAGAAACTAAAGCATTATGTCGCGCTCAAAATTCCCGTAGTCTACTCACCATTGAGTGGAATAACACCTTGGATGATTGCCGCGAAGCGGCGCAAAATCGGAAGCTTACTACAGTTCTACCAACAAAAACAGGCCGTGAGAAAAGCAAATAGCGTTGTCGCTTTTAGCCGGTCGGAAGCAAAGGCCATGGCCAAATGGAGGAAAAAGGAAAATCTATGCGAACTTCGTAATAGTATTATCACCCACCGATATCCATCCTCTACACTCGCCGCAGAACTCCTTGCCCACTATCAACAAGTCATAGCCTCTCACGACCGGCATATCCGCCTTCAGATTGAAGACCAAGTACAAAAGCTAAAGATTGAAGATGAAAACATCAACATACTACTCCAGAAGATTCTTTACTTAAAATACCAGCAGCACCGTGGGTATATTCCAATACCCTTGTTGCAAGACCTGACTCAGAATCTTATTGAGCGAGAGATGGATGAGGACTCTTTCATTCAGACGATAAAAGACTTGAAACTTCTTAAATTTGTTTCTTTCCTGCAAAACAAGATGGCGCAGGAATGTGGCCTTACAGAAGGCTATATGCCCGTCCCGCTCAAGGAATAGAAAATCTCTATAGGCTTTATTATAAACAAATGACTACGCCCCCCCTTCATCACATCAGGCTATGTACGATATAGAAAAAGATTTACACTACTTAGAATTACTCTCTCAATCATTCCCGACGATTGCAGACGCCAGTACAGAAATCATCAATCTTTCTGCCATTCTAAACCTTCCCAAAGGCACCGAACACTTTTTGGCCGATATTCATGGCGAATACCAGGCTTTCCAGCATGTTTTGAAGAATGCCTCCGGCAATATCAAACGTAAAGTTAACGAGCTCTTCGGCAATACCCTGCGAGAGCAGGATAAACGTGAACTGTGTACGCTCATTTACTATCCCGAACAGAAATTGGAATTGGTGAAAGCTAATGAGCCTTATCTCAAGGATTGGTATCACATCACGCTCCACCAGCTGGTGGCCGTCTGCCGCGACGTCTCCAGCAAATATACCCGTAGCAAGGTGCGCAAGTCTCTGCCCGCAGAATTCAGCTACATCATTCAGGAGCTACTGCACGAGCGCACGGAGGACAGTAACAAGACGGCCTATGTCAATGGAATCATCTATACCATTATTTCTACAGGCCGCGCCGACGATTTCATCATCGCTATAGCCAACGTCATTCAGCGTCTGGCCATTGACCAGCTCCATATTCTCGGCGACATCTATGACCGCGGCCCGGGTGCCCATATCATTATGGACACACTGCGCCACTATCATAGTTGGGATATCCAATGGGGCAATCACGACATTCTTTGGATGGGAGCCTGCGTCGGCAACGACGCCTGCATCTGCAATGTCATCCGTCTGTCGCTTCGCTATGCCAACCTGACGACACTCGAAGAGGGCTACGGTATAAACCTGATGCCACTGGCCACTTTCGCCATGGAGACCTACGGTGACGATCCCTGTGAGGAATTTGTGCCCCGGCTGAGTGGCGGAGCCAAGGAAATTGACGAGAAGACGCTGCGACTCTCGGCACTCATGCACAAGGCTATCTCCGTCATACAATTCAAGGAAGAAGCCAAAATATTTGAACGCCATCCTGAATGGGGCATGGAAAATCGGGAACTTTTCAACTTCATCGACTACGAGAAAGGAACCATCATGCTTGACGGGACAGAATATCCACTCAGCAGTAACAACTTCCCAACGATCGACCCCAAGCACCCCAATGAACTTACTTTCGAGGAAAAACAACTCATGGGTAAGCTCCACCACTCTTTCAAGGCTTGCGAAAAACTACACAAGCATATTGGTGTCATGCTCAGCCATGGCTGTATGTATGCCGTCTACAACAACAACCTGCTCTTCCATGCCTCTATTCCCTTAAATGCCGACGGTACGCTGAAGGAAGTTGAAATCTATCCGGGACGCAGCTATTCGGGCCGTTCGCTAATGTACCATACCGGCATGATGATTCGCACTGCTTTTCAAAATGATTCCGACCCACAGGAAAAGGAGTATGCCATCGACTATTTTCTCTATCTGTGGTGCGGCCCCGACAGCCCGCTCTTCGACAAGAGCAAGATGGCTACTTTCGAACGCTATTTCATCAAAGACGAAGCCACCCACAAAGAAGAAAAAGGCCACTATTTCAAACTCCGTGACGACGAAGCTGTCGTCGATGGCATCTTAGACGCTTTCGGCGTGACGGGGGCCAACCGGCATATCATCAACGGTCATGTACCCGTGCATGCCATGGATGGCGAGAATCCTATCAAAGCCAACGGCAAACTCATGGTCATCGATGGCGGCTTCTCGCAAGCCTATCACAAAGAGACAGGCATTGCCGGCTATACGCTTGTCTACCATAGTCGGGGCTTCCAGCTGGTGCAACACGAACCGTTCACAGACACCAAGGATGCCATTCAGCGCGGCACCGACATCAAGAGCACTACGGTTCTCGTCGAAATGAGCGCCCACCGCATGCTCGTCGCCGATACCGACAAAGGCGCGGAACTGCGTCGGCAAGTGAGCGACTTGCGGGAATTGCTTTATGCCTACCGCCACGGATTTATAAAAGAACGGGCTACAAAATGAAATAACTCCAATCTGCCGCAACAAACACTTCCCCCATATCGAAAACCCTTTCTCTCTGCCGATTTCCATATCCTTTTAAAGGCCGGGGCGGAATAAGTTTTTCTAAAGTCAGTAGCGTTTAATGCTTAATTGCCAAGGCGGAACGTCCCGGCAAGTGACGGCAGAGAAAGCCGGCCGCACCGGTGATGAAGTCTCCGGCTTCATCACTTGTAAGCCCATCCAATTATATTGATTCAGCGTTTCCGTGATTTTTGTCAGAAAAAACTACCTGATTTTAACACTTCTACAATACATCATCTAAGTGTCGGCACGCCGAAAAAGGCCTTCGCTTTGCCGATTTTGATGCCCTTTTATGCCTAAAGTGATCCTTTTACCGGCTCAAAGCACAGCGATTACGCCGCTAAAGCATAGCTTTTAGCCGATGAAAGGGCCGCGATTACGGCCTAAAAGCATAGTGATTAAGGGTAAAAAAACGAAGAGAAAATACCCTTAAAAGTACAATATACTGATAACTAGCGTTTTATAAACTTGCTCTACAATCGCTTATTTTCGTCCTTCTCTTTTCTTTTTCAAA
This sequence comes from Prevotella illustrans, assembly GCF_017426725.1. Classification (GTDB taxonomy): domain Bacteria; phylum Bacteroidota; class Bacteroidia; order Bacteroidales; family Bacteroidaceae; genus Prevotella; species Prevotella illustrans. The sequence continues at coordinate 15,948 of NZ_JAERMS010000004.1, read as the reverse complement.
ATAACGCCACTTTTTTGATGGTATATGTAAAGATAATTCAGGGTGCGGTAGATATCATCGATACTTGTAAACCTGTCCCCATTAATTTTCTACTGCCCCCAAACGACGGCAGACTTGCAGAACCTCTGCAAACGTCACGACAAATCAAACCTTTCTACTGCCCCTGCAAATAAGCCTCAATATATCAATCGATGATATCAACGCGCCCTTCTAAAACATTTAGCATCATCCATCCTTTACGATGAATCTTTGAATAAAGATGTAGGGCAACATGCCCCATCGTGCGGCGAAGATTCAGTTCCACCATTGGATTGATTCTGCCATCTTTCAATATCATCATGTCAATCCCTAAAGGACCTATGTAGTTGCCTGCAAGTTGCCGTTTTAATTCCAACATGATAGATTTTATTAAACGATCCAATAGATTCAGGTCGGTATAAGCTGCCAAATACAATCGCTTATTTTGTTCTGTATCTAACAGACTTCCAAGATAAATTCCATTCTGTGCCTTGAAAATACTAAGTCCCAGATAGTGTATATCATCGGGAAGCATATCGAACTCAATCCCAAAGTCAACAACCTTATCGGCCCAATAGGGTTCCATCATGATACTTCCCTGGGTGCGGATAATGTTTTTAATCCAGTTTTCCTGATGGATTTCTACATATACGTTATTCTCGCCATCATGAGACAAAGGATTGCGAGAAGGTTCCAACAAGCGTACTCCTCGCCCGCTACTGCTCCATGGTGCCTTCACGACATAGCGACAATCAGGCTGGAGCACACGATATAGCAAAGTATAGTCAGAAAACAGTCGGACTTCTACCGTGGTATGAGGCGTGTTCTGAAATTTAGGAATAAGATTCTCTGCCGTCCAGAAACGTGCGCTCATATTTCGTATTTTTTCTAAATACGAATCATCCGGCAATACAGAAGCTAACAAAGGCTGAATGGTAAGGAGATCCATTCGCAGCTTTTTATCCGCTCCCCAGCTATCAACCTTTGTAATGCGAGCCCCCCATTCGTCCGCTGCCAACATTTCCGGGGTAATAAAAGTCGCGTTTCGCCGGCCAACAATATTGTTTTTCGATATCCCAAGATTAGAACAACGGGCTTCGGCCTTATCGATATTATCAACAAGAATCAAATCATCATGGTCCGCCCAAATCACAGGGAGAAAATCAAAAGTCCGTTTTAACTGCGCAACAGCTTTGGGTAGCGTAAAACGACAGAGATTGGCAGCAAGAGAAAGATCATGCTCAGGATTAAATACATGTAATTTCACACGACAAAGATAGCAAAACTCCACTTCAGCACAGGCTTTCCATGAAAGAATAATAAAAAATAATCGTTTTTTGCAATCCGGAGTTTGCAATTTCACAAAATAGTTACTATCTTTGCATGGATAATTAACAATAAGCCGAAGCATTATATGGAAGCCTTTTTTCGGACTCACTCTTATTTAGTAGAGCATACAGACGCCAAGGTCCGTCGTACCCTCATGGACGAGATTAATTGGAACGATCGTATGATTGGAATAAAAGGCACTCGTGGTGTTGGTAAAACCACGTTCTTACTGCAATTTGCCAAGGAAAAATACGGAGCACATGACAGAAGATGTCTATACATCAATATGAATAACTTCTATTTCCAAGGGCGGGGTATTGCCGATTTCGCAGCCGATTTCGTGAATCATAACGGCAAAGTTTTGTTAATTGATCAAGTCTTCAAGCAGCCCAATTGGAGTATGGAACTTCGGAAATGCTACGATTTGTTTCCCAATCTTCAGATTGTATTTACAGGTTCCAGCGTGATGCGACTGAAAGACGAAAACCCGGAGCTCAATGGCATTGTCAAAAGCTATAACCTACGAGGATTCTCGTTTCGTGAGTTTCTTAACCTTCATACAGGCAACTCTTTCCGCGCCTATTCACTCCAAGAGATTCTTCAGTCGCACGAGCAAATTATCAAGAACATATTACCTAAAGTGAGTCCGTCGGCTTATTTCATGGATTATATTCACCATGGCTTTTACCCTTTCTTTCTGGAGCAACGCAATTTCTCTGAAAATTTGCTGAAAACAATGAATATGATGACCGAAGTTGACATTCTGCTCATCAAACAGATAGAACTAAAGTATCTTACAAAAATCAAGAAACTTTTCTATTTATTGGCCGTCGACGGTTCAAAGGTTCCTAATATCAGCAATTTAGCACATGAAATAGAAACCAGCCGGGCTACGGTAATGAACTACATCAAGTATTTGGCCGACGCCCGACTTATCAATATCATTTATCCTGTGGGGGAAGATTTCCCCAAAAAACCCGGTAAAATCATGATGCACAACTCGAATCTGATGTATGCTATCTATCCGATTCAAGCTGACACGCAAGATTTGATGGAAACTTTCTTCGTTAATTCACTTTGGAAAGATCATGTTGTGAACCAAGGCAACAAAGAACATTTCTTTATCGTTGATGAAAACATGAAGTTCCGCATCTGTGACGCGCAACACGATCAAAAGATCCGCTACAATTTGGATACGATCTATGCGCGCTACAACACAGAGATTGGAAAAGAAAACCAAATTCCACTTTGGCTTTTAGGCTTTCTGTATTAAATTAAAAAGATACTTTACATTAAAGCAACAAAGACATTTATATACATTCATTTTAATTTAAATAAAAATGGCTAAAGAAAAAAAGTTTATGACGTGTGATGGTAACACTGCTGCTGCACATGTGAGCTATATGTTCACCGAAGTAGCTGCCATCTACCCTATTACTCCGTCATCTCCAATGGCAGAGCATGTTGATGAATGGGCAGCCAAGGGGCGTAAGAACCTTTTTGGTCAAACTGTTTCCATTCAGGAAATGGAATCCGAAGCCGGCGCCGCCGGCGCTGTCCATGGCTCACTTCAGGCAGGTGCGCTCACATCTACCTACACAGCTTCTCAAGGTCTGCTGCTGATGATACCTAATATGTATAAGATTGCCGGTGAATTGCTGCCATGCGTATTCAACGTGTCAGCCCGCACATTGGCTTCTCATTCTCTCTGTATTTTTGGTGATCATCAAGACGTGATGGCCTGCCGCCAGACAGGTTTTGGTATGTTCTGCTCCGGTTCTGTGCAGGAAGTAATGGATCTTTCTGCCGTTCCTCATCTTGCGACTCTGAAAACCAGTGTTCCCTTCATTAACTTCTTCGACGGTTTCCGCACATCCCATGAGTATCATAAAGTTGAAGCCATGGACATGGAAGATATACGTCCATTAGTTGATATGGAGTCCGTTAAGCGTTTCCGCGACCGAGCCCTCACTCCTGAGCGCCCTGTCACACGAGGCACGGCAGAGAATCCCGAAACGTTCTTTACGCATCGTGAGGCCTCAAACCAATACTATGAGGCTATTCCCGAAGTCGTAGAGAGCTATCTCGGTGAGATTTCCAAGATTACCGGTCGTGAATATCACTTATTCAACTACTATGGCGCAGAAGACGCAGAGAACGTAATCATCCTGATGGGTTCTGCCACAGAGCCGGCTCGCGAAGCAATCGATTATCTTAATAAGCAAGGCAAGAAGGTCGGCATGGTCGCAGTTCACCTCTACCGTCCTTTCTCCGTAGACTTCCTGAAGAAAACTCTTCCTGCCACCGTCAAGCGTATTGCCGTTCTCGACCGTACAAAGGAGCCGGGAGCAGAGGGAGAACCGTTGTATCTTGACGTTAAGTCCGCCCTCTACAATGCCGAGCGCAAGCCATTGATTGTTGGCGGTCGCTATGGTCTCGGTTCGGCCGATACAACTCCGGCCAAAATCGTTGCCGTATTCAAGAATCTTGAATTGCCAACCCCAAAAGACCACTTTACGGTTGGTATTGTTGATGATGTTACATTCACTTCGCTTCCTGAAGAAGAGGAAATTCCAATGGGTGGCGACAGCTTGTTCGAGGCGAAGTTCTTCGGTCTTGGTTCTGACGGAACCGTTGGCGCCAACAAGAACTCCGTGCAGATCATCGGTAACAACACCAATAAGTATTGTCAGGCATACTTCTCTTACGACTCAAAGAAGTCCGGTGGTTTCACTTGTTCCCATCTCCGTTTCGGCGACGAGCCCATCCACTCTGCTTACTTGGTAAATACACCGAATTTCGTGGCCTGCCATGTTCAGGCTTATCTGCACATGTACGACGTGACCCGTGGCTTGCGCAAGAACGGAACATTCCTGCTGAATACGATCTTTGACGGTGAGGAACTGATCAACTTCATTCCTAACAAGGTAAAACGTTGTTTTGCAAAAAACAATATCAAAGTTTACTACATCAACGCTTCCAAGATAGGCCAGGAAATCGGCTTGGGTAACCGTACCAATACTATCTTGCAGTCTGCGTTCTTCCGTATTACAGGTGTTATCCCTGTAGAGCTTGCTGTTGAGCAGATGAAGGCTTTCATCGTGAAATCTTATGGCAAGAAAGGTGAAGATATCGTCAACATGAACTACGCGGCTGTCGACCGTGGCGGCGAATACAAGGAACTGGCAATCGACCCGGCTTGGGCTAACCTGGCTGACGACAACAACAACATTGACGACGCTCCCGATTTCATCAAAGAGATTGTCCGCCCAATGAACGCGCAGGCCGGTGATCTTCTGAAGGTTTCAGACTTTGTCAAATTCGACACCGTCGACGGTACCTGGCAGAATGGAACTTCAGCCTATGAGAAACGTGGTGTGGAAGCGTTTACCCCTGTTTGGAACTCAGACAACTGCATCCAGTGTAACAAGTGTGCTTACGTTTGTCCTCACGCTTGTATCCGGCCATTCGTTTTAGATGAGCAGGAAGCAGCCAAATTCGACGGTAAGACGATCGACGTACTTGCTCCTAAGACTTTGAAAGGAATGAATTTCCGCATACAGGTTTCCGTACTCGACTGTCTTGGTTGCGGCAACTGTGCAGATGTCTGCCCGGGCAAGAAGGGTGAGAAGGCTCTGAAGATGGCCCCATTCAATGTCGATGATCCGGATATGATCAAAGAGTCGCAGACTTGGAATTACCTTATAAAGAACGTAACATCGAAGCAACATCTCGTAGACATCAAGCAAAACCCGAAGAACTCACAGTTTGCCCAACCGTTGTTCGAGTTCTCCGGAGCATGCTCAGGTTGTGGTGAAACTCCGTACGTGAAGTTGATTTCCCAACTCTATGGCGACCGCGAGATGATTGCCAATGCCACAGGCTGTTCTTCGATCTATTCCGCTTCCGTGCCCTCTACGCCATATACGACGAATGCCAACGGTCAGGGTCCCGCATTCGACAATTCTCTGTTTGAGGATTTCTGCGAATTTGGTTTAGGCATGGCACTTGGCAACAAGAAGATGAAGGAGCGTATCGTGAAGCTGCTTCATGACGCGATGGCTCACGAAGATAATCCGGCAGAGTTCAAGGCTGCCGCAGAGAAATGGATTGCAGGCAAAGACGATGCCGACGCTTCCAAGGAAGCCGCCGCTGAACTCAAGCCTCTTATCGCTGCCGGCGCTGAAGCAGGTTGTCCTATCTGCGCAGAACTCAAGACTCTCGACCACTATCTCGTAAAACGCAGCCAATGGATTATCGGTGGCGACGGCGCTTCCTACGATATCGGTTACGGAGGTCTCGACCATGTGCTCGCTTCGGGTGAAGACGTAAATATTCTCGTTCTTGACACCGAGGTTTACTCGAACACCGGTGGGCAGAGCTCCAAGTCGACCCCGCTTGGCGCCATCGCGCAATTTGCCGCCCAAGGCAAGCGTATCCGCAAAAAAGATCTCGGCCTGATGCAGACAACCTATGGCTATGTCTACGTCGCACAGATTGCGATGGGAGCCGACAACGCGCAAACGCTAAAAGCCATCCGCGAAGCGGAAGCATATCCCGGTCCGTCTTTGATCATTGCTTACGCACCCTGTATCAACCATGGTATCAAGGGTACCAAGAAGATGAAGAGAAGCATGGGTACCAGCCAGCGTGAAGAAGAACTGGCCGTCGCATGCGGCTACTGGCACTTGTGGCGCTACGATCCACGTCTTGCAGACGAAGGCAAAAACCCGTTCCAGCTTGATTCCAAGGCTCCGAAGTGGGAAGATTTCCAAGACTTCCTCATGGGTGAAGTTCGCTACTCTTCTGTGGCAAAGGCTTATCCTGCGGAAGCTGCCGAACTCTTCTCGCAGGCAGAGAAGATGGCCAAGTTGCGCTATCAAGCTTATGTTCGTAAGAGCAAGGAAGACTGGTCTGAAGAAATCTAATCGAAAGCGCTTGTTCTTCTACGAAGTAAGAACAAATTAAACTATACGTAAAAAGGCAATCTTGAATTGGATTGCTTTTTTTGTCATTTACACCCGTATCTGAACTGGTTTTAGTAAAAACATAAATGAGAAACTATTGATCCAGCGTCGGGGCCATCTGGTAAGCATCGTCAGCGCCAACGGTCGGCGAGAGATAATCAACGCCCTTCAGTTTGCCTTTACCTTCAATAACTATTGCGGGGGCGCCGTCCGGTTCGCCACCTACAATCTTATACATACGCAGCTTATAGGTATTATCCTTCTGGGTACCCACTATCAGATAATCAAATCCGTCGTCGCCTTTCAGGTAACGATTGCTAAGATAAGTGATCTGTTCATCCGAAGGCAATCCACTAAACAACAGTTCCTTTTCAGGACTTGTACCTGCGAGATCGAAGCTATAGACTTTATTAGCGTCTACTCCATAAGCAATAACGGCGATATTGGCATTCACTGCCCGGCAAGTGGCTTTGGAAAAATGTGTATCAGGATCAAGTGTCCTTACTTGTGTGAGCGTGGGCGTTCTGTTGGGACAAGCGATATAGTAGAGACGTTTCTGCGAAGGATTATCCCTGCGCTGCAGAAGGAAGTAAATGGTCTCGCCTCCCGCGCACGAAACACCACACGACAGACAGTCGTAATCCGGGTTGATAACCGTATAGCCTTCCGCGGTGCTTTCGATGGCGTGATTTCCGTTGTTATAATCAGTAAACTGAATGGCATGTTGCTGCTCATTCCAGAAGAGCATCCCTGAAAAGAGAGAGGGAATCGTAATGACGTGTGTACTCCCACCATTGCCCGACAAAGGACCAAAAATACCGGAACCACCCGCGAAGCCGCCATGTCCGGCCCCGTAAATACCGTTGCCGGTAACATAGAAAGAGTTGAACATGCCACTGAACGAACGATAGGGTATCACGCCTGTAACCGTTTCATAAAAGCAATTAGAGTTGTCCATGACGATTTCGCCGTCCATCGCCCTGATCCAGGCTACTTTGTCGGCCTCGGTGGTCACGCAGATTAAATTGGCGCTTTCCTTTCGGCCTGTTTCCTGATCAAGATACTCCTTTCCATAATTCACGTCAAGCGCCCGAGGCTTTCCAAGCAAAGGCTTTCCCTGTACCTTAGTCAGAACATCGTTGATCAATTCTCCTTTATCATTATTGTAAACATCATAATCGGTGTTCCCGTCAGCGGTTTCTTTTAGGATGACAAAACCTTTTGCCAATAGTGACGCCACGTGTACGGAAGTCTTAACATTCCGGCTATAGCCGGTCGACTTAGAAGTGACAACAAGAACAAAGACATAGGTCCCGTCAGACAACGCGACGTGATAGTCAAGCTGACGCGTGTCAGCTATTTTCTTGGCATGAATCTCCATATATTTGCCATCAACGATTTGGCTCGTTTTCTGCGGTTTGAAATAAAACCACTTGTATTCAAGATCGTTTTCCGCGAAACTCGACTCCACTGTTGGAGCAACCGAGAATGGCGCATTGGTGAAAGAGGTCACATGGTAACTGTCAGACAGCCCGGTTATACGAATATATATTTGATCGTTTCCGTAAGTGGAATCGTCTTTCACACAAGCGGCGAGAGACATCAGGATAAATATAAAAAGAATGGTCTTTTTCATTTTGATAATTGTTTAGATATCACTTTTGAAACTGTACGAGAGCTCCATTGGCTTCTGTCAAAGGCGGTAGCCCCACTTCCTGCTGCTTAGCGTTAAACTCATTAAGCAGCCTCTGAAACTTATTAGCCCAATACTGGAGAAAGCCTTGATCGGCAGAGTAATCCTCTATTCCTAATTTATGCAGATATTCTTCATCCCACTTCTTATCAGAGTTGTCAATCATGAACTGATGCTTCACCGTTCCGTAAGTCCCAAACATATAGTCCATGAACGACGTCCAATTGGTAGGCTTCACTAATCTGTCGGATATTGTGAGTAGTTTATAGCTAAATTCCTTGTATCCGGATTTAAAGAGATGATTATCCTTTATTTCGATGCGAAGCTTGTAATCAGCTTGCGTCAAAGACGGATCTTTGAGCACCACGACAGGCACACGTGCCTTCGTAGCACCTCCCTTGATCACATAAAAACGAGCGAGTCCTGCGTCGTCGAACCTCAGATAATGCTTGCCTGCCACCGCGTCATTATTCCCCGTAGGTACTTGCATCAGCTCTATTTTCCGGTCTTCTGCGGCAACAAATCCTATGGTCTTAACCGTGAACCAAATCGTGTCACTGGTCAACTGTTTATTATATACGAATGAATAGGAAGCCAAAGAGTCGTTCCTCGTCATATATTCAAAATTGAGACGTGACTGACTGTCTCCGTAAAGTGGTAATTCTTTCTCACATGAAGCCAATACACAGCCTCCTATAAGACAGATCATATACAGATAGTTTCTCATATTTGCAAATATTAATGGGTAGATGGATAAAGGGTAGGATCAAACTCCGATTCCGGTAGCGGGAGAATGTACTGGTCTTCGCCCATAGGCGATTTCCCCCAAGGAATGGAGGTTAATCCTAAGCGCTTATAGGTGTAGAACATTACGCCCTCACCATAAAACTCTCTGAGATACTCTTTGACTACCTCGGCATGTACCGCATCTAAAGTCGTGAAGTCATCAGTTATCTTTACGTTGTGCGACTGTATATAGTCCTTATAGAGGCGGTTTGCCTCAGTCAGGTCAGCCGTCGTTTCCATAGCGATGAGATACATTTCCGAAAGGCGGATAAGAGGCATTATTTGCAGTTTCGCGTGCAGAATATTAAGATCAGTCTGCTTTGCCACATCGTAATAATATTTTTTTAAAGTGGGAATACGAGTACCATAGGCATTGGCGGTATTTCTTTCCCACACATAAAGATACCGATTGTTACTGGCAGTACCCTGTCCTTGATAGAGCTGCCTGTTAAGTTTGGCTTCTGAAATATAAAGTGTAGTCTTAGTGTCAATTTGAACAGAAGGGTCTCCACCGATAATATTCACAGAATAGTTCATCAACTTATTATTGGCCAAAGCAAACAGACACTCACTTGGCAAAGCGAAATATTTCTTGTCAATATCTTCCATTCCTGACAACTTTACTACTTTTTGTCCCTTTACTTCACTTTCTATAACCTCTTTAGCCAATTTATAAGCCATACCTGTATCACCTGTATACAAGTAAATACGGGCTTTAAGAGCTTTCACTGCCCAATAATTGAAACGCATACGCCTGAAAGTCAGAAAATCATCTTCTACGGGAAGGGACTTCTCTGACGAACCTTCAAGCTGGCTGAAAGAATATTCTCTGGCCGGATCATACTTAGTAAACAACTCTTCAGCTATATCCAAATCCGCTATCAGCTTAGCCACATAGTTATTGTAACTGTAATATGGCGGTATACTCTTGATGTCAGAAGTTTCCGAATAAGGCAAAGAAACTGTCTTTTGAGGCTTTGAAGGCATTTGTCCAAACAGACGTAGGATATCAAATTGACAGAAAGCCCGTATGGCATGAGCCTCTGCATAGATGATGTTACGAGACTGCTCATTAGATATCGTACTCTTATTATTATCCAAGTTTTGAATAATAGCGTTAGCTTGAGTTACGACATTAAACAGTCCGCCATAAATGGATTTAATAGAAGAACGAGCTCTCGCGTCTGTGTATTGATGATTATGAAGCATCTTGAGTGCGGGTAGCCCTTGTTCCGAAGGTTCATCCCAAATACAAGCTAAGCATTCGATATCGGCCATTGTAAGGCTCATGCCGTAAAGGTTTTGCGAAGCCATAGCCGTATAACAACCCGCCAAAGCTCCTTTATAGCCCTTATAGGTGGAGAATATATCTTTAGCCCGTTCCTGTGAATCGGATTTTACGTCTAACCAATCAGAACAAGAAACCGACATGAATACGCATAGAGCTAAAAGTGATATTAAATTGAATCTTTTCATTTTTTCTTTAAATCGTTAGAATGTCAATGTTATTGTTCCTTGTATATTGCGTGCATACGGATAAGAGGTTCCACGCTCATATTTTACAGAAGACCAGTAGGCTAAATCTGAAGCATTGATGGCAAAAAGAATGGATTCAAGCCCGGACCGCTTCCGCAACCATTTGGAATTCCATCTATATTGTAGGCTTACAGATTGTAATTCGAGCACATTATCATCAAACACGTAACGTGAAGTCGCGTGTGTATCTTCAAAAGAGAATCCTTTAAAGAACGTATTATCCCCTTCTTTCAGCCACCGGGAACCCAACACCCGATAGTCTACGTTCTTCTTAGCAACATCATAGAGACTGACCTCCACTCGATTACGCAAGGTCTGGTTATAACGCTTTCCGCCCCAATGATAACCAAAAGAAACATTGAGCGTAAAGTTGTTCCACATGACCATGGTATGGAAGTTTCCTCTATACAGAGGCTCTGACGGTCCTAAATAAACCTTGTCCGAGGCGTTCCATCGGCTGGTTACGTTACCGTCCTTATCATAAAAGACCTCTTCACCCGAGCTGGGGTTTATACCGGCCGACCTCACAGCGTAAATGGCATTCATAGGACGACCGACATAAAAGAGATTGCTCACATCCACATTCTGAGCAAGGTATTGCTTATTCTGCTCTATGATCGCATCAGACAGTTTGGAGATTTTATTTTTGTTATTCACAAGCTGGGCACCAACCAGCCAATTGAACTTCCTTTTGTAGTCGCGTATGATATAGGCCTGTAAAGAAGCCTCTATGCCAACATTTTTTAATTCTCCTATATTGGCAATATAGGAAGGAAAGCCCATTGATAAGGGAAGGTCCATTGAAGAGAGCAGATTACCTGTCTTTTTCGTATACAGATCGATCTGTCCGTGTATTCGATTTTTCAACAGACCGAATTCTATGCCTATATTTAATTCGTTGGTTTTCTGCCATGTCAGTGCACTGTTTCCAAGTCCCATCATCTGTGCGGATGCCCAGTTCAGATATCTGCTTCCCGATACATATTTATAAGTCGTATATACACTCTCCGTCGCAAAGTCTTGAGAGCCTGTCACACCATAAGAAGCTTTCAACCTTAAATAGTTTACAAACTTATTATCATAGAGCCACTTTTCATTGTGCAGATTCCATCCTACCCCAGCACTCCAGAATGGCGCAAACCTTTTATCGCTACCAAACTTAGAACTGCCATCTACTCTATATGAGAGATCAATATAATATCTCCCATCGTAGGTATAATTTGCATTACCGGTTAAACCCACAAGACGTATGGTAGTATTATCACTTTTCGGAGCGCTGTTTTGTTCATATTGCAAAGCATTTCCTATATTATTCAAATCGTCATTCGTAAAGCCTTCTGCCGTGAAGCTTCGTGATCTGATATCCTCATTAGATATGGAATAATTGAGACCGACATACAGCTGGTGTTTCTTCCGCAAAGTCTTGGTATAACTCAAGGTAATATCTCCACTATACAGATTGTCAGTCCCTACTCCATAAGTATACTTTCCTTTTCGCATGGAACCGCTCGCCGTATTATATACAGGAGTATTGAAAGTGGAATGCTCGGCTGGCAAGAAGAGGTCAGAACTGCTTCTACGAGTAGAAACTCCCAACTTCGCACGTATACGGAGACTATCCCATATAGACCATTCTACTGAGAAATTATTGATAAATTCAAAATATTCCGACTGATCTTTACTGTTAAGGGTAGCGTCATAAAGCGGATTTCCTATCTTAGTGGAAGAATGGTTAAGGTCATAGAAATCTTTTACTATATTGCCTTTTTCATCATAGGGATTATTATAAGGCTGCATATCTACATAATTTTGGAAGTTTCCATATTTCCCATTGTTTGACAGATTAGATGCAATATTGGTATAATTGCGGAATATAAGATTCTTTACCGAATATAATAAGGTAATGTCTCCGGTCAGAGTCCGACGTGAAGATCCTTTCATAGCCCCCTCTATATCATTATAACCCAACGATGCTCCCCAACGGAATTCATTGGCGCCACCATCTAATTGCAGATTATATCGCTGTCCCACTCCATTTCGCAGCGGCTTGCTCATCCAGTCTATATCGGTACCGGAAAGCACTTTTTTTAGCGTCTCGGCATAATAGTTGTCAAGTAAAAATTGGTTTTCAGGATTATACAAGTTGGTATACAGTCCGATGGTTTTCTCTAATTGCAGCTTCTCGGCAGCATTCAGCATATGATATGAACTTAAATCCGGAACTTCCAATGATATACCTGCTTTGGCCGTAACGCGTAATTTCCCTGCTTGGGGCGATTTCGTAATGATCACGATCACGCCATTGGCGCCGCGGCTTCCATAAATCGCTGTAGCTGCCGCGTCTTTCAGTATATTAATACTTTCTATCTGTTCATCATTATAATCCATCAATTTGGAAAGCGATATTTCAAATCCATCCATAATGACAAGTGGCGCATTCACGGTCTGTGAAACATTTGAATTGAATTCTTCCACATTCATGGGCAATGAAGAACTGCCACGGATATTCAGATTGGGCAGTACATTCGGATTGCTACCAGCCGTATTGTTTATAGGAAAGTTGATACTGGCATCGAGATTACGAAGTGTCTGCATCAAGTTTGTACTACGGTACATGACAATTTGCTCCTTTCCTATTTCTGTTACAGATCCCGTATAACTTTCTTTGGCTTTTTTGAAGATACCTGTAACTACCACCTCAGCGATGTTCTTAGTATCGGTCTCCATATAAATTTTCTGATTCATCTGAAGAGGCACCACGATTGTTTTCATTCCGAGATACGATACAGATATTCGTTCTTTACCACTGGCATTCTTCAGATTGATCGTAAATTTGCCTTCGATATTTGTCACAACTTTCTCGTCTCTCCCATCCACACTGATCTGCGCCCCGATAACAGGCTGCTTGGTAGATGCTTCATAAACATAGCCCACAAAAGTCTGTACTCTGTCCATAGAAACCGGTTTAGCCTGTTGACCAACCACAATATTGACTATTTTTCCATCTACTTTGTAAACCAAGGGCGTAACTCTAAGTACATAATCCAACACTTCAAAGAATCGGGCATTAGTAACACTTCCGTTCACTTTGTACTTACGTACATCATCATAGGTGAAAAGAAACTTGTAATCGGACGCTTTTTCCAATCTAAGAAGCACCGAGGGTAGGTCTTCGTTGCTAAATTTCATCGACAATCCCGACTCTTTCTGAGCCCAAGAAGGCAATGCTGTCAACAAACCTACAAGCATCATCAGTAGCAATGTGTTTTTTTTCATCATAATCACTTGTAAATTCAAAATTAATACTTCCCATGGTAATTTACACGTTTTTTATACGTTTGAGTGCCGGGAAAAGGGCACGACCTACCCATAAAAATGCAAAAATCATATTTAAAGGGCCTTTTCTCCTTACATTATTTGATCATAGAAAAGCAAAAAATAAGGTTCTCTACAAGTTTTTCATCCGTTTTAAATATATTTGCAATGAGTTTATTGGAAATGGAACATAAGAACGACTTTGACAAAATATATCGGCTTTACTATCCTAAACTATTTTACTTCATCCGCCAATACATCGACGATGATGACGACTGTCATGACTTAGCAAACAGCGTGTTTGAAAACGCATGGAAATGCTTTGGCTCACTGCAAGCCGAAACTATTAAATCTTATCTCTATACCAGTGCCCGGAATAAAAGCATTGATTATTTACGACATCAAAAACAACATCGTAGATACGCCCAATTCGTAAGCAAGATGTCTCAATATTATATAGAATCAAATGAGTTTGATTTACAACGGGATAAAGAAGAACTGATCACCCAGATACTGGACTATCTCGGAGAACCTACAGGGCGCATACTACGGGCTTGCTACATAGAGCAAAAGAAATACAAAGAAGTAGCTTTTGAAATGCAGATCAGCATAAGTACCGTAAAAAAACACATGGTAAAAGCACTGAAGATGATCCGCGAGAAATGGGGAGAAATAAAATGAGTCAGGAGCATAACCTTATCTGCTTTTCAAACGTATTCATTATATTATATGGCAATCAATAACGAACACAAAGAAGACATGGAACGTATTCTGGTCGAAATGGCAGAAGACGGACTTGATAGTGAGCACCTTGCAGAACTGGAAGATGATCCGGCATTCCACGAAAGTTGTCAAAATTTCTTTAATTTACAGACCGTAATCAGACAAAAATATCATCCTATCGACGTAGAACGATATTTACGCATTTTCCATCATACCCGCTCTTCCCGTCTTCTCTTTCTCCGTCTCCTGTCCTATGCAGCCTGTGCAGCCGCAGCCATCATCTGCTTTTTGCTACTGAACTCGCGTTTCCCAACCTCTCATCAAGCCGTAACGACCTCTATATATTCTGCCCAAAAGCCCCAGCAAGTAACTTTAAACTATGGCGGAAAGCCTCATACCACAGTTCCGAAGCAAGGGAACACGGCAGTGATAATACCAGAAGATTACCTGCTATCTACAGCTGAAACACAGCAAGTTTTGCTTAATGTTCCTTACGGGAACTGTGCTACCGTCACCATGCCCGATGGTTCTGTGGCCTACCTCCATGCGGGGAGCAGCCTTACTTTTGCCACTCACCCCCTAAACAACAAACGTGTGGCGAAACTTAAAGGTGAAGCATATCTCAAGATAAAGCACGATCCTTCGCACCCTTTTATCATTCTCACCGGACATACGCAAACTACCGTGTTGGGCACGGAACTCAACATCTGCGTTACAGATGATAACAAAACTATCGTTACGCTCATAACGGGCAAAGCAAAAGTATCATCTGAAAGTAAGACCTTTACCATGGCTCCCGGGCAACAGGCTACCGTGACAGGGAAAGATATCATCACACGGGAAGTAGACGTAGCTCCTTTTACCAATTGGCGTGATGGCTATTTCTATTTTGACAATGTACCATTGAAAGACATCATGGAAACTATCGGGAAACACTATAATATGACAGTGATTTTTAAGAATACCTCCGCCATGCACTACAAGACCCATTTTGTGACAGAACGCTCTAAAAATATAGACGCTGTAGTCAATTGGATCAATCAAATGGACAAAGTGAAAGTATCTCTTAATAATGGCCAGATTATCATAGATTGACTATCCTTTTTCCCAATTCTCATCTATATTTATAGCCCTTAAACTAAAAAAGTATATCAAGGAAGACTTGATACACTCTGCGGTGCGTACGAGACTCGAACTCGTGACCTCCTGCGTGACAGGCAGGCATTCTAACCAACTGAACTAACGCACCAATGTGCGAAATAAGAAAGGCTTGCGGTGCGTACGAGACTCGAACTCGTGACCTCCTGCGTGACAGGCAGGCATTCT
>NZ_JAERMS010000004.1:0-157 GCF_017426725.1 Prevotella illustrans | reverse complement strand
CTAACCAACTGAACTAACGCACCATTTTGCGCCCTTTTCTTAATTGCGTGTGCAAAGGTATGTATATTTTTTTATATCTCCAAACAATCCTTTCCTTTTTTACAATAGTGTCCTAAATATTTTTCAAAAAAGTGAAGGAAGTCAATAGTGTCCTAAA
>NZ_JAERMS010000049.1 GCF_017426725.1 Prevotella illustrans | reverse complement strand
TTAAACGGCAGGACATGGCGCGAGCCGCAGGGACGTGATTTATCACGCCGCGCCGTCGCATTCGGGTCTTGTCGCTGCCCGGGATTTCTTCGTCAGAATCTCGGTGTGTGTATTTGACGGGTAATCATCATTCATGCTTATTTATGGATGCGGAACGTGATAAATCACGCCCTGCTTTTTACAAAACACGGGGAATCATGCCCCGGTAGATGTAAGGTCGGATAGTTACAGACTTGACGCTTGGTGTAAAATTTATTAAATTAGGAGTTCTTGGATGGTGGTCTCGTCCGAAATGACTAACTTTACTCATCAAAATCTCTAATCGTGTGCATGATCAATGGAAATGACAGAAGATGAATTTAGGCTGATTTTCAGGGAATTCTATCCCGGTATGGCTTATTATGCAGCACATTTGGTAGACGATGACGAAGTGAAAGACATAGTGCAGGAGGCTTTTGTCGAATTATGGAAACGCCTCGACAGTATGACCGATACAGGGCACATGAAAGCCTTCCTTTATAAGACCGTCTATACCAAGGCGCTTAATCTGATGAAACATCGGGCCGTTGTGAAAGGGTATACCGAGACGCGCAAGCAGCTGGATGCACGCAAGATGGACTTTTACCGACCCGAACTTAACGATGTGATGCGTTATATGGAAAACAAGGAACTGCACGGGCAGATTGACGCGGCAATAGCCGAATTGCCCGACAAGCGTCGACAGGCTTTTGTGATGAGCTACCTGCATGGTATGAAAAACAAGGAAATCTCTGAAATAATGGATGTTTCGGTACGCACGGTCGACGTTCATATCTACAAGGCGTTACTCTATCTGCGTGACAGGTTGGCGTTCTTGAGACGCAAATAACATTTTTTTTAGTTTTCAAATAAGTTGTTTTATGAGTCCGGTTGTTATCTATATAAGAAGGTATAAGATTGACGACAGGAGACAAAAAGATATTAAAAGTCATGAATTTTAAGGTTATAAAGGATTATATTTTAGGGAAAAGCGCCCCCAAAGACGAGCTACGGCTTGGTGACTGGCTTGGCCGATCGAAAGAAAACGAGCGTTTGCTTTTCGGTGCCGAGTTGCTCTATCACGAGGGGCGAGGGGATTACGACCGTTGGGCTGCCGATGCCGATAAGGTCGAAGCCTCGCTCTTTGCCGAAATCAATAGGTTGGAAGAACGCCGTGTAAAGGTGCGCTATTTGAATTTCATACGATATGCCGCTGTGGCGCTCATCATGTTGGTGGATGGCGCAGCGGTTTTATGGTTGCAGTATGGGCGGCAACACATGATCGACGTGACCGCGGCGAATGGTGTCATGGCACTGACACTGCCCGACAGCACGAAAGTGTGGCTCAACCAGGGGACAACTCTTCGCTATCCCGAAGTGTTTGATGGTGACGAACGTCATGTGGAACTTGCCGGTGAAGCTCTGTTCAGCGTGACAAAGAATCCGCAAAAGCCTTTTATTGTCAGCAGCGAAGGAGTTCGGACAAAAGTGCTGGGCACCGTATTCGACTTTAAGACGAACGTGGGGGACAACCATGAGGAAGTAAGCCTGTTGGAAGGAAAACTCGAAATCACCGGCAGTCATGGCGAGGGAAAAGTTATTATTCAGCCTAATCAGAAAGCCGTGATCGACAAGAACAGTCATACCATGGAAGTGAAGAATGTCTACGCGCCATTAGAAGCCGTGTGGCATGACGGTATGATTCCGTTCGCAAACATGTCGATAGCCGATATTGCCCACGTGTTGGAACGATTCTATCAGGTGGAAATCAGCCTGGCCGGCAACATGGATCGCCGTCAAACCTACTCGGGATATATTCGCCGTACAGACTCTATTGACTCTGTGCTGAACGCGTTGATGTATTCTATTCCATTCCGTTACCACAAGACGGGTAACCGAATCCGGCTTACACGAAAATAAAAACAGCCTTTTTTCTCGACATCTTAGGCATATGCACGGTCAATAGGAGGCCGTACAGCTTATGTTCGCGGCCCTTGCACGGCGACAGATGGCGTCCAGCTCTTCACGCGAAACCTTCTGTAGCAGGCGGTCGGGCGTCTCGCGGTCAATGGTATAGACCATCACCTCGCTTGGTTGGCTTTTACGGCTTCAAGCCAAGGAGCGACATAGCTTTCGCCGGTGTTGTCGACGTTCACGGGATGTCCGTCAATCTCCGTAATGCCTTTCATGAACATCGATTGGATGATGACATGACCGTTGAAAGCTTTCAGGCCGGCTATAATTTGTTCTACCCGGTAGGATGATTTTACCGGACGGTCGACCATGCGGATGTAATCCATGTCGACCGTATCAAGTTTCTGAATATTGTTATCCACTTTCATGAGCGCGGCACGAACCCTGTCGTTGAAGATGAAAGTGGCGTTGCTGAGCACGCTCACCTTGGCGTCGGGACAGTAGCGGTCGCGTAAATTGACAGTGTCGTCGATAATACCGTCGAAGTCGGGGTGTGCCGTGGGCTCACCATTGCCTGCGAAAGTCAGCACGTCGGGCAATAGTCCGTCTTGCCGCATCTGCCGTAGCTTGGCTTCAAGTGCCTTGCTTACGGCCTCACGAGTGGGCCGCTTCTGGCGGGGAATATAGTCTTTGTTGAAGCCGCATTCGCAGTAAATGCAGTCGAAAGTACATACCTTGCCGTCGGAAGGCATGAGGTTGATACCGAGAGAAATGCCCAATCGGCGGCTATGGACAGGACCGAAGATGGGGGAAGGATATAGAAGGGTGCTCATGTTGTTGGGTGATGGGGTGTTAATGATTGGTCTATTTGTGCCTATTGGGCTTAGCAGTTGGTGGGGTCGTGCAAAGGTAATCATTTTTCTCATGCCCTTCGAACGTGCTGTTTAATAATTGGTTAATATGCGTTAAACAAGTTGTCCGTGCCGCCTAATTTGCTTACTTTTGCACCAAATTAGGATGATTATAGCCTTTTGCAAATGGGAAATAAAAGTAAAACAACCGGCAATCGACAAGGGTTGCAGGTCGTGACTCTATGTATTAGTACTGCCATGGTACTGATTTTGTTGGGATTAGTCGTGTTTACCGTACTTACCGCGCACAATCTTTCGAACTATGTCAAGGAGAATCTCACCGTAACCATGATGTTGGAGGAAGATATGACTAATCCGGAAGCCCTGCAACTGTGTAAGAATTTACGTACACGCCGCTATATCAGCAATTTGCATTATATCAGCAAGCAACAGGCACTGAAGGAACAAACGGCCGCTATGGGTACCGATCCCTCCGAATTTATTGGAACAAATCCTTTCTTGGGTTCAATAGAGGTCAACTTGAAAGCCGATTATGCCAATAGCGACTCACTTCGTTGGATTGAAAAGGAACTGAAGAAATATCCGAAGGTAGGCGATATAACCTATCAGCAGGACTTGATGGACAGTGTAAATGATAACCTTCGGAAAATCAGCATTGTGTTGTTGATACTGGCCGGTTTGCTCACGTTCGTGTCATTCTCATTGATCAACAATACAGTTAGGTTAGGAATTTATGCCGGACGCTTCTCCATCCACACGATGAAGTTGGTTGGCGCTTCCTGGGGCTTCATCCGTCGGCCCTTTGTCTGTCGGGCCATCGTCGTGGGGTTGGTTGCCGCTTTTATTGCGATGCTGGTTCTGGCAGGGAGTGTATATGCCCTGGCACAGTATGAGCCTGACGCTATGACGGTCATCACATGGCAGGTCATGGTCATAACGGCAGCCTCGGTATTTTTGTTCGGCATTGTCATTACGGCCATCTGTTCTAATATTTCGGTCAATAAGTTTTTGAGAATGAAAGCCGGAGAGCTTTATAAAATTTAGTTTCGGCAGCGGAATAGCCGGGGTGTGTCCTACTAATAGAAATCAAAGGAATAAAATATAATGGATAAGAGAAACTTAGCTTTCGACAAGACCAACTTTATATTGTTGGCCGTTGGAATGGCCGTTGTTATTATCGGCTTTATATTGATGAGTGGTGGCGAATCTACCGAACAGGCTTACGATCCGTCGATTTTCAGCGCTATGCGGATCAAAGTGGCCCCTGCCGTTGCGTTTCTGGGCTTCGTCTCCATGATTTATGCCATCATTCGCAAACCCAAAGACGCGAAGGCTGAATAATGGATTATATACAGACGATTATCATTGCGATTGTTGAAGGACTGACGGAGTTTCTGCCCGTGTCTTCAACCGGGCACATGATTATAACTCAAAACCTGCTGGGAGTTCAGCAGGGCGACCCTTTTGTACACGCGTTTACGTTTATCATCCAGTTTGGCGCCATCCTTTCGGTGGTTTGTCTCTACAGAAAGCGTTTCTTCAGTATAGACCATTCTCCCGTACCGGAGTTTGCCGAGATGGACCTTTGGCAGAAAACACAGCATTCTTTCATGGAGAATATCTGGCAATCGACTAAGCGCGGCTTCTATTGGCTGCGACATCGACTGTCATTCTACTGGCTGCTGGCGGTCGGAGTACTGCCGGCCGTTGTCGTAGGTCTGGCTGCCAAAAAGAGCGGACTGCTCGATTGGTTGCTCGATAGTGTTGAAGTTGTAGCCGTAACACTGGTATTGGGTGGCGTATTCATGCTATTCTGCGACAGAATTTTCAATAAAGGAGTGGACGAAAACGGTGTAGACTGGAAGCGAGCGTTCAAAATCGGCTGCTTCCAATGCCTCTCAGTCATTCCCGGTATGAGCCGGAGCATGTCGACCATTGTTGGCGGTATGCAGCAGAAACTCACCCGCAAGCAGGCTGCCGAGTTCTCTTTTTTCTTGGCCGTGCCTACAATGGCCGGCGCAACCTTGCTGGATTTGATCGAGATGTTCGGTGAAGAAGCTACGTGGGCGACCACGCGGAATATCGAACAGTTGGCGCTGGGCTCCGTCATCGCTTTCATCGTGGCTATCGTCGCCATGAAATGGTTCGTCGGTTTCCTGGCCAAATACGGCTTCAAGGCATTTGGGTGGTATCGCATTATCGTGGGACTGATCATTCTGATAATGTTAGCCACAGGTCATTCATTAGCAATGGTTGACTAAATGGATTTCAGAGCAGGTGAAATTTTTGCCATCGACAAGCCTTATCGCATGTCGAGTTTCGGCGCTTTGGCTCATGTGCGTTATCTTCTTTCACGGCGCTTGGGCTATAAGGTTAAAATAGGGCATGCCGGAACGCTCGACCCTTTGGCGACAGGCGTGCTGATTTTATGTACCGGCAAGGCGACCAAACAAATAGAAAAATTGCAGACGCATGCCAAGGAATATGTGGCTACGCTGCAGTTGGGGGCTACCACGGCAAGCTACGACATGGAGCATCCCGTCAATGAAACCTTTCCGACGGAAGGCATTACGCGGGAAGTTATCGCGGAAACGTTGCCCCGGTTCATCGGCGACATAGAGCAGGTGCCGCCTACCTACAGTGCCGTGAAGGTGAAGGGCGACAGGGCTTACCAGCTGCGGCGTGACGGACTGGACGTGAAATTGGAGCCGAAACATGTTCATATCGACGAGATAGAACTTTTGGACTTTGACGAAGACCGGATGAGATTGCACCTGCGGGTGGTCTGCGGCAAAGGCACCTATATCCGGGCGTTGGCCAGAGACTTAGGGCGGGCTTTGCGGAGCGGTGCCTACTTGACCGAACTTTGCCGGACACGGGTAGGCAATTACGGATTAGACACATGTGTTCCATTCGACAACTTTGAGTTGTGGATGGACGAACAACATTTAACAAAGGAGAAAACAATATAATATGAAGCTATCACAATTTGACTTTAAACTGCCGAAAGAGCAGGTTGCGCTGTATCCTCATAGCATTTATCGTGAATTTGAAAACGAAAATGGTCAGAAAGAAACATTCCGCATCAGTCGTAGGGACGAAGCACGCATGATGGTGATTCATCGTAAGTCGCAAACGATTGACATGTATCGGAAGAACAAAAAGGGCAATCCGATGGAGGGACAGTATCTCGAATTCCGTGATATCCTCAATTATTTTGAAGAGGGTGACACTTTCGTTTTCAATGATACCAAGGTTTTCCCTGCTCGTCTGTATGGTACGAAGGAGAAGACAGACGCAAAAATCGAGGTGTTTCTGCTGCGTGAACTGAATGAAGAGATGCGCTTGTGGGACGTTCTCGTAGAGCCTGCCCGCAAAATCCGTATCGGTAATAAGCTGTTTTTCGATGAGTCGGGCACGATGGTAGCCGAAGTGATCGACAACACTACCAGTCGCGGCCGCACCTTGCGTTTCCTGTATGACTGTCCGCATGATGAATTCAAACGAGAACTCTTTGCCCTTGGCGAGTCGCCGTTGCCACGCTACATCATCGACAATCGCCCGCTTCAGCCCGGCCGGGACACTCCCCATGCCGAAGCAGCAGACATGGATGATTTCCAGACGATATTTGCTAAGGCCGAAGGGGCCGTAACCGCACCGGCTACGGGACTGCATTTCACGCGCGAATTGATGAAACGCATGGAGATTGTAGGTGTCAATAAGGCTTATATCACCTTACATTGCGGACTGGGAAACTTTAATGCGATAGAGGTGGAGGACTTGACCAAGCACAAAATGGATTCGGAGCAGATGGCTATCCACAAGGAAGCCTGCGACATCGTAAACGCAACGAAGGCTGCCGGTCATCGTGTTTGTGCCGTTGGAACCAGCGTCGTGAAAGCTACCGAAACAGCCGTCGGTACCGATGGCATGCTGAAAGAATATGACGGATGGACCAATAAATTTATTTTTCCGCCTTACGATTTCGGATTATCCAATTGCATGGTAGCCAATTTCTATCATCCATTGTCTACGCTTCTGATGGAAACAGCAGCTTTCGGAGGCTATGAAATCGTAATGAAGGCCTATAATCTTGCAGTAGAACATGGCTATATGTTTGGTTGCTTTGGCGATGCATTATTGATATTAGACGATTAGTACTGTGCATACGGCTTATCTGGGCTTAGGCTCCAACTTAGGAAATCGGAGGCGCAATATGCACGAAGCCGTGACTTTGCTCAATGAGTATGTGGGCGAAGTCACGGCAGCTTCTTCTTTTTACGAGTCAGAACCATGGGGATTTGACTCGCCCAATAAGTTTATTAATATATGCGTGCGGGTAAGTACGCCGCTCTCTCCCCGTCAGCTTTTGGAAGCCACGAAGAACGTAGAGCTTGCGATGGGGAGAACGGAGAAGAGCCATGCCGGCGTTTATAAAGACAGAATCATTGATATAGACATCCTCCTTTTTGACGATATCCATATCAATGATTCCGATTTGATTATCCCACATCCTCAAATGGAGACGCGCGACTTTGTCATGGTGCCTCTCCGTGAAATTTTAGCTCGTTAGTATCCATTTCCGGCTTTCCCAATGTTGGGAAAGGAAGAAGTTGGTAAAAATAGGGTCAGTAGAAAATTAGTGGGGACAGGTTTACAAGTATCGATGATATCTACTGTGTACCCTGAATTATCTTTACATATACCATCAAAAAAGTGACATTATTCTGAAAAAGAAAAGAGAAGGACGAAAATAAGCGATTGTAGAGCAACTTTATAAATCGTTGGGTATCAGTATATTGTGTGTTTTAGGGTGTTTTTTCTTCGCTTTTTCGCCCTTAATAGCTATGCTTTTAGGCTGTAATCGCGACCCTTTCATCGGCTAAAAGCTATGCTTTGACAGCGTAATCGCTGTGCTTTGAGCCGATAAAAGGATAGCTTTTATCATAAAAGGGTTTCAAAATCGGCAAAGTGAAGGACTTTTTCGCCATGCCGGCACTTAGATGACATGTTGCGGAAGTGTTAAAATCAGGTATCTTTTTCTGACAAAATCACGGATACGCTGAATCAATGGGCTTACAAGTGATGAAGCCGGAGACTTCATCACCGGTGCGTCTCTCCCGCTCCCATAAACGATTGACAGATTTATATGGCTTCATCGCTTGCAGACTTGTCCCCACAAATTATCGAGTGAGCCTAAAAAGTGTCTTTCCCAATGTTGGGAAAGGCAGAAATGAACAAATAGCTTTAAAATCGAAACAAATATTGTTGTATATTAAAGATAATAATATTATTTTTGCGATTATTTCATCATAGTCATGTTTCAAATGATAATCTGATGATAGTGTAAGTTCGGTTTGAAGGAAGAGATTTTTTTAATTCGTATTGCGATATAAGTTTTTGTATGCAAAAAATGATGAGAGAATTGATTATTAAGAAATGCGTCATCAGTGGACTGATGTTGATTTCTGTTTCTACGTTGTCCGCGCAAAAAGCTACGTATGATGTTTATGCGGGTTGGTATAAGCAATGGAATGACAGTTTGAAAGGTGCCAATATCGTGGCGGCTCAGCAATATTTGCGGAATCACAAGGCTAAGGTGAAGAAGAAGATCGTTGTGGGTATTGTTGATTCGGGAGCCGATATTGATTGTAAGTCGCTCAAGCCCGTACTTTGGACGAATCCCAAAGAGATTCCTGACGGAAAAGATAATGACCGCAATGGCTATGCAGACGACGTGCATGGTTGGAATTTCTTAGGAACCAAAGACGGCAAGTTTAATATGACGAGCGCCGGGACGGAAGAGTATCGGCAGTTCAAACGTTTGTTTCCTAAATATAAAAACGTGAAGTCGGAAGCTGAGGTCGCTGCCGATGATAAGGATGAATACGCCTATTATCTGAAGATGCGGAGGAAGGCAAAGATAAATTCTTATCTTATGTTTTATGAGCATTCGATCGAAAAGCAAAAACTCATGGCGCGGATGGCAGACCTGCTGAATCAGACCAAGGTAAATGTAGACACCCTCACTCTGAGGGGAATGTTGGATGAGGAAGTGGCCGACACGCTGGCCAAGAATACTTTCTTGCAGTATATCATGACCGATTTGTATCGCGTTCCGTTAGATACGAAGTGGAATGACTATGTGAAAAAACAGCGTTCGGACTGCGCTCTCATGGAAAAACGTATCTATGGCATTGAACATGACAAGGACAAACGGCTCTTGCTGGGCGACGATATGGATGATGCCGATGATCGCTTCTATGGAAATAATACGCTGAATGTGGATGGAATGGATCATGGCAACTTTGTAGCCGGTGTGGTTGCGGGTGTGGTTGCCGACGATCTGCGTTACTCGGGAGTATGGACAAGCGCCCGCGTAATGCCTGTAAGGGTAAGCCCCGATGGCGATGAGTATGATAAGGATGTGGCTTCCGGAATCAGATATGCTGTAGACAATGGCGCGAAAGTAATCAATGTGAGCCTTGGTAAATACACGTCGCCCAATCCGAAAATGGTGAATGAGGCTATTGCCTATGCGGCCAAACATGACGTACTGATCGTGGCTGCGGCCGGTAATGACCATTTGAATATTGATACGATAGACTATTTCCCATCTGCCGTCGACGCTGCCGGCAAGGTCTTTGATAATTATATCCGTGTAGGGGGCACAGCCATGGACGGCAGTCGCTCTTCTATATCTAATTATGGTGTCAACAAGGTGGATCTGTATGCGCCGGGAGAATATATCTCGGGTGTATATCCCGGCGACAAAAAGGATTTTGCGAACGGAACGAGCGTGGCCGCGCCGGTGGTCAGTGGTATAGCCGCCATGTTACGAAGTTACTTCCCTAAAGTAAAGGCTGCCCGACTGAAGCGTGTTCTAATCGAAACGGCAAGGGAGATGAATGGATTGAAATTGGTTGACGCGGAGGCTGCCGCAAAACGTTTGACGCGATAAATTATGATGAAAAAGATATTTCTAACGCTACTTGTTCTA
Organism: Prevotella illustrans; assembly: GCF_017426725.1. Lineage (GTDB taxonomy): Bacteria > Bacteroidota > Bacteroidia > Bacteroidales > Bacteroidaceae > Prevotella > Prevotella illustrans. Next base: position 8,832 of record NZ_JAERMS010000049.1, on the reverse strand, counting down.
TTTCCTTTATTACTCTCGGCACAGACGGTCGATTGGCAGCGTGTTGCCGGACAGGAGGAAGACGCGATGCGGAAAGTTTATGATAAGAGTAGTGTCTCGGCTTCATGGTTGAAAGGTTCCACCTTTCTTATGTATGAACAGTATGGCCGTTTTCATCTTGTAGACGCTCGTTCGGGTCGTCAGGAACCGCTCATCAAGGATCAGCAGCGGTTTGTAGAGCAATATCAGAAGTTGACAAACGACTCTACGATGAAAGCGGATAAGCTTCGTCTGTATGGCCTTACGCTCAAAAATAATGACAGCCGCCGCTTCTATTGGACCCGTGCCAAGAAGCGGATGGTGTTTGATCGTGCTACGCAACAATTGGAATTAGATAATAGCAAAGACGTGACAGCCGGGAAATCGGTAAAAGATTTCTCCTCGGGTAGTAGTGTCTGTACGAAGGATTCGCTTTATACCATGCTTGGTGATAAGTATAACCTGCACGTCAGAAACAATAAAACGGGTGAGATTCGCCAGTTGACGTTTGATGGTAAGGAGGGGGCTTCCTATTGCTTTTCGTCCGCTAAGGATACAATTCGTGAGGGAAATGCTTCGGGCAATTGGCGTGGGCATGTATATATTCATCTGATGAATGATGATTCCAAGGTCGGCAATCTGTATATTGTAGACGTGCTGCATGGCGACCGCCCTAAATTGAAAACCAAGCACATGCCATTGCCGAATGAAAAGAATGTGCGTCAATACAAGCTTTATTGGTACAATGCCGATACGGGTGAGGGCAAGGTTCTGCCTATTGATAAGTTTAAGGATCAGGAAGTAAAGCTTAATTTTGAAGATACCGGTGATTATATGTACTTCACTCGTCGTAATCGGAGTGTCGACACATTAGAGCTTTGTAAGCTTTATCTGCCTACCGGTCAGGTTTCGGTGGTCATTCAGGAAGTATGCAAGCCCCATCTGAATATCAATTTATTCGGTTACCGCCTCATCAATCATGGCAAGGAAATCATTTGGTGGAGTGAGCGTACGGGCCGGGGCAACTATTATCTTTATGATAATAACGGCAGATTAAAGAACCGTATCACCCGTGGTGATAATCTTGTTGCCGGTCGTATCGAATATATTGACGTTAAAAGGCGCCGCCTTATCTTCATCGGTTATGGTGATAAGCAGGCCTACGATCCCGAATATGCTTATTATTATGTGGCTGACTTCAACGGCAAACGCCAGCAGGTGCTGACCTATGGCAACGGTACGCATGAGCTGCAGTTTTCTCGTGACCATAAGTTCGCGATCGACAGTTACTCCCGTATGGATATGCCGACTGTCTATAATGTAGTCAGCATTGACAATCCTGCCAAGCATTTTGAGTTTGCCCGTCGTACAGACAAAGACCTGAAGGCTGCCGGTTGGAAAGCGCCGGTGTTGGTCGACGTGCCGGCCGCGGATGAGAAGACACGGCTTTACGGCGTGATGTATCTGCCGACGAATCTTGATAAAACCAAGAAATATCCGATTATCTCCTTTGTCTATCCAGGTCCGCAAGATGATCAGATACCCCGTAGTTTTACGCTTGATGACGTAGGAAACCAGAGTTTGGCAGAGATGGGATTCGTGGTGATCAATGTTCAACCACGTGGATCATCACCATTGCGTGGCCGTGATTTCTATTGCTTCGGTTATGGCAATCTACGCGACTATCCTGTCGCTGATGATAAGCATACTATCGAAACGCTTGCAAGTCGATATCCGTTTATCGATTTAAGCCGTGTCGGAATCTGTGGACACAGCGGGGGTGGCTTTATGGCCGTTACGGCCATGCTCACTTATCCCGATTTCTATAAAGTAGGCTTCAGCGCTTCGGGCAATCACGACAACAATCAGTATATCCAATGGTGGGGCGAAACCTACCACGGACTTGGCAAGCGTGGCAGTATTCCTACCAATATGGAGCTTGCCGACAATCTGAGAGGCAAGCTCATGCTTGTTACCGGTGATGTAGATGACAATGTACCACCGACCTCCACGCTTCGTATGGCCGACGCGTTGATTAAGAAAGGTAAGCGTTTTGAGTTCATGGTGCTGCCCGGTAAGGATCATGGTGTATGGAGTCCTTACTATCAAAATCTTATTCGTTATTATTTCATGGAGAATCTGATCAAGCCAAATAGTCGGGATGTAAACATTCTGAAACATGAATAATAACCTGTATTTTTAACCAATTACCAACTTCTGTAAGAATAATAAAATCAAAAAAGAAAAGAGAAGATGATGACGAAGATTAAATTAATTATCATGATGTCTCTCTGTATGTTGTCTACCTTTTTGTTGCAAGCACAGAATAAGCATAGTGATGCTGACGTGCTTGTCGATATAACGGTTGTAGACGAGAGTGGAGAGCCGCTGCCCGGCGCTTCTATCAAGGTTTCGGGAAAGCCTGTTGGCGTTGTGTCGAATGTAGATGGAAAGGCTTCGCTGTGGGTTCCGCGCAACGCCAATATCACAGTGAGCTACCTGGGTATGAAGCCGCGTATCGTCAAGGTGTCGAAACCGATATCGGGCAAATTCGTATTGCAGAATGATGACCATACGCTTGAGCAGGTCGTCGTAACGGGATACACGCAAACCGACGTTCGCAAATCTACCGGATCAGTGAGTATGATAACCGGCAAAGATCTCAACGATTCGCCGTTGAAGAATGTCGATATGCTTCTTCAGGGAAAACTGACCGGTGTCAGTGTGCAGGCTGTATCGGGCAAACCCGGGCAGTCGGCTAAGATTCGTGTGCGTGGTGTCTCGAGTATCACCGGTAGTAGTGAGCCCTTGTGGGTTGTCGATGGTGTGCCAATTCAGAAGGATATCCCTTCTGCCGGTTCAAGTTATATTCGCAGTGGCGACTTCAGTACGCTTTATGCCAATGGCGTGGCCGGTATCAATCCGCAGGATATAGAGAGTATCACCGTGCTGAAAGACGCGTCTGCGTCGGCCATCTATGGTTCGCAGGCCCAAGCTGGCGTCATTGTCATCACCACAAAGCGTGGTAAGCAAGGTAAGTTGAGTATAAGCTATAGCGGTAGTCTTAGCCTTCAGAGTGCTCCGATTCGCGATGACAACCTGATGAACTCCCGTGAAAAGCTTGATTACGAGCAAAGTATCTGGGACGAGTTCTCTGCCAAAGGCTATGCTGCCGGAACCTATTATCCTGTTATCGGTATCGTAGGTCAGATTCGTTCGGGTTATGGACGTTTCAAAGGGTGGAGTAAGGAACAGCAAGACGCCTATATCAACGAACTGGGGCAGTCTACTACCGACTGGTTTAAAGAACTCTTCCGCACAACTGTTTCCACTTCACATAATATATCGCTCAGCGGTGGTACCGATAAACAGACTTATTATATCAGTGGTGGTGTAACCACCAACAATGGTATTGTGAAGCGCACCAACGCCGATAGCTATAATATGAGCGCCAAGTTCAACGGCACACCATTGGAGAAGCTTTCTTACGGCTTGTCAATCGATTTCTCTTATCTGAAGAGTCTGTCGCCCAGCGAAGCTTTCAATATCTATAAGTACGCTTATTTTGCCAATCCATACGAGTCGCTTTATAATGCGGACGGATCATACAGGGCTGATGAAACCTACTTCTCCGTTGGAGCTACAAATGGGGATCATTATACCCGTTTTCCGAAGAATGGAATTAATATCATGCGTGAGATAAATGAGACTACGCTGAAGTCGACCAGTTCTACCACTACACTTCGTGGGGATCTTACTTGGCGTCCATTTACGGGTTTCCGTCTTTATGGTTTAGCTTCGGCTACGTTCAGTAATGATAATTCCGAAAGTGAGATTGGTGCAGGTACGTATAATGCGTGGACAGACAGGCCTTTTGAAGGTGTTGATAATAATTCTTATCGAACTTATGGCTCTTTTACGCAAAGTGCGAGCCATAATGTCAGTTGGTTGGCTCGTTTGCAAGCTAATTATGGAATTACACTTGCTACAAAACATCGTCTCAGTGCCATCGCCGGTACGGAAGTCCGGTATAACAAAGCCTCTGCGGTAGGCAGCAAGATGTATGGCTACGATCCATTAACGGGTAGCCATGTCACTCCGCTTTATATTGGTGCGGCGGAGAATGGTAATCTTACAGCTGCTGAAGCCAAAAAATATCGTGATATAGTTAATGGCCTGAATACTTACTCGATGGTAAAGAATAGTTTTGCGTCTTTCTATGGAGCGTTGGACTATGTGTACGATAATAAGTATGTCTGGAATGCGACGGTCCGTTCGGATGGCTCCAACAACTTTGGTAGTAAGGAGCAGTTCAATCTTACTTGGTCAACAGGTCTTGCCTGGAATATTGACGAAGAAAAGTTCTTCGAGGCTGTCAAGCCCGTTATGAACCGCGCAACGATTCGTGTGTCGACAGGTCTGACGGGGGGTGTTAACAAGAGTGTTTATCCACAGATTATCATGAGTTATCGTGCCGGGTATCGCACGGTGGGTGACAAGGATTATCGTTTGGGAAATATCCAGAGCGCACCTAATCCTCATCTGCGTTGGGAACATACCCGTGATTACAACGTGTCGCTAGACATGGGATTTCTCAATGACCGTATTAGTATGTATGTATCTGCCTATCGTCGTCGAGGGTATGATTTGGTAACACCCATTACGGTTGTTTCTACAACAGGTTTCACCTCTCAAAGTTATAACACAACCGAACAGATAAACCAGGGTTTTGAAGTTACCCTTAACGCAACACCCATTCGAAAGAAGAATTTTACGTGGGGCGTTTCGGGTAATATTTCTTATAACCAGAATTATATTTCCAAGTATGATGTGCCCCATAATGCGTTTAGTTCTGTAGTGCTTAATTATCCGCAGGCGTCTGTCTTTACCGGCATTAGCACGGGAATTGATCCGTTCACCGGCTATTATACGTTCAAGCTAAGGCCGGATGCAACGCTATCGACATCACAAGATTGGCGTAACCAGATTAATTATCTGTTTTATCGTGGAACAGCAAACGCGCCATGGACAGGAGGCTTCTCTACCCATGCGTCCTACAAGAACTTTTCTTTGAGTATAAATTCTTCTTTCTCAATAGGTGCTAAAACCAGTACGAAGATTGATGCTCCTGTAGCTGCTTCTCGCATAGAGGGTAGCAAGGTTAACAATCCCCAAACAGACCGGAGTGATTTATATACAGCTTATTTGAACAAACCTCGCGCCGCAGCCTATCGCTGGACAGAAGCTAATCCTGTGACCGACGGCTACCCACGTCTTGTCGACAGATTCGGTCAGCGTCTCGACTTCGACCTTGACCAGACAACCGCAAGTGAGATCACGGATGCCATTTATTATGAAAATAGCTCTTACTTTAAGATTGGTTCCGTATCTTTAAGCTATATGGTGCCTGATAAGTTGGCGCGTAAACTAGGTCTTTCAAGTTTCGGTGCGTCTGTGACAGGGTCTAATCTCTTGATGATAACCAACTATTCAGGCTTGAATCCCGAGACACCGGGAGCAGTCTATCCCATCAGTCGATCGTTCTCTTTCACTGTCAATTTAGGTCTTTAATGATAAAAGAAATGATGATGAAATTTTTCAGAAATAATAAATATTTGTATGCCACTCTATTCGTTGTGACACTTGTACTGTCATCGTGTGGTGAATTCCTGGATATAAAGCCTTATGGCAAAACTATTCCTGAGACAACGGAGGATTATAATGCCCTGGTCAGTGATATGCTGTTGGGTATAGAGTCGGCTAATGAAGGTGCCGTTCGTTCGGATATGCTTTTTCTGGGGAATGACCCTGTAGGAAATATTGAACAATATTGTGATAACATGGAGGTCAGTTTGACAGAGCTTCCTTTTGGGCGCAACTTGAGATATTACATAGGAACATTCTTGGGAACCATCAGCGCGTCTACTTATTACAGAGAATACTATCGGGTCATCAGTCGGTGTAATATCATTCTGGATAACTATAAGGATGGACGTGATACGGATGAGGGCCGGCAGATGGTGGGCACCTGTTATGTGCTCCGTGGTCTGGCCTACTATCAGTTGCTGCGAATGTATTGTGAACCGGCCGGAGTAGGCAGTCAACTCGGCGTGCCCATCGTCACCGACTTCGATATGGAGGGGAAACCGAATAGAAGTTCTTATGAGGATACTTTCAAGCAGGCCGAAAGCGATTTGTTGGAGTCTCTTAATTATACGATTGACGAAAAAGTTAATTTGTTCAGTATGGACGTGAGAAAAGCCTTATTGGCTCGTCTTTATTTTTGGGTAGGTCAATTTAAGGAGGCCAAGCTGTATGCCGACGAGGTGGTCAAGTCTCATCCGTTGTTGAGTGGCGAGGAGTACGGCAATATGGAAAAGGCTACTGATAAGTTGGCCGGCAACATGTTGTTGCGTTGCGATGTTACGCCGCGTAACACACATGCGCCATCTTACTTGAATGAGAGTTTGGTAGCTCGTCCGCTGAGCTATCATTATGTAAAATTATTTGCGGAGAAGGATGAGGATATTCGTTACACGCTTTATTTTGATAAGAAGCGTAGAAATAAGAAGATTCATTTTTCCGGTATTCGTACGGCAGAGATGTACTTGATTTCCATGGAGTGTGCTTATCATCTGGGTGATACCGGTGAGGCTCTCACCATGCTCAACAACTTCCGTGCGCATCGAATCAGCGACTATACACCATATACCATGGAGACGCTGCCTGTTGTAGACGAAACGGAAAATATAAAGGTGGACTGTACGGGTGCTAAACTGACGCCGCTGATGTATGCCATTCTTAATGAACGTCGCAAAGAACTTTATTTGGAAGGTGATCGATTCTTTGAACTGAAACGTAATGGCCGACCAGAGTTTAGCGTCATCTATAATGGCTTGAAATATACGACAGAAAAGTTTATGTATACCTTCCCACTACCGCCGAGTGACATTCAGATTAATCCTGCGATTAAGCAGAATCCTGGTTATGTGGAGATTTTATATTAACAAAAGAATACGACAATGAAGAAGATATCAATTATATGCCTGATTATTTTGGCTATGGCAGGTTTGACCTCGTGTCAGAAAACTGACGAGTTAGCTCCTGCAAAGTCCTCTGAAGCTCTGAAATATAAAATGCCGGAGCCGACGCGACTGACCGATCAGGACCGTCAGAAATTACAGGATATAGAAAAGGAATATAATGAGAGTGTCAACAAATAAATATGAATCACATGAAAAAACTATTATTTTGCCTGTTGACGCTGACCGCTTGCGTATTTACAGCATGCTCGGATGAGAAGTTCTCGGAAGTAAATATGCGGTTCGAACATAAGATTTATAACCTGGGAACTAAGCCTGTGGAGGTAAAGCTGCTTGTCAAGAACAGTCCTGCCAGCGCGGAAGAACTCCCTTTGATTTTTGAGGGTACTGCGGAAAAGGAGAAAGACTATAAGGTATCAACAGAAAAGTTGGTTGTTGGAGGTAGTCAGGAAATGCTTTCTGTCACCGTCACGCCGCTGAAGAAGTTTACAGAACAGAAAAGTGTTGTCATTAGATTGGCTAACGATCCGTCGATAGCCACAATTTTGGAAATGGTATCGCGTTCTGATATAATGTATTCTTTTGTGAAAGAGTCAGAACAGATGGGGCAGGACATTACGATTACGGTTGCCTTGTATAAAACCTCTGACGGTTCGAGCTTTCTGGTGGAAGACGATATGACTGTTGGACTTGAAGTGGAATCTTCCTCAACGGCAAAGGAAGGTCAGGAATTTGAGTTCGTCAACAAAACGGCGGTGATAAAGCGTGGAAAGTCCGAAGCTACTTTCACATTAAAAACGTTGAAGCGAGACAAGATTAAAAATCAGATTGTCCTGAAAACCAATCTGACAGAAGCGGATGGTTTCTATGCTGGCCGATACGCCAGCATGAAAGTAAAAATCATCACTGGCTATGCCTACGACTTGGCAGGTGAGTGGCAGATGAATGAATTCATTTGTGATAAGAAGTATTTCGAGCAAATGTATGAAGGATGGCTTCCAGAGAGCCAGATGGCCAAATTGCCAGAGTATAATGCCAATGATACCTATACTTTCAAGTTGATTGGCGAAGATAAGTATGAACTGACTACCTCTTTGGAGTCTAATTGTAAGTATTATTTCCAGCCAACGACTACAGGTGTATTTGATGGTGAATTGAAGATAAGGGGACTGAAGGGAGGTACAGCCAGGGTGCAGTTGATGAAACTTAGCGACGTGAACCGGTTCTTCAGTGAAACTAAGCAAAGTACAGACCGTGAAGCCTATCTCGGACTGCGCAATATTGTTGATGAGGTAACGGGCGAGACGCTGCTTGATGTCTTTATCGTCGATTATGATCCCACCGATTTCTTGACCGATTTCTATGGATATGGAATGGTTGGATCGACGAAGCCAACTATGCCGGATTTGGGTACTTTTATACGTTTCACCTTGAAGAAGAAAAAGTAGCAGTTTGCTTACTTTCATTCATACTGATGGCGCAATCTCCTTGTCGAGGTTGCGCCATGATTTTTGGGTATAGCCGCAATCAGATGATTACTAAGCTGTGGTAATGTTGTTACCAAAGGCTGGTAATTGAATTACCACGGCCTGGTAATAAGGTTACCAAGCCCTGGTAAAATGATAAGAAACGTATCTTTGATGTGTATTTTGCAATAGTTGTTCGTATCTTACAATAGTTGTTGCATGCCTTTAGAACTTATGTTGATGGTTTAGCTCAATAGTGTCCTAAATATTTTTCAAAAAAGTGAAGGAAGTTGTTTTCACTAAGG
>NZ_JAERMS010000048.1 GCF_017426725.1 Prevotella illustrans | reverse complement strand
AGGATTTTAGCCCTTAACTTTTATATAACAAAAATGTTTACCGGACAGCAATAATACTTGTAAATCTGTCCTCGCTAATTTTCTACTGACTCGTTTTATGGAAAATGAATGTTATGGCATGAAAAATCAAAGCGGCCAAACGAAGTTCGACTGCTTCGTTTGGCTGCTTTTCGGATGAGTTTCTTCTCTCAGAATGAAACCGGCGATTCGCTTATTTATTGCTGATGGCGTGTTTACGCAAAGGAGATGACGCCCTGGATGGGCTCTGCGCCATTACTTTCGTTATTGTCGCCGGTCTGTTTTCCCAATGCTTGTTTGCGAATTTCTTCCAGTTGTTGACGTGTTCTCTTGTATGTTGGCGTATTCTCGATGGCGAGAATCACGTCTTCGTTGTTGAGGTCGTCGGGGTGGAAAATGTAGATTTGCGGCCGACGCTTATACTGGTTGTTTTCTTTATCTTTGTAGTAGCGGCCACGACGATCGTTGCGCTCCGCTTCTTGTTCCTGTAAACGGGCCAATCGGTCGGCTTCTTCCTGACTGCGCTTGAATCCGAGGTGAGGATTCATGCCGTCTACGTCTTCTATACCGAAGCCGGTTGCGAGGATGGTAACTTTCACTTTCTTGCCCAATTCTGGGTCGATGGCCACGCCCCACTTGATTTCAAAGTTGCTGTCGAACTTCGCCATAAAGTCGTTGACATCGTTCATCTCATCCATCATGAGGCCTTCGTCGTCTTTCTCGCTGTTGAAGGCAATGCTCAGCAGTATTTTCTTGGAGTTATAAACGTCGTTGTCATTGAGCAGCGGTGAGTTGAGCGCGTCTTCGATGGCTGCTTTCACGCGCCCGTCGCCTTCGCCGTAACCGGTACTCATGATGGCTACGCCGCCATCTTTCAGAACCGTTTTTACGTCGTTGAAGTCAAGATTCATCAGTCCGTGGGTCGTAATGATCTCGGCAATGCTCTTGGCGGCAATGCTCAAGGTGTCATCAGCTTTGGCAAAAGCATTGAGCAGGGATAACTCCGGGTAGATTTCGCGTAATCGTTCGTTGTTGATGACCAACAGGGCGTCAACGTGTTTGGCCATTTCTTCCACGCCGTCGAGAGCTTGATCGATCTTGCGGTCGCCTTCAAAACGGAAGGGGATGGTAACGATTCCGACAGTCAGAATGCCCAGTTCTTTTGAAACGCGGGCAATAACGGGGGCGGCTCCGGTGCCTGTTCCACCGCCCATGCCGGCTGTAATGAAGGCCATGCGGGTGCCGTCGCTCAGCATTTGCTTTAAGTCGTCAATACTTTCTTCGGCCGCTTGGCGTGCTCTTTCAGGTTTGTTGCCGGCTCCTAAGCCTTCTTTACCTAATTGCAGGTGCACGGGAACAGGCGAGTCGTTGAGCGCTTGGTTGTCGGTGTTGCATAATACGAACGTCACATCGTGGATTCCTTCACGATACATGTGGTTAACAGCATTGCCACCGCCACCTCCTACACCGATGACTTTGATGATGCTTTTCTCTTTATCGGGTTCTCCGAAATCAACTATATGGTTTGGCATATCTCTTAAACGTTTGAAATGGTTATTCTTCCTCCTTGATCATTTGCTCACCGAAGTTTTTGGCTTTCTTCATGAATTTGTGCCAGAAGCTGTTCTCTTTTCTTCGAGTAGCTTCTTCGGCTTCAATCCTTTCTTGTTCCAGACGGGCCGCTTCTTCCTCGGCTTCCTTCTTCTTGCGCAATTCTTCTTCGGCTTTCAGCTTTTCGGCTTCTGTGCGGACAACGCCACTTCCGGCCACTTCGTTGATTTGTCGGGCCTGCGTATGGGCGTCGGCGGCGTTGAGCATGGGCCTGCCGGTTTCTTCGTTGCCGAACAAGTCATTTCTTATTTCAGCCCCCGCACAGTTCATGTCGCCCTTGGCAAGTAGTCCAAGGAGCGTGTTCATTTCGCCGTCGTGCCGGTTTATTTCTTCGTTTGTAGAGTTAATGGTCTGTGTTACGAATTTAGCAACACGTATTTTTTCAATGTGGGTATGATTGCGGAAGGCCGTTTCGATGTTCTTCATGTTTGAACCGCCGCCCGTAAGAATGATTCCGCCCAACAACTTGTCGGCATATTCATTAGGCACTTGGAACCAAGCATTTTCTATAATCTCTTGTAATCTACACTCAACAATGTCGATAAATTTGCGTGCTTCAATCTTTCTGTCTTGGTCTATGGGCAACATCAGAGTGTTGTCGATGTCGTTGTTAGGCGTATCCGCGCAGGCATATTCCAGCTTCATCTGCTCGGCGGCTGTATCTTCCATTTGTAATGACGCGATATCTTTGGTGATATTATCACCTCCCAATGGGATGACAACCAGATGGCGGAGTATATTCTTGTAATAAACGGAAACGGTGGTTGTGCCTGACCCGAGGTCAACCAATACACAACCGGACCTTTTCTCGGTTTCGGTCAATACGCTGTCGGCCAATGCCAGTGGCGCAAGATACATCTCGGCAATGGCAATTCCGGCCTGATCGAAGCACTTATTTAAATTACGATAGAATGTTTTTGCCCAAAGAATGTTCAGGAAGTTGCCTTCTAAGTGATTGCATTGTATGCCTACGGGGTCTAATTGATATTGCGCATCGACTTTATATTCTTGGGTGGCAGAGTCAAGAATCTCTTGATCGGCATAAGGCATGCTGCGATTAGAGTCCATCAGCTCGTTGATCATATCTTGTGAAACGAGCGTGTCGGCTGGCAATTCCTTGGTGATAACATTCTTTACGCTCAGAATGGATTGACCTCCTACCCCGACATAGACATGTGTTATGTTGGATTTTAGGGCGGTTTTGAGTTTCTGCATGATATTTGACAGACACTGTACCGTCTTGTCGACGTTATATACCACGCCTTTTCTGATACAGGATGTAGAGTCTTCCTCCACTACGGCCAGTACCGTAATGCTTCCGTCGAGGTTCTTCTTTCCCGCGATTCCTGAGATATTCGTAGATCCCAGTTCGATTGCTACAATAAATTCTGCCATATTTTAGTTTTTAATTTCTTATCCAAAGTTATAAAGCTTTCTTCTTTTTGCAGATAATCTGATTGTCAAATTCCAGATTTATATAGGAATACTTATTCCAACCGGCCTGTGAAAGCCCATATTTATAGAAGTTTTCCAACCTCGTCAGCTTCTTGTTTATAAAATCATTCACCAATTTTCCCCGTTCATTCTTGTATTTGCTTTCCGGGAGTTGCCCCAGATTGATAATCTGTTCGCCCACCCGTGGCACCAGCTCTATCGAATGATTTGGCAGCACGTTGATTTGCTCTATTTGGTTTCTCCATAGGTCATCATTCATGATAGCCTTACTCATGGGTGAGATATAGTTCATGGCAAACCATTTCGAGATATGTCCCGTCGCAATAATAAGGTCTGAAGTATAGTGCGAGTTGGGCATAATACAATCGTTATCGTCTACATAATAGTCGTCACCCTGCACGGCTTTGATTCTGACAACAGGCATACGCTGTGTGAGCAGGATACATACATGTCCGTCTTGTGTCTTGAAGCATTCTGCCGTTTTCACAAACGGACTTGCTTTCAACATTTCTTCTATTTTTCTTGCGTCCACATATCGTATCGGCTTTTCCAACGGATAAAGTTTATTTATTTCCAGTCGGTGCTTGATTTCCTGTGTGTTGATAAATCCATTGGTGGCTTCGTCCTGAATATCGATTGTAACCTTGGTACATACCTTCGCCGTTTCATCAGGCTTATTGAACCTAATGAAAGCCAGAAGGAGATAAATACCAATCAACACATCAAGTGTTATGGTTATAGTCTTTTTCCAGTTGAGTCTCATTTACTTTCTATTAGCTTGGCTATTTGTGGGACATAGCTGTCTAAGTCACCCGCTCCCAAAACGATGAGTACATCAAAGTCACGGTTTTTAACGAAGTCGAGCACCTCTTCCTTATGAATCATCTGTTTGGCTATGCCAGGTTTGAGATTATCGTAAATTAATTGGCTGGTTATGCCGGGAATGGGTTGCTCGCGTGCCGGATAAATATCGCACAGGATCACCTCATCCAGTAGGCTCAATGCGTCGGCAAATTCTTTATAGAAATCGCGTGTGCGAGTATATAGATGTGGTTGGAATATAGCTGTAATTCTGCGGTCATGATACAGCTCTTTCATACTCTTGGCACTTTGGAATATTTCTTTAGGATGATGCGCGTAGTCTGATAAGAAGACATGTTTATCATTCTTGACTTTAAAATCAAAGCGCCGGTCTACACCGCCAAATGTTTTCATGCCATATTTCAGCTCCTCTGCCGTGCAACCGTTCAGCTGAGCCATTGCCATCGCAGCCACACCATTCTCTATATTAATAGGTATAGGTTGTCCAAGCTCTACATGTGAAATATTCTCTACAGGCGAAATAAAGTCGAACGTGATCTTGCCATTCTCAATCTCAATGTTTTCTGCGTGGAAATCACCTTCGTTCAGACTGTATTCATACACTTTCACTTCCTCGGCCACTTCCTGTTTCATCTCCAAGTCCTTATGGATAATCAATGCGCCACCGGGTTGAATCAAGGTCGAATAGTGATGGAAACTTTCCAGATAGGCTTCCTTTGTACCATATATATCCAGATGGTCCGGATCAGTAGATGTAATGACGCTCATCCAGGGGCGAAGCCAATGGAAAGAACGATCAAACTCGTCAGCTTCAATCACAACGAAATCACTGCTATCAGACAATATATAATTTGTGCCATAGTTCTTGGAGATACCTCCCAAGAAAGCATTACAGTCGACGTGACTCTGGTGCATGATGTGGGCACACATAGTCGATGTTGATGTTTTTCCGTGTGTACCTGCCACGCAAAGCCCCTTGTGGGTGTATGTCAGCCTGCCCAATACTTGCGCGCGCTTTTCTATTTCAAATCCATTCTCACGGAAGTAAACCAATTCCCGATGGTTAGCCGGCACTGCCGGCGTGTAAATCACCAAGCAGGTGTTTTTATCACGACACGCCTGCGGTATTTCATCCACATTCTCTTCATAGTGAATAAGCATGCCTTCCTTTTCCAATTGGCGAGTCAGGTCGGACGCTGTCTTGTCATATCCGGCCACAACCAGCCCTTTGCTGATGAAATAACGGGCGATGGCGCTCATACCTATACCACCGGCTCCTACGAAATATACGGCTTTGATATCTTTTAATTCCATGATGATTGTGTTGCTAACTCAATGACTTTGTCGGCAATAACGTCCGCAGAGTCTTTCAATCCCAGTTTTAGGATATTGTGATTCAGTTCTTTTAGTTTCTTGTCATCATTGACAATGGCCAAAGCCTGCTTGACGAGAACTTCCGGAGCCTCACTGTCTTTCACGTACACGGCGGCATCCTTATTGACAAGTGCCATCGCGTTCTTCGTCTGATGGTCTTCTGCCACGTTGGGACTTGGCACCAGAATCACCGGTTTGCCTATCAGGCAGAACTCTGAGATACTACTGGCCCCCGCACGACTTACCACCAAGTCGGCCGCTTGATAAGCCGCGCCCATGTCGCTAATGAAATCGGTGACGATCAGATTGCTTGGCTTCCCTGCTTCTTCGGTCCGTTTTTTCATTTCTTCCAGATAGTATTTGCCTGTCTGCCAAATGAATTGCACGTTACTTTCGGCGATCTCTTTCAAGTGATTGATCACGCTTTCGTTGATGGTTCGGGCACCCAGGCTACCGCCAATGAGTAACACCGTTTTCTTCTCAGGATCCAGTCCCCACTGTTTACGGGCTTCTTCCTTGCTTATGTTGGCGTTTAGTACGTTTTGTCTCACCGGATTCCCCGTCATGACGATCTTCTCTGCCGGAAAGAAGCGTTCCATGTTATCGTAGGCCACGCAGATGACTGTCGCTTTCTTGGCCAGCAACTTATTGGTAACTCCCGCATAGGAGTTCTGTTCTTGAATCAAGCATGGAATTCCGCGGTCAGCACATACATTCAGGGTCGGTCCACTGGCATAGCCTCCTACGCCGACAGCAACCATGGGCTTGAAATCTTTGATGATTTTCTTGGCCATGTGCTGGCTCTTCCATATCTTGAGCAGAACGACAAAATTCTTTAGCAAATGCTTCCGGTCGAACCCGCTGATTGGCAGGCCTTTGATTTCATATCCCGCGGCCGGAACGCGTTGCATTTCCATTCTACCGGTGGCGCCAACAAAGAGAATCTTCGCGTCGGGTCGTTTAGCCTTGATGGCGTTGGCTATGGACACCGCAGGGAAGATATGTCCTCCGGTTCCTCCTCCGCTGATAATAATCCTTAGTTCCTTATCCATTTGATTTATTATCTATATTGCAAAAGTAATCAAAAAAATCTTTTTTTGCTCATTTTGCCTGTTTTTTAATTCCGTGGCCTGTTGAATGGTCTAATAGATATGTTGCAGGTTGTGTTGCGCGTCACTTTCCTTCTTCTTTTTGGCTGATCTGCTCACGCTTAAAATAGCACCGATATAGATGCAGTTGATCATCGTCGAAGTACCACCCTTGCTGATCAAAGGTAACGGCTGACCCGTTACCGGCGCCAGTCCCACTGCCACACACATGTTGAACAGAGCCTGTGTCACCAGCAATAAAGCTAGTCCCATCGCCAGAAAAGCCGGGAAGTTGTTCTCGCATCGCATGGCTATACTTCCCGTTCTGAACAACAGGATGATATAGAGCAGCGCTACGAAGATAGCGCCTCCTATACCTAATTCTTCTATGATGATGGCATAGATGAAATCTGAGAACGCTTGCGACAGAAAGTCGCGCTCTTCAGAGTTACCCGGACCTTTTCCAATGATTTTGGATGAGGCAATGGCAATGTTGGCATGCGCTATTTGCGCGTCTTTGTCTAAGTCAACTTCCGATGGTGGAATTTCTTTGTTGTTGACAAACTTGAGAATACGTCCTTTCCAAGTGTCGGCTCTGTGAAGAACTTGTCGCCCTCCCTCGTCTTTATCTGTATTCGTAGAAGATACTTTTTCTGTCAGGCTCTTTTGCGGATTGGTTTCTTCTTGAGCGTGTCCGGTAATCATGATCGCTCCCACTCCTAACATGGCCACCATCATAACCGCGCCCAGCAGTATGCCAATCTGTTTTTTAGATACCCGCCCAATAATCATCATGATGACGATAACCGCCCCCAGTAAAAAGGCGGTAGAGAAGTTCTCCCTCACAATCAGCAGCAGGATGGGCGTGGCCGTCCACATCACGTACTTGAACGCGTGCTTGTCGGCCCCCTTTTCTGTCTGCATGGCACTCAGAATCTGTGCCGTCGCCAGCACCAAAGTTCCCTTGGCGATCTCTGAGGGTTGAAACTGCATGCCGAAGAAGCTGATCCAACGCAGCGCGCCGTTTGTTGAGGCACCGGTAAAATACACCCAGATCAAGGTGAAAACCGAGATGATGAGCAGAAATGGTGTCAGTATCTTGAAATAGCGGCACTGGATGTTCAGCGTGACAACCATGAAGAAGACGCCCATCAGCAAGATGCCAAAGTGTTTCAACATCGGAGCCCAGTAGCTGCCTCCTTTGTAAGTCAGTTCGGACGAAGCAGAGAAAACCTCTACTACGCTGATGACACACAGAAAGAAGAAAACCATCCAGATCACCTTGTCGCCTTTGAAGACATTTCCAAGTGTTTTGTTCATTTTGCTCTTTCTTACAGGTTTCTTACCAACGTCTTGAATTGATCGCCGCGATCTTCCATGTTCTTGAAAAGGTCAAAGCTGGCACAGCAAGGGCTCAGCAGCACCGTGTCGCCCGTTTTGGCCATCTCGTAACAGGCTGCCACACATTCTTTCATGCTATGGGTGTCACGCACGGGAATGCCTAACGCGTCGAAGTTGTCGTGCAGTTTCCGGTTGTCAGCTCCAAGATACACGAGGCCTACGCATTTTTCTTTCACAAGTTCCTTGATGGGTTCATAGTCGTTTCCCTTGTCTTTACCGCCCAAAATAAGAATGGTCGGTGTCTTCATGCTTTCCAGCGCGTACCAACAAGCGTCTACGTTTGTGGCTTTCGAGTCGTTGATATATTGCACGCCGCCCACTTTGCATACCTTTTCCAATCGGTGTTCTACGCCGGGAAAGTCGCTCAGGCTCTTTCTGATTACGTCTTTTCTGATTCCTGCGATATTTGTGGCAATGCCGGCAGCCAGGCTATTGTAAATGTTGTGTTTACCTGTCAGTGACAGTTCTTCTTGTTCCATGTTGAACGGAGTAGGGCGCTCTATCGTATATTGTCCTTCCTCAATATAGCCTATCGAGCCATTTTCCTTGATTTCGGAGAAGGGGCATTGGATGGCTTTGATGTCATACTTCTCCAGCTCTTTCTTGATCACGGGGTCATCGTTCCAGTAGATGAAGCTGTCTTCGGTCGTTTGGTTTCGGATAATGCGCATTTTGGCGGCCGCGTAGTTCTCAAACTTGTTGTCGTAGCGGTCCAGATGATCGGGCGTGATGTTAAGCAGAATCGCGATGTTGGCACGGAAGTCATACATGTTGTCCAATTGAAAACTGCTCAGTTCGATAATATAGTAGGCATGCGGCTCCTCTGCCACCTGCAGTGCCAGGCTTTTTCCGATGTTCCCGGCCAGTCCGGCGTTGTAGCCGGCCGCCTTAAAGATATGGTAGATAAGCGATGTCGTCGTTGTCTTGCCGTTACTTCCCGTGATACATATCATCTTCGCGTTGGTATAGCGACCGGCAAATTCTATTTCACTGATGATATGAATGCCCTTACCTATGATTTTCTGAATCATAGGCGCTTCGTCGGGAATGCCGGGACTCTTGATGATTTCATCAGCGTTCAGAATCTTCTCCTCCGTATGATGTCCTTCCTCCCAAGCTATATGATGGTCGTCTAACAGCTTCTTATATTTGTCTTTGATGGCCGACATGTCCGATACGAACACGTCGAATCCTTCCTTCTTGGCCAGTACGGCCGCTCCGGCACCGCTTTCGGCCGCTCCTAATACAACTATTCTTTTCATATTCTAAATATATAGTATGTAATCTTTGTTTTATTAACTCATCCACCCATCGGTATGTGGTAGCCATCCATTACCATCTATCACCTACCATCGATCATCTGATCTTCAGCGTAATGATGGCCATCGCGGCCAGTATAATCGTTGTTATCCAAAACCGGATCGTAATTTTCGACTCGTGGAACTGGCGTTTTGGCCAACCTTTCAGCAGATAGGTGCTCGTGGGGTCAAGCTGCGAGTCGAGTTTGCGGAAATTGTCATGGATCGGTGTGGCTCTGAACACACGCACACGTTCTCCTTTGCGTTTGCGGTACTTGAAGTAAGTCGACTGGATGATGACGCTCAGGCTCTCTACAAAGAAGATACCGCACAGGATGGGCAGAAGCAACTCCTTGTGGACGATGACGGCGCCCACGCCAATGATACCGCCGATGGTCAGCGATCCCGTGTCGCCCATGAATACTTGTGCCGGATAGGCATTATACCATAGGAAACCGATCATCGCGCCGATAAAGGCACAGAGGAATACCACCAGTTCTTGCGACCCCGGTATATACATGATGTTGAGATAGGCCGCGTATTCTATATGACTCGACACGTAAGCCAATATTCCCAGAGCCACTCCGATGACCGCGGCATTACCCGCGCACATGCCATCCATGCCGTCATTCAGGTTGGCGCCGTTCGATACGGCTGTTACGACGAGAATGGTCATGACGACAAACAGAATCCATCCCGCGGCAGTCTTGTATTTACCGCAAAAGCCCATAATCTCCGAATAGTCCAGATTATGATTCTTTACGAACGGAATGGTCGTCTTCAATGACTTCACGGCTTCCGATTTATGAACAACAACCATTTCCTGCCCTTGCCGTTGGGTCTCTACATTCAGCTTTATCTTGGTGTCGGGACTGGCCCAAAGCGTCAGTCCCACGATAAGGCCGATGCTTACTTGGCCCACAATCTTGTACTTGCCTTTCAGTCCTTCCTTGTTCTTGCGGAAAATCTTGATATAGTCATCAAGAAAACCGAGGAAGCCCAGCCATACCGTCGTGGCAATCATCAGCAACAGATAGATATTGCGCATGCGCCCAAGTAGTATCACCGGCACGAGAATGGCTACGATAATGATAATACCACCCATGGTCGGCACACCCTTCTTTTGTGTGCCAAAGGGATCGATGGAGGCGTCTCGTTGTGTCTCCGAGATCTTCTTGCGCTTCATGTATTTAATGAAACGCTCACCAAACCAAGCTGAAATGACCAGTGACAGAATCAGCGTGAGCAGCGCTCTGAACGAGATGTACTGCCACATGTGTGATCCGGGAACGTTGAACTGGTCGAGAAATCTAAACAGATAGTATAACATAATGCTTTATTTACGTGATGGAGAATGGTGGAGAGCTTCTTACGCGTTGAAGACTTCCCTCACAACTTCCTTATCATCAAAGTGATGTTTCACCCCTTTGATTTCCTGATAGTCTTCATGCCCCTTGCCGGCAATGAGAATCACGTCACCCTTTTGGGCCATCATACAGGCCGTGCGGATGGCTTCTTTCCGATCTACAATACTGATGACTTTCTTCATCTGCTGCGTGTTGAGGCCGGCCAACATGTCGTTGATGATGTCTTGCGGTTCCTCAAAGCGGGGGTTATCGCTCGTGATAATCACCTTATCGCTCTGTTTCACGGCTTCCTGTGCCATCAATGGGCGTTTTCCCTTATCGCGATTACCGCCCGCGCCACATACCGTGATGACCTGTCCTTTGCCATTGAGCACCTCATGAATGGCATTCAGCACGTTCTCCAACGCGTCGGGAGTGTGGGCGTAGTCTATAATCGCCGTGTAACCTTCGGGCGAACGAACCGGTTCCAATCGGCCGTTCACGCTATGCAGCGTACTCATGACAAGCAAGATATCCTCGGGCTTCTTGCCCAACATGATAGCTGTGCCATAAACGGCCAGCAGATTGCTGACGTTGAACTTACCGATAAACTGCACCCCCACCTCGTGGTTGTCGATATCGAGAAACATTCCCTCGAAGTGGCATTCGATAATACGGGCCTTGAAGTCGGCCATGCTTCGGGTGGAGTAGGTCTTGACGGTAGCCTTGGTGTTCTGTACCATCACCATTCCGTTCTTGTCGTCAGCGTTGGTGAGGGCAAAAGCACTCTTAGGCAGGCTGTCGAAGAAAGCTTTTTTGGCATCGCGATAGTTCTCGAAAGTTTTATGATAATCCAAGTGGTCACGTGTCAGATTTGTGAAGATACCACCCGCGAAGGTCAGTCCGCCGATACGTTTCTGGGCGATGGCGTGGCTTGAACATTCCATGAAAGCGTATTCGCAGCCTGCCGAAACCATCTGGGCCAACAGCTGACTCAGTTCGATAGGGTCGGGCGTGGTGTGGTCGGCCGGTATGGCTTTGTCCTCAATATAGTTGCAGACCGTAGAGAGCAGTCCGCATTTATGTCCCATCTTGCGAAACATATTATATAATAAGGTGGCAACGGTGGTCTTTCCGTTCGTTCCGGTGACGCCCACCAGGGTCAGCTTGGTCGAAGGATTGCCATAGAAGCAGGTAGCTACCTTGCCCACGGCGTCTTCGGTCGAAGCCACCTGCACGTAGGTCACGCCTTCCACTTGTTCCTCGGGCATGTCCTCGCACAAGATAGCCCGTGCGCCCAGCTCTATGGCTTTAGCGATGAATTGATGACCGTCAACCACAGTTCCCTTCATGGCGATGAAGAGATGACCTTTTCCGACGCGGCGTGAGTCGATGTTTACGCCGTTAATCTCTACACCCATGTCGCCCGCTGTCCGCAGGGGCTTGATGTTTTTAAGCACTTCGCTTAATTTCATATCGTGTTATTTTAATTGTTTAATTCACATTTCCCTATTCCTCATTCCCCATTTCTCATTCCAACTCCAACCTGCATTTCATTCCTTTTCGGATGGTAACGCCGGGTTCGATGCTCTGTTGGGTCACGTGCCCACGTCCTTTTACGATGGTCTTTACGCCACGACTTTCCATGATGAACACCGCGTCGCGTGCTCCCATACCAATTACATTGGGAACCTGCTTCTTGCCGAATACCTTCTCGTGTTGTAATACCACAGTCTTATGCCGGGCTTCGGCCCTTCCCCAGATAGGATTGCCGTCGGCATAGCTGCCCAACCAGCTCTTGTTGGTTTGGATACCCAAGTGCGACAGTACATAGTCGGCGGCCAAGAGGTTGCCCCCTTTCACGGATGGAACGAAGACTGAAGTCGGGTCTCGGGCGTCTTTCACGTCGAGTTTGAGGCTTTGGGCCATGATTCCTTCGGCAATATTGTGGAATACGACGCCGCTCATGCCACCTCCCGACGCGGGCAAGCCCGATTTCTGTATGCAGACGATGCAGCTATAGCGAGGATTGTCGTCGGGGAAGTAGCCCGCAAAGCTCAGCAGATAGTTCATGACGCCATTCTTGTAGCCTTGCACACCTTTCGACATCTGTGCCGTTCCTGTTTTTCCGGCTACTCGAAACGAGGTGGAACCGGCCTTACGGCCCAGCCCTTCGCTCACCACTCGGTCCAAAATGCGCTGTATCTCCTTCAAGGTTTTCTCCTTACAGATACGGTCGCGCATCACTTGTGGCGGGAAATCCATGATTACCTCGCCGTTTTTCACCACTTGTTTCACGAATCGCGGCCGCATCATCTTGCCGCCGTTGGCAATCGCGTTGTAGAACGTGAGGGTGGAGATGGGCGGTATCTGTGTCTCGTAGCCAATACTCATCCAAGGCAATGCCGTGGAACTCCAGTTGATCCATTGCCCCCGTTTGTTCTTCTTGGGCATGCGGATGCGTGCCGGCGAAGCGCCCACTAATGGGATATGAAGATTGTCGGCCAGGCCGGTGCGATAAATTCCTCTCACGAACTTATCGGGATTGTTGCGATAGTGGTCGTCGATGATGCGGCTCACGCCAATATTCGAGCTTACCATCAGCGTTTGAGGGAGCGTCAGCAAACCGTAACCGCCACGCCGCCAGTTGTGGTCTTTCATCTCACGACCGTACATGGGCCATACGCCGCCGGCCGTCTCTACACGATAGGTCGTGTCGACCACCCCGTCATCGAGCGCCACCATGATGCTGGCGGTCTTGAATACCGATCCCGGCTCTAACAGGTCGCTCACGGCATGGTTATGAATCTCACGGTATTCGCCGTCTACGCACTTCTCCATGTTCACAATCGCTTTGATATCGCCCGTAGCCACTTCCATCACGATGGCCACACCCACGTTGCCATTGATATATTTCAATTCGTCGATGAGCGATCGTTCGGCCAGATCCTGCATGCTTACGTCAATGGTTGTCACGATGTCGGCACCATCGATGGGAGGCGTGTCCATGATGTCGAGAAACTTGTTGAGCACCTTGCGGCGATGGATGATACCGTTGGTGCCGCGCAGGATGGAGTCATAAGACAGCTCCAGACCGAAGCGGGCCGCGTCTTTCGCGCCGTACATGGCGCCGATGGTGCGACTGGCCAGCGAGCCGTACGAACGCTTGCGGGCGTTATTCTCCTCGTAGTGAAAGCCGCTGCGGTTGGGCGACAGACACAGAACGGGCAGCGCTCTGATTTCGGAGAACGTGTTATAGTCGATACGCTTGGGCCAGATAGGCCAGTGGCGTTTCATCTTTGCTTTCCCTTCGTTCAGATGGGAGCGGAAAGCCTGCTTCGACATCTCCGGAAAGATGCGGTTCAGTCCCATGCAGATAGAGTCTGCTTTTGCGTCCCAAAGCGAATCGTTGTTGGCCTCATGCAGAGCCTTGAAGTCCATAAAAACCTTGAATTCAGGCAGACTGCTGGCCATGAGTTTGCCATCGTTGCTAAGGATGTTGCCACGGCTCGGCTTAATATCCACGCTGTCTCTCTTCACGCGGTCTGCCACTTCCATCCAATAATCGTGTTTGGCCGTCATGATATAGAGGGTCTTGCCGATTACCGCAATGGCCAAAAGTGTCATCAGCAGCGCGAAAGCACTGTAACGAGGCATGATTTTGTTATGGTCGAACTTACTCAAGCGTGTGAAATATTAAGTGTGAAGTGTTAAATATCGGGTGTGAAGTTGTTGATTTCTCATTTCTCCGGAACGTTGATGATGTAAGGCGGCTGACTCGGAATCTTGAGTACGCTGTCCTTGTTGTTCTTGAGCATGTCAAGTACATGGCTCTCACGGCTTTTTTCGGTCAGTTGGCTGCTGCTTGAGAGCGCTTTATATTTGGCGTCCTGCAGCCGCGTGTTGAGGTGGTCTATTTCCAATAAGTTCTTCTGTATGCTATAGCGGTTGGCTATATAGGCGATCATAAAGACCGCGATGAGCAGAATAACCCATATCTGGTCGCGGATGGTTTGGGTAGAGAGGATGTCGCCGCCAAGTACTTTTTTCAGCGTAAACTTGGCCGATGCCGGTGCCTCGTCTTCGGTAGCCTGTTCGATGAGTACCTCTTTGAGTGAGGGTGATTCCTCTTTCGGCGCTTCGGGCTGATGGACCTCTTCTTGAGGGTCCTTGGTTTGTCTGTCTGTCATTGTTTATTTCTTTTCCGCTATACGGAGTTTGGCACTCCGGCTTCTTGGATTCTGTTGTTGTTCATCATCGTTGGGCACGATGACTTTATGGTTGATCAGCCTGAAAGGCGTTTCGATACGGCCGAAGAAGTCTTGTCGCGTCTTGCCGTCGGTGTTGCCTGTCTTCATGATGTTCTTTACGACGCGGTCTTCTAATGAGTGATAGGTGATGACCGAAAGGCGACCGCCCGGTGCCAACAGCTCCGCGGCTCCTCGCAACATCTCTTTGAGCGCGTCCATTTCGTGGTTCACCTCGATGCGCAGAGCCTGAAAGAGTTTGGCCATGTCTTTCTTCTCGCGTTCGCGTTTGAAGAGCGGCTCAACGACGTTGATGAATTCCCGCGTGGTCAGAATGGGCTTTTCGCCGCGCGCTTTCACCACCGTGGCCGCGATGCGACGGGCGTTTTTCAGTTCGCCATACAGGTAGAACACATCGGCCAAGGCCTCTTCCTGATAATTGTTGACGATGTCGGCCGCCGTCATTCCGGCCCGTTTGTTCATGCGCATGTCGAGTGGGGCGTCGAAGCGAAACGAGAATCCCCTGGTTTCATCGTCGAAATGGTGGCTCGAAACGCCAAGGTCGGCCAGCAGACCGTCAATCTGCTCCACGCCATAGTATCTCATCCAGTTCTTGAGATAACGGAAATTGGAGCGCACGAAGGTGAAGTTGGGTGACAGCGGATGGTGGGCGTCGCCCAAATTTCTTTCCGCGTCGGCGTCTTGGTCGAAGCTATACAGATGGGCAGAGGTGTCGAGCCGCGAAAGAATCTCACGGGAATGGCCGCCACCGCCAAAGGTGACGTCTACGTAAATGCCACCGGGCCGTATGTTCAGTCCGTCGACGCTCTCGTGGAGCAATACTGGCACGTGATATGTTTCAACGGTCTTTGCCATCTTCATATTTTTCACACTTCGTTTTGGTTGTCCTTCGCTTTTCTTACGCGTCGCTTCCGTTGCCCATCATGTCGTTGATAGCTTGTTCAAACTCATTGCTTGGCAGTAGTTGCTTGTCGCTCTCTTCGGCGCTCCAAATCTCGATGGTGTCGTCTACGCCCACCAACCTGACCTCCTGCTGTATGTTGGCCATCTGCAAGTGACGCTTGGGAATGAGAAAACGGCCGTTGCCATCGAGCGTGAGAATCTCCACATCCGATACAAACTGCCTGAAAATCTGCTGTTCTTTGCGGTTCCATCGGCTCAGACGGCCACGCATCATATCCATCACCCCGTTCCATACCGACTCGGGATAGATGACTAAGCACGGCTGAAAAATATCTTTTCGAAGAACGATGTTTTCCTCTCCGGCGGCCTGCAATATCTTGCGGAAAGTTGCCGGCATGAAAACCCTGCCCTTGGTGTCGATCTTTGCCGAAATATTACCTAAAAATCTCATGTACATATTTTTATAAAGATTTCGCCGTCAAAGATACATAAAATTCCCCACACTTCCCCACTTTCCCCCACATTTTTATGTAAATCCACGCAAAAGATTTGCCCGTATCACGCAGTCGCTTATTTCGATGTAGCTTGTCGCAGCGTTGGCGCGTATCGAAAATGTAAAAATAGATTACCGAATTTAACACTTTCGCGCGACGCCAAATAGATAACAGAAAGGTCAAAATAAGCCGATGAAAAAGCAAAAGGGTCACTATTGGTGGCTCAAAGCATAGCTTTCACAAGTTCAAAGCAGCGCTTTTAGCTCTCTAAAGCACTGCTTTGACACGATAAAAAGGCCTCTTTTGAGCGATGAAATGGGCAAAAATGGCTGCTTTCAGCGGGTTGAAAAGCGTGCTTTTGACAGTTTGAAATTTGGCGTTATTCGTAAGGCGCTTATTTTCAAAAGGTTAGGTAGCGTGGTGAAAAACGCGATATTTTCGCTCTTATTGACCAAGGTGTCGGGACGATGGCCGGAATTTTGCTCCATTGTAAAGATTATTCTGAATTTTAACAATTTGTTTTCT
Source organism: Prevotella illustrans (assembly GCF_017426725.1). Lineage (GTDB taxonomy): Bacteria > Bacteroidota > Bacteroidia > Bacteroidales > Bacteroidaceae > Prevotella > Prevotella illustrans. Next base: position 2,246 of record NZ_JAERMS010000048.1, on the reverse strand, counting down.
GTTTTTCCTCATCAGTCTTCCGCCGGATGGTCGTTTGTAAAATTGAAACCAAAAGGGGCGTGGAAGCCGTCATGCCTTGATATTTTTTGATATTTTTTGACCAAAAAGTAAACGTATTTAGAAAAGATGTGCTATTTTTGCAAGGTGTTAGTATTTTTTACACATGAGAGAACCGATAGAGAAAACAATCGACATTGATGAGATTCTGAAAGGCAAGATGGGTGGCAAGGCACGTTATGTGCCTCGTTTTGTCGTGTCTTGGCTGAAGCGGCTCATCCATGAAGATGAAGTCAATCGCTTTCTTTGGGAAAACCGACATCTCACGGGGACGGAATGGCTCACGGAATGCGTGCGTTATCTAAAGATGACTCTGGAGGTGGTAGGCATGGAAAATCTGCCCGATAAGAACGACGGCAAGCTCTATACGTTTGTGTCGAACCATCCTCTCGGAGGGCAGGACGGCGTGTCGCTGGGTTCTATTATCGGGCAGCGGTATGATGGTAAGTTTCGCTATTTGGTGAATGATCTGCTGCTCAATCTGCCCGGTTTGAAGCCGGTGAGTATCGGTATTAATAAGACAGGCAAGCAGAGTCGCGACTTTCCTCGTATGGTGGAGGCCGGTTTTAAGGGCGACAACCACCTGCTGATGTTTCCCGCCGGACTCAACAGTCGTATGATCAATGGCGAGATTCACGACCTTCCTTGGAAAAAAACCTTTATCACCAAGAGTGTGGAAACCCACCGCGACGTGGTGCCCATTCACTTCGGCGGGCGTAATTCCAACCGTTTTTATCGTATCGCGAAGTTCAGTGACCGTTTCCTTCCATTCAATTTGGCCATGCTATTCCTTGTCGATGAGATGTACCGCAACGTGGGAAAGACCTTTCGCGTTGTGATCGGCCAACCTATTCCATGGCAAACATTCGACAAGAGCAGGACAGCGGCGGAGTGGGCCAGGTATGTTGAAGACAAAGTATATGAGCTGTAGTCGTCGGTCGCAATGTGCGCGGGCGGTCGACACTGTTAACGAACAATAGAAAATCAATGGAAGAAGAGATTATCCAACCTGTTTCCAAAGAGCTGCTGAAACGTGAACTCACGGCAGAGCGGCAGCTTCGGATGACCAACAAGAGCAATAATGAGATCTATGTCATTACGGCTCAAGACGCGCCGCACGTGATGCAGGAAATCGGACGATTGCGAGAGATCGCTTTTCGTACGGCCGGCGGCGGTACGGGTAAGTCGGTGGATATCGATGAGTTTGACACGATGGAGGGCGGATGTAAACAACTGATCGTCTGGAACCCCGAGGCCGAGGAAATCATCGGTGGCTATCGCTATCTCTTCGGCACCGACTGGAAGATTGACGACAAAGGACAACCCGTTTTGGCCACAAGCCACATGTTTCATTTTTCCGATGAGTTCATGCGCGACTACGCTCCCTACACCGTAGAGCTGGGTCGCAGTTTCGTGTCGCTGGAATACCAGAACGTGCGGACGAACACCAAGAGTATCTTTGCGCTGGATAATCTTTGGGACGGACTGGGCGCGCTCACCGTCATCAATCCCAACTGCAAATACTTCTTCGGAAAGGTGACCATGTACCCTTCTTACATCCGTCTCGGCCGCGACATGATACTCTATTTTCTCAAGAAACACTTCGATGACAAAGACCATCTCATAGCGCCCATCAAGCCGTTGACCATCGATACGCCCGAAGAAGAGCTGGCACAGCTGTTCGATCGGAATACGTTCCGTGACGACTACCGCATCCTGAATCGTGAAATCCGCAATTTAGGCTATAATATCCCGCCGTTGGTGAATGCCTACATGAGCCTTAGCCCCACGATGAAGCTCTTCGGCACGGCCATCAACTACGGATTCGGCGACGTGGAAGAGACGGGAATCCTGATCGCCGTCGACGAGATACTGGAAGAAAAGCGCGTGCGACATATCGACAGTTACGTGAAGGAGCACCCCGAAGCACTGAAATTCACCAGTGGCGCCAATAAGGTGATTTATAAGGCATGACCCACCCCGGCTCTGTGACCTACCCCGGCCCTCCCAAAGGGAGGGAGCGCTAACTGAAGAGTGTGAAATGCGAAAAGGTAAGCTATCTACATTTCACACTTCTCACTCTATTTTACATTCCACACTCTATTTTGTATTCCACACTTCCTATTTCTCATTCCCCATTTCCCACTTAGCTTTATGTCTTTCTTGGCCGCTTGCGGCCCTTATGTCTT
>NZ_JAERMS010000047.1 GCF_017426725.1 Prevotella illustrans | reverse complement strand
ACGTGTTGCGGAAGTGTTAAAATCAGGTAGTTTTTTCTGACAAAATCACGGAAACGCTGTCAATCATGAGGATGGGCTTACAAATGATGAAGCCGGAGATTTCATCACTTGCAAACATGATAGGCATCAATCCGTCACACCGGCTTGCTTGGTCGCCGCCATTTTTGATTATTGGTACAACTTTTTTTACTTAACGCGCTTGGAATACGAGAATTTTATGTAAGTTTGCAACATCTATTTACAAAAAAACTAAACCATTGAAGTATATATCCCTGCCTGAAAAACGCGTACGAAGGCTGTCTTTTTATTTGGCCATGGAAGAGTACGTAGCCCGTCACATCGAAGAACCCGATTGTTTCTTTATGTGGCAAGTGGAACCAAGTGTTATATTCGGACGTAATCAACTGATTGAAAATGAGGTGAACTTAGACTATTGTCGAGCCAACAACATCCTCACCTACCGCCGCAAAAGTGGAGGAGGCTGCGTCTATGCTGACATGAAAAACATTATGTTCTCGTATATTACCGACGAAGATAATGTCAACTTCACATTCAATCGCTATATAAATATGGTGGTGCTGACGCTCACGAAGCTGGGTGTTGACGCACGGGCCAGTGGCCGTAACGACGTGATGATTGGCGATCGGAAGGTCAGCGGATCGGCTTTCTACCGACTACCCGGCCGCAGTATCGTCCATAGCACCATGCTCTACGACACCGATATGCGCAACATGGTGGGCGCGATTACGCCCAGCAACGAGAAACTCCTAAGTAAGGGTGTGGAAAGCGTGCGCCAGCACATCGCGCTTCTGAAAGACTATGCCAACATATCGTTGGAAGATTTCAAGACTTTCGTCAGGGAAAACCTGTGCGACGGCGAAATCATGCTGACCGAAAACGACATCCACGGCATTGAAGAACTGGAGCAAGAATACCTTACTCCGGCCTTCATCTATGGCAAAAATCCAAGCTATACACTCATTAAAAAGAAACGAATAGACGGCGTGGGCGAACTGGAAGCACGCATGGAAGTGAAAAACGGATGCATCAAGGCCATCAACTTGGTGGGCGATTATTTCTTGACCGGTGCCCTCGACGACCAAATTCTACAACCTTTAATGGGTGCCGAACTGACGACCGAAGGACTGCAGGCTGCACTACCTGCCGACACAGACACTGTTATCATGAATCTGAAAAAGGAAGATTTGATACAACTACTGCTCGACTAAGCCTGCAAGACTTCACCCTATCAGCTCGATTTACCGAAAACTCTTTCTTATAATAATTGACTTATGGAAAACAAAAGAACCTGTCTCTACGACAGACACGTAAAACAGGGAGCGCTGATATCGCCTTTCGGCGGTTTTGACATGCCCATTCAGTACAGCAACATCACGGAGGAACACCAAGCCGTGCGCCAACACTGCGGTGTCTTCGACGTAAGCCACATGGGCGAAGTGACGGTAAAAGGGCCTGATGCCGAACGATGGGTGAATCATATCTTCACCAACGACGTGACAGATGCCCCCATTGGCAAGGTTTTCTACGGCATGATGCTCTACGAGAATGGCGGAACGGTAGACGACCTGCTGGTCTATAAGATGGCCGAGCAGGAGTATTTCATCGTTATCAATGCCGCTAATATCGACAAGGATTGGGCTTGGATGCAACAAAACTCAGAAGGTTTCGACATTGATTTGCAGAACCGCAGTGATGATTACGGCCAGTTAGCCGTTCAAGGACCGGATGCTGCCGAGATTATGGAGAAGGTATTGCGCCTGAACTGCGACGACTTGACATTCTATACCGTCAAGACTTTCGACGACATTATCGTGAGCCGCACAGGTTATACGGGCGAAGATGGCTTTGAAATCTATGGCACACAGGCTTATATACAGCAGGCTTGGGACGCGCTGATGGGCGCAGGTGTAACGCCTTGCGGCTTAGGTTGCCGCGACACGCTGCGCTTTGAGGTGGGACTACCGCTCTATGGACACGAATTATCACCTGAAATATCTCCCGTTATGGCCGGACTGAGCATGTTCTGCAAACTCGACAAACCCGAATTCATCGGTAAGGAAGCCATCGTCAAACAGAAAACAGAGGGCGTTTCCCAAAAGGTGGTGGGCATAGAGCTTGACGACAAAGCCATCCCACGGAATGGTTACACTGTTCTAAAAGACGGACGGGAAGTGGGTATAGTCACAACGGGCTATCATACCATATCAACCGACAAGAGCGTTTGCATGGCTTTAGTTGACACAGAGTACGCTAAACTCGACACACCGCTCGACATCCAGATCAGAAAGAAGGTTTTCCCCGGGCATGTTGTCAAGAAAAGATTCTACGATAAACATTATAAGAAATAACAAAAACAATTCAATTTTCTCTTTCAAAAATATTTCACACTTCACATTAATAATAATATGGCTAAGTTTATAGAAGGACTCTATTACTCAGAGTCACACGAGTACGTGAGAGTAGAAGGCGAGTATGGTTACGTAGGCATTACCGACTTTGCGCAGCAACAGCTGGGTAACGTGGTTTACGTAGACCTTCCTGAAGTTGACGACGAAATAGAAGCAGACGGAGAGTTTGGAGCTGTGGAGAGCGTTAAGGCCGCCAGCGACTTGATTAGTCCGGTAAGTGGCACCGTCGTTGAGGTGAACGAAGCCCTGGAAGACACACCGGAACTCGTCAACCAAGACGCTTTTGCAAACTGGATTATGAAACTTGAACTATCAGACATGGCCGAACTGGACAATCTGATGGACGCCAAGGCCTACGAAGAATTCTGCAACAAGTAAGCCATGGATTATAAATACTTCCCCCATACGGAGAAGGATATCCAAGAAATGCTCGACACCATCGGCGTAAAGTCTTTGAAAGACCTCTACGCTGAGGTGCCGGCAGAAATTCGTTTTCAAGGCGAATACGATATTCCTTCAGAGAAAAGTGAGCTTGAAATCAGGCAACTTTTTGACAAACTGGGTCGCAAGAACCGACCACTGACATGCTTTGCCGGTGCCGGCGTTTACGATCATTACACGCCTTCCGTGATTCCTTCCATCGTAGCACGGTCTGAATACCTCACCAGCTATACTCCTTATCAGGCAGAAATCTCACAGGGAACGCTGCACTATATCTTCGAATACCAGAGTATGATGGCCGAACTAACCGGCATGGACGTATCAAACGCCTCTCTATATGATGGAACAACGGCTACTGCTGAGGCAGCCATGATGGCCGTTGCAGCTGGAAAGAAAGCCAACCGCATCCTTATTTCCGACACGGTAGACCCGAAAATTACGGAGATGGTGAAGACCTACGCGCACTTCCAACAAATGGAAATCGAACTGATTGCCCAAAAACAGGGAGTCACCGATAAGCACGACATGCAAACGAAACTGGAAGCGGGCGGTGTAGCGGGCGTTATCGTACAACACCCCAACTACTTCGGCATTATCGAAGACTACACAGGATTTGCCGATAGTTGCCATGACAACAAGGCGTTGCTCATCATGAACTGCGTTGCAGCAGACTTGGCAATCCTGAAAACGCCCGGTGAATGGAACGCGGACATCGCTGTTGGCGATGGCCAAAGCCTGGGAATACCCATGCAGTTTGGCGGTCCCTACATCGGTTACATGTGCTGCAAGGAGAAACTGATACGCAAAATGCCCGGTCGTATCGTAGGTATGACACAGGACAACCGCGGTCAGAGAGCCTTCGTCCTGACCTTACAGGCCCGCGAACAGCACATCCGACGTCAGAAAGCCACATCGAACATCTGTTCTAACCAATCACTCATGGCCTTGTTTGTAACTATCTACATGGCACTGATGGGCAAAGAAGGATTGAAAGAGGCTGCTCGACAGTCGTATTGCAATGCTCATTACCTGCACGAACAGCTGTTGGCAACAAATCGTTTCACGGAAGTATTCCCCCATCCGTTCTTCAATGAATTCTGCGTGAAGTATGACGGCGATGTTGATGGGCTGCTCAAACGCTTGGAAATGGCCGGAATCTTCGGAGGAATCAAAGTAGGTGATAACCTACTGATGATTGCCGTCACGGAGAAACGTACGAAAGAAGAAATGGATAAACTGATTAAAATAGCTGCATCATGAACAATAAATTATACGGAAACTTGATTTTCGAGCTCTCCAAAGAGGGCCGTCGCGGCTATTCACTCCCACAACACCAGTGCGAGAAGTATAAGATTCCCCAAACACTGTGCCGCGAGAAGGATGCCGAACTACCCGAATGCGACGAGCTAACGGTCGTGCGTCATTACACCAATCATAGTGCCAACAACTTCGGCGTGAACAACGGCTTCTACCCTTTGGGCAGTTGTACGATGAAATACAACCCCTGTATTGATGAGGAAATGGCAGCACAGCCTGCCTTCCGTGACTTACATCCTCTGCAACCAGCCACAACCGTAGCCGGCGCCAAGGAGGTTTGCCACGACTTAGAACAACTTCTTTGCAAGCTGACAGGCATGGATGCCTTCACACTGAAGCCTTATGCGGGTGCTCACGGCGAACTAACGGGACTGATGGTGATGCGCGGTTATCACGAAAGTCGCCATGACGACAAGCGCACAAAAGTGCTTATTCCCGACTCAGCCCACGGTACCAATCCTGCTTCTGCAGCCGTATGCGGTCTGGAAGTACTCGAAGTGAAGAGTTTAGTTGACGGAACAATCGATGTAGAAGACTTGAAAGCCATCATCAAAGAGCAGAGAGAAGAAATCGCCGGCATGATGATGACCAATCCTAATACGTTGGGACTGTTTGAAAAGAGCATCCCTGAAATCGCAAAACTTGTCCATGACTGCGGCGGACTGATGTATTACGACGGCGCCAACCTCAATCCGATGCTCGGCGCGTGCCGTCCCGGCGACATGGGTTTCGACGTGATGCACGTTAATGTTCACAAAACCTTCTCCACACCTCATGGCGGTGGCGGACCGGGAGCAGGCCCCGTCGGCGTAAAAGCAGGACTCGAAGCCTTCTTCCCCGCTGTAAGTCCGTACGAAGGCAACTTCGCCGTGCTGCTGCGCACATACGCCTACATCCTTTCTTTAGGCAAGGAGCATATCAAAGAAGTCGGTCCGTTGGCCACATTGAATGCCAACTACATTAAAGAACGACTAAAAGACCTTTATCTTCTGCCCATCGAAGGCCTCTGTAAGCATGAATTTGTCTTCGACGGATTGGCCGATAAGTCAACCGGTGTTACGACGATGGACGTCGCCAAACGCCTCCTCGACTATGGTTATCATGCACCAACGATTTATTTTCCGCTGCTTTTCCATGAGTCACTCATGATTGAACCAACCGAAAATGAGAGCAAGGAGACGATTGACAGCTTCATCGAAGTGATGCGAAAGATAGCGCAAGAGGCGAAGGAACAACCCGAAGAGCTGAAAGCCGCGCCCCATCGGACACCTATCGGACGCGTCGACGACGTGCAAGCAGCCAAACATCCTGTAGTTACTTATCAACAAATGCTGCATGACAACAACTGATCTTATTATCATAGGTGGCGGACCCGGTGGCTATGAAGCTGCCGGATACGCTGCGAAGCATGGCCTCAACGTGGTCATCATTGAGCGAGGAAACGTGGGAGGCACCTGTCTCAACGTGGGTTGCATCCCTACGAAGACCTGGTGTCACGAAGCCGACGTGCTCCGCGCACGCCTTTCGGCCGACCCACAGGCCACCATCGACTTCCAACACGTGCGCCAACGCCAGACGGAAGTTGTGACTCTGTTGCGTGGAGGCATAGAAACGCTACTCTCCGCACCCAACATTCGGTTGGTAAAAGGCGAGGCTCAGTTTGTGGACGGACACACCGTGACGACCGGCGATGAAACTTTCACCGCCCCCAACATCATCATCGCCACCGGTTCTGAAGCCAAAATGCCCCCCATCGGACAGCTTGACAAATACCGTATCATGACATCTTCCGAACTATTAGCCATTGACCACGTGCCCGAAAGCCTTGTGATTATCGGCGCAGGTGTCATCGGAATGGAGTTTGCGAGCATATTCCAGACTTTCGGAAGTGAGGTTACGGTCATCGAATATCTGAAAGAATGTCTGCCCATGCTCGACAGCGACATTGCCAAACGACTCCGCAAGTCGATGGAAAAGCGAGGAATTACCTTCCACATGCAGGCCGGTGTCACCGCCATTACGGCCGAAGGCGTCACGTTCGAGCGCAAAGGCAAGGCCCAAACCATCAATGCCGAAGCCATTTTGGTGGCCACTGGCCGCAAGCCTTGTTTGGAACAACTTCACTTGGAGGCTGCCGGTGTCGACTTCACGCCTAAAGGTATCACTGTCGACGCACAGTTCCGCACGTCGGCCACAGGCATTTACGCTATCGGCGATGTCAATGGGCAGATGATGTTGGCCCATGCCGCCTCGATGCAAGGTATTCGAGCCGTGAATCAGATCTTAGGTCTGACCGACCATATCCAATTCGACATCATGCCATCGGCCATCTTCACCTATCCCGAAGCAGCCAGCGTAGGCGCGTCAGAAGACCATTGCAAGGAACAAGTGCAAGGCTACAACTGTCTGAAAGGCTACTACCGAGCCAACGGAAAGGCCGTGTCCATGGACGAAACGGAAGGTATGGTCAAATTGCTCACCAACACCGAAGGCCAATTGATAGGCTGCCACGCCTACGGAGCCCATAGTGCCGACATGATACAAGAACTCAGCAGCCTCATGTGCATGGGTGTTACCGTCTCGCAGTTGCGCGACATGATTCATATCCACCCCACATTAGGCGAAATTCTGCATGCGGCAAGTATGAATTCTTGACATTTTTTTATAACTTTGGTCCCAAAACAAGAATGTATGGGAAGAAAGAATAAACATCGAGAGTGGCTCGACTATGTACTCATTGCGCTGGCCATGATGATTGGAAGCGTAGGTTTGGGTGTCTTTTTATTGCCAAACCACATCACAATGGGAGGAGTTGGAGGCATTGCCTCCATCCTCTATTGGGGCTTACATATTCCTGTCACGGTCAGCTATTTGGTTATTAACGTTGCGCTTTTGCTGATAGCGTTCTGGATTCTTGGCTGGAAATTCTGCGCCAAGACCATCTATGCCGTTGTCGTTTTTACGGGAACGCTGAGCGTCGTTCAATACCTCATGGGCGATAACCACTTTCTGAAAGACCAACCCTTCATGGCCACCGTCGTTGGAGCATTCTTTATGGGCAGTAGTTCTGGCCTTGGACTGGCGTGCAATGCCAGTACCGGAGGTTCCGATACGATAGCGGCCATGGTTAATAAGTATCACGACATTTCATTAGGACACATTGTTTTCATCTGCGACTTGATTATTATCACGTCGAGTTACCTGGTGCTTCGCGACTGGGAAATGGTTATCTACGGTTACGTTTTCGTATTTATCTTCGTCATTTTTATCGATCAAGCCGTCAATATGATGCGCCGTTCCGTTCAGTTCTTCATCATTTCCGACAAGAGCAAAGAGATAGGACAGGCCATCAACGAACGGGCGCAGCGAGGCTGTACCATCATCGACGGGCATGGATTCTACAGCAGTAAGGATGTAAAAATATTGTTTGTGCTGGCCCGACAGACCGAATCGTCCACCATTTTCCGCCTCATTGAAGAGATTGATCCCAACGCTTTCGTATCACAGAGTGCCGTCATCGGCGTCTACGGGTTAGGCTTCGACCGCTTCAAACAGAAAATGCGCAACACCAAAAAGCTCAAAGCCATAGAGTCCTAAGACTGTGATATTCCATCCGCTGCATCTTTCCGCAACCCTCCCCACCCACTTCAACAACCCGTTTTGCTATGAGCCCGAGGCTTATAGCATGGCGGCAGCAAGCCATTTACAGGCTGCTTTGCGCGGCGAAGCAACGGAAGGATACGCCATCGACGACGCTTTTCGTCAGGAAACGGCACAGGGCAAAATGTTCGGTGTGCTGGTCGTGGCCGATGAAAGCACAGGAGCCATCGGTTATCTGGCCGCTTATTCGGGACAGATTGGCGGGCGCAGCGACCAAGAAGGATTCGTTCCGGCCGTGTTCGACTATCTCCAACCCGATGGTTACTTCAAACAACACGAGGCAGAAATCAGCCGCATCAACCAATCCATAGAGCGATTGGAAAGCAACGAACGGATGAAGGCGGCGCAGGACATCATCCGTCAACTCGAAAAAACACGCCGACAAACCATCGAAAACTATCGGCAGGAGATGAAAGCGGCCAAGGCCCGCCGCGACGAACGTCGCAAAAACGCCGACCTGACACCCGAAGAAACACAACGGCTGACACGTGAAAGCCAATTCATGAAGGCCGAACTGCATAGATTGAAGATGTCGGTGAGCAAAGAAACGGCTTTAGAGAGAGAATACAATGCCTTTCAAGACGACATCGACCAGCTGCGTCGGTTACGTCGTCAGCTCTCCGACCATCTTCAACGCTGGCTTTTTTCCCAATTCAACATGCGCGACAAGGACGGACAAGAGGCCGACCTGCTGACCATTTGGGCACACGCCGACACGCCGACCGACATACCGCCGGCCGGCAGCGGTGAGTGTTGCGAACCCAAGTTGCTGCAATATGCTTTCACCCACGGCCTTCGTCCGCTGCAAATGGCCATGTTCTGGTGGGGCGAAAGTCCGAAAGACATCATCCGCCATCATCTTCATTTCTATCCGGCTTGCAACGGCAAGTGCAAGCCCATTCTGCGATTCATGCTCGGCGACCTGCTACCGGCCGACCTCAATCTACCTATTTCATCCGATTCCACCAACGACAGCGCGGCCACCGCGGCTCCACAAACGCTGGAAACGGTCTATTCCGATTCTTCTATTATCGCCGTCAACAAACCGGCGGGCCTCCTTTCCGTTCCGGGCAAGGGTCAATGCGTGTCGGCCCTCACGCTGTTGCGGCGCATGCTGCCCCATGCCGAAGGCCCGCTGCTGGCCCATCGCCTCGACATGTCGACCAGTGGCCTGCTCCTCGCGGCCCAAACGGAAAGCATGTACCACGCCTTGCAAGACCTGTTTCTGCGCCACCGGATTCATAAAACCTACATCGCGCTGGTCTGTCCGCATGCCGATTCGCCCCTGCTCGACGGCCGCCAACAAGGTACGATCAGCCTGCCGCTCAGTCTGGACTTCCTCGATCGCCCCCGACAACGGGTCGATCATCGGCATGGTAAGCCGGCCGTCACCGACTATGAGGTCATCGGTCGCCAGACCGATGCCGACGGCCACACGATTCTTCGCTTAGCCCTGCGTCCACAGACCGGCCGCACCCATCAGCTACGGATGCACTGCGCCCATGCTGAAGGCCTTCACGCCCCCATCGTGGGCGACCCACTCTATGGCAATTTAGCCGCTCCACGCATGTACTTACATGCCGCCCGGCTTGTTTTCGACCATCCCACGACAGGCCGGAAGATAGAAATCGAGTGCTCGCCCGACTTCTAATGTTAACATTAAATTGCCTTTTTTAATTTGCAAGTATCATTTAAAATGCGGATATTTGCAACTCATAAACAATCCTATTATGTTTTCACAACAAGAAATCGACAACTATCGTGCCGCCGTTTTGGCCGCTATGATAGCCAAAGAGGACGCCGACGGGCAGAAAATCATGGAAGAAACCGAAGCCAAAAGCCTGCTGCAGGGTTTCACCGACGACGAATTGATCGACGGCATGCCTTTCAATACGCCCGAAGAAATGGCCGATATGTTGTTATTCGACTGATATTCTCATGACTTTATTCCGAAAAGCCCACTCCGATGACTTTGCTTCCAGCTGGCAACTGATAGACAATGCCCGCTGGAAGATGATTCGTGACGGGCGCTGCCAATGGACACCCGACTACCCATCGGAGTCTGTTATCCGGCAGGACATCGCCCTTGGGCACGCTTTCGTGCTCACGGACGAGGAGCGATTGGTGGCTTTCGGCGCCGTCGTCATGAATGACGAACCCGCCTACACGCAACCTTCGGCCCGATGGCTGACCCACGGCGACTACTTCGTGATCCATCGGTTGGCCGTCGATACTGAAGTCCGAGGTCGGGGCTATGGGCGCCTTTTCATTCAAGAAGCCGAACAATACGCGGTCCGACAGGGCGTCGGCAGTCTGAAAATAGACACCAATTTCGACAATCCACAAATGCTATCAATACTGCGAAGCATGGGTTACGTAGCGTGTGGTGAAATCGATTACGGCGAAAAAGGCATGCGGCTGGCCTTTGAGAAACGCCTTTCGGCCAAGTAAATCCAAAAGATTCCGATTTTATTTACATAACTAAATACCTAAAAGATTATGACAAAACAAACATCAACGCTCACAACCCAAATGGTTGCAGACGCTTTCAACAAACATTTCAGTCAGCCCGCCGAATGCTTCTATGCCTCTCCGGGCCGTGTCAATCTCATCGGCGAGCACACCGATTACAACGGTGGCTTCGTATTCCCGGGCGCAGTTGACAAAGGCATGATTGCCGCTATCCGCCCCAATGGCACACAAAGCGTACACGCTTTCTCCATCGATCTCAACGACGAAGCTACGTTCGACCTCAACGACGAGCAAGGACTGAAAGCCAGCTGGGCACGCTATATCTATGGTGTTTGCCGTGAAATGATGGCCCGTGGCGTAGCCGTTCAGGGCTTCGACACAGCTTTTGCGGGCGATGTGCCCCTCGGTGCCGGCATGTCTTCATCGGCCGCGCTGGAGAGTTGCTTCGCTTTCGCCATCAACGAACTGTTCGGCGAAAACAAGATTGAGAAGTTCGAGCTGGCCCGCGTAGGTCAAGCCACCGAGCATAAGTACGTAGGCGTGAACTGCGGTATCATGGATCAGTTCGCTTCTGTATTCGGTAAGGCAGGCCATCTCATGCGCCTCGACTGCCGTTCGGGCGAGTTCGAGTACTTCCCCTTCAATCCCGAAGGCTACCGTTTGGTGCTGCTCAACTCCTGCGTGAAGCACGAACTGGCTTCATCAGCTTATAACGACCGCCGCCGCAGTTGCGAGAATGTCGTGGCCCACATCGCCAAACGCCACGAAGGTGTAGAGACCTTGCGCGACGCTTCATGGGAATGGCTCGAAGAAGTGAAAGCCGAAGTGCCCGAAGAAGACTACCGTTGCGCCAAGTATGTGCTGGGTGAGAAGGATCGTGTGCTGGCTGTTTCCGACGCGTTGATTCGTGGCGACTACGAAACCGTTGGTCAGATGATGTACCTCACACACGAAGGACTGAGCAAGGACTACTTGGTATCGTGCGAAGAGCTCGACTATCTCAACGACATCGCCCGCGAATGTGGCGTTACCGGTTCACGTGTGATGGGCGGTGGCTTCGGCGGTTGCACCATCAACTTGGTGAAAGCCGACCTCTACGATCGGTTCATCGCAACGGCCAAGGCCAAGTACAACGAGCGCTTCGGCAAGGAACCTCTCGTTTACGACGTCGTTATCGGCGACGGTTCACGCCGCTTGGAAGCCTAAAATCGTTATTTAGATATTTACGGAAAGCAGCAATTCACGAGTGGGATTGCTGCTTCCTTTTTTTATGATCGTCCGTCTTTATCTCCTTTGGTCATGATAAAGATACGCGCTGATAATCAATGTGTTACAAATTCCTTTGTAACCCCTTTTTAAAAGCTATGCTTTTGGCCGCTAAAAGGGCTGCTTTTACAACGCCTAAGTACCATGTTTGCGCGAACACCCTTTTTCGGCTCTTTTTTTTCGTTATGATTTTGTGTTGTGAGTATTACTTTTTTACTATGGTGAAAACGGTCGTCAGCGAATCTCAACGTCCCTGCTTGAATTAATCTTCCAATGGTAGCGAGTGGCTATAATCCGGCTTCCATGCTTTAGAAACGATGGTCGAGGCGTGGCGACAGCCTACATTATATATAATGGCAACAGCCGGGCAATGCAATGGTCAGATAAATGCAAGTTGTTAAAAACGGTAAAACGAGAGAGGAATCGGTTAATAAATGTGTAGTTTTACTCCCCTGTCATTCAAAAGACGATACCTTTGCCGCGTAATAACAAAAAAATATGTAATATTTAAAAACTTAACGAATCCGAAAGATAATAACATCATTCAGAGGAGTAACTAACAGTAAAATAACTTCATGATACAATGACTCAAAACAAACAACGAAACAGGTACAAAACTGACAGTAATTCTCTCTATTTTCATTTCACTTTCTACCGTGCGTTCACGCTTGTGGCCCTTATGCTCGTGGCTTTCACGCGGCTTTCGGCCGAGCCGGTGACCCTACGAAAAGCGCTTGATATCGCTCGAAAATACGTCACGCCCGACAGCCGTTCTGTCCGTATCGCGCAGACACGAAGCGCCGGACTTCCGGCCGTGGAGCCATTCTACGTGTTCAACGACGCACGGGACAAGGGCTTTGTCCTCGTCGCCGGCGACGACGCTATGGGCGAAATCCTTGCCTGCAGCGATACTGGCAAATTGGATACGCTGAACGCCAACCCCGGCGTGAAGCTGCTACTGCAGGCTTATCGGGAGAATTTCGAGCGGTTGCGGCAGCATCCCGAAGCAGCAAAACCGGCTACACGAGCCGTTCCATCGTACAAGGCGGTGGCACCGTTGCTGTCTTGCAAGTGGAACCAGGACTATCCCTACAACAAAAAAACGGGCTATCGCTACTCCGGTTGCGTAGCTACAGCGATGGCACAAATCATGTATTTCCACAAATGGCCCGCACAAGGGAGGGGCGAAAACAGCTATACCGTGGCCTACGACAACCGAACGATACATGCCGATTTCAGCAAGTCGCGCTACGATTGGGCCAACATGAAAAAACTGTATGACTATAACAACCCCTATAACGACGTGGAAGCCGACGCCGTCGCCTTGCTGATGAACGACGCCGGCATAGCCTCCAACATGCAATATACTCCCTCTTCGAGTGGCGCCTACGACGAAGCGGCCGAACGTGCTTTGCAAAACCACTTCGATTATACAACTGCTCTTGTGAGAAGATCCGACGAAGGAACGGCCGGTTTCACTGAAATCGTACGGCAGGAACTGCTCAATGGTTTTCCTGTCTACCTTTCCGGATTTTACAAATTGGGCGGTAGCGGACACGCATGGGTGACCGACGGACTGAACGAAAATGGTCTTTTCCACATGAATTTCGGCTGGGGAGGACAAAGCGATGGTTACTTCTCGCTCACCGCGACAGACGTCGCACAGAGCGGAAGCGAGTTTGGCGGAAAGCCGCTCTCTTTCAAAATAGGACTGCTCGCCATTCTGGCACATCCTAACAAGGACAACGTAAAACCCATAGACCCATCCTTATTGCCCGACAGTCCTAAACTCAAGTTTAACTTGGGCGGCAGTCTGCGATTACCCGAAGGCCACGCCAAAACCTTCGCTACGACAACAACACTTCCCGCGGAGATGTGCGAATTTATCAACAAAGGCAAGGATTTCAATGGCGATATTGGTGTAGGCATCTTCGATATGGAAGGCAAACTGCTGAAAGCCTGCCCATCCGACGACCATGCTACGGGAGGTTTCACGCAACGGATGTACGCCAACTACGACAACGGCGTAATGAAAAACTCCTATCTCATCACCGTTCCGCAGAAGATAAAGGTAGACGTATCGAAGCTTTCCGACGGCTATTACCAGCTTCTTCCCATTTGTGTTCCGAAGAAAAATGACGGTAAATGGGGCGAATGGACACGCATGAAACTGGCGCCACGCATGGAAATAGAAATCAAAAACAAGATGGTGCGCGTGTCGGAAGAAGGCTTCTTCGATGCCGGCTTCCAACTTTCCGAGCAGCCTTCAAAGACGAATTTCAAGCCCGGAGACGAAGAAAAGATATATTTCGCCGTCAGAAACAAAGGTGGGTTAGAGCGCACTTGCTACGCCAAACTACAGCTGTTGGACGCGAACGATAAAGTCGCGCTGGAAATCCGTCAAGAGAATAAAACGGACTTCACGGGATTCGACGTCACGCTGTTGCCCCTTACCATCAAGATTCCCGCCGATTTCACGGAAGGACGCTATCGTACCCGACTGGAGTTGATTTACGACAACGGCAACGGCATTGACGATTCCGAGGCCGAACGACATACGGTTGCCAAGGTGCACGGCAATGACGAAACGCTCTTCGACATCTCGTCACAGGCCACCCGCATAGAGAATACACCGACAACCGACTTCCGTCTGACCATCGATGGCAATACATTGACCGTACAGGGCAAGGCTTTGCAATGGATAAAGATCTTCGACCAGACAGGACGACTGCTCAAGCAGGCCGCAGCCACGAGCAAGCACAGTGCCGTTCTTTCGCTCAGCGGCCTTCCACAAGGCGTTTATCTCATGCAGGCAGCCGATGGCGGACATGTCTACGCCCGTCGTTTCCTGAAGCGATAAATCCACCTCCGACTTTTGATCACAATCATATAAAAAGGCGCCCCCTGACCTATCAGTGGGCGCCTTTTGTATGATGACACGTAAGACGTTACTTACTCATGCTATAAGGACGGGCGTCTTGAGCCGTGGCGCGTTGCTTATTGGGCACTGCCGACTGGTCGAAGCGGAGGGCCGCGCCCCGCAACAGGTCAGTATGCGTCAGATAAGTCTTGTCGTATTCCACGCCGTTGACCGTCAGGCGGTTGATATAACGGTTGCCCGGCGAGTTGTTATCAGCATCGATGGTCACCGTTTTTCCATTCTCCAAATGCAGCGCCACATGCTTGAAATAGGGCGTTCCCACCACATACTGGTCGCTACCGGGGCATACAGGATAGAATCCCATGGCCGAGAACACGTACCACGCCGACGTCTGCCCGTTGTCCTCGTCGCCGCAATAACCATCGGGATGGGGCGTATAGAGGCGATCCATCACCTCGCGCAGCCAGTACTGGGCTTTCCAAGGCTGCCCGCTGTAGTTGTAAAGGTAAATCATGTGCTGGATGGGTTGGTTGCCATGGGCATAGTTTCCCATGTTCATAATCTGCATTTCGCGTATCTCATGAATCACGCCCCCATAGTAACTATCGTCGAAAACAGGCGGAACGACAAACACGGAGTCCATCATTTGATTGAAAGTAGCGTCGCCCCCCATCAGATTAATCAACCCCTGCGGATCATGAAACACGCACCACGTCCAGTGCCAAGCATTGCCCTCGGTGAAGGCATCACCCCATTTAAAGGGACTGAAGGGGCTTTGGAAGCTGCCGTCCTTGTTGCGTCCACGCATCAGATTGACTGTTTTGTCAAACACGTTACGATAGTTCTGTGCCCGCTTAGCAAAAGGCTCCAGTTCCTTTCTCGACTTTCCGAGCGCCTTACCGAATTGATAAATGCACCAATCATCGTAAGCATACTCGAGCGTTCGGGCCACATTTTCATTGATATTCACGTCGTAGGGCACGTAGCCCAACTTATTATAGTATTCGTATCCCTTACGTCCCGTGCTGCTAACGGTAGGATGTACGGCATTGGCACCATGCTTCACGGCCTCCCACAAGGTTTCGGTGTCGGGCGTGCGAATCCCTTTCAGATAGGCGTCGGCCACGATCGAGGCGGAATTATTGCCCACCATGCAACCGCGATGGCCCGGACTGGCCCACTCAGGAAGGAATCCGCTCTCCCTGTAAGCGTTGGCCAAACCTTGCTGCATCTTGGCGTTCATCGACGGATAAACCAGATTGAGGAAGGGGAACAGGCAGCGGAAGGTGTCCCAGAAGCCTGTATCAGTAAACATATAGCCCGGCAACACCTTGCCATTATAGGGACTATAATGAACAGGATTGCCATCTTTGTCGATTTCATAGAAGCTTCGTGGGAAGAGCACCGACCGATAGAAGCAGCTGTAGAACGTGCGCAGATGGTCGATATTGTCGTCTTTCACCTCGATACGGCTCAACACCTCGTTCCAACGATGGCGCCCTTGCGCCACGATTTCATCGAAATCGCTGTTGCCCAGTTCCTTTAGGTTCTGTTCGGCCTGCGCGTAACTGATGAACGACGAGGCCACCCGAGCGTGCACGGTTTCGCCCCGGCGGGTCTTAAAGCCGATAATCGCCCCGGCATGCTCGTCCCGCAGCTCGGTCGTTCCTTTCTGTACGCCCTTTGGATTGGCTGTGGCGGTAAAGTCGAAAGGCTTGTCAAAGACGATAACAAAGTAGTTTTTGAAACCTTCGGGCACACCGCCGTTGTTGTAAGTGTTGTAACCTACAATCTTGTTTTCCGAAGGAATAATCTTCACATACGACCCTTTCATATAGGCGTCGACCACCACCTTGGCGGCATCCGTCTGCGGAAAGGTGAAACGAAAGATGGCCGCGCGCTCCGTCGGTGCCACTTCGGTCACGATATCATAGTCGGCCAGATACACTCTATAATAATAAGGTGTCGCCTTTTCGGCCTTATGCGAGAACCAACTGGCCCGCTTTTCCTCGTCAAAGACGGCCTTTCCGGTGATGGGCATGAGCGAAAACGTGCCGTAATCGTTAATCCACGGACTGGGCTGATGGGTCTGCTTGAAGCCCCGCAGTTTGTCGGCGTCATAAGTATAAGTCCATCCGTCGCCGTTCTTTCCGGTCTGCGGAACCCAGAAGTTCATGCCCCAGGGCATGGCGATGGCGGGATAGGTGTTACCGGTAGACAACGCGTGCTTCGACTGGGTGCCCACGAGCGTACTCACGTAGTCGATAGGTTGCGCGCCCGTTTGCCCGAAGCCGGCCGCCGACAGACAGAGCAACACGGCCGAAAGTAGGATTTTTTTCATAAAGATATAAGTTTTGAGATTGTTTTACTTGAGGTTGTCCACGTGTCACGGCAATTCTGATCGCCTGCCACGTAGTCGCAAGCAAAAGTACGGATTTTATCCGGCGACAGCAAATAATACGCTGATAATACGTAACTTTGCGCCTATGAATCCATATATCAGGCAATATCCCGACCTCATGTCGGGCAAGAAGATCATGTATGTCCACGGTTTTCTGTCGTCGGCGGCCAGCGGCACCGTCAAAATGTTGCGGGAACTCATGCCCCGGACCACCGTCGTGGCCGACGACATACCCCTTCATCCCGAGGAAGCCATGGCTTTTCTGCGCGCCATGGCCGACCGCGAGCGTCCCGACCTCATCATTGGCACGTCGATGGGCGGCATGATGGCCGAAATGCTGACGGGCTACGACCGCATTCTGGTGAACCCGGCTTTCGAGATGGGCGACACGATGAGCGGCATGACAGGCCGCCAGGAGTTTCAAAATCCACGCAAGGACGGCGTTCAGGAGTTCATGGTCAACAAGGGACTTATCAAGGAATATCGGGACATCACGCGCCAATGCTTCACCCGGGTGACACCCGCCGAACGGCAACGCGTCTACGGTCTTTTCGGCGACAACGACCCTGTGGTCCATACCTTCGCCCTTTTCCACACGCATTATCCCAACGCCATCCGCTTCCACGGCGAGCACCGGCTTATCGACAAGGTGGCCGTGCACTATCTGGTGCCCGTGATTCGCTGGATCGACGACCGGCAGAACAAGACCGAGCGGCCTATCGTCTACATCGATTTCGCCTGCTTGCACGACGCCTACGGCCATCCCACAAGCAGCATGCACAAGGCTTACGAGCTATTGTTGGAGCACTACCGGGTCTACATCGTGGCTCCCGCTCCTACCAACGACCACGCGTCGCTCGGGCAGGTACAGGACTGGTGCGAGGAATACCTGTCGGCACCGGCCTACGACCATGTGCTCTTCACCAACCAAAAGGCTCTTCTCTACGGCGACTATTTCATCGATCCCGCCCCCGCAGCCGACTTCATGGGTACCGGCATAGCCTATGGCGGCGACGAATTCAAGACTTGGGAAGAGATTATTATCTTCTTTGAACGCCTCGGAGGACAATGATATTTAGTTGTTGGGGTGTGGGGTTGTGAGGATGAATATTTAGCTTTACCGTTGACGTTTTATAAAAGAAGTAACTATTCATCCTCACAACCCCACACCCCAACAACTTCTTTTTCAACCTCTCATCAGCTCTACGGGCTGAATACCAAACTCATCTTTAAAGCATTTCGAGAAATAGCTGGGCGACGTGAAGCCCACCGTATAAGCTATTTCCGATATATTCATGCCCGTGGAACGCAACAGTTGGTCGGCTTTGTTGAGGCGCGACTTGCGCAATAGTTCCACCGGCGACAGGCCCGTCAGTGCCTTCACCTTGCGATAGAGCTGCACCCGGCTCAGTCCGATTTCGCTTCCCATCACCTCAACACTGAACTCACTTTCTATCATATGACGCTGGATGATGTCGTGCAGACGGCCTATGAATTCTTGGTCACGCACTGACGGCTGCGACTGATCGTCTATCCTGACTGCCGTTGACGTTTCTACACCGTCAGCCACGACGCTTGTTGATAGATTGGCGTAGTGTCGACGCAGTTGTTCACGGCTTTGCATGATGTTGTCAATGCGGGCCATGAGCACGGCCGAGCTGAACGGCTTGGTGATATAAGAGTCGGCCCCACTCTTATAGCCCTCGGCCACTTGCGAGTCTTCGCTCTTGGCTGTCAGCAGGATGACGGGAATGTGGCTCGTGGCAGTGTCACCCTTTACCTGTTGGCAGAGTTCCAGTCCATTCATCACGGGCATCATGATATCAGAAATGATGAGGACCGGTATATGTTCACGGGCTAAGCGCAATCCCTCCTGCCCGTTGGCGGCCTCGATGATATGGAATCTGTTATGGAGCACCACGCGCAGATAGTGACGGATGTCGGCGTTGTCGTCGACGATGAGCAGTGTCTCGCTGTTGTCATCAGGGGACGGATCTGCCTCCCTGATGGCCGTTTCGGTTATTTCGGGCACGTTTTCGTCCGAAATATTTTCTTGTCTGTCGATACGGTTACCCGCCGTGTCGAATTCTATTTTCTTGAAGTCGAGGATGTCGCTCACCAGTGTCATCAGCTCATTGGCATTGCGGGCCGTCGACCGCAGCGTGTCGAAGTCGTGGTCTTTCAGGTGTCCTCGGTTCACGATATGGTTGATGGGGTCGGTGATAAGCGTCAGGGGCGTGCGTATTTCGTGGCTCACGTTGGTGAAGAAGTTGAGCTGTTGGTCCTGCATACGTTCGCGTTCCTCGTTGATGCGTATGCGCTCGTAGTAATAGCGGTAAGTCATGAAGATGGCTGCTACAAGCAAAATGAGGATGACAACGGCCATCATCAGTATCCATCGTTGCGTGTTGTAGCGACTCAGATAGTCGTTGATCTTGTCGTGCAGGCGGTTGAGGTCGTCGCTTTGGCGCACCACTTCCTCAGCCTGGAGCAGCAGTACATTGGCATTCTCACGGGTCACGAGGGCCGACTTCAGTTTCTTTTCACGCTCATAGGGCTGATGGGTCAGTATCTTCATGGCCAGTTCTATCACCTTGTCGCCGTGGGTGGGGTAGATATACGACGCTTCGAGCAATCCGTCGCGCACCTGTTCCAATCCACCCCCGTGTGTGGGCAGGGCGTCTACGCCGCAGAAGCGTGTCGTCGACTGCAGGTCATGGGCCATGACGGCGTCGCGGGCACCCATGACCATACGGTCGTTCTGTCCGAAAACAAAATCAATCTTACCTTTCTCTCGCTTCAGAAACCGGCGCATAGCCCGTTCGGCCGACGCCCCTGTCCAATCGCCCTGTAACGTGCCCGCCAGTTCTATCCCCGGATAGGCCCTAAGTGCCTCCGCAAAACCCTCGTGACGCTCGATGGCAGGCGACGAGCCACGTAGTCCCATCACCTCGACCACCCGGCCACGGCCCTGTAGTCGCGTGGCAATATAGTTGCCCATCTGTCGACCTATCTCCCGATTGTCGGCACCGATGTAGGCCGAGTAGTGATTGCTGCCCGACTTGCGATCGTAGACGATGACGGGAATATGATGGCGATAAGCGTTTTCAATGGCAGGCGTGATGGTGTTGGTTTGGTTGGGAGCCACGATGATGAGGTCGACGCCACGGTTGACAAACCGGTTGATCTGTTCTATCTGCCGGGTATCGGAGTCGTCGGCCGAGGCAAAGTGCAAGGTCACGCCGTCGTAGCCATAGGATCCGGTACGCAGTTCCTGGTTAAACTTGTCGCGCCAGATATCTTCGGAACATTGAGAGACACCGATTTCAAACGTTCTGTTGTCGCCCGAACACGACAACAGTAATGCCGCAAGAAAAATAATCAAGGATGGTAGGTGGCTTGCTTTCATGTCATTATCGTTTCGGGAGGCAGAGTTCGTCAAGCGGCGAACAGCTCCGTGGTTATGACAAAGTTAAGAAATCCGCTCCGTTTTTCAAAATAAAAGGCCGCCTTTCTGACGCTTGCGAAATATAAATGTGGCATTCGTTTGTAAAAGCATAGCTTTGAGCGTGTAAAAGCATAGCTTTTAGGAGGTAAAAGCCAATAGTGTCCTAAATATTTTTCAAAAAAGTGAAGGAAGTCAATAGTGTCC
>NZ_JAERMS010000046.1 GCF_017426725.1 Prevotella illustrans | reverse complement strand
GGATGGGCTTACAAATGATGAAGCCGGAGATTTCATCACTTGCAAACTTGTCCCCACAAATGATCAGGTGAGCCACGATAAGAGCTCAACAGCCGGATCTCAACGAGTCGGCTGTTTGTAAACGTAAATGATATTGGCCACTTTCCGTTCGCCTTGATGGTCGAACTGCCTGTTGTCACAAGGATGGTTCACGACACCTCCGAGACTCTTCACCCAAAGCGTGGTGGAGCCGCCACCATCCATATTGATAGCGTCACGGCAACCGATGACACGCAGGAAGTGAGCAAGTTCGATTAGATTCATCCCCACGGCACGTGCAGTCGCACGGCCATCTACTGTTATGAAAAGGAGCTTATCGTTCCCGACCGTAGCGATAGCCGTGCGGGGATGACGCGTCGCCACGAATCCGCTGTCGCAACCCGTCAGGTCGCAAGGTCGGCCGGCCATCAGCAACAGTGGTCCCGAGGCCAAAAGCGTGCCCCGGCGATGTCGATCGGTCAACTCTGTCTGCCGGTTCCACGGCATAATCCGCAATCTTTTCCCATCCGCATGGATGGCTCCCGTAACCCTTGAAGCCAGCTCTTGAGTCTCCGTCGTGTTGACGACTTGTCCGTTTATCTTGAGGTAGCAAACGGAATTGCCCCGTTCCATATTGAAATAGGAACCGTTCACGGCGACCAAAGCCCCCACGTTATCGGCCATGCCACTGACCGTCGTCCCCCGTTCGATTACGGAAATCCCCACCTTGTTTTCGCCTTTCAGCCGGATTTCGGCGATGGAAACGGTCTGCGGAACGCCGTAGAGCCTCGGAAACATCATCTGCCTGACCGTCATTCCGTCACAGGACGAAAGCACTTGCCACTGCGCAGCGGCAATGGCAAGCGAGTCCTGAACGGTCTGGCCCCTCAAGCTCCCACTAAAAAGCCAGAAAAAAGCCAATAACAAACGAGATGTTTTATACATATTCGATTCTGTCATTTCTTCATGATTGATATTTCACCGATATCCGAACGGTGTCACAGTCTCTTAAGCCGTCTGCTTCCAACTTCAGAAAAAGACCATGACATTCCCATTCATATCGTCGTGTCGGTCGATAAGGAACCATCGAACTACTCATACAGTGAATTTCCCTTCAAGAAAAGAGAAGCACGATGTCGCTGATAAAAGGCACTTCGCTTCAAGTCTTCAGGAATCTTCCCCGATAAGCCGCAGTTAGAGATATTGCCTGTGGCCCCCTTGTCGAACAGATAGCCATAGCCGACAGGGATTCCGCCGCTGAGCGGATTGTTATAGATATAAAGCTCACGCAGGTCTTTCCAGATGGTGGGCCTTCCTTCATCATCCAAAGGCAGCGTGGGGATTGTTCCCGTGAAAGCGTTCAGATAAATCTTGATGGACCGCAACGCCTCGTTTTTGAGCAAGTCGCCAAAGTTCCCCGTGAACGAATTGGCAAATCCGGCAGGTGTCGCCGTCGGGTGGTTCGACAGATTGAGGGCTGTCAGCAGCTTACAATCGGCCAAGCTTTTCGGCACTGCGCCTTTGCCGGCACATTCGATAATCCACAACGTATTCAACTTTTTCAACATTCCGATTTCCTCCGGAATACCGGCAATCTTCTGATGTTTGAACTTCAACGTTACCAATTCGGACAAATGGCACAAGGGCGTGATATCGCCCACAATATGATTCGGCGTAACAAAGACGATTTCCGTCACCCGACCATTCACAACCGTTACGCCGGGCCAATTGACAGCATCCGTCTTCAGAGGGGCTTCGAGATTCCATTTCTTTATCCAGTTAGCTCCGTTAGCATTCCTGTAAAAATCTTTCAGATAGTCTATGTCCGTCTTTTCAACGATTTTCGTCGACTGTACAATCTGTACCGGCAAGGATATTCCATTGGCTCCATTTAGTGTTATCTCAGCCTGACGTTCTTCACCGCCGGTCAGTTTCTTGACGGTTATCTCTAATTCCAAATCCTTTATCTCACCGGGAGTTGCCGAGGGTTGGCTTTTCAATTCCAGCCAGTCACAATTTTGGGGCAGTGCGCAAGTATAGTTCACCGCTGTCGTAAATGGTATCCTCAACGTCTGTTCGGATATGGATACCATGAATGTACTTTGATTCAGCTTCATGCCGACCCCTTCCTGTATGACTGTCTGCGTCCAAGTATGCTCGGCGGTGATCCAACCGGTCACCGTTCCTTCACGTTGTACCAACGAGGGATTGGCCCACGCTTTCATCTTGTATCGTCCGTTGCCCGGGCCATTGGCCATAATCATGTTGAGCCAGTCTACATTGGTCTTGACTCTCCACGGAGCCGATGCGTAGACATCCGATTCATATTCCTGCTCGTTAAAACCCAGGCGGATGACGTCGTTCCCGAACTTGAAATCTTCTCCCTGCACGGCAAACCCTGTGTTGTCGGTAAAATCCTGACATGCGCATAGAAACGCGCACAGGCAAATCGTGACCGTCTCCATCGTTATCGGTCTTGTCGTTCTTTCCTTTTTCATGTTTTTCATTCTTTAATCTTCTTTTACGATCAATAATCCGTTGGCAACCGCCCGCTCTTGACCTCCGTAGTCATATGGCCAGTTACGCACCACAAACGAAGCGGGCGTGTTGTTTCGGCTTGCACATACCACGAAAGTGGACGAACCGCCGCCGTCCAGGTTGATGGCATCCGTTGCTCCAAGCGCTCGCATCACTTTCGACATGTCCGAGAAAGTCATCCCGTTCGAGTTCCAGAAATTACGTCCGTCAACAACCATCAGATAGACGACGTTAGCCGATGTGACTCCCACACAGGTACGAGGCTCCAATTGCGTGTTGACCTGTGGCTCTATCTGTCCGTTTCTCAACAGCCGATGCCGGCCTCCTATCGCTTCCCATAGCCTGTCTTTCACATGGTCGAACTCATCGCGCGAGCCGATAATCGCTCGTTTGTCTTTCGTAATGGCAAAGAACGTAGTTTTTTCATCCCCCATTACCGTCTTGATTCCCCTGCCTTTACGATAAAAGATTCCACCGGGTATGCCTGCACTTGTGAAAAAGTCGCCATTGACCGCCCCCAACACATGTTTCGTAGGACTTTCGTAGGCTTCTGCCTGTAGCGTCATTGGCTGCAAACCGAATTTTGAATCGTCGTTGTCAGGAGCCGAAACGGCAATGGTCAGGCCCTTTGTATCGAGAGCAACTTCAAAAATATACAATTTGGTGGCCAACCCATTCTCGGAAAGGCATTGTATCTCACATGCCTGCACGCCTGCGGACAGCGTGTAGGAGGTATCCTTGAACAAGTGTCCCACAAAGCCGCTGTTCTCCGTAATCTTTCTGCCGATTTCCGTTTTGGCCCCTTCTTTGGAATAAACGGTTTTTCCGTCATCATCGCTGCATGAAATCCAGCACAATGGGATGGCAAGTATATATGCCATATATAATATTCGTTTTTTCATTGCTATATCTGTTTGGTGATTTTAATAGCCCGGATTAGGCGTAAGGTTAGGATTCAGGATCAGCTCCTTGCCAGGGATGGGCAATCGCAATTGATTATCCAGTAGGTCCAGATCGCTTTTTGCCCGACCCGTACGTATCAAGTCATAATAGCGAAAGCCCTCCGCCAGAAATTCCTTCCGGCGCTCATCCAAGATACATTTCAGAAACTCATCCTCGGTTTGCGGACGCACGGCCTTCAATCCTCTTTTCTCTCTGAGTTCATTCAAGCGGTGTAATCCTTTTTCCAGTCCTTGGGCTTCCGCGCTGACGAGATACATTTCTGCCAAACGGCTGACTATCACCGGGTCTGTTCCGGTCTGTCCGCTGGGATACTTGTTGATACAGGGGTCTGTCTTGATATTCGTGACCGAGATATCCTTTCGTTTGTCGCTTGTTTCATACATGTTCATCACCTCCTCGGCGGGAACGTAAATATAGCTGCCCTTGTTAGGATGCGCATAAGTATAGAAAAGGGTAGATAAGGTGATGTTCGACTCTTCCTTTAGACAACTGAACGAGAAAATGACTTCCGTATTTGTCTGTCCCCGAAATATCTTCTCGAAATCGTCAAGCACATATCGGCCGTTTATAATCAGTTCTTCGGCCAACGCCATCGCTTCCTTCTTTTTCCCTCTTTCCAGTTTGACGCGGGCTTGAAGGGCCGTGACAGCGTTCTTCGACACAAAATAGCAATCGACAGGCTCTATCCCCCCATCGAGGAATCGTCCGGCTTGTTCCAGTTCGGACTCGATGAAATCCCATACTTCCTCCTCGGAATTACGCGGCAACTTCTTCATGGTGGCAGACATGACGATAGGAACTCCACCCCATCGGGTCACCAACAAATGGTAAAGATAGCCTCTGAAATAGTGAGCTTCACCAAGAATTGTAGTCCGAAGTGGAGATTCGGGCTGCCGCTCCACTGTCTCCAGCACATTATTCACTTGATAGATTGCCTGATAACAGCCGTTCCATCCACTGGAAATCAGTGAGTTGAGCGGCGACAACACCGTATTGATCAGGTCTTTCGGATTTCCGGTTTTACCGGTACGCAAATTTCCTCCGATGATGTCAAACAAAATATACGTTTCCCTTTGCGGTGAGTTCTGAACCTTGTTGTACATCCCCATCCGCATGGGAGACAAATCATTACCTCCTGCGTTTCCCGGGGGGACGGCCGAGTGAGGGTCTATGTCGAGCATTCCACTGCAAGATGAAAGCGATAAACCTGCCAGCAAAAGTACATTCCAAAATTTCTTCATGGCTGATAACAATATTATATCTATTTATATCTGTAAATTAACACCGAAATTAATCGTTTTCGAAGGAGGAACACCATAAGCATCCATGCCCATGAATCTCGGATCCAGATTCTTGCTCACCTCGGGATCCCACCCCGAATATTTAGAAAACAGCAACAGGTTATCCCCTTGCATGTATACGCGCAGACCCTTGAGGTGAATCTTTGTCAACAGAGACATCGGGAAAGAATAGCTCAAAATGAGCGAACGAAGACGCACGAAGGAGCCGTCTTCAAGAAAACGGGTAGAATTCTTGACGTTGAACGCGTTAAGTGTGTGTACGGCACGCGGATACTTGTTGGTGGATCCGGGACCGGTCCATCGGTTTTTGGCCACGTCTTCCGTTATTGCCCACTTTTGCCCGGGACGTGCGGCCAGGCGCTTCCACTCGGCATACACGTCGTTGCCCAACATATAGGTAAAGAACACATCCAACTGAAAGCCTTTATACCTGAACGTATTATTCCAACCGCCGAAAACGTCGGGACTGGACGATCCCACCAACTGGCGGTCGAAATCGTTGATGATACCGTTATGGTCCACGTCCTCATATTTCACGTCTCCGGCCCGCACCCCCAAATCATACTGTGGTTGCGGCACTTCGCCGTCATATTGGTAAATGCCTTCCATCTTGAATAGATAGAACGAGCCGAGTCCCTTGCCTACCTTCAAGGCACGATTGTCGCCAATGGGAAGAAGGTCGTTGCCAAGCAGCTTGGTCAGTTTGTTCCTGTTGTAGGAGATATTGAACGAGGAAGTCCACGCCAATTTACCAATGTTCAGATGCCCATTAACGGAGAACTCGATTCCGTAATTCCGCATCGAACCGATGTTGTTCATCATACCGGTGAATCCAGTCGTACCGTGCAAGGGCATCAGATACAGCAAGTTGTTGGTGTTTTTGAGATACGCGTCGAACGTCATATTGAGCTTTCCATTCCAGAAAGCAAGGTCAAAGCCCGCATTATACTGGTCGGCCGTCTCCCAGGTCAGGGTCGTATTGCCCAGACTGCTGATGGCAATACCACTCTTGTTCTGATAATTCTGTCCGCCGGACATCAGAGACCTCCAGCCATAATTGCCTATACCGTCCTGATTGCCCGTCTTTCCATAACTGAGCCTGAACTTTAAATCTGTTTGAGGAAAAAGCCAGAAAGACTCTTTGGAAACATTCCATCCAAAGGATATCGAAGGAAAGTAGCCATAACGATGTGACGGGGCAAAACGGGACGAGCCGTCGGAACGCAAGGTGGCATTCAGCACGTAGCGGTCAAGATACGACAGACTGATACGGCCAAAATATGAATCTATCGCATACTCTGATACTCCCCCCGTTGCATCGTGTATTTCGGCAGCTGTACTCAATACGTCGAACATGGGAGACGGAAAGCCTCTCCCGTCGATAAACGAGGTTCTTGTGAACGATTTCTGAAACGAGTGTCCCAACATGGCGCCGAATTCCATGTTGCCGAATTGATTGTCATAACTGACTACATTCTCTACCAGAATGTTCCGCTCGAACCGGTTGTATTCCGCAATACGCCCTCCGCCTGCGCCATAAGGATGGTTCGCGTTATAGTAGACGTAATCATACGTATAACCTACGTCCGTATTCAACGAGTTATGCAGCTTGAAACGATTGAACTTGAAATCCGCATGGAATATGCCCAAGAAGCGATACAAGTCTACATAAGTTGTTTCCTCATTCAGTATCTGCAAGGGATTATGCCGTGTCAGTTCGTCGGTTCCGCCCACGTAATACTCTCCGTTCGGCTTATAGGGCCTGTCAAACGGGCGTTGTTCCATGGCCCGGGCCAAGATAGTCGAGCCGATGTTGGCACCGGGTACCCGATTGTTTCGCATGTAATTACCGCTCATGTTGGCTCCGATTGTCAACCACGGAGTCATTGCATAACTGATTTTAGACTTTAAGTTGATTTTCGTCACTTGGTTCGTCTTGATGATTCCCTCCTGATTGTTATAGTTGGCGCCTACATAGAATTTGGTCTTCTGGTTCCCGCCGGAAAAGGACAAGTCGGCATTGTACGAGAAAGCGATACGAGTAATCAAATCCAACCAGTCGGTATCCGGCAGATTCTGAAACGGGTTGGAAATGGGAACGATATATCCTTTGGAACCTACCGCCAGATCGTTTTGTCTGTTATACCGAGCCACTCCGTCGTTAAAGACTTCCACATACAGATCGGAATCCGCGTATTTAACGCGTCCTTTGTTCGCAAACCGTGAGATACCGGAACTCACGTTGAGCCTCACGTCCGTCCTCCCTTCTCGTCCCGACTTCGTGGTTATCAATACGACGCCATTCGTGGCACGCGAACCGTAAATGGCAGCGGAGGCAGCGTCTTTCAACACCTCGATGGATTCGATATCACTGATATTGAGCACAGCCATCGAACTAAGGCTTTCACCCATATTGAACAATGACGCATTGCCATTCAAGATTGGAACGCCGTCCACGACATACAAGGGTTCGTTGCTTGCGCTCAGCGAGGCGGCACCTCGAATGCTCATCCGTTCGCCGCTGCCCAGATTGCCTGAACCCGGCGATACGGTCACGCCCGCTACTCGCCCTTGCAGCAATTCGTTCGCGAAAAGTACAGGACGCAGATTGCCTTCATTGGGTTTGAAGGTTGAAATGGCATTCGTCACCAACGCTTTTCGTTGGGTACCATAACCGACGACCACGACCTCATTCAATTTCTTGAGGTCTTCTTCCAGCGTGACATTTATCTCATTGCGCGCACCGACCGAAATCTCTTGCGAGCGAAAGCCCAGAAAAGAAAACTCAAGCCGGCCGTTTTCTGCGGGAGCTTCGATGCTATAACCTCCGTTGACGTCGGTTACTGTCGCGGTCTTCGTTCCCTTCAACGTTACCGTACAGCCGACCAAAGGCTCTCCCAACGCGTCTTTCACCACACCACGCACCTTTCGCTTGACAACCGGCTGGCGGACGGGCTTGTTCGCCGGCGACTTACGTGTCAGGATGACATGCTTACCCTCTATCGTATAGTCGATTTCCGTGCCGTCCAGCAAGAGGGAGAGCAGTTTCCGCATATCCCCCTTGAACGTCTTGACAGCCGGTTCATGGGCCAGCGCCTCCTCATTTTCATCATAAATGAAAAGATAGCCAGTCTGTTTCTCAATCTGCCCGATAAGTTCTTTCATGGATTTCACTTTGCGCTTCACGGCCACCTCTTGGGCCGACAGCGGCACAGACAACAACAGCAATGCGGAGAGTAGCAAGCCGATACAAACCGGTCGGCCTATAGGAGCATGACACGCCAGACCACACTCGGTATTGCCTACATTTTCATTAGACGTGTTTTCATTCATAAAAAAGAAAGTTTTAGATGGTTTTTTATTAAGAGATTGGTGATTCAAAGGATTCTGATTTAGGATTCACCGACTATCATTCGGCGATGGGCTTCGTCGTATCGGTATTTGAAGGAGGCGTATTTCTGCAAGGCCTCCATGATTTGGTTTATGCTTTCACTCTGCCTGAATTTACAGGTACAGTGTCTCTTGGCCAAGCGGCTGTCGCGATTTTCGATAACAATGTTATAATAGAGGGCCAGTTTTTCCAACACATTAGCCAACGTTTCGTTGTCAAACGTATAAATGCCCGTCTTCCAAGACGACCGGGATTCTTGAGCAACCCTTCGCTTTACCAGCACCCCATCTTCCACCGTGGCTGTCTGATGCGGCAACAACACCATCTCGCCTGCCACTCCCGGCCGGCTCAACCGAACCTTCCCTTCATACAGGGACGTCTCGAAGATATCCGACTTTCCATAAGCACAAACATTAAACGTGGTGCCCAACACCTGTACCTCGTATCGTGGCGTGGAAACCACGAAAGGATGGTCGGCGTCTTTGGTCACCTGAAAATGGGCTTCGCCATCCAACGTTACTTGACGTTTCTTGGACCGAAAGTCCGCGATAGCGTATCTTAAGGTTGTATTCGAATTGAGCCACACCGTCGTACCATCGGCCAAGACCATCTTTACATGCTGTCCCTGAGGCACGTAGACCGTCTGCATTCCGCCGTCGGCGGAATCCCGGTCCGTCATGAAGAACTTGTCGGCCACAAAGAGAATCGCCAGAATCATCGCCGCCACTTGTACAGTTTTCCATAAAGGTCTTGACACGGCTTGCCATACCGTGCGTTGCCGGTGCTGTTCTGCCGGCGCATTCCATATCAGTCCGTCATATACGTGATGGAGTGCCTTGAGCTGCTCTTGGTGGGCGGAGTCGGACTGCAACCAGTCAGTCACTTGCTTGAGTTCCTCCTCCGACAGTGGATTACCGGCAACATATCGCTTCAACAATTGATGATCTATAGGTTTCATTGCTATTTTTTGTTGGGTTCTGACCTATAGACACAAAAACGGGCAACATCCCTAAAGTTGCCCGTTTATATTTTTCAAAAAAACATATAGAGATAATCTTTAAGCCTCTTCCTTAGCAGTTTCATCGCTTTTGTGACATGATAGTCCACTCCTTTTATGCTGATTCCCATTTCCGCCGCGATTTCCTTAATGTTCTTTCCTTCGTACCTACGCAGATAAAACACTCGCTGCGTCTGTGGCGGCAACGTCTCAAGTACTTTCCTGACAAACTCTCTCATATCTTCGGCTATCACTTCTTCCGGAACGGAAGTATTGAGTGACGATATGCGAAAATCAAGCTCACAGAGAGAATCATCCAACATTTCTTGCTCCCGCGACAGTCGTTTGCGTTCTTCTCTCAATTGATTCAACGACTTGTTCTTCACCGTAGTCATCAAAAAAGAACGGACATGATATATTTCCTGTGTTTGGAGTGCTTCCCATAAGGCCACCATGGCTTCAGAGGCTATATCTTTTGCCTGTTCATCATCACGCAAGTAAGACCTTGCATACATATAGCAATGTAGGTAATACGTTGTATATATCGTGTCGAAATCCATTTGCGAATGGTATTTTCCTTCTTTCAAGTTTGCCATTGAGAAATAGCCGGGATTCGGTGGCTGCAACGGACGTCGCCCGACACTTGACAGACGACATGACACCCGTTACTCCTCCAAGCCTATATCTTTGATGTATCTTTCGATAAGCCGTGCTGTCTTTTCCGTGCCCAGCCGAAGGCTGTCGAAGCAAATGTCGTAGTCGTCGGCGTTGCCCCAGGTCAGCCCTGTATAGTATTTGTGGTAGCGCACCCGGCTGTCATCGGTTTCGCGCACGAACTCTTCCGCCTCGGCCAGGCTCATGTCGTCGTGATGTGCCATCGCCCTGACGCGTTCCTCGAAGTTACCTTTCAGGAATACTGACACGAGATCGGCTCTGTTCTTGAAAATATAGTTGCCGCAGCGACCGATGATCACACAGTCGCGCTTACCGATCAGATCGGCTAAAATCCTCATCGCGTGATGGTTGGTCTCGTCGTTGCCCTCTTCGTTCTCGAAAGCCGAGATGGCATACATCAGTTCGTCGACGGGCCTTTCCTCAAAGAAGTCGTGCATTTCGCGCAAGACGCCGTTGTCCTCGGCCATCCGCATGAGATTTTTCCGGGTGTAAAAAGGGATGTTGTAACGTGCGGCCAGGAGCTTGCCCACCTCCAAAGCTCCGCAACCGCACTGACGTGCTATCGTAATAATCATCTGACTATGAAAGAATAACTGGTTTGAGTGCACAAAATTACAAAGTAATTTCCTAAATGCCTACTTATAAACACCTTATCTGTTCGCCCGAACTTAAATTCTTTTATCCAAGTTGAATTATACGTCGGTGTTTTAATGCTTGATTTTAGAAAAACTTATTCCGAACCGTAAAAAAGTAAGCCCTCCGGACTACGACATGCCTAATCAAAAAAAGGGCGCGGAACGTATAGATCATCTACCCGTTCCGCGCAATGTATAAAAAAGAGTTACAAAATAATATACATAATAATATATATATAGCTAAGAACTATTCATCCCAGAGGCGATAGTTCGGCCATTGGTACGCGATGTCTTCCTCTTCATCTTCCAGAAACACGCCGTTTCTCTTAGCACCTATCGGCAGGCTGGGATCATAGTCACCTCCCACACCGGGACTGGCCTCGAGCATAATGTTTTCACTGGCCATGCGGATCACCTCCACAGCCGGCACTATATATTTTTTCCTTTCCATAAATTCCTATGTTTTTATTTAATAATTACTTTACGTCCGCCATGAATGAAGACACCATGCTGCGGATTGGTCACACGCTGACCGTTGAGATTGTAATAAACATTGTCATCGGCCTTCTTCGTGTCAATCGCCGTTATGCCGGTTGAGATGTTGTCGTCCGAGAAGACAAACCTCAGCTTGGCGCCTGCCGGCACGCCTGAAATCTTGGCATAAGCCTGATGGATGGGGAAGTTGCCGATGTTAGCCTTAGCTTTTTTAAAGACACCGCCCTGTATCACATAGACAGGATCAGCGACTGATGCCGGTACATTGCTTGAATTTACAGTAATACCTGTCATAATATTATTGCTAATGGTGTAGGTTGCGTCATCGTGCTCACCGATAGCGTAGTAGAAGCCGTTTGAAGCAGCTTCTTTGTCAAGAACCTTCAATAACACGCCGGTATAGGCCGGCACATAACCATAGCCGCCGCTATAACCGCCATTTACGTCTACACTCGTCATTTTTACGTGATGTTCAGCGTTTCCGTAGTCACCACTACCCGGTTTCACATCACTTACCTTGGCAACGAAAGCGGCAACATTGCTATTGCCATTTTCTGCGTTATAAATACTGAAATCCGTATCAAACTCACGGGCAAATGTTCCATACTTATGGGTGATGGTTACACCGGGAATCTTATAGTCTATCTGGTCGGTGAAGTTAAATGGACTTGGTTTGTAACCATGAGTAGGAATATCATATATCTGCTTGTTCCATTTCTCCTTGTATTTTTCGCAAGCCGACTTCTTTACATAAATCTTGGTTGTCTTGGCAAACTCGCAGTAGTCGATATTGGTCTCATCCAACTCAAAGCGAGTGGTACTCAACATCTTCTTGGTGGGGTTGCCCTCAATGAAGAATACGTTCTTCACGGTACTCGTTTTGTTGGCGATATCAGTTACGAAAGCCTGAGCACCAATGTATTCAATATCTTTTTTCACCACTACTTCCTTCACTTTATCAGTAGTTTTCTGGAATGCGTAGTCACCTATCAAATTCACGCTGTAAGTCTTATTTTTAGTAGGATGCTTGACGCTTGTAGGCAATACAAAAGTATGATCTGTGGATTCCGTTTTGAGCAAATCCACTACAGTTTCAGATACAGGAATATACTCTTCGGTACCTACAAGGAACGACTGTTCGATAACCCCATTAAATTTATTGTAGAATGAGTGGGCATTATAGTCATTATAAAGTTCCTTACGGACGTGAATGGTGATGTGATCAAACATATTAGGTGCTTGAGTACCATCGTCAAACGACATCTCGTTTTGAGCCTGGTTAATATTGGCCGGGTCAATCACCTTATCGCAGAGGAATGTAATCAAATTCAAACTTAGAAAGCACGCTTACCAATACTTTCTACCTTATTAGGGATAATTATATTGGCAAGTTTCTCACAATTGTAGAAAGAATAGTCGCCGATCTTTTTTATAGACGGGGGAAGTAATGTGAACTTATTATTCGCCTTTCCGGGAGGGAAGAGAATGAGTTCTTCCTTGTCCTTTGACAGCAAGTAACCGTCTACGCTTGAATACTTCGTATTTTCCTTGGCAACATTGATCGCGTATAAGTTTTCACAATATTGGAAAGCCAGAGGATCGATGTTGGTTGTGGCCTCGCTTATTTCTATTTGGGTAAGCGCCTTACATCTACGGAAAGCCTCTTTAGCGATTTTCGTCACTTTTTTAGGTATGACGACACTCACCAAACCGCAGTCGGCAAAAGCGCCCTCGCCAATTTCCGCTATTTCCGCATCAGTATCGAACTCTACGCTTTTCATGTTTTTACATCCGCTGAAGGCATTAAGTTCGATTTTCTTCACCGACTTGGGAAACTTGAATGTTTCAAGACTTTCAGCATTGAAAAAGGCATTAGACTCGATGGTTTCCAATTCGCAGCTACCTTCAAAATTGAAATTCTTGAGTTTTTTATTTGTCGTAAATGCGGAGGCTTTAATCTTCTTCAGTTTCGAACCATCAGGAACGGTGATTTTCTCCAGTTCCTTACATTCGTAAAAAGCACTGGCAAGCTCGGTAATAGAAGCAGGCAACACGACCTCTTTCAGCTTAACACAAGATCGGAATACATCCTGCTTAAAGTCTGTAACTTGAGACGGCTTCGCAAATTCAACCTTTTCAAGATTCAACATGTTACGGAACGCTTCAATCCCGATGGTTTTCACACCGACAGGAACAACCATTGATGTCAGCTTGTTTGCCCCTTGAAAGGCTTTCTGACCTAACTCCGTAACAGTGGTTGGAATCGTATAACTCACACCTTCCTTAGCGGGAGGATAGTAACAAAGTTTAGTGTGGTCTTTAGAAAAGAGAACCCCGTCTACAGCCTCAAAGTCAGGATTCCCCGCCTCCACCTTATATTCTTTTAGTTTCAAACACTCCTCAAAGGCTCCATCTTGTAAACCACTTGTTACATTATTTCCTGTTATAGTTCCTTTTTTGAGCTCTTTAGGTATCGTAATTGTTTCGAGCTTCGTAGGTTTGTAGAGTGCGGACTTTTCCATCGTCTCGACATTCTTCAAATCAAGAGAAGTCATATTTTTAACGGCCATCATCGCGAATGAACAAATCCTCTTGATGTCATCCGGAACCGTGTAAGCCGTAGTAACCTTTTCTCTTGGATAGCAAACTAAGGTTTTCGTTTCGTTATTGAAAAGCACACCATCCTCAACTTTAAATTTCGTATTACCACCCGTAGGCATCTGAAATTCTACCAAGTCTGTGCCCGAAACGATAGAAGGGTACCTCTCGGTTGCCTTTTGCAAATCCTTAGGAAGCACGATCTTTTTAAGATTCGCAACGTTATGAAAGGCATTGACACAAATTGTTTTCACTTTGTTGTCAATCGTATAAGTATCTCCTCCTACTGCATCCATTATTGTTGACGGAACGCAACGAAGTTCTTCTCTGCCTTTCGTATAGAGCACACCCTTGTCATCAGCCTCAAATACAGTATGCCCTTCCGCAACCTTACACTTGGGAACTCCCTTCAACGCCGACCATGTCCATTCTGATATTTTGATCAGACTCTTGGGAATCGTCATTTCGGTGAGTGTCGCGCCTATAAAGCAATCGTTCTCCATCTCTACAACGGTTTCCGGCAATGTAACAGAAGTAACATTGTTACAATTATAACCGACTTGGTAGCCTACCTTGGTAACCGTGAAAGTTAATCCCGCATTATCATTAATCTTATCAGGAATAACCAACGGTCCCGATTGCGTTGTGCCCAAAAACATCAACGTAGGGTCGGCGCCACTTGGTACAAGAACTTTGTAGTAGGTTACACCATTGTCGAACGAGACAACCTGATACGCCGTGTAAGCCCAAAGACTCTTTGGTATCGCCATAAACAGCAACGCCAATAACAAAAGTTTAATTTTTCTCATTTCTGTCATTTAAAATGCTATTAGACTCAATTCTATAGGCTAATTGTGTATTGTACTTACTCTCTATAACTGTTAAGCAATTCTTAAAACCAATACCTATAAACGTCTTCGCATTATTTATACTATATTTATTATATTATATCCAATATATTCTAAGCTTCTATTCTGTAATATAATGACTCTCTATACGCGCA
Organism: Prevotella illustrans; assembly: GCF_017426725.1. Lineage (GTDB taxonomy): Bacteria > Bacteroidota > Bacteroidia > Bacteroidales > Bacteroidaceae > Prevotella > Prevotella illustrans. The sequence continues at coordinate 6,820 of NZ_JAERMS010000046.1, read as the reverse complement.
TCCTCCGGAAAGAGATGAGAATAAGAGATGAGAATATTTTAAATGCACGCCGCAAAGTTAGAGTTTTTATTTGACATAAGCAAATATTTATTAGTAAATCTTACATTTACCTCGCGTCGGTATGTTTCCAAGACTTGGGGATGCCAAGGCGATGCACTTATTGTTATTGAAACACGTGAGCATTAGTCTGCCCGCAGAGGCCACTTGCCGAGACATATAAAATCATGTTCAGAAGTATGATTTTATTTTACAAAGGCCTTCAAATGGCTGCGTTATTTGAAAACAGAAATACTTTGGCCCGAAAAAACGCCAAAATTCGCGTTTTTACAATTACCTCATTATCAACGCATTACAATAATCCGCCTCTTTTTACGCTGCCTTTTAACAGTGCGAATACGCCTTTTTCAAGCCTTCAAAGCAGCACTTTTACAGGCTAATAGCTATGCTTTAGGCGCCTAAAAGGATAACTATTGCAACATGAAAGCGCAGCGATGGGCCGGCAACGCCCCAAAATCTCGTTTTATGAAGCCAAATATGGGTGTATATTTAGCTAAATGAAGGTAAAAGAAAGTGGTCGAAATCAGGATAAATATTTTACAAAAGAAAAGGTTGGAACATCACTTCCAACCCTTCAATAAATTCTATGATTATTTCTCTATCAAACAGACGGCATAGGCAGAGATACCTTCTTCCCGTCCTGTAAAACCGAGTTTCTCGGTAGTTGTGGCCTTAATGGAAATCCGGTCTTCATCGATACCCATTACTTCGGCCATGCAGGTCTTCATCGCCTGCACATACGGATTGATCTTAGGCCGCTCGGCACAAACAGTAGCGTCGATATTGCCTACCCGATACCCTTTGGTAGCAATCAATCTGACCGTCTCGCGCAAAATGATTTTACTATCCATATCGAGCGTAGCGCTACTGTTGTCGGGAAAATGATAGCCAATATCGCGCATGTTGGCGGCTCCCAACAACGCGTCGCTGACCGCATGCAGCAACACATCGGCGTCGCTATGGCCCAGGAGGCCTTTCTCATGCTCGATCTTGATACCTCCCAGCCACAAATCGCGGCCTTCTACCAACTTGTGGACATCGAAGCCCATCCCTACTCGTATCATTCCTATTTGCTTTCTCTTTAACGATACCCCCATGGCGACGCGGGTATCACGTTCGATTATTTCTTAAACAAGTCTTTAATACCATCCATGTCGAAGCTCACCGTGAAGCGGAGCGTCTGGTCGAGCGGGTTGCTCTTGGCCGTGGCAATGATATATCCGGCGTCGATCGACATCACGTTCATCTTGAAACCGGCACCCATCGTGAAATATTTCATATTGCCTTTGGTCTCACTCTCGTGATGATAGCCGGCACGCACGGTAAACTTGTCGTTATAAGTGTACTCGCCACCCAACGACCACTGCACTTCCTGCAACTCTTCCTTGAATCCTCCGGGAGCGTCGCTGAAACTTTTAAAGATTCCTCCGATACTCGACTGGTCGTAATAATCCTTTTGCAGCCGCGCATCGTAATCTGTTTCCGACTCGTCAGTACCCTTAACGGGATAAGTAGGCACCAACAGTTTGTTGGCATCGGCCGAAATCGTAAACTTATTATACGTGTCGACGGGCACCATCAGTGAGGCGCCCAAGCGCAGATTGGTCGGGATGAACTCGCTGTTATTGGAACCTCCGAACGTGATTTTACTACCGATATTCGATATATTCAGTCCGATGCCGAGCTGACATTCGCGTTGTCCCAGCATGATATAGTTCTGATAGTAAGCGGCAATATCAGCCGCGAAAGCGCTTCCGGGCGTCGTTTCCTGCGTATAATCATAGGTCAGGTCTGAATAAATCCACCTTACGGCAGCCGCCAAGGAGAATCTCTCGCTCAGCATCAGCGAGTAGGCCACGTCGAACGACATCTCATAAGGTTTGATGGTCATGTCATATTTGCCGTCGCCGGTGCTGCTATATCCCACTTCGCCCATAGAGAAATAGCGGAGGGAAGCGCTCAGCGCGCTGTAGTCGCCTATGCGATAGTAGCCCGAAAGGTAGCCCAGGTCCATGTCGCTCACCAACTGACGCAACCACGGCGTATAGTTGATGGCCACGCCGGCACGCGAAATGGTAAACGGATACTTAGCGGGGTTCCAGAATTGCGACACAACGTCGGGATCGGTAGCCGCACCCACGTCGCCCATACCGGCCGAACGCGCATCGGGAGCTATCATCTGGGAGGTTACGGAGAATCTTACGGGGTGAAAAATCTGGTCTTTCTGCGCTGATATACCAAGTGTATATGCCAGCATAGAAAGCAGGCCTATGAGTCTTAAACGGTCAATCTTCATTTTGTTTTTATACGTTTTATCTATAAATTATTATCATAGTAGAAACGCACAGGATTACGAATTATTGCCTACGATGATCAGTTTCTGCGCTTTCGACGCGCTTTTACTGCCATCGCAAGCCACCTTCACGCGATAGATATAGATTCCCGGCTGCATGCGTGCGCCGTCATTCTGACGCAAATCCCAATCTACGCGGTAGGTGTTGTCAGTAGAAACGCCATGCCCGACATACGACCAGCACAGGCGTCCCGACGTATTGAACACTTCGACGGTCACATCCATCTGACTGCCACGACGATCGTGCTGAATAAGGAAAGTCGTAGCGGTGCGTGCCGGATTATCGGTCACGCTGATATGGCGGAGCCGCGGTGTCAGTGCCGAAGCTACTTCGAAACGCAATTCTGTCGTGGAAGAGTTGTTTAGGACGTCCCACGCCTTAAAAGAAAGTTTGTGTTGCCCGGGCGTGAGTTCGGGAATATTGAAGAAAAGCGTACCTGTCGTATAACTGCCGAAGTCAAACCGGAAATAATCGTTCAGTCGATAGGTTGTCGCCATGTTGCCATCAATGACCAGTTCCATAGCGTGACCGATCCCCGCGCCCGACACATTAATGCCATTCATGTCTTTCAGCTCGGCCACAAACAAAGGTGTGGGATTCACTTTACCGCCATTTTCAAATTCGGGCGTATTGAGGTAGCAGAACAACGATGGACCTATGCTGTCGTTATCTATCGTTTCGGTGCCTCCCACCACAAAGCCATCACAGGCTCCATGGGCTATCAAATGCCGCTCCATATCGACCGCGTAAAGATTCATCAAACCGGAACCCGCGCTGTAGTTCATGTCTTTGGGCACGGCAAAGGTCAGCACAAAGCTACCGGCACGAACGCTGTCAGCACCCTGAAACAGGCTTTGAATACGGTCCTTGAACACAAATGCCGTGTCGACCTGGCTTTCGTCGTTCATCCGGCAGGTGATGTCTTCCTCCGAATCGCGCACCGTCAGATTGACAATACCCTTAAATTGTGACTGTCCTTCTATATGACCGGCAACCCGAACGATCGCTCCGGCTTTCAGAACAGGCTTCGTGTCGCCACCGACCGCCATGCCGTTGATAGAGTCTACCACTACTTGGCAGGTAGGAAGATTGAGCGTCACGGCCGGATCGCCCAACAACGCGTATTGCAACTTGTTGATCGTAGGATCCTGCCCCGTCTCTATCATCTGTATTTTGGCCAGCCGCTGCGCCTCTCCTATCGTGTTGCGACGTCCTCCGGTCTGCTCCAATACATATTTAATATAGGCCTGGTTGAGCACTCGATTGTAGGGCGCGTACACCGTCCGGGTGGTTCCATAGAAGGCAAAAGCCCCTCCCTTGGGATTGAGCACGGCTGTCTCACCGATCGTGGGCACACTGCTGTCAAACGGCATGATGTCACACGCAGCTGTAACCCACAGCGGCAGATTCCTGTTACCGAACGATTCAAAGTCGGTTATGCGTAGCACGGCCTCGTCGGAAAGCTGATATTCTATGCCGTGACCGGCATAATCCATAATGAGCGCGCCGTTCTGCTGCTGTTGCTTAACGAGTCGGGCGGCGTCGGGATAGGTATTTCCGGTGCTCGACGTAGCCCGTTCGTAAGCGTCCCACATTACTTTCTTCACCACAAAGCCCGGGTGTGCCTTCAGCGTTTGCTCGGCTACCTCATCGGCTTGCTTCATGTGGATATTATGATTGCCGTCATCCCCCATGAACATCAGCGTGTTCTGCCATGCTCCGGCATTCTCATTGTTTACGTAACTGATGGTTTTGTCTACCATAATCCCGGCCTCCTCGGGGGTTGTCACGGGCATTCGGCCCACCGCCAGGTCGGGTTTGCCGTAGGAATAGTCATCATCGACGGTTGTCAACTCCTCGTCATCATCGAGCAGTGTATAGAAATCGTCTGTCACATAGCATTTCACGGCATTGAAAGAGTTCTCGCTTTCATAGCACAACAGGTGATCGGCAGCGTCTTTCTGTCGCCCGTCGGACGTCAGCATGCGATTATCCCACAGCCCGTCGCCCATCAACAGCAAGTAGCGAGGCTGGTCCTGCGTGGCCGAAGCACGGTCGTAGAGCATTTTTAGATAGCGCTTGTAGGCCGACGCGTCAGGTGTGCCACTCGAAAACTCATTATACAGTTCGTCGGTAGCCACGATTCTGACGCGCAGACCGTCATGTTGCTCATGAAAACGTTTGAGTCTTTCGGCCTGTGCCTGCAACTTCCGCGACGCGGGAATGATGATAACCATGTCGGCCGCGCCATCGCCATGCAGATTCTGATTAGCTACCGGACCCACATACACGGGCGACGGGAACGTGCCGGTGAGGTTGGGCTTCGCCACAGGCTTATCCCAAGCCATCGACACATAATCGAGGCGCATCGGACCGCCTGAAACAACGCGCAGACCGACTGTCGCCGATGCCTTCAGAGCGCTGACGTCATAGACGCCTATGGCCTGATTGCCATGGTCGTACGAACCGCGAAGCTTCACCTCAAGCGTGCCGAGCACCTTGCCGTCAAGCAATACTTCCACCTCTGTCTTCGTTTGAGCCGTCACGCAGACCGATAACCGGGCGCGATCGCTCAGCTGTGGATTGGCAACGAGCAGTTCCTTGGTCTTGCCGGCACTGATAGCCTCGACGTCAAATAGGTTTCGGCCGCCGTGATACCACGAAAAGCCATCGACTTCGTAGAGCGAATGGTAATCGATTGGAGATGGATAAAAAGAAGAAAGGAAGATGGTCGAATCCTGTTGCAACGCGGGCGCGTCGGATTCGGTCAGGAAATAATAACCATAATCTGAATAAGGATTGCGCGTGCGGCGTGTGGCAGCCTTGTCACTCCACGACACCGGCCCTTGCGCGTAAAACAATCGGCGACCCTTCACGACACATTGGGCCACCTCACGCAAATCATCGGTCTGCCGCAGATAGTCGCCCGTAAGCACTTCGGGCTGCAACGCGCCGCCATAGCCGTAGATTCTGACCTTACTTGCGTCGCTAAAGCCGGCCTTGCGCGCCAGTTCGTCGGTCAGTTGATAGACACCCGACGACGGTACTCGTATCTTAGCCCAACGTCCCGAAGCCAAAACAGAGCGATCGGTATAGCGCTCGACCACGGGCACCGGCCCTTTTCGCTGCTCTCCCGCACGTGTGGCGACAGACCGCGGACGTGCTTCTATCTGGAGCATGAAGCCCACCAAGAAGCGATAACGGTGTTCGTGAAACGCCAAAGGCATCAAATCGATCTGCAAAGCGGCTTGCTTGCGGTCGTAAGTAATTTGCTGATGAATGGGCGGTAAGGCTGCTAACGGCTCGTTGGTCTTGCGCAAATAGGCGTCAACGTCGGCCGGCAACATGTCGAGATACTCGGGATAGAGTAGCTTAACCTGATAAATTGAGTCTTGATATTGGCCCGAAAGGGGCAAGGAAAAAGCAAAATGAGGGAGCAGGCTGTCAATCCGGACTTGATCATAGGTCAGATTAAAGAATCGTTGATAGGCTTGCGCATGCAGCGTTAATAGCAAACCAACGATGCAAAAGAAAAACCTGAAATGCTTCATATTGCGATAAAAGTGCCCGAAACATGGGGCATAAATGAATTATTTACAATTAAATTCCAACACTTTACGATCTTCCAAATAACCTTCCAAATGGTCGTTTATATGGACGGGACCGCACGCTGTGGGGCATCCGGTGTAGAGAATGTCACCCGTTTTGAGCGTGAAATACCGGCTGATGTAGGCAATAAGCTCGTCCACTTTGTAGAGCATGTCGCTCGTACAGCCCTCTTGCACGGTCTGACCGTTGATGTCGAGGTGGAAATGCAGGGCCTGAATGTCACGGAACTTGTCCAAACTGACCCACTCACCGAGGGCCGCCGATCCGTCAAAACCTTTGCAAAGCTCCCACGGCTGGCCCGCCTGACGGAGTTTCTGTTGCAATTCGCGAGCCGTAAAGTCAATGCCCACCGTCACGGCATCATAGTAACGGGGCGCAAAACGCTCGGAAATGGTCTTGCCCAACTTGCAGATGCGCACCACGATTTCGGCCTCATACTCGATTCGTCCCAGATGATCGGGGATGAAAAAAGGCTTATGATCCTTCAGTAAAGCAGAGTCGGCTTTCGTGAAAATGATCGGGGCCTCTGGTTTAAAGAACGAACCTTCTAACGATTTATTGTGGTCGAGATAATTCATTCCCACTGCAAATATCTTCATAACGCTTCGGTAAGTTGTTTCTATTTTACAAAGGTCATGATTTTTTTTGATACCGACAAGCAAACCGATATTTTTCGATGAGCGGGAACGGACACGCGAAGAAAAGTGATAAATTTGCCATGACATGGTTTTTTCATATCTACCGCACCCTGAATAATCTTTACATATACCATCAAAAAAGTGGCATTATTCTGAAAAAGA
>NZ_JAERMS010000045.1 GCF_017426725.1 Prevotella illustrans | reverse complement strand
TTGTTTATCAATTAATTACAAAATATATGCTTTTTAGGTGACGAAGTCAGGAGCGGTGATGAAGTCTCCGGCTTCATCACTTGTAAGCCCATCCAAGTCTGGCTTCATCACTTGTATCTATCTCTTTATTTTTGTTCGTTCATTTTTTCTTCATATCTTAGTGACGAAATAGAAGATACTACACAAGGGCGTTACCTCTATAACCATAATTCCAATGAAGAAATATACTCATGCATGGCTGGCCTTTATGGCCATTAAACGATTGGAACAGGCCGCTATTCCACAGGAGCATCGCGCCAACGCGCAATCGCTCGTTAAATGGTTCAAGGACTATCGCGACTTCGTGATTTCGGGCTCGTGGTATCCTGACCAGGTGTTTAAGGACATGGCGACAAGCCACATCATCAAATATCGTCCTGACGAAAAGTCGAAAAATGTGTCGTTCCGCAAGATGCCGGGCACATTGCGTTGCTATCAGTTGGGCTTGAAGTCGCCATTGTATCAAAAGCCTTTCACCATCGAGGCAGGCAACCTTGCCGACCGTTGCGAAGCATTCGCCCAAAGTATCGTCGACAGTTTCAAGATGCTGCGCACGGAGGACAAGGGCAATCCCATCAGTCCATCGAATAATCACATTGCCACACGCTTCTTTATCCTCAGTCATTACATCGCCGACTGCCACATGCCGCTCCACTGCGACGCACGTTCGTTTTCAATGGATGGCAACATTCACGCGTTCATCGAGAGCGAATGGGACAAGCAGGTGCGCGCCTCGTACGAACTTGACACGGACAACGAGCGTTTCTTCTACGATCCGCAGGGCTACCCGCTGAAAAAGAAGATGACCGCCCTAATGGCGGCTGTGGAGCAAGAGATCGTAGAACGACCGTTTAAATACGAGTGGGGAACGGGCTGCAAGAATACGTGGGACTATATGAGTGGGGTCTCTCAATACTCTTATTTAATGGCCTATCGCATGATTCCCGCCGAATACGACAATACCAACCTAAGCAAGGAGACTTTCCGCGGGCTTGATTGTTGGAAAGAATTTGATACTTATAGCAAGGACATCTTTTCCGATGCCGTAGAATCGATCGCCCGTGTGTGGCTGCACGTCTGGGCCCGATACCGTCAATGGGCGAAAATGTGAAATTGCCTGTCAATTAGAAAAAACAATCAACGGAAGGGCACTATTCTCCCCACACCTCGCGGGCAATGTCGCAGACCAGATCGACCTTGGCCCACTGCTCCTCTTCGGTCAGCTTGTTACCGATTTCGCACGAGGCGAAGCCGCATTGCGGACTGAGGTAAAGGCGGTCGAGCGGCACATAGCGGGCAGCCTCATGAATACGGTCGATAACAGCACGGCGGTCTTCGAGCACAGGCGACTTGGTGGTGATGAGACCAAGCACCACTTTCTTGCCTTCCGGGATGTATTTCAAGGGTTCGAAGCCACCCGACCGCTCGTCGTCGAACTCCAGGAAAAAGGCGTTTACGTCGGCACGGGCGAAGAGATAGGGGGCTACGGGGTCGTAGGCACCACGGCTGGCATAGGTGGAATGATAATTGCCACGGCACACATGGGTGTTGACAACGAGATCGTCGGGCAGGTCGGCCAGCGCCAGATTGTTGACGCGCAGGTAGCGTTCGGCCTCGGTCTCCAGACTGAAGTTGCCGTTGACCTTGGTCTTCCAGTAGTCGCCGTCCACGATCATGCCCCAAGTGCAGTCGTCCAGCTGCAGGTTGCGGCAGCCGGCGGCATACAGGTCGAGAATCACTTGGCGGTAGGCGGCGGCGATATCGCTTTCCAACTGCTTGCCGTCGGGATATACACGCAGCGTATTGAGCGTGTTGTCGCCACGGAAAAGCTCGGCCAGCAACTGGGCCGGAGCGGGAATCGTCTGCTTGGCTACAACGCCTTCCTCCTCAAATTGCTTCACAAACTTATAGTCCTCGATGAACGGATGGCCATGGCCACCGATACGACCCGTCAGGCGGATAGACCCTTTCGTCGTCTCCTCGCCGTGAAACTGATAGCCGTGAGCCAATTCGATATGCTCTATTCCTTCAAGGCCCCACATGAAATCCAGGTGCCAGTAGGCGCGGCGAAACTCACCGTCGGTAATCGCTCTCAGCCCATGGGCTTTCTGTTTGGCAATCAGTTTGGTGATAAGCCGGTTCTCGGTTTCTCTTAATTGCGCGGCCGTGACGCGGCCGTCTTCGAAATCTTTACGAGCCGTCTTCAAGGTCTCGGGGCGAAGAAAGCTGCCCACAACGTCGGCTCTGAACGGGGTCTGAATCGTTTGTCTGCTCATTTTTCTCTCTTATAAAATAGATTCTACTTTGTGTTAGTGTCACTTTGACAAACGCAAAGGTAAGCGATCTGCATTTAAAACGCAAATATTTTGCAAAGAACAGAAGATTATACTAATTTTGCCATAGTTTTATCAATTCGACAGAATATTATCCTTTAAAAAAGCAAAAACAAAGAAATGACAGAAGAAAGACTCGACGACATCGACATCAAGATACTCCGACAGTTGCAGCACGACGCCCACCTGACGGTCAAGGAACTGGCCGCGCGCGTCCATCTCTCCCCCTCACCCACTTTCGAACGCCAGAAACGCTTAGAGCGCGAAGGCTACATTGAGCGTTATATGGCCATCGTGAATCCCAAAAAGGTGGGCAACGGTATCATCGTACTGTGCAACATCCGGCTGAAACAGCATTCGCAAACGCTCATTCAGGAGTTTATGGATGCTGTGCAAAACATACAGGAGATTACCGAATGCTACAATACCAGCGGCGACTTCGATTTCCTCATCAAGGTGTACGCCCACGACATGAAAGCCTATCAGCAGTTCATGCTCAACACCTTGGGCTGTATGGAGTGCATCGGAAGCCTCCACAGCGTCTTCGTCATCGGCGAAATCAAAAACACGCATGCCGTGCCGGTGATCATGTGAGCAGCCTTTATACCTATTATAAGGTGTTGTCGGATTAACGTTTTTTCAACAACTTGCTTTTCCTCACCATGCTTTTCGGCTTGCTGGCGCTCTCAAACGACCCGAAGACGAGCCTCAACTCCTACCGTTACGAGACACTTATCAAATTCAACAAACGCTATCAGCTGAAGAAGCTACTAAGGAAAAGAAAACAGTCGGCAGTACCTATCACCAATTAAACTTCTATTTATTTTGCCTTGTTTGTCTTTTCCCGTAACTTTGTCGCTATGTTTATCCCATCTTATTACATAGAATGAACAACATCAAGCGAATCGTACTGACCGGCGGTCCCTGCGCCGGCAAAACCACAGCCCTTATCAAAGTGATAGAACATTTCAACAGCCTGGGCTACCAGGTGTTCACCATTCCCGAAGTGCCCACTATGTTTTCGCAGGCCGGCATGAACTATCTGACGCGCAACAAGGCCCTTTTCTACGAAGGAGAGAAAGCCACGCTCGAGGTTCAGCTGACGCTGGAAGACAAGTTCATGCGCATGGCCGAGGCCTGCGAGCAGCCCGCCATCATCGTGTGCGACCGTGGCGTCATGGATATTTCGGCCTACATGAAGCCCGAGATGTGGCAAGACATCACCCGGGCCGTGGGTACCGACACGCGACGGCTGCGCGACGAGCGCTACGACGCCGTGCTCCACTTAGTGTCGGCTGCCGATGGAGCCGAACGCTACTACACCACAGCCAACAACAACGAGCGCACCGAGGGACTGGAACAGGCCCGGCAGCTCGACAAGAAAATTATCAACGCCTGGACAGGTCACCCCCATCTGCGCGTCATCAACAACGACGACGACTTCGACCGCAAGATAAACCGGGTGGTCAAGGAAATCAGCAACGTGCTCGGACTGCCGCAGCCCATCGAGAACGAGCGCAAGTATATCGTCGAAATCACCGGAACGATGTCCGACTATACCGAGACCGACATCACCCAGACTTACTTAGCGTCGGAGCCGGGCAACGAAGTACGCCTGCGCAAGCGTGAGTGGCAGGGCAACCGGGTCAACGTCCACACCACCACCAAGCGTGTTTCTCCCACCGAGGAAATCGTGGTCGAACGGCAGGTGAGCAACAACCTCTACGAATCGCTCCTGCAACAGGCCGACCCCTATCGGCAGACGATACACAAGATTCGCAGGAGTTTCATCTACCAAGGGCAGTTCTTCGAGCTCGACACCTACTTGAAGCCCGTTGACAACCTCGTGATTCTCGAAACCAAAGGCATTGCCTGCCACGAGGACATCAAGTTTCCGCCCTTCCTCAACGTGGTGAAAGACATCACCGGCGACACCAAATACTACAATTACACGCTAGCCATCAAGCACTGACGCCGGCCTATTGTTTTCTGAAAGCAGCCCTTTTGTCCCTGAAAGTTTTCCTTTTAGTGTTCAAAAAGGCTGCTTTTATAAGTCCTAAACATAGCCCCTCAACACCCATTATCTTATTAATCGCTAATACACTTTCATTATTTTTCATCGTTTTGCTTAGTTTTTTCAGTCGCTAAACTGTATTAAGAGTGTATGAAACAAGAAACAACATCCATCGAACGCCTGTTTCGACAGCACTATTCGAAAATGTATCATTTGGCCAGATACATTCTTTTCGACACGGATGAATGCCATGACGTGGTGAGCGACGTGTTCGCTCGTATTCTTGAAGATAAGATTACATTGCTGCCCGACACAGAAGAAGCTTTTTTATTGCGAAGCGTACGCAACCGCTGTCTAAACCTCATAGCCCGCAAGAGCGTGAAGGAACGGGCAACACGACAGCTACTCGACGACACAACCGGCGTCATGGCTGCAGATGATGACGAACGACTCGACCAGCTTATGCTGATCATCAGTCACCTCGAACCGCCATTACGCCAACAGATTCTACGCCTGCGCTACCTCCAAGAGATGAGCTATCAGGAGATTGCCGATAACCTCTGTGTCAGTAAAGTGACCGTCTACAACCACCTGTCGCAGGCAATGGACACTATCCGAAAACATTTAAAAACCACAAAACGATGAAAGAAGAGACTATCAATAAGAAGCGGACACAACTGCTCGACATGCAGGAACATCCCGATCGGTATACGGAAGAGGCTTTTAACGACCTCTTGACCGATGAAGACGTGCGCCGGTTTGCCTACGACATGGCCATGACGAAGCGGGCCATGAGGAAACATGAGCGCGAGGAGGTAGACGTAGACCGGACATGGAAGGCTTTTTCCACACGCCACCAGCCTCGCCATCGCAACCGAATCAAGGTCGTCGCAGCAACGATTGGCATTATATTCCTATCGAGCATAGCCTTTGCGGCCGTCCTGCGATGGGGCTTTTTCAGAAGCACACGTTCGGAAATACCAAATCATAATCAGCCTGTAATCGCTCAAAAACATCCCAACACGTCACTACAAGACACCATTCCTGCCCAACAGGACAGCACCTCCAATCTTCCCATCGTCTTCGATGACGCCGAACTGGCTACTATCCTTAACCAAATGGCAGCCTATTACCATGTGGAAGTTGTATTTCAACGAAAACAGAGCAAACACGTCAGGCTCTATTTCAGATGGAATCGACAGAAAAGTCTGTCGCAGCAGCTGGAACTTCTCAATGCTTTCGACCGCATCAATCTGACACTCAGCGACCACACCTTAATCGTAGACTAAACCATGAAACATCTTCTTATAGCTCTACTCTGCGTTTGCTGTAGTCAACTTCAGGCACAACGCATCAGCAAACTATATAATAATGTGTCGTTGGCTTCTGCTCTGAAAGAACTTAACACGCTTCAAGACCGCTACACGGTAAACTTCATCTACGACGATCTGGAAGATTTCAAGGTATCGACACGACTATCCAACCTAACGGTTCCCGATGCCATACACCAACTGATTGGCTTCTACCCCATCCGAATGACCATCAAGGACAACGTAATTCTCGTAGAATGCACGCACAAGGCGCAGCACCATCTGACGGGGAAGCTCGTCGATGAGCACAACGAACCGATGCCCTATGCCAACGTGTTGCTGCTTTCTGTCGGCGACTCCAGCGTCATTGCCGGTGGCGTAAGCAACGAGAGTGGTGTCTTTGTCGTGCCCTACGAACCCGAAAATGTATTGGTCAAAATCAGTTACGTAGGTTATGAAACCATCTTTCGGCTGTGTATGAAAGAAGATGTCGGCACGATTCAGCTAAAACCATCGTCCCTCTACCTACAAACCGTGAAGATACGAGGTCATCAACAGCTATACAAAATATCCAAAGGAGGCATGACTATCGACGTGGAACATTCACTGCTGCGACAAGCAGGCACAGCCAATGACGTATTGAAGCAACTGCCTCGCGTCAATGTAGGCCACGATGGAGCCATCACGGTCTTTGCCAAAGGCACGCCTGAGGTATATATTAACGACCGATTGGTACGGAATCTGCAAGATTTGGCTCATCTGAATTCATCAGAAATCAAGTCTGTAGATGTTATCACTAACCCCGGTTCGCAATATAACGCCGAGGTTCAATCGGTTATCCGCATCAAAACCAAGGGCACGCACGGCGAGGGATTCAGTGCCGAAGCGACGCTGTCGGCCGACAACAATAGCCAATGGAACACGCAAGACCAGTTCTCTCTGACCTACCGTGCGGCAGGATTGGAAATCTTCGGTAGCACTGTCTACGGCAACAGCTACACGGGTGAGGCTAATACAATATCAAGCAGCATCAGCACTACGGCCCATTCGCTCTACACACAGCAAGATGCCAACACCGATTTCCGCTCCTCCTACACGCAGTCGAAACTGGGATTCAGTTACGACTTTTCGCCCCACCACTCGTTGGGGGCCAGCTATTCGCTCTTCAAAAGTATCACAGGACGGGGCTACTGCAATCCTACGCAGGACGTATGGCGCGATGGTGCGTACGCGACACAAATCCATCAGCAACTTCAGCTGGATGTATTCAATGGTCCCGACCATGAAATGAACGCCTATTATTTGGGAAAAACAGGTCGACTGAACATCAATTTCAATACCACTTGTCTATGGAAGAAAGACGGACGGAACGACGACTGGCAGGAAAGAAGCCATGAATTGGAAAATCGCAACGTGCATACTTACAACACGCGACGCAGTAAATTGATGGCAGCCAAACTCGTTTTGAGCCTTCCTCTGGGGCAAGGCATGCTGGAAGGGGGCGCAGAACTGACCCATACTACGGCACATTCTACCTATCAGAATCCCGAGAACTACGTCGGCAGCACCGAAAACGACACGCGGGAAAGCCGTGTCGCGCCCTTCATGGACTATAGTTTGGCTCTGGGGCATTGGACTTTCGACGCGGGACTGCGCTATGAGCATGTTGATACAGAGTATCGGCTGTTCGGGAAAAGAGAAGAAGAGCCGAGCCGTTCCTACAGCAACTGGTTTCCCAACGCTTCACTTTCGTGGAACAATAACAGTTGGAGCATGCAGTTAAATTACGCCCAAAAGATTAGCAGACCATCGTATCGTGACCTGCGCAGCAACGTGCAGTATGTCAACCGATTCACCTACGAGGCGGGCAACCCTTATCTCCAACCCACCATCCGACACAATATAGAGCTCAATGTTATCTATAAATGGGTGAACGTCAACCTGGGTTACAGCTATCGCAAGCAAGATATCGTCTACTCGGCAGGCCTGTATCAGGACCAAGAAATATCTCTCATTCAGAACCGAAACTATCCACACACGCAACTATTATATGGCGCTGTGATCGTTTCGCCTAAGTTCGGATGGTATCAACCCACGCTGGAAGTTGACCTACAAAAGCCCTTCTTTCCCACGAAACGCTATGGCAGCAGCCGGGATTTGCAAGATCCATCGGCAAGTTTGGAGCTGAACAATAAGCTGGTTTTCAGTCGTCACAGTTTTGCCACCATCCTTTTGGCTTACAATACGGAGGCATGTACCGACTTCATAAAAGCCAAATCGAGCGGTGCCATCGACTTGGCTTACTCACATTCTTTCCTTCACGAGTCGCTATCGCTCAACTTTTTTATCAACGACTTGCTGAAAACAAGACGTAGCGCATGGACACAATACGGCGAGAACGTCGTTAACACAAAAGATTGTTATGAATTCACACGCTGCATTGGTCTCAACCTGACGTGGCATTTCAATGCTTCGCACAGCAAATACAAAGGAACGGGTGCGGGTATCGACGAGAAACGACGCCTGTAAACCAGCCCTTACCACCGCAGTGCATAAACAACTATCGAGTTATCAAAGAATTATGAAAGCAGCAATATCACAAATCAACATTGCTATTGGGTAATTACCAAAATACCATAACATTTTGGTAATCGTATTACCACGCAGCGGTGATTCCACTAAGTATTTACAATTTGCGATGGAAAATCGGGGCAGTAGAAAATTAGTGGGGACAGGTTTACAAGTCTCGATGATATCTACCGCGTCCTGAATTATCTTTACATATACCATCAAAAAAGTGGCATTATTCTGAAAAAGAAAAGACTTGGACGAAAATAAACGATTGTAGAGCAAGTTTATAAAGCGCTGGCTATCAACATATTGTGCTTTTCAGCGTATTTTTTCTTCGCTTTTTTACCCTTAATCGCTATGCTTTTAGGCTGTAATCGCGGCCCTTTCATCGACTAAAAGCTATGCTTTGACAGCGTAATCGCTATGCTTTGAGTCGATAAAAGCATAGCTTTGGGCATAAAAGGGCATCAAAATCGGCAAAGCGAAGGCCTTTTTCGACGTGCCGGCACTTAGATGACATGTTGCGGAAGTGTTAAAATCTGGTAGTTTTTTCTGACAAAAATCATGGATACGCTGAATCAATATAATCACCGACACGAAGTTGGATATCTTTTCGTTGTCGATGATTTTGCGTTTTATAACTATCGTCGCTGTTTAGATGTGGCTATTTGGGTGCGTGACAATAACTGCTGCCATCGAAACAGTGGGTGCAGAGTTTGCATTTGGGCAGTCCGATGCTCTTGACCAAGGTCTCGATGGTGTTGAATTTTAGTGTTGTCAGTCCCAGACGGCGGCCGATTTCCTCTACCATTCGTTTGTATTCAGGACTGCCGGTGGTAGCGTATTCTTTTAGTTTTACATCTTCGTTCCCCTCGAAGTCCTTAATGACCCGGCGCGTAATGAGTTCCAAATCACTCTTCGATGACGTAAAACCGATGAAGGGGCAGCCGTATACCAAGGGCGGACAGGAGATGCGGGCATGCACTTCCTTAGCTCCGTATTCGAAAAAGGTACGCACGTTGTCGCGCAATTGTGTGCCGCGAACGATGGAATCGTCGCAGAAGACGACACGCTGACCATCGAGCACCGCCTTATTGGGAATGAGCTTCATCTTGGCTACGAGCTTGCGGCGACTTTGGTTGCCCGGTGTGAAGCTGCGGGGCCATGTCGGCGTATATTTCAGAACGGCCCGCTTGTAGGGAATATCGTGTCCCTCTGCGTAGCCCAATGCCATACCGACTCCCGAATCGGGGATGCCGCACACCAGGTCGGCTTCGGTATCATCCTCTTGTCCCATCATGGCACCGGTGCGTTCGCGCACGGCCTCGGCGTTGATTCCTTCGTAGTCGCTGGCCGGAAAACCATAATAGACCCACAGGAAAGAACAGATTTGCGCATGATTGTAAGGTTTCTGCAACACTTCCATGCCGTCGGCGCGCAGGCGGATGATTTCTCCGGGCGCCACATCGCGTATGATCTGATAGTCGAGATTGGGGAAAGCGGCCGATTCGCTCGTAGCGGCAAAAGTCCCTTCCTTCTGTCCGAGGACAATAGGGGTACGTCCCAGCAGATCGCGCGCGGCGATTATACCGTCCTCCGTCAGGATAAGCATGGAACAAGAGCCTTCTATCGTCCGGTAAACATTGTTGATTCCCTCGATGAAATTATTGCCTTTGTTGATCAACAGCGCCACGAGTTCGGTCTGGTTGATATTGTTGGCCGACATCTCACTGAAGTGAATGTGCTGCGACATCATCTCTTCCGATATTTGTCGGATGTTGGTTATCTTCGCGACCGTCGCTACAGCATAGCGTCCCAAATGCGAATTGATGATGATAGGCTGCGGATCGGTGTCGCTGATGACGCCTATTCCAGAGTTACCGCTGAAGTGTTCGAGTTCATCCTCGAACTTACTGCGGAAGTAATCACGTTCCAAACTGTGAATGCTACGGCTAAATCCGCGTTCCTTATCATACAATACCATGCCGGCACGCTTTGTTCCGAGATGTGAATTATAGTCGGTGCCATAGAAGACATCGTTCACGCAATCCTTAACGGATATCGTTCCAAAAAAACCTCCCATAGGTTTAGTGTCTGTATAAGATAGATTTGAATAAAAAAGACGTGAGCGCACTTGTCATGCGCTCACGTCTTATGTTGGTTTGTTATTTTATTTGTTTGGCGTCGCCCACGCAGGCGTTGGGCATTTGGATGCGCAGCATGGCGCACACCGTCGGCGCGATGTCCACGATGCGGGTAGGCTCCGACGTGCTTCCCGGCTTCACGTTCCATCCGTAGAGCACGAAGGGAATGTGCGCGTCGTAAGGATTCCACTGGCTGTGACCGGTGCCCTTGTAATCGGGCGCGTCAGTCGCTTCGAGCCATCCGGGGGCGGTGACGATGAAAAGGTCGCCACTTCGCTTGGCATTCCAGCCGTTAATGATGCGCTCCTTGATGGGTTGAGGAATCGTCTGTGAAGCGATGTTGGGCTGATCGGCCACATACATCACTTCGGGACGCCGCAAGAGCCAAGCCGAAGCCTTGTCTTTCACCTGCTGCAGGTCGAGTCCCGCGTCGACAATGGCCTTGTGGTCCAAGTACACACGGAAGGAATTAGCTCCTGTCACGAGCTTGGCGCTAGTGCCGTAAGTCTGCTGCAGGTAGGCATTGAGGTCCTTTCCGCCTATCGTCCAGCCTTCGAAGCCACCGGCGGGAATGCGGTGCCGTTTCATGAAATTGGGGTTGTGGGCGCCTCCATGGTCGGCCGTGAGGAAGAAAAGATAATTCCCTTGGCCCACCTTTTCGTCCAACAGCTTGAAAAAAGCGGCCAGGTCGCGGTCTAATTGCAGGTAGACGCTCTCGTTCTCAGGGCCCCGTGTGCTGTATTGATGGCCGATGGCGTCGGTTGATGAAATGCTGATAGCCAGCAAATCGGTCACGTCGTCTTGCCCCAGTTGCTCGTTTTCGAGCGCGGCCTCGGCCATTTTGAATGTCAGCGTGACGCCCAAATCCATCAGTTTCACCTCAGTGCCCGGCT
This sequence comes from Prevotella illustrans, assembly GCF_017426725.1. Classification (GTDB taxonomy): domain Bacteria; phylum Bacteroidota; class Bacteroidia; order Bacteroidales; family Bacteroidaceae; genus Prevotella; species Prevotella illustrans. The sequence continues at coordinate 10,174 of NZ_JAERMS010000045.1, read as the reverse complement.
TCTGTCGGTACTTTTTGTTGAAAGCGACGACCCAATCGGGCAACTCATTACGGTAAAACGTGCTCGTGACGAAGTATCCCGCCTTGGTGTCCCACCAGTAAGCGGCGTCCGCGCTATGTCCTGCGGGCAGGATGGCAGCACGATCTTTGAGAGCCACACCGATCACTTTCGACTTGAAGTCGGTAGCGATACGCAGCTCGTCGCCTATCGTCGAGGCCCAAAGATTGCGCGGTGACATCCGGCCGGCTCCGTTATTGCTGCCCACGCTCTTGACGGTGGGGTCGCCGACGCAATATTTCGATTCGCCGTTCTCGAAGAAATTGTTGCCCGCAATGCCCGTCAACGCCGGCACGGAGCCCGTGTAAATACTTGCGTGACCTATCGCCGTGACCGTCGGAACATAGTTGATCATCGTATTCTCAAAGCTGTATCCTTGATCTACAAGGCGGCGCAGGCCACCGGTTCCGAACTTATCATAATAGTAATACAGGTAATCCCACCGCATTTGGTCGACCACCAAGCCCACCACGAGCTTGGGGCGGGCTATCTGCGCCGTGGCGGTTAGCGAGCCGACGGCCAACAGCACGAGTATAAGAAACTTCTTCATCGCAGCCAATCGTGATTTAATTGAAATAATACAAGAACGTGGCGACGCCCTCCAGCGCGGGTTTACGATCGCCCTCTATCTCTATTTTGAACTTAATACTTGTCTTGCAAATGCCACGCAGATTCTCTATGTTGTCGAGCGAAGCCACCAAGCGCACACGGCTGCCGGTCAATACGGGCTTGCCGAAGCGCATCTTGTCCATGCCATAGTTCACCAACATTTTCAGATTGCGCACTTCGATGATCTGGTCCCACATATAAGGCAGGAGCGAAAGGGTAAGATAACCGTGCGCGATGGTACTCTTGTAAGGTGTTTCGGCCTTGGCGCGTTCCACGTCTACGTGAATCCACTGATGGTCCAAGGTAGCGTCGGCAAACTGATTGATGCGCTCCTGCGACACCTCAAGCCACTCTGACACGCCCAACTGCTCACCCAGATGAGCCGCGAAATCTTCATATGAATTAATGATAAGTTTTTCCATGTAATGTAATATTTTTAATACTGTATATGAAAATAAATCGAACAAAAATAAAAAAGACGAGGCATGCTCTCTCAAGAGGGTTTCCTCGTCCTTACGTTTTCATTTAAGCCTCGTCATCCTTCTTCTTGCGAACGGCACGTTTGCGTTTGGGCTTCTCTTCCGCGGCTTGAGCCGACTTAACACCGGCCAGTTCGGGATCGATCATGATTCGACCACAATACTCACACACGATAATCTTCTTATGAATCTTGATATCAAGCTGTCGCTGAGGTGGTATCTTATTGAAGCAACCGCCACAAGCGTCACGCTGTACGTAAACGATACCCAAACCGTTACGGGCATTCTTGCGAATGCGACGGAAGCTCGTGAGAAGGCGGGACTCGATCTTCAGTTCCAGCTCCTTGGCCTTTTCCTTCAATCGATCTTCTTCTTCGCGCGTCTCTTGCATGATTTCTTCCAGCTCACCTTTCTTCTGATTGAGGTCGCCTTGACGATCGGCTATCAGTTCCTGCGCGGCTTTCAAGTCTTCCTGACGTTCGCCCACCTTGACCTGAGCTTCACGAATCTTTTTGTTGCAAAGTTCTATCTCAAGCTCCTGAAACTCTATTTCCTTGGTCAAAGTGTCGTACTCACGGTTGTTCTTCACCTCATCGAGCTGGTGCTTATAGCGGTCTACGCTGGCCTGAGCGTCAGCAATGTCGCCCTTCTTCTGAACGATAGCGCTCTGAAACTCGCGAATCTCGTTCTCAATCTTCTCCACACGGGTAGTAAGACCGGCGATTTCGTCTTCCAAATCTTGTACTTCGAGCGGCAACTCGCCACGGAGGGCACGCTTTTCATCAATGCCACTGAGCGTGGTTTGCAGTTGGTAAAGCGTCTTCAATTTCTCTTCTACCGACAAATCTGTTGGATCTTTTTTTGCCATAATGATTCTATTTTATCTAATTAATAATTCGTTTGAAAAGGTTTGGGCCCACGTCCATCCCGCTACAGATAAATAATGGGATTGGTATTGGTTTCTGCCAAGTGGCAAGACACGCCCGGACAAGCTTGTTCGATGATCAGTCTGAAGACCTCGGTGGTGAACTGCTCACTCTGATAATGACCGATCACGCAAATCTGTAGCTGCTGGTCGTGGCCGAAAAACTCATGATAACGCATTTCGCCCGTTATGAAAGCGTCGGCGCCGACCTTAATGGCGTCGGGCAGAAGAAACGCGCCGGCACCACCACAGATAGCCACCTTGCGGATGGGACGGCGCAGCAGCTGATTGCACTGCACGCATTCTACCTCGAAACGCTCCCGCAATAAACATACCAAATCATCAGCCGCAACGGGGTCGGCAAAACTTCCTATGACTCCGGAGGCATAAGTCACATGCCTCTGTTCACCGTCAATGACATCCTCATAATGGCGGGTTTCACCGAAGAACCGCACATCCGTCAGTCCCATCTTGGCCGCAATGCGGAAGTTGACACCACCGGGCGCGTTGTCCATATTGGTGTGCATCGACACGACACAGACGTCGTTCTTGATGGCTTTCCACACGGTACGCTGCACGTAATCGTCATCACTGACACGACTAAGCTTGTGGAAGATAAGCGGATGGTGCGAAACGATGAGATTGCAGTGTTTGGCAATGGCCTCGTCAACAATGGCTTCGGTCACGTCAAGACACAATAAAGCCCCTGAGACTTCCGCCTCTGTCAGTCCAACTTGCAGGCCGGCATTGTCGAAACCTTCCTGTAAGGGCAGAGGCGCGAATCGTTCAAGGGCTGATAACACTTGTAATATTTTCACGCTAAAAAGCTGTTTGAGTGAGCTAAAAGGCAGACAAGGCCGCCATTTAACCCAAATATAGCGCAAAGGTAGTGATTAATGACGAGATATAGCTACAGAGACAATCCCCATTAACATTATTTACCACTCACTTAAATCCTGTCGCGATTCCACGGCCTGTTCCATTTCGTCGGGCAATCCGGGGAAGAAGTCGATACCCGTGACACGTTCTACTTGGCCTACCGAGTTCATATAATCACCTTTAGGACGGTTTCCCGCTTTGTTGCGATAGATGACCCCGATAGCCTTGGGCTTGCCCCGAAGGCACAATACCACTTTAAAGAAGGCTTCGGGCACCACCACTTTGGCCTGTCCGATGGTCTTGTGCCGCCTGTTCAGCAGGATGGGACCAGCCACTACATAGGTATCGCCGTATTGTCGGGCCCACCGGCGGCACTGAAGTTCCATCTCGTTCCAGTCTCCGGCGTTGAGTTGATGATTCTGCGGGCAGACGTTGGTCAGCAGAAACGACTGCTCCTGCGCGCGTTGGCTCCACTTGTTGTCACCCGATGGGCACATGTGGCCTCGGTCATAGCCCGATCGCGCGTAGTCATAGGTGGTCACTTGGGGACCGTCGGCCTCCGGGTCGGTCTGAAACTTGACGCCCCCACGCTTGAACGGACCCGATGTGTGGTTGCCCGTCAGGTGCCACATCACCCAGTTGGGTATGCGGTTGTCCTTGTTATACGACACGACATAGCCCTCACGGCGCAGCGTCTGCGAAGACACGCCGGCCTTCAGTATGCGAGGAAGCAGAGCTTCGAACTCCGTTTTCGGGGCCGATGGCTCCTCCTCTGCGGTTTCCGTCTCGACAGACGATGCCACTCGGACACCCGCCATGAGCGGCCGATGATTGCGCGAGGTTGAGAGAGCGCAACCGCTCAGCCCCACTAAGAGCGTCAACAGGCATAAGGACGCGAGGTTACGCTTCATGATTTTAATTGTCCATAGGCGTCGAAGGCATAGCGGCGAGCCACCCACAGCGTGACGAGCAGCGAGGCGCAACCGGCAGCCAGCGACGTGACGATCAGCAATATTTCAAACTCGGCGGCCACAATGGGGTCGACGCCGCCGGCCAGCAAAGCCCACATCAGGACCGGTGTGGTCAGGGTGACGGCCGTCCCCATACGTTTCAGGTAGGGCATGAGCACCCGCTGCATGGCCCGACGCAGAAAGTAGGCCACGGCTTCCACGTGGGTAGAGCCGTTGGCCCGCAGGTAATCGTAGAGTTGACCGTGATGGCGAAGCCCTGAATAGTAGACGTGCAGCGCCTGGGCGTTCGTGGGGATGACGCCTCCGATGAGCAATCCCATGACGGGTAGGAAAAAACGGGTATCGAAAGGATTCTTCAAACCGAGTACCAACAGCAGGAAATAAAGTCCGAAAAACAAGCCCGAGACTAACGTACCGGCCATGGCGGGCAGCAGAAAGCGGGCCGTACCCATGCGGGCATGAGTTACCGTGGAGAGCGCGGCCAGCAAAGCCATCAGCACAAAGCAGAGCAAATTGAGGAAGAGATTATTCCAGAGAAACAACATCTTCATCAGAAAGGCCACCACGCCGATAATCACCAGCTGCTTGCCGAAGGCCTTATAGAGTTTCGTTTCGAACGCGATGTTGAAGCGATAGATGACAAACAGAGGTACGGCCAATAATAGAATACCGAAAAAAACGCCTAAAACTGAAATTTCCATGCTATAAATTGGTTGGGGATGAAGCCGAGACTTCCATCCGAATGAGATAATCACACACCGACGACACCATCGGTTCGTTGCTTACGATGACCACGGCCTGGCCGTTCCGCTTCATCCGCGAAAGCAGCGACGCCAACCGGGCGGCGTCGATTCCGGCCAGTTGGTCAATAAGTACATAAGGTTTACGCAGTACGAGGGCCACCACCAACATGACGAGTTGCACCGTGGCGAACGGCGTTTCATCCATGCGCGGAGTCAGCAACGTAGCGTCGAGCCCCCACTGTTTGAGTTCGTGCACCACCTGCTTGGCATCCACGTTGACCGAACGATTCACTTTCAGGTCGAGCAAAGCCTCAACAAGGTCGCCCACGGTGTCATAAAAGGATTCCAGCCGCTGCGGTACATAGGCCATCCGGCGACGAAAATAGGGTGCCGAAAGCGGCGTAAGCAGGTCGCCGTCAATGTTGATATAACCACTTTCCAAAGGTTCCATCCCCATCAGCGTCCGCAATAGCAACGTGGACGCCTTACCGTCAGCACAAGCTAAACATACAGCCTCGCCTCCGTTTACGGCAAAAGAAAAGTCGGCGGTCAGCACAGGCCGTCCGTTTTGATGATATACGGGATCTTTTATTTCAAGCATTTCATCTTTTTTATTAAAACTCCAACTAACTGATTGAAAGCAACTTGCCCGGCATTCGGCCGGCTATTTTCCTCCATCTGTCTTCTCCACAATTACCACCGCTATCTTCCCACTTTTCAAAAGCATAGCTTTTAGCCGCTAAAAGCTATGCTTTTACACGCTAATAGCAGCCCTTTTGCAAGGTAAAAGCTATGCTTTTAGAATGCAAAAGGATAGCTATTGGAAAAGCGTTGAAAATCAACATGAATTCAACTCCATCTTGACAGGTTATGCAAAGATAGCAAAAGGTAGCTATTTAACCATATTTTTGCCCACAATTTAGAAATCAGTTATACATTAAGCCATGAGTTCAGGTTAAGAATTATTCCATAACGTTTGGCGATTTCATTGATATTTCATAATTTCACGGCTGAAAATCATTCGGCCTCATTTATTCGCAGTCGACTCGCCACGATGACTGTCAACCAACTTGGGATGGTGGCCTACCCGCTGAGTCAATTGGAACAATAGAATATAAATGCTTTTTGCCCGAGTTGGAGAAAATATGTATTTTTGCAAAGATTTAATTTAGAAGAAGTATGATATGACAACAATAAGCAATCGGGACGGTCGATCGGGATTCATCCTGCCGGCCGAATGGGAACGGCAAAGCTGCATCCAACTGACGTGGCCGCACGCGCAGACCGACTGGCTGCCTTACTTAGAAGAAATCACGGCAACGTTCATAGAAATGACGGATGTCATCACCCGCTATGAACCCGTACTGATTGTGGCACAGGAACCGGAAACGGTCGAAGCGCGGCTACGGGCAAGGCTAAGCGAGAGCCAATGGCAACGCGTTCGCGTCTGCCCCGTGGAGACGAATGACACGTGGGCGCGCGACCATGGCGGCATAACGCTCGTGGCGCAAGGCGATGGCCAACAAAACCGTTGCCGTCTGCTTGACTTCAAGTTTAACGGCTGGGGCGGAAAGTTCGAGGCGGAAAAAGACAACGCTATCACCCGCACGATCCATGCCCAAGGGGCGCTGCGGGGCAAACGAATCGATCTGGACGACTTCGTGCTGGAGGGCGGTTCGATCGAGAGCGATGGCAAAGGAACCGTCTTCACTACCTCCATGTGCTTGCTGGCTCCACACCGCAACCAACCGCTCACCCGACGGCAGATAGAAGAACGATTGAAGCAAGAGCTTTACGCCCGGCGCATCGTGTGGCTCGACCACGGCAACCTGATGGGTGACGACACCGACGGTCATATAGACACCATCGTCAGGACGGCTCCAAACGACACCTTATTATATATAGGCTGTGACGACCCGCAGGATGAACAGTTTGACGACTTTAAGGAGCTGGAGACACAACTCATGGCTCTGACGACCAACGAAGGACTCCCCTTTCGTTTGTTACGACTGCCCATGCCCACCGCTATCTATGACGGCGAAGATCGTCTGCCGGCCACTTACGCCAACTTCGTCATCATGAACGGGGCCGTCATGGTGCCCACTTATGGACAGCAGGACACGGACCAAGCTGCCATGGACATCATCGCCCAAGCCTTCCCCACACGCGACATCATCGGCGTGGACGCATCTACAGTCATCCGCCAGCACGGATCGCTCCACTGTCTCACCATGCAATACCCGGAGGGAATGTGAAATGAGAAAAACTAACGCGCCCAATGGCCTCATCCACTCAACATTTCATTAACACCTATCACCCAACGCTATGAACGAAATAAAAATAGGATTCTTACAACAGCACAACGTGGCCGATCGCCAAGATAACATGGTGAGACTGGCCGAAGGCATTGCCGACTTGGCACGACGGGGCGCACGACTCGTCGTTTTGCAGGAGTTGCATAACTCGCTCTACTTCTGTCAAGTGGAAGATGTTGATAATTTCAACCTGGCAGAACCCATCCCCGGACCTTCCACCGACTTTTTCGGCGAACTGGCCCGACAATATCACGTGGTCATTGTGACATCGCTGTTCGAGAAACGCGCGCCGGGACTTTATCACAATACCGCCGTCGTCATCGAAGCCGATGGCAGCATTGCCGGCAAATACCGCAAGATGCACATCCCCGACGACCCCGCCTACTACGAGAAGTTCTACTTCACGCCGGGCGACCTGGGCTTCCGTCCCATCGATACCAGCGTAGGACGACTGGGCGTGCTCGTTTGCTGGGACCAGTGGTACCCCGAAGCAGCCCGTCTTATGGCCTTGCAGGGAGCCCAACTGCTCATCTACCCCACCGCCATCGGCTATGCCCTGAACGACACGCCCGAAGAACAACAACGCCAACGCGAAGCCTGGACGACCGTGCAGCGCGGCCATGCCGTAGCCAACGGCCTGCCTGTCGTCACCGTCAACCGTGTGGGCTTTGAGCCGGATCCCAGCGGACAGACCGAAGGTATCCGGTTCTGGGGCAGCAGTTTTGTCGCCGGACCGCAGGGCGAACTCCATTATCAGGCCGCGACCGACGAGGAAGAGAGCATTATCGTAAGCGTGGACCTTGACCACTGTGAGGACGTAAGGCGGTGGTGGCCCTTCCTTCGCGACCGGCGCATTGACAAATATGACAATATCGTCAAGCGGTTTATCGATTAGTTGTGTCAACTTGTCACACCCTATGCCAGTCCTCTCCCAATGGCATAGGGTTTGTTATTTTTGGGTGTCGCCGTTTAAAGCGGCTACACTTTATTAAGAATAACAAGAAATAAAAACATATACGATTATGGGAAAGATTATTGGAATCGACTTAGGTACTACAAACAGTTGCGTTGCCGTTTTTGAAGGCAACGAACCTGTAGTAATTGCAAACAGCGAAGGCAAGCGCACGACCCCTTCGGTGGTTGGTTTTGTAAAAGACGGTGAGCGCAAGGTGGGTGATCCCGCAAAACGTCAGGCCATCACCAATCCGAAGAATACGGTTTATTCAATCAAACGCTTCATGGGCGAGACCTACGAGCAGAGCCGCAAGGAGGCGGAAGCAATGCCCTACACCGTCGTAAACGACGCCGGTTATCCACGCGTAGAGATTGAAGGTCGTAAATATACGCCACAGGAAATATCAGCCATGATACTTCAAAAGATGAAGAAGACGGCCGAAGATTATCTCGGACAGGAAGTGACCGACGCCGTCATCACCGTTCCGGCTTACTTCTCCGACTCACAGCGTCAGGCCACTAAGGAGGCCGGACAGATTGCGGGTCTCAACGTTCAGCGTATCGTGAACGAGCCGACGGCCGCAGCCTTGGCCTACGGTGTCGACAAGGCCAACAAGGATATGAAGATTGCCGTGTTCGACTTGGGTGGCGGTACGTTCGATATCTCCATCCTCGAGTTTGGTGGCGGCGTATTCGAGGTGCTCTCCACCAACGGTGATACCCACTTGGGTGGCGACGACTTCGACCAAGTAATCATCAAGTGGCTGGCCGACGGCTTCAAGGCTGACGAGGGTATCGATCTGACCAAGGATCCAATGGCCATGCAACGCTTGAAAGAAGCTGCAGAAAAAGCCAAGATTGAACTGTCAAGCTCAACCTCGACCGAAATCAACCTGCCTTATATCTCTGCCGAAGGCGGCGTGCCCAAGCACTTGGTAAAGACTTTGACCCGCGCTCAGTTTGAGCAATTGGCTCACGAACTGATTCAGTCTTGCTTAGTTCCCTGCCAGAATGCTGTCCGCGACGCCAAGCTGTCTACGTCGGATATCGACGAAGTAATCCTCGTTGGTGGTTCGAGCCGTATTCCTGCCGTGCAGACATTGGTTAAGAACTACTTCGGCAAGGAGCCTTCAAAGGGCGTAAACCCGGATGAAGTCGTTGCTGTGGGTGCAGCTATCCAAGGTGCCATATTAAATAAGGAAAGCGGCGTGGGCGACATCGTGTTGCTCGACGTTACTCCGCTGACCCTCGGTATCGAGACAATGGGCGGCGTTATGACCAAGCTGATTGAGGCCAACACGACCATCCCCTGCAAGAAGAGCGAAACCTTCTCTACCGCGGTTGACAACCAGACGGCCGTTACCATCCACGTTCTTCAGGGTGAGCGCCCCATGGCTTCACAAAACAAGAGCATCGGCCAGTTCAATTTGGAAGGGATCGCACCCGCACGCCGTGGCGTTCCACAGATTGAGGTGACGTTCGATATCGACGCCAACGGTATTCTCAATGTAAGCGCCAAGGACAAAGCTACCGGTAAGGAGCAGAAGATACGTATCGAGGCCAGCAGCGGTTTGAGCCAGGAAGAAATCGACCGCATGAAGGCAGAGGCCGAGCAGAACGCCGCAGCCGACAAGGCCGAGCGTGAGAAAATAGACAAGCTCAACCAAGCCGACTCTATGATTTTCACTACCGAGAACTTCTTGAAGGACAATGCCGACAAGATTCCGGCTGACAAGAAGCCTGCTATCGAGTCAGCCCTCCAGCAGCTAAAGGATGCCCACAAGGCCGCCGACGTAGTCGCAATCGACACGGCTACCGCTGCCCTCAACGAAGCCGTCCAGGCGGCCAGTGCTCAGATGTATGGCCAAGCCGGTCCGCAAGGCGCACAGCCCGGTGCTGACGCCGGTCAAGGCTTCCAAGGCAGCACCGGCGATCAATCGCAATCCTCCAGCTCTGGCGACGACATCCAAGACGCCGACTTTGAGGAAGTGAAGTAAAAGTGCTAAAAAACGCTAATTAAAAATAAGTAAATCCCAGTAACATAATAAGTTGCTGGGATTTTTATTTCTTAATAATAATCAAATCCTGTCGTTTTTAATCGTTTTTATGCTTATATTTGTACCATATTTGTGCCGCGACTTAATGGGAGATAAAGTGCGACTTAATTTGAAAGATAAATTGATAATCAAATAGATACAAATAGCATGGCAAGTGCAAAATTTCAAATAGAGCGAAAATGCGA
>NZ_JAERMS010000044.1 GCF_017426725.1 Prevotella illustrans | reverse complement strand
GCTTCGAGAATAAAGTTCGTGACTAAAAGCCCGGAATTTTGAAAGTTTTCATCAAAATAGCAAACCGCTGATAATCAACCTTTTAACGTAAACGGCAAAGTCTACACGCACATAAAAGGGGCTAAAATACCGAAAATAACCGCCCAAAAGCAGCCTTTTGGGCCGCTAAAAGCATAGCAATGAGCGGGTCAAAGCATAACTTTTAGCGTGTAAAAGCTATGCTTTGACCTTGAAATGAGCTGAAAATGACTTGTCATTGGGGTTGAAAACGCTCTTTCATGACCGTTTTTCCATCTAACTGAAGCATTTTCAGAAGCCGTTTTTCTTACCACTTTATTTACAAAAAGATAAAAAGCCGAGTCGTGCTTGGGGCTGTCTTGATAGCGTCCGGAAGCATCTTGATGATATTGGAATAAAGAGGAAAGCAGCTCCGTATAGCGGACGTTCTGCTTCTCCTGCCATATTTCAATTTAGTATTCTCATTGACATTTTGCAATAAGTCTTACAATATACCTCTTGTTATTGGGCTTTCAGATAGAGGTTTACGTATTGATAGCAGGCCTGTGCCTTGCGTACAAGATGGTTGTCAGGCCGGCTGACGGGTTGCTCGTCATAAGTGCCGTCGGCGAGCGGGCGAACAGAATACTGCCGAACGACACGGACAGGGGATAACACTGTGAGCCGATTCCCTTCCAGATAACCTAAGTCTTGGTAAGTTGCCATGAAAGCACGGGAACGGAATGTGGGAGAGAGAATGTCCTGTCCTGTAAACCGAACACGGCTTTTCAGGCGCAGCAGAGATAAGATGGTCGGCATGACATCTATCTGCGAGCAAACCTTTTCCACTTTCTGTGGCTTCACGATGGCCGGCGCATAGACAATGCAGGGAATGTGATAACGGTCTATCGGCAGTGAAGTCTTGCCCGCGCTGGATGCGCAGTGGTCGGCGATGACAATGAATACGGTATTGTTGAACCATGACTTGCGTGCCGCGTCGCGGATGAATTTGCCGATGGCGTAGTCGGTGTATTTCACGGCGGCGTCCCGTGTGTTCGGATCTCCCTTCACTTTGACGCGGCCGGCAGGATAAGTGTAAGGACGATGGTTGCTCGTAGTCATGATTTGGGCAAAGAACGGCCTCCCGTCTCGGGTGTTGGCGTCGAAAGTTTCCAGGCTCTTTTTGAAAATATCCTCATCGCACACGCCCCAAATGTTGGCAAAGGTGATGTCTTTGCTTGCAATATCGTTGCGGTCGATCACTTCATAACCGTTATGGGAGAAGAAATCGCCCATGTTGTCAAAGTAGCTGTCGCCGCCATAGAGGAACTGGCAGCGGTATCCCAGCCGGCCTAAGACGCTTCCTACCGACAAACTTCCCATGCGGTTGGCCTTGCGCTTGATAATACTCTCGCCGGCACTGGGCGGTACGCAGAGAGACAGAGCTTCCAGACCGCGGACGGTGCGGTTGCCGGCCGCATAGAGACGATCGAATACCAAACCCTTCCGCATCAGCCGGTCAAGCTCCGGCGTGAGCTGTTGCTTGTTGCCGTAACGGGTGAGGAAGTCGGCACTGAGACTCTCCACCGTGATAAGGACAATGTTGGGGCGGCGTGTAGTGAAACTGTCTCCGATGGTTTTGCTACCATCCGCGTTCAATTCTGCTTCCTTGTAGTACATGCTGATAGCCTGTTGCTTGGGCAGCATGGGGTAGAACTTGTCATACTCCAACTTGTTGCTTTGGAATGCGATGACGAAGTCGCAGGCCCCGTTCTGCTCCAGCTGCGTAACATACTGATTGTCGCTCTGCATGCTATGTGTTCCCCACAGGATGAAATAGGAGCAAACGGCAAAGGCGGCATAAATAGCCAAATGAACAGCCAGCAGTCGGGGCGTATAGAGGTTGGTAAGTCTGAATCTTCGCTTGCGAGAGTCCCATAGGATAATGCCTACCGTGAGTAGGACAATCAACAAGAGAAGCGGAACGATGGAATAAGACTCCATGATATTGCCGATAACCTCATGCGTATAGACCAGATAATCCACGGCTATAAAGTTGTATCGAACGCCAAACTCTTGCCAGAAGATGATTTCACCCGCTGTAACACAAAGGAAAAGGAATACGTAAACACCCCAGGTTGTATAGAGCGTGACGCGTCGCCATGCCTCTCTTATCTTGGGAATGAGAAAGCGCAGCGTGAAACTCAGGAGCTTCCAGCCTATGAATATCTTGGCAATCTTCGGCGCGCCACCGCCATATTCGTCAAAGATGGAGTGGAAACAGCATACATAAATCAGTGCGGAAGCGATCAGAACTTCGATTACCCAACCGGCAACACGATTGTACTTCCACTCATTCAGCCCCAGATAGAAAATCTGAAGAGGAATGAAAAGTAGGATGCCCATACCGAAATCAGAGAAGATTCCCACACCCAGCAATCGTATGGTTTCACCTATCGTGAACGAAGCATCGGCCGGCGATGTCAGCATCAGCACTATACGGAGTAAAAATCCTAATACCAAGTAGAGTTTCAGAAATCTACATTCAATAAGATAAAGCGGGTTGCGAAGCCCGACTTGTTTTTTCTTTTTCATATCCATTTATTTGATCGGCTGTAAAGAAACAGCGAAGAGATTTAAACTTATTCTGATTTTTAAATAAAGGATTAAAATATTAAAACACAGCTATAAATCGAATGATTCATGATTGATGAATCGTTATTCTCGGAAATTGGTTGGAGATACGCCCAGATGTTTCTGCACAAAGCGGCTGAAGTAGGCGGGCGAGGAGAATTCGAAAAGGTCGGAGATTTCAGTAAACGTCATTTCGCGCGCTTTCAGCAGCCGGCGTATGTGGATGATGACAAAGCGCGTAATCCAGTAATTGGCTGTTCTGCCGCTTACGCCCTTGCACACCTCAGAGAGATATTTCGGCGTTACGCACAGTTTGTCGGCATAATAGCCCACCTCGCGGTTCTTTACATAATCGCCGTGTTCGAGCATCTGCATGAAGCGGGCAATGATGTCGGTGTCTTGAAACGAGATGTTGGCCAGTCCGTTTTGCGCGGCGTGGATGTCGAAGAAGTCGAGAAACATCATCTGCGTGGCACATATCAGTATGTCTTCTTGAAAGGGATTCTCGGTGTTCAGCAACCTTTGTTCTATCTGTACAAAGTCTTGACGCAGCTGTTCGAACCGCCTCCCGTCCATCTGCATGACAGGATAAGCATAGAGAGCCAACGCGCCTTTGATTCCATAGTTGCTGCGGGGGCGTACAAAGTTCCAGAAAATCAGACTTCACGTAGACGCACATCACGTCTAAATCGGCAGAAGGCCGCATGCCTTCTAATAACTGTTGAAGACTGATAATCATTGCTTCTCCCGATTTTAATAAAAACGGATTCCCATCAAACGTAAAGTCAAACCGGCCACGCATACAAATAATGTGTACCACGTAATCTTTCAGTTCGGCCGTACCGAGACGTTTGAGATCACGCTCCACGATCAAATTACTTTTATTAAACGACATAAGAACCCTATGATTGACCTTGTGGTAACAAAGATAACCTTTTTATCTTATATCACAAAGAGGATGTGTCTATTTTGATACACCCTCATTCATTTTTCGGAGAAAGTGTCAGATTGGCTAATCTTGATTTACCTACTTATGAATCAATATTTAAAGCATTTTACAACACATAAAAGAGAAGAACGGCAAGGGAATGGACCGGAAGCACGCGCAGATAGACAAGTGGCTGGAAAGCATCGGCTTTTAAGCGACAAGATGACATTAAAGAAAATGAGAAGCTTGCAATTTTAGCTCGCACCCCTTGTTGGCGTGGCCTTTTATGCGTAATTTTGCGCCGAAAAAACAGCAAAATAGATGAAACGCATAATTAGAACATTGGCATTTGGCGGGCTGATCTGGCTCTGTGCCGCACCGATATGGGCGGCAGAATCTCTCGACTACGCCACCACAAACGCTTTCAAGCAATCACTGAAACAAGCAAACGCCACCTTCGCGCTACCCATTAGCCCCGAGGTTTCGCTCCCTCTGCAATGGCACGAAAGCCCAAACTCGTTTGCGGCGCAGGGCATACATACTTATATTGGGACGCTCAACGGTGAAACGGTGGCATATGTGAGCATCGACGACAAGGAAAACGTAGTGGGAAGCTTGTATTATGGCTCCGATTACGACATTTCTTCAAACAACGGACTGCTGGTGCTTAGTCCCACAAGACACACGGACAGCGAATGCGGACTGCAGCCCACGTCCACTGCCGACAGTGACAACGCGGGCGAAAAAACAAGTGCGCCCAATGCGCTTGGCGCAAGGTGGAACACGCAGCTGTCCCCAATCACGAGCGGAACCCGGGCAGGTAGGAACACCCTTGAAGCCCCTGTTATCTCTGATGGTACATACCGAGTTTTCCGTTTGGCTGTGTTCATGAGCTACAGCGAGTTCCATTCGCCTAAGTTCAACACGGATGTCAGCAAGGTGAAAGCCTTTTGGGCGCAGCTTGAGACCTATCTCAACGAGATATATGTGCGCGACTTGGGCGTGCAGTTTCAAGTGATCGACGACGAGCGGCTGATTGAACGGGTGAACAACGGACCGTATTACTACTCGGCAGGAACGGGACTTATCAACGCAGCCATCGGCACAGAGAACTACGATATCGGACTTTTGCTGGACTATGCCGAAAATACCAGTCTTGGCGGATTAGCGCATTTGGGCGGCATTCAATATCCGTCTTGGAAGGGGCATGCCGTTGTTTATACCCAGGATCTGATCACTATGGCTCACGAGCTGGGGCACATGTTTGGCGCAGAGCATCCCTTTACATATTCGGTGGGCTTGTGGGGAACATGCAACGAGCCGGGTTCGGGTCAGTCGGTGGTCAGCTATGGCACATCGTCTAAAACGGAATTCATCTCTTTGCAGTGCATCAAAGAAATGAAAGCGCCCAAAGCAAATGCCGACAAAACGCTCCCTTTAAAATATCCCAACACAAATAACACCGCGCCACGCATCGACCGCGACAGGATGAAAACCACCTATCGCGTGCCCCAAGGCACGTTTTTCACCATTCCCGTCTACGCCGACGATGCCGAACAAAAGGAGCTGAACTATAGTTTCAACCAGTTTGGTTGCTCTCGTAGCAATCAAGCCACGTTCCCCGTTTACCCGCCTCAGCGCGGCAACGTGCTCGAATTCGGTCGCAAACACAACGGCAGCGGCAGCATCGTACCAAATTCTGATAAAATACCCGTGGGCAATTATCAGTTCTGGTTGAGCGTCAGCGACGCCCTTCCACTATCAGATGCCATCGCCAGGCACCACGCCCCACTCTACGATGGCTACATTGCCAACGTGGAAGTGGTGGCTGCCACGCCATTCAAGATAACCTCGACGATAGACAAAAAATATTCTATGGGCGACAAGCTGCACCTGACCTGGGATGTAGACAAAACGTTTTTTCCCCGAGACAGCAAGGTGCGCGTGGTGATGTCCGACGATTTCGGCAAGACCTATCGCCACGTGCTGATGCCTGCCACAGCCAACGACGGCGAGTGCGACGTGTTCATCCCGCAGCAGTTGATGGCACGCGTGCCCACCTATTCGATAGTGGTACCAAATACCGGGGAGAAAATCGACATCTGGTTTGCCGGCAAAGGCATTTTAAGATTGGAGACTATCGACGACGACACGCAATATTACGACCTCACAAGTCAGGATCTTAACGGCGGCGGCATCGAGGTGGTAGACGCTCAGGTGGTGTTCGGCGGACTGCCCGAAGCAAGCTACATCATCGTCGGCAAGGACGAAACGCTGCCCGCCAAGCCCGACGTCACCGCCACGATCGACGGGCGTGCCGTGGAGCTTGCCTACACCGAGACCACCGAAGGCAACATCATCACGCGCACCTGGCAAACGACGCAAGGCGGAAAGACAAGCGGCGTGCGCCAGTTTATCGAGTTGCGGGGCTCGACATCCACCGACGTGCGACAAGTCGCGACGCAAGAGACAGTCACGTTGAGAGCGCAAGGGCAGGTTATTCTGGTTGACGGATTGCAGACCAAAGCGCACGTGTCCGTCTACGGCATGGACGGTCGGCTGGTGACCACGGCCGTGAGCGGTGGTGGCGAAGTGCGGCTCCCCCTGCCCACGTCCGGCGTTTATGTGGTGGCAGTGGATGGCAAGACGGTGCAGAAAGTTCAGGTGAACGAATAACGCAAGCCGCCGTCACACCTCGGATTTTCAGCAATCGCGCCTTATCGTTTGGCGAAGGCGTGGTTGCCGAAAATTCGTTCATGCCGTCACTTGCCGTGACGTTTGCCGAGCTTCGGCAGTTAACATCTGTTATGTCTTGACGTTTGTCGAACCTCGGCATTTAACATCCGTTATACCTTGGCGTTTGCCGAACCTCGGCATTTAACATCCGTTATACTTTAACGTTTGCCGAATCTCGGCATTTAACATCCGTTACGTCTTGACGTTTGCCGAACCTCGGCATTTAACATCCGTTATACCTTGGCGTTTGCCGAATCTCGGCAAGCCTGCCGTCGTTTGTCGGGACATCGTAGGGGCGTGATTTATCACGTTCCGCCTCCGCCTGCAGTCCATTGCGTGGCGTTAGCGTGATTGTTTGTTTCCCGAGGAATTCGTAATGTGATAAATCACACACCTACGGCGGATTGCCTGTTTTCCGGGCGAGGCGGAACGTGATAAATCACGCCCCTACAGCTGACGCCACTTGCCGAATGATAACCGACTTTTTCGCTGAAAAGTGAAACAAAGTCGCCTTTTGTGTAAAGCCGAAGCCGCTTTTCCCTCTTATCTTTGCAATCATAAATCATTCACAAACAAAAAGAGAATCATGGATACGATTAAACTGAACAATGGAGTGGAAATGCCGCAGCTGGGCTACGGTGTGTTTCAGGTGGCGCCTGATGAGGTGGAACGCTGCGTGGCCGACGCGCTGAGCATGGGCTACCGGATGATAGACACGGCGCAGGCATACCAGAACGAGGAGGGCGTGGGTCGCGCCATACGCAAAAGCGGCGTGCCGAGAGAAGACGTCTTCGTGGTAGACAAGATATGGATGTCCAACTACGAGGGCGACGCCCCTGCACGCAGCATCGATGAGAGCCTGCGCAAGCTGGGCACCGACTACATCGACCTGATACTGCTGCACCAGCCCTACGGCAACCGTTACAACGCCTACCGTGCCTTGGAAGATGCTTTAAAGGCAGGTAAGGTGCGCGCCATCGGCGTGAGCAACTTCTATCCCGATCACCTCATCGACTTCTGCCACTTCATGGACATTGTGCCGGCGGTAAACCAGGTGGAGACGCACGTGTTCTTCCAGCAGGTGGAATCCCGCAAGTATATGGACGAACTGGGCGTGCGCCACATGTCGTGGGGTCCGCTGGCAGAGGGCAAGAACGTCTTCTTCACCAACGAGACGCTGGCCGCCATCGGTGCAAAGCACGGTAAGACAGGACCGCAGGTGGCGCTGCGCTATCTGTTGCAGCGCGGCGTGATCGTCATTCCCAAGTCGGTGCACAAGGAACGCATGGCGCAGAACCTGCAACTGTTCGACTTCACGCTCACCGATGCCGAGATGGTCGAGATACTAAAGCTCGACACCACACAGCCCGTCATCATGCCGAGCCACCACGACCCGGAAATAACCAAATGGTTTATGGGCTTCGCGCCACGCGGATAAAAGATATCGAAAATGAGAACAAAAGCAATCAAGACCTATTATGTGAAGGAATATGTAGACCCCATCGCGGCAAAGGCATGCGCGTTTTTTAAAGAGAAACTGAAATAAAAATAAAGAGAAAGGAGAATCTGTATGAGAAAACTTCAATTTTTGATGCTATCTCCTTTGGGGTAAGGAGGCACAACAGAAAGCAAGGCTTATTGTATTTCGGCGACTACATACCCGAGACGCCCAGCAAGAACCTCGGCGACGAGAACTGGCGCGTGCGCCTGCAAATGGGCCGCAAGTTCGTTGAATGCGTCAATCGCCACGGAGGCAACGCCACGCTGGTGGAACTTCCCAAGATAGGCGTTTACGGCAACACCCACTTCCTGATGCAAGACCTTAACAACGTTTACCTTTTCATACTTCACATTTACTTTATAAAAAATGATACATGCAACATTTTTGTAATCAAATGAACGATTTTAGCAAGTGACTTATTCTTCCAAACACTAATTTTGCAGTCGTAAAACCTAAGAAGTGACAAACTTCAACGACCGATGCCGCATGGAAAGCTTGACGGTCGGGAGGTAGAAAGACAATTCTTTTTAAAACCTAAATATTTATGAGTAAATCAAACAAAATGGCGCTGATTCCCGTCATGCTCTGCTTTTTCGCGATGGGATTCGTCGATTTGGTAGGCATCGCCTCCAACTATGTGAAGGCCGATTTGAACCTGAACGACACCACGGCTAACCTCTTTCCCTCTCTTGTCTTCTTCTGGTTCCTCATCTTCTCGGTGCCCACAGGCGTACTGATGAACCGCATCGGCCGCAAGAAGACGGTGCTCCTCTCGCTGGTCGTCACCCTCCTCTCCCTGCTGCTGCCCATCTTCGGCGAAAGCTTCGGCGTGATGTTGGTGAGTTTCTCGCTGCTCGGAATCGGCAACGCGCTGATGCAAACGTCGCTCAACCCGCTGGTGAGCACCGTCATCAAAGGCGGCAACCTGGCCTCGACGCTCACTTTCGGCCAGTTTATCAAGGCCATCGCCTCGTTTATGGCCCCCTATATCGCCATGTGGGGCGCCACGGCCACGATACCCGCATTCGGTCTTGGCTGGCGCGTGCTGTTCCCCATCTACATGGTCATCGGCATTGTGGCCACACTTCTGCTCTCCGCCACGGGCTTTGAGGAGGAAAGAGACGCCGTGCCCGCCCATGTCTCCGTAGGTGGCGAATATGTCGCCTGCTTCCGACTGCTGGCCAAACCCATCGTCCTGCTGTCGTTCCTGGGTATCATGTGCCATGTGGGAATCGACGTGGGAACCAATACGACTGCTCCAAAACTTCTGATAGAACGCCTTGGGATGACACTTACCGAGGCAGGATTTGCCACTTCTCTCTACTTCATCTTCCGTACGTTGGGCTGTCTGACGGGCAGCTTCTTCCTGCGGGTGATGAGAAACCGCACCTTCTTCGTCATCAGCATTGCGATGATGGCGCTGAGCATGGTGGGCATGTACTTCGGCCAATCCGAACTGACGCTCTACGTAGCCATCGCGCTGGTGGGCTACGGCAACAGCAATGTCTTCTCCATCGTCCTCAGCGAAGCTCTGCAGGCTGTGCCTGAAAAGAAAAACGAGGTGAGCGGACTGATGATCATGGGCCTCTTCGGTGGCACCATCTTCCCCTTGATCATGGGTGCTACCAGCGACGCTGTCGGCCAAGGAGGCGCCGTCATCGTGATGGCCGTCGGCGTGGTCTATCTCTTCAGCTATATCAAAAGAGTGGGAAGATAAGAAGATTGAAAAAAGAAAAGGATTAAACAATTCATTTAACCGCAAATAGAATCATTATGACCAAGAAAGAACAGAAAAGATACGTTGTGGGATTGGGCGAAGCGTTGTTCGACTGCCTGCCCGAAGGTTCTAAACTGGGTGGCGCCCCCGCCAACTTCGCCTATCATGCCAATCAGTTCGGTTTCGACGCCATGGCCATCAGCGCCTTGGGCAACGACATGTTGGGCGACCAGGCCCGCAAAGAGTTCGACGAGAAGAAACTCAACCACATCATGCCCACCGTCGACTATCCCACCGGCACCGTGCTGGTGACGCTCGACGACGAGGGCGTGCCCTCTTACGACATCAAGGCCGACGTGGCCTGGGACAACATCCCCTTCACACCCGAGATAGAGACCGTGGCACGGAACGCCCGCGCCGTGTGCTTCGGATCGCTGGCCCAGCGTAACACTGTGTCGCGGAATACCATCCTGAAGTTCCTGGCCGCCACGCCCAAGGACTGTCTCAAGATTTTCGATATCAACCTGCGACAGAACTTCTACACCAAGGAAATCATCCGCGACTCGATCGACGCCTGCAATATTCTGAAGATTAACGACGAGGAACTCGTCACCATCGGGCGCCTTTTCGGCTATCCCGGCCTGGACATCGAAAACAAGTGCTGGCTCATCTTGGGCAAGTACAACCTGAAAATGCTCGTGCTTACCTGCGGCGTCAACGGCAGCTATGTCTTCGCTCCCAAGAAAAAGAGTTTCGTGGAGACGCCGAAAGTGGAAGTGGCCGACACGGTGGGTGCCGGCGACTCGTTCACCGGTAGCTTCACGGCCGCCATCCTGGAAGGCAAAACCATCGAGGAGGCCCACAAGCGGGCTGTCAAGGTGAGTGCCTACGTATGTACCCAGAAAGGTGCCATGCCCGAGACGAAGGGTTTGAAGTTTGATGAATAAAACGAAGGATTGAATGGCAGATAAATGAGAGCTGAAAAGCAGCTTTGTAAAAGGGCTGCTTTTAGCTTGTAAAAGATATGCTTTGAGCCGCTAAAAGCATAACTATTGGAATGTAAAAGGGCTGCTTTCGCAACGTGAAAGCAGCCCTTTTACAATTCAGTCATCGGGTTATACCAGAAACATCACCATTACCTGGGCAATGATCACACGAATGAACATGCCCAACGGATAGACAGTGGCGTAGCTGACCGACGGCGCGTCACCGTCTATCGTATCGTCGGCATAAGTCAGGGCCATGGGGTTGGCCATGCTGCCGCAGAGGATTCCGCAGATGGTTCCGAAGTCGAACTTGTGTAGCCGGAGCGCGATACAGCCCACCGTGAGCACGGGTACCACCGTCAGCAGGAAGCCGATACCCACCCACATGAGGCCTTCGGGGCGCACGACGGTCTCGAAGAACTGACCACCGGCGTCGATACCGAGACATGCCAGATAGAGCGACAGACCCAATTTGCGCAACATAAGGCCGGCACTACGGGTCATATAAGAAATGAAATGCACGCGCGGCCCAAGCGCGCCGATGACGATACCCATGATGATGGGACCGCCGGCAATACCTAAACGCACGGGGGCTGTCATGCCGGGAATGTCGATGGGAATGGCGCCGACAGCCACACCCAGCAGCATACCGAGGAAGATAGCGCCCAGGTTGGGCTCGTTCAGCGTCTGCACGGCATTGCCTAAGAAAGCCTCTACATGGTCGATGTCGGCCGGCGGACCTACGATGGTCAACCGGTCGCCGTATTGCAGCCGCAGATGGTCGGTGGCCAGCAGCTTGATGTCGCCACGGGTGACACGGCTCACATTGACACCGTAGGTGCTGCGGAGCTGCAACTGGTCGAGTCGCTTGCCGTTCAGTTGCGTCTTGGTCATCACGATGACACGGCTCTCCACCTTCGAGTCGATGGCGTTCCAGTCTATCTGTTCCCGATTCCAGTCTTTTTCCACCTTCTGTCCGAAGAGAATTTCCATGGCCGAAACTTCCTCCTTATTGGTCACCACCAGCAGGTTGTCGCCCACCTGCAGTGTCGTGGTGGCATGGGGCACAATGACCTGTCCGTTGCGCCATATACGGCTGATGATGAAATGGCGATGGGTCATGAGCGATATGGCGGCGAGAGACTTGCCTGCCAAGGCCGGATTGACCGCCACAAACTGGCCCACATAGGTGTGGTCTTCGTCTGCCGACGAATGGGGTTGCAGGTCAATCGGTTTCACAAAAAGCTTGCGCATGATGACCATGGCCAGAATGACACCCACGACACCTAACGGATAGGTGACGGCACAGCCCAAGGCGGCACGTCCGCTCTGTAGTCCCATCTGCTCCAAGGCTTGCTGAGCGGCTCCCAGAGCCGGCGTATTGGTGGTGGCTCCGCAAAGAATGCCCACCATGTCGGCCACGTTCACCGGCAAGACATAGCACAGCAGAATGGCCATGAGCGTGCCCGTAAGGACGACACCGAGTCCCCACAGGTTGAGCTGAATGCCCTCGTGACGCAGCGAACCAAAGAAGTTGGGACCTACATAAAGGCCGAGCGCGTAGACAAACATGGACAAGCCGAAGCTCTCGGCAAAGAGCAGGACGTCGTGGTTGAGCGTAAAACCGTAGTGGCCGCCTACGATTCCGATGAAGAAAACAAAGGCTATGCCGAGCGAAATACCTTTATAGTGGAGTTTGCCGAGCGCAAGTCCCAGGGCGCAGACTGCTGATAAAACGACTACGGCCTGTACGGCTGAATGGATTGAAAACAGGGATTCGAGCCACATAAAAGAAAGAATTGAGTTACGGAAAACGGTCGCTAAAAAGCTCGAGAGCTTCGTTTAGGCCGTGGAATTATTGATTCAGTACGTCGAGGTATTGCTCCAATGGAATGCCTCGGTTCTTGTCTTCGTTGTCCTTGTTGAGATTGATAAACGTATAGACGGCGTCCATGGCTTTGCGGGTGCTGTCCGTCAGCGGTTCGTCGTTGAGCAGATGGCCGATGAGCACAGCCGAGAAGATGTCGCCCGTACCCGGAAAGTGTACGGGAATTTCATCATAGGGCAGTTGGAAATAGCTGTCGTCTTCGTGGTTGTAGCCCATGACCGAAGGCTGTCCGTCGACCGGTATGCTGGTGATGAGCACCGATTTAGGGCCAATCTTTCGTAAATGACGGAGCAATCCCAGCGCCTCATCGTAGCTGACACCCTCCGCCCGGTAAGGACGGCCGGTCAGGTAGCAAGCCTCCGTATAGTTAGGGTAGCACAGATGAGCTACACCGAGCATTTCGCGCATGGAGTTGATGGCAGCGGGCGTGACGCCATTATACAGCTTTCCCTCGTCGCCCATGATGGGATCCACGTAGATGACGGTACCCTTGGCAGCCTCTTGCAAACAATAACGGGAGATGATGGCAGCTTGGCGTTCGGAAACAATAAAACCTGTGGCTATGGCGTCAAACGAAAAACCAAGTTGTTTCCAAACGGGAAACACGCCTTTGATATAGTCTGTCGTATCTAAAATATTGAACTTACCATAATCCAACGTATTAGAAACCAGCGCTGTCGGCAGATTATAGGTGGGATGGCCAAAGTAAGAAAGGATGGGAAGCATGGCCGCCGTAGCCACCTTGCCGTAACCGGCCATGTCGTTGATCAGAAGAATCTGCTTCTTACTCATTTGTAATATACTTATTTAGCGGTGCAAAGGTAGCTCAAATCAAAGATAAATCAAAAGGAAAAGGGAGATAATCGGAACGGAAATATTTTTATTTGAACGAAAAACGAGGGAAATCACTCAGAAATAGCGGTTTTATTCATTAAAAATATTTATTTTTTTTCGGCAAGTCGTTGATTTCAAGTAACTTTGCAATCGTTTTAAAACAGAAAGAAAAATAATGGATAAATTACCCAACGACCCGATGATCTTATTCAGTGTCGTTAACATGTTGCTGCGCGACGACTACCGTTCACTCGACGCCTTGTGCGATGATATGGATGTAAACCGTCACGACTTAGAAAAGAAACTGGCCGCGGCCGGCTTTGAATATAGCGAAGAATATAACAAATTTTGGTAAACATACAGAAAGAAGCTCTCACCGATTGTGAGAGTTTTTTTGTCTACAGGCTTTTTTCACGTCTATTTTTTATATTTTTGTCCACACAACACGTTTTTTTTCACGGAATAAAATAATAACTTATGTCGAACTTGAGATTTGAGGTCGTGGCCGAAGCGTTCCGCAAGCGTCCTTTAGAGGTGCCCGCGCCCAAGGAACGTCCGTCCGAATACTTTGCCAAATATGTGTTCAACCGTCAGAAAATGTACCGATACCTGTCGGCCGACGTCTACAACAAGCTGATAGATGTTATCGACAACGGCTGTAGGCTCGACCGAAGCATTGCCGACGCGGTAGCCAGCGGCATGAAGCAGTGGGCCGAGGAGAACGGCGTGACGCACTATACGCACTGGTTTCAACCGCTCACTGAAGGCACGGCCGAGAAACACGACGCCTTCGTCGAGCACGACGGCAAGGGCGGAATGATAGAAGAATTCTCGGGCAAGCTGCTCGTTCAGCAGGAACCCGACGCCTCGAGCTTCCCTAACGGCGGCATTCGCAACACCTTCGAGGCCCGCGGCTACTCGGCCTGGGACCCCACGTCGCCCGTCTTTATCATTGACGACACGCTCTGCATCCCCACCATCTTCATCTCTTACACGGGCGAGGCGCTCGACTACAAGGCCCCGCTACTGAAGTCGCTCCACGCCGTCGGCGAGGCGGCCACGAGTGTCTGCCACTATTTCGACAAGAAAGTGAAGAAGGTACAGACCAATCTGGGCTGGGAACAGGAATACTTCTTGGTAGACGAAAGCCTCTACTCGGCCCGCCCCGACCTGATGCTCACCGGCCGCACGCTCATGGGGCACGACTCGGCCAAGAACCAACAGATGGACGATCACTATTTCGGCACCATCCCAGAGCGTGTTCAGGCCTTCATGAAAGATTTGGAAACGCAGGCGCTGGAGTTAGGTATTCCCTGCAAAACACGCCACAACGAGGTGGCACCGGGGCAGTTTGAGCTGGCGCCCATCTACGAGGAATGCAACTTGGCGGTAGACCATAACATGCTGTTGATGAGTCTGATGAAGAAGGTAGCTCACAAACACGGCTTCCGGGTGTTGCTTCATGAAAAGCCATTCGATGGTATCAACGGCTCGGGCAAGCACAACAACTGGAGCCTTGTCACCGATACGGGCGTGCTGTTGCATGCGGCCGGTAAGACGTCGGAGGCCAACCTGCGCTTCGTGGTGTTCATTGTCGAGACGCTAATGGGTGTCTACAAGCACAACGGACTGCTCAAAGCATCGATTATGACGGCCACGAATGCCCATCGTCTGGGTGGAAACGAGGCTCCGCCCGCCATCATTTCGTCGTTCTTGGGGCGACAGCTGACCGATTTGCTCGATCATATTGAGAAGGCCGACAAGGACGAACTCTTCAACGTTGAGGGCAAAACGGGTATGAAACTCGACATTCCGGAGATTCCGGAACTGATGATCGATAACACCGATCGCAACCGAACGAGTCCGTTTGCCTTCACGGGCAACCGCTTTGAGTTTCGTGCTGTGGGCTCAGAGGCCAACTGTGCCAGTGCGCTTATCGTACTCAACACGGCCGTGGCTGAGGCTTTGACCGACTTTAAGCAGCGAGTAGACGCGCTGATAGCCGGTGGCGAAGACCAGACGAGTGCCATTATCGACGTGATTCGCGAGGACATCAGGCGCTGCCGCCCCATCCGCTTCGACGGTAACGGCTACAGCGACGAGTGGAAAGCCGAGGCGGCCCGCCGCGGACTCGACTGCGAGGCTTCCTGCCCTCTCTGCTTCGACCGCTATCTCGACCCCGAGAGCGTCAGGATGTTTGAAAAGATGAACGTCATGAGTCGCAGCGAACTCGAAGCCCGTAACGAGGTGAAGTGGGAAACCTATACCAAGAAGATTCAGATAGAGGCCCGCGTGATGGGCGACCTGAGCATGAACCACATCATTCCGGTAGCCACGCACTACCAGAGCCGCTTAGCCAAAAACGTGGGAGGCATGTTCAATATCTTCGGAAAGGAAGAGGGCAAGGCGCTCACGGCCCGCAACGTGAAGATTATCCGCGAGATCGCGGAGCGCACGCAGCGCATTGAAACGGGTATCGAAGAACTTGTCAACGCCCGCAAGGTGGCCAACAGGATTCAGAACGAGCGCGAGAAGGCCCTCGCCTATCACGACACGGTGGCCCCGAAGATGGATGCCGTGCGCTATCAGATAGACAAGCTGGAACTCATCGTGGCCGATGAGCTGTGGACATTGCCCAAGTACAGGGAATTGTTGTTTATCAGATAGGAATTTGAAATGTGGAATGTGAAGTGTGAAATGACACTTCTTGGGCTTAATAAGGAAGCCTCTCTCGTTGACACGAAAGAGGCTTCCTTGTTGTTTAAAAGTGTGGGGGCAACTTATTTCAGGGGCGAAAGCGTAAAGCTGAAGGCTTTCTTTCCGAAGTGCAGCCGATACTGTTCGAAAGGCCACGCGCCCCAGCTGTCTTGTCCGCCAAGCCCATATTGCGCGCCGTCGACACAGAGCACGGTGTATCGACTCTTGGGAATCTGGTAGCTGTGGCGTTGTTCCTTGGCCTCGCCGTCGTCTAAGTCGGCGATGTTATAGTGCAGGGCACTGGCCGAGAACAGCTGCGGAGAGGTTACATTCAGGCCCTTGCCCTCGGCGTCGGCCTGGTTCCAGTAGCGCAGGTCGCTGAAAGTGCCCGTTTCCTGCGGCCTGATGTAGGGATAGAACATGTTGTCGGCCGTATTGCAGTAGATGCCGACGAGCTGCGAAGCCTTGCGGTCGATGTAGTTTTCGATAGGTCCGCGGCCGTAGAATGTTGTGCGGTCCATTTGGTAGGGCATATCCATCACCATGCCGAAGCGGTACATGTCGGGAGCCTTCGCACCGTCCTTGGGTTCGAGCAACTGGCTGACGTCGATTCGTCCGCGGCTGTCGACAAGGTAACGAAGCGTGAGCCGGGCGCCGACGGCGGGCATATCGTAGACAGCCGTCACCTCTGCCGGCGCGGCCTTGCCCTCCTTGCGGGTCTCGGCCGTCAGCGACATGAGTTTCATCTCGGGGTTGTTCCACACCTTGAAGCGCTTGGGGAAGCCGGCGCCCATGTCATTGTCCGTGGCCGCCCGCCAGAAGTTGGGACGCAGCGAACCACCCTCGGCGATATACTCGCGACCGTCTGCCGCATAGCGTGTCATGAGACCGCTCGCACGGTCGAAGGCCACGGTCACGCCGTCGGCCGTCAACAGCAGTCGGGCGTCTTTCTTTTTATTGATAATCTTCACCTTTCCATCGGCAGCCACGGCCTTTTCGGGCGTAAAGGCCTTCACGGTAAGCTGCTCGTAGGCCACCGTCTGGCCGGCGTCGACGAGCGACTCGGCCGTCTTGGCCACGAACCGCACGTTGAGCAGCACCTCGCCCGCGTCCACGTCATGGATGGGCAACGTGACCATCGCTCTCCCCTGCGGCGCCACGTTCAGGTCGGTTATCTCGCCTTGCTCGACGCTCTTGCCGTCGGCCAGCACGTTCCATACGATCTTGTAGTTGCTCAGGTCGCGGAAGAAGTTTTCGTTGTAAACCTCGACAACACCCTTCTTCAAGTCGATGGGCGTCACCCAGATGTTCTGATACTGGTAGGCCACCTCGTAGGCATGAGGATTCAGCTGGCGATCGGGGCCGATAATACCATTGCAGTTGAAGTTGTTGTCCGAGCCATCGTACGTATTGTAATCGCCGCCATAGCAGTATTCAATGCCGAGCAGCTTGCTGTAAGGCGTCTGTTCGTTTACGTTCAGGTGCATCAGTTTGCCCGGTTTGCGGTGCAAAGCCTGGTCTACGAAGTCCCAGATGAAGCCACCTTGGAATTTCGGATATTTGCGAACCAGCTTCCAGTAGTCCTGCAATCCGCCGCTGGAGTTACCCATCGTGTGGTTGTACTCGCACTGGATGAAAGGCCGTTGGTCTTCGGGCGCGTC
Organism: Prevotella illustrans; assembly: GCF_017426725.1. GTDB lineage: Bacteria > Bacteroidota > Bacteroidia > Bacteroidales > Bacteroidaceae > Prevotella > Prevotella illustrans. The sequence goes on along the minus strand of NZ_JAERMS010000044.1, from coordinate 3,947 downwards.
GCTCTTAGCGTAGGCTTCGCAGTCTTCGGGCGACCTATACATCGGGCATACGATGTCGGTGTGTGGCTTCTTCTTACCCATTTCCCACTGTACGGGGCGACTTGGGTCGGCCGCTTTCACCCAATCGTAGGCAGCCTCGAAGTTCGGGCCGTCTGCGGTTTCGTTACCCAGACTCCAAGTAATGATACTTGGGTGGTTGAAGTACATTTCCACGTTGTGCTGGTTGCGCTCCATGATTTGCTTGGCAAACTGTGGTTTCTTCGCTTCCGAGTCATCGCCGTAACCCAATCCATGACATTCCTGATTGGCTTCGGCCACTACGTAGAGGCCATATTCGTCGCAAAGCTCATACCATAGTGGGTCGTCGGGGTAGTGGCAGGTACGCACGGCGTTGATGTTGAGGCGCTTCATAATCTTGATATCCTGTATCATGCGCTCGCGGCTGACGATATAACCGCCGTCGGGATCCATCTCATGGCGGTTGGCACCCTTGATGAGAACAGGCTTACCGTTGACCAATAGCTGCGAGCCGCTGATTTCCACTTTGCGGAATCCAACATTCTGCGTGGTTGATTCCACCACGTTGCCCTTGCGGTCTTTCAGCGTCACAACAGCCTTATATAAATAAGGTGTCTCGGCTGTCCACGCTTTCACGTTGCGCAGGGTATAGCGTGCCGAGCCCACATGGTTGCGTTGGAAGTCGAGCGTGCTGTTGAGAATCTTGATGCCGGCCGCATTGTAGAGCGCGAACTCAGCGATGGGGTTGCCCTTTGCCGTCACGTGGATGGCCACCTCGCCATCTTGATAGTTGTTTTTCAAGTCGGGCACGATGCGTACGTTCTCTATATGGATGTTCGGATTGCGTGCGTAGAGGTAGCTTTCGCGTGCTACACCCGACAGACGCCAGAAGTCCTGGTCTTCACAATACGAACCATCACACCAGCGGAACGACTGGAAGGCGATGAGGTTCCGGCCCGGTTTCACGTATTTTGTGATGTCGAACTCGGCCGCCACCTTGCTGTCTTCCGCGTAGCCGACGTACTGTCCGTTGACATAAAGGTAGATGTTGGATGTCACCGAACCGAAATGGGCGATGACCTGCTTGCCGTTCCAGTCGGCGGGCAGGGTGACAGTGCGGCGGTAGGTGCCCACGTGGTTGTTCTCGATGGGCACCAATGGCGGGTTGTTCTTGAAGTGGTGCAGCCAGGCGTAGCCCACGTTCACGTAGACGGGATCGCCATAGCCGTTGAGTTCCCACATGCCGGGTAGCTGCAACGTTTTCCAAGCAGAGTCGTCATAGTCGGCGCGGTAGAAGTCGGTGGGACGCCGGTCGGCGTCTTTCACCCAATTAAATTTCCACGTTCCGTGAAGCGACAGGTAGTTGGCCGAAGCCGTCTTGTCGCCTCGTAGGGCAAGGACTTCGTTCTCAAAGGCGAAAAACGAAGTGTGGAGCGGAAAGCGGTTGACCTCGTTCACCTGCAGGTCGTGCCATTCGGTGTAGGTCGGTACGACGCCGGGCTGCTGTACGGCAAACGCATTGGCGGCACAGGCCAGCAATGTCAGTAGTACGGTTTTTCTCATGTTGCTAATTGAGGGTTGACGTTGATGATTATTTCTATGATTTTTTCAAGTAATGTTTTCATTGGTACAAATATACGAAAAACGTTTGAAATGCCCACACGCTTCTGCCGCTAATCTGCGCTTGCCCTTTGAAACGCAAGATTCCTTTTCCGTCGTGAAAGGAAAGAAAGTTTCGATTTAATCATTGTGTGCGTGCACAACGATTGATTTACATCAAGAATAATAAGGTTTTTAAATGAAAACGAATTATTTTTATTGCGTTACGGTTAGATTGTGACTATCTTTGCAGTGTCAAAAGAACAAAAGAGAGTTAGTTACTTTTTAGGTAAAACATAGAGATTGTTATAAAGGATCAAGGCAGATAGGTTTAGTTAAGGTAAAAAAAGATTGTTTAGGTAACAAGTTTAGGTTTTAGTTAAGGTAATAAAAGATTGTTGTAGAAGGAAACATATTTGTTCATGTTTTTGTTTTTAGTTATTAGGTAAAAGATTGATTAGAGAAGAATGGTGGTGCCGAAAGGCGGCTCCACCTAACGATCGGAGGGACGTGAGTTTCTGCGATTTTTTTTGCGCTAAAAACAGAATATCAGCGTGCCCCCATTGCTCCAAAGCTTCAATAACACAACAAACACTTTATTTCCTTATTTCAGTTGATTATATACTTCATCACTGACGGGCTCCAGCCATTCGTTGGGTTCCGCCCCCGGCTTCGTATTCGGAACCGCCACATGTGTGGCGATGTGCTGGAACCAGCTGTCCTTCCTGGCCCCGTGCCAATGCTTCACACCCTCGGGAATGTCGATGACATCGCCCGGATTGAAGGCTATGGGCTCTTTTCCCCACTCCTGATACCAGCCGCGGCCTGCTACGCAGATGAGAATCTGACGGGCGCCATGATGAATGTGCCAGTTGTTGCGGCACCCCGGCTCGAAGGTGACATTGGACAAAGGTAGAACGGTCTTTTCTTCTTCACCCATATTCTTGGGCGTGATTCGGGCCAGATGGCTGTTGCCAATGAAATATTGGGCGTAGGCAGTGTTAGGAACACCCTTCGGCCATGCGCCGGCGTTCGCGTCTGCGGCATTGTCGCATTGCGAAAGTCCTTTGGCACTTAGAAACGCCATCAGCTCATCCACCTGCTCCTTGGTGTTTCCCATATTGACGGCACCCGTCCGATGGGCCGCCAGTTGGGGCGCCACACCTTTGAGCGAGGCCAACGCGGCAATGGTCACCAGTTCACGGTCGGCGGCCGAAAGCTGATTGCCGGCAAAGATGTCGCCAAAGAGATGGGCCTTGAGGTAATGGTCGTTCTGCGGACAGAAGTCATAGTTAAACGGGCATCCGCTCAATTTCGTCTGGTTCTTCACTCCGAGATTGAAGGCAGCCCGTGCGTCGTCCCAACTCCTTGAGGCGTTCCCAGGCTTTGCCCTCGCCGTTTCTCTTTCCCGCAGCCTTGCGCGCTTCGAGCGTTTTACTCAATACGCCCAGCGCGTTGAGCGAACGGGGAAAGCCCGTGTAAGCATAAAGTTGGGAGAAAGCCTCCTTGATTTCATTGATCGTCACTCCACCGTCTAAAGCCTCGTCGATGGCCGGCGCAAGACGGTTGAGATCGCCCCGGGCCTCTAAACTTGCCAATGTTGCCAGATGTAATTGGCGTGCAGTCAGGTTCTTGGCCGCAAATGAATTACTTGCTGTTACCATAATAAATATAAGAATGAATAATTTTTTGATCATTTTGTGAGATTTTTATCGTTTAATTTCTTGAATATCTCCGGCATAGCTTTCGGGTCAAGCGCTCGCGTCTCTATCAGTTTCAATGACTTCACCATATTCTGTGTACCGCTTTTGTATTTCAGAAAGTGGTCGGTCTCAAGATGTTGCCGATAGGCGGCGGCCGAGCGATAGATCTCGAGAATGCGAATCTGGTTGTTGTCTTGCAGTATCTGCATGGGGAAGATGCAGACAACGCCCGGCTCTTCGCGTACGGAAATGCCGCCTATTTCGGTTGCCGCAGCCAAATACGCGGTCATTTCTTCCGGATAAACCTCTATTTCGACTATCCGAACAATCATGCTGTCATTCGTGTAACACTGCGCGTTCATGTCTGATGTTGCCATTATGGTCAATAAGATGATGATGAAGAGTCGTTTTATCATTGTTTATATAAATAGTTTACGTGATTGATTTCAGGTGTAAGCGATTTCATGCGGGGAATGCCCGGTGGAAGAAAAATCCCCACAATTAAGGTATAACCAGCTTGACATTATTCTATCATGCTGTAAAAATATTCATTTATTTTGATATCCGCAACCCCTGACTTCGTCACCTAAAAAGCATATATTTTGTAATTAATTGATAAACAACATT
>NZ_JAERMS010000043.1 GCF_017426725.1 Prevotella illustrans | reverse complement strand
AAAATCGGCAAAGCGAAGGACTTTTTCGGCGTGCCGGCAGCCGGATGAAGCGTTGCGGAAGTGTTAAAATCAGGTAGTTTTTTCTGACAAAATAAGAGCTGTTCTTCCCCCTAATTTTCTACCTTTTCCATATACATATCATCTATAATTATTCGATGTTGTCGAGTATCTAACCGATAGAGAGAAACGCTCCCATCGTCAAAATTACAGATAAGTTGCCCATCATGATAGTAAAATACGCCATAATAAGTTTTACCCTGATCTGTCCTTTCAGCTATATGCTGCCCATTTATTGTCGTGGTAATCAGCAAATCATCTGTTTTAAGAATCCAACTTCCCTGAATCCAATGAGGCGCAACTTGCAAATGCCTTTCCTGAAGTGTGTCCACAGGACTCATTTTTGAAATATCTTCGGGACGGGTATTTGCATCATCAACGATTTCCACTTCTTTGTCAAGTGCCGCTTCATTACGTAGAGTCACAAATCGATAAACAACAATTACAACGGCCATCAATATAATGACAGGCAACAGTCTTTGTAAATATTGCCTCAAATTACCTCCTGCCTTCGTTTGTGGGCGATTCAATGGGGCTAAAACCCGACGATTTGAAGAAAATGCCTGATCAGGCAAGTCTTGTTTAGATGATGCGAATGACGTTTCCGGGACAGCGTGGGAAGATGTTGACACATTTTTTTCGTCAGAATCTCTCCCCGCCGGCTCAACGTCTGATACAGAATCGCTCTCTATCCTGTAGATAAACGGCATGCCACAGCGTGGGCAGACACAATGAAACTCGCGCACACCAGACACATCAGGAATCTGAAATTTAAAATGGCACTTTTTACATTTTACTTCCATGCAGGATTAAAATATGAGATAGAGAGACTATCCGGGGGATTTTTTGGATTACTTAAAAGAAAACAAAAGTATATTATTCAAAACGCACAACAGCCTTTTTCATCATCCGCCATTCACCATCCGTGTTGACAGCAACGCCTTCTTCCTCTGTCACCACACGCTTAGGGATTGTATTTATATTGCCATGAACTTTACAAACGGTTTTGACGAATTGCGAAACACTAATCTTTGCCGTTGCCAAGGCGTCGTGAGTTGCCAACATGCTAAACGTTCCGTTCTGTCCATCACAAGTAGAAAGCACATAGATACTCTTGCCAACCAATTCCTTTTCTGACACAGAAGAAAAGACTCCGTCAGACGTGGGCGCAGAAAGATAGAATTGTTTGACAGATTCTTCTTGAGAGTTCATTGCTTGAGCATGCACGGTATCCAGGGCTTCTTCTTTCTCATGCCTTTGGTTCTGCCGTGCGACCTGACTTTCCAAATCCTTGATCCGAAGCTCAAGCCGCCCTATCCTACCTGTCATTTGTTCTATCTGTGCCACCAGTTTATCTATCTGTGGCTGCATATCGATATTATCAATACGAGGTGTGTCCTCACCTTTAAAGAAAGAATTGAAAAACTTTCCAGACATTGTCGCTCTCTTTGCTTACTGTAAATGTTCTATTAAATTATCTCGAATACTTCCGATAATGGGATAGAAAAACAATGCATCTTCTATCAATTCGTTACCATCCCTGTCTACATTATTCTTATTAACGAAATTCCATCCGTTAGCCAAATGATGTTCCAGGTCCTTATTCACATATTCTATAAATATATTGAATGCTCCTCGGTCTACCAAAAATCGATCTGAAACGTGCATCTCATCACAAAGAGCGAGGAAAAACGCATTAAAGTTTTTTACCTCCGCAATAATTTCAGAGTGCACCAAAGTACTATCCATATCCGCGTAAACCAGTTTTTCTTTTGAAATCATGGAATAATTATACTTCACAGAACTGTCAAAACTATCCAAAAGCCGGTTTAGTTGGCTGACACTTTCGTTACCGACATGGTCACGAACCTGCAACAAAGCACCTCTACACGTAATCTCTTTCGGTTCTTTTCGCTCCATCACAACAGAGAATCCATCCGTGCCATACTTTTGCTGATATACATTTTCAAAGACAGACTGGCTAAGCAAATCAATATCCCGTTGACCGCCAATAATATCAAGCACTTTGCTTCCTGTCCCGCTAAACATTACACTTCGAGGCATCTCCAGTTTTCTATGCTTCATCATCTTGGCAACATAATAGATCAAGGCCGCATAGAAATAGATAAAAACAATCTTGAGTGTCGAATCTTCATTCAGTCTCTGATTATAAGAGAACACCTCATTGCCTCCAACCACCTTATTATTTATGACCGAGAAAAGAAACGCATTTATGTCTTCACTCTTACGTTTTGACGTGATGTCATCCAAAATGCCATTCAATTCGCCATACTTATCATCATCAGCGTCAAACAATCGCTTGAAATAGTCTACATACTTGCGCAGCATCGGATTGCTGTCACCATGAGGTATTTCGGAAAAGCCATCGCCGAACAACACATTGGCCGCATAACGGAAAGAAGTTAGAATCACTGGCTGTTGTGCACCAGGTTCAAAAACCACCACATCACTTGACCCTCCACCTATATCTATACTGGCTACCGTGCTGGCCGCACCACGAAAATGGCTGGAAGCCTTATAGAAATAATAAGGTGCGACAGACTCCGGCATTTGAATAAGATTGGTTGGTGTAGCCTCTGTTTCGAATATTTCATGGAACGTTCTGGCCCAGGCCTCTTCAAGTTTCCGGATATTTCCCAGTTTCATACTTAAAGGATAAAACCACACCATACGGGTTTTAGCAATATCACCATGCTCCAAAAGTACTTTGGTACGCATGAGAAGAGCCAATTCCGTGAGATAAGCCTTTACTCGTTTTCCATTCGAAATCTCTGTACTCCATTTCAGATTAGGAACAATTCGATTGCCATATCCCACACTTTCCTTTTCATAAATAAAAGGAATATTCGCATCGCCAAGTGCCACTATCGTGTCTACATTCTCCACATCCAGTCGGTCACTCTCACTTAATACCGTCCGCTGTGGGAAACCATAGCCGTCACCAATCTCTTTTGTAACGAATTCCTGTTTGATAATCACGTCGTAAAGCAAATTTTCGCCATGATATAAGGTAGCCAACAGTCGTTCACTCGCCTTATCGCCGATTCGTAAAGGCTCAGGCATAAGCCCATCACACATGCACTCCACGTGCGTATTGGTCGTTCCGAAATCAACCGCAAAAGTAAACTGGCTGTGCCCTGCCGCATATTCAGTCCACTTAGGACATATCATACCCTCGGCAGCCAATCCGCCTCTGTCGTTCAACAGTTGTACTCCAATATAATCAAAATCAGATGTTACCTTATAATATTGTGATCCTACCCGCTTTTCCGCTTTGCGGCTACGCTCACGAACTGTCACTTCACTTTCTCCCAGCTTTTTGGCAAAACCATTATGAAAGAAAGATATGGAAAGATGATAGTTTTCCAACATGCCCAAAGCACGGTCTACTAACTGAACATTGTAGCGGTTAGTACCGGAAACACGAACGAAAGGAAAAATAGAAAGAGCAAAAGGAACGGTAATAAACGCCCCTCTATTCGTTTTACGATCGAACGAGAGATCTATATTATAAGCCGTTACATAAGTTCGTTTCAAGGTAATGAAATGACCGGCTTTCTTAACAGGGATTCTTAAAATAGCCGTAACCGATTCAGTCCGGCCTGTTTTAGAATGACGCAGCTCAAATCGCGGTAGCCCTCCTATTGTTTCCCAAAGGTCTGAAACTTTAAAATATTTAAAATATAAAGGTTTAATTGGCAATACAAAATGGCAATCATCAACTTCTTTTGTTTCAGCAATCATATTGCCATCGAAGAAACAATCACTATCCATCGGATAGTCCAGTTTTATCAATGCAGGCTGAAGGAAATCATCATCCGTCAGCCATGGGTATTGATGACTTGTAGCAGGAAGAGTCCGTTTGGCCGGCTCCATTGCATAATCTTCGGGCTTTATCTCTATTGTATCATTCCAGTTGCCCGACACATATTTAAACGGATCAGACACAGTAGCATTGAGATGATTCTGCAATATGAGCGGCAACAGTTCATCATCCACCTCATTGCTTGGCTCAACCATAAAATCGCTTTGGGCTATTTCCAGCATGACATCTTCCTGACGAGCCTGATACAATGGACAGCCAAGCACCTGCACGCCATCTTCCATCTTTACAAAACTACTTTGCAAGAAAGCCATTGCTTTATCCACCTGGTCTAAGTCCATGGCTGAAGGATTACCAATATTCTCCAAGATGGACTTTTGCAAATCCGGTTTCAAGAGGTCAAAGTTTGTTATCAGGTAACTATTCACCTCTCCACAAAGTTTCTTCAATTGGGGATAAGCCGCAAACAGAGCATATACATAAAGGATGAACTTCTCATTTCTGACATACAACGGTCGCCACAAATCAAACAAATTCACGTTCTGCTCAACAGGAATCATGATGTTACCTTGTTCTGCGTTGGGTGAAGCCATAAAGACAGAAACGGGAGACGTCGATCCCACCACTCTATTTCCATAAAATAGAAAATATACATGGTCCATTCTGTCAAAGTTAAACGCTTCCTTATCTTGCTCCAAGAACATCTCAATCGTTTCTCCTAACAGCTTATGCTCCGGCTGACTTTTCAACTTTTCCAGTTCTACATCTCGGTTCCATTCTACCAATTGAAGATAATTCTTATGTTCCGAATAATTAAAGAAAAGTTGGGCTACATCCAAGGCATTGGCTACCAGTTTCTCATCCATCGCTTCTCCCTGCAGATTTCGGTGCATAGACAGGCGCCTGAACGCATTCTTCACTAAATCCATTTGGGCGAAAGGTGATGGAATTGCCGTACGAGGTTTTTGCGACAGACCACCATTAGGATCGGCAATCATGTCTATCTCATCCGCATTATACTGGCTATTGAGCGAAATCCATCCTTCACCAGTCGTTTTCTTGTTATATGAAAATATCTTTGACATTATAAAAATCTTGGAATACTACTCAAAGAATTAAACTATAGAATTAAACTTTTCATCTACCAGTTTCTCAAAGGTTTCATCCAATAAATCCATTAATTTAAAGATCACCTTATCAGTTCCATACTTCCCTATTTTAGCATATTGTTGACTAAGCTTGTTCATGGTCGACAGCACAGACTTATAATCTATCTTCGACTTTAAAAATCCTGCCTTTGCTTCTACTTCATTGATACTGTCACTCAAATTTGTAGCCTTCAAATTAAACGGCATGAAACTTCTTTGATTGGCTCTGAGTTCTTTAAGCCATGTCATATAACCAACAAAGAAATCACTGGTTAATGTACTGAAGAACGATGTTACCAAAAATCCTTTTGATATTTCAGGTTTATCAAGCGTATATCCTCGGCCTAAGTCTTCCTTGAGTTGGTAAGTTAAATATAAATAAGCCAAATGAAATTTTATCAGCTGCTTGTTTACAAACAGCCGTGTGGGAAGTCCAAAGTCCTTCAGATTAAGCGTCAACTTATTATTCGCCAAGCCATACTCCTTGTAAATTGGATTCTGCGCATAGCCTTCGACCGTTTCAAGTTGCTGGTCAGGTATCTGGAGAAAATCCAGAACAGCCAAAGCCCCAACATATTCTACCACATGGGCATCATTACGCTGACCATTCTCACCAGGATCATTAAAGTAGGGATTACTTGGAATCTCATCACCTAAATAATAGCATGCGTTTACCTTAGATTCCTGCAAGTCTACGCCATGCCTTCTCAATCCCGTCAGATTGTCATGATAATAGAAAAGTGCCGATTTGGTCTTTGATATAAAATCGGCACGCGATATCGGACTGTTTTCATCTTGCTGCACATTAAAATATGGCAACACCGTAAGTGCTCCTATCTTTGCGTCTCTTAAATCTCCACGATTATTTATCTGTGCATTGTTGCCGGCATTGCGTATATTTTTGACAATTATCGGATAGCCGGCAGCTCCCGTTCCACCAAATATACTGCTCACAACAAATATACGATCGGTCTTCTGAAAAACATTCGAAAATTGCTTAAACTCTTCGCTATCCTTAAACTGATTCAAAGCGATACTGCCGATATTAGGACTTCCAACAAAGCCTATATCCATCTTCGTATCGAGTTGGTAATCAGAGAACATCATCGAGCACAACGCCTGATTAGCCGTGTCTAATGTACTATACGAGATAAAATCCTGAAATTTCTTTGAAGCAATCGATCCTAAATTAAACAGAAAACTATCCGAAAGGTTCGTTCCTACAGGAATAATATCGCTCAATGTAGATATCTTGACAGAGAAGAAACCTTTTCTAACATCAACGGTTTCCCCGTAAATTGAATATCTTATCTGCTTATACCAGCGCATGAGATTATCCGTGCGCTTCAAGTCTTCATTTGCCTTGTGAGGATCAACAATAATGGGAACGACCTCCAACGGCATTGGATTACCTTCTGAATCCAGCGGATGGATTCCGGCAGCAAACTGCATAATCAAAGGGCGCATCACCCGCGAACCGGTTCCACCAACCAAAAATAAGAACAGTCTCACTTATATCACAAATTTATTAATTATTCAACACGTTATTCGGGAATTGGCGTATGACGACAATTCGTGCTCCACCACCTCATTGAAAAACTTGCAACCATAAATAACACGACTTCCACCACCAAATTGACAGAAGCAAAACTCCACAACTGATGCGTGAAATCATAATCCAAAGCCGTAAAAATACTATCGGCATAAATATAATTGATAGTAGGTGCTACAAAAGCTGCGATCGCTAACATTACCATCCAATGATACCATCTGGAGAACCTGACGCTATTTATTACAAAATAATAAACGCCCGCAACTCCCCACGCAACAACAGCCGTGACAACAGATATCATCAGATATACATTTTCATTGAACATTTCATTAGAGAACTCGCGCTCGTAGTACATGCTTTCAAACAAGGGTACCGCAAACAGTAAAAACAATAATGTAATAACAGCTCCAGTAATCAATAATATAGCATTCTTCATCGTTGTTATTTTTCAAATCTTAAACTTAAAGTAAAATAATAAGGCTGATCACTCACTCTTGTATAAGCCTCGTCAATACCTTTTAACAGATACTTCAATCCGAAAGTCTGCTTACCAAACAAACCGCTTTGCCTATTTGTATCATCATCCGTAGACGACGACGCAATCCAGTTGGGGAATGCTTTCTTCAGCGATATTTCTACATTCTGATGGTGATGGATTTCGTCTATTTCAAGAATCATGATATGCGTGGCTTGTCCGATATATTTCTTCTCTGCCGGCGTTCGGTCACGTTCTGTCACCTTCCTTATTTCCCGAATTGTGACTTGGTCATCACTCGCAACTCTATAGTTCTTCGGATCTTGCAGATAAGTTTCGGACATCATCATCCCCGCCAAATCAACAGCCAAGGCCAACCGCAATTTTCCCGTTTCCCTATCAGGCCGCATATCAACAAGTTTCGTAATACCGTTACCGCCTTCACGTCCCGGTTTGAAACGTCCTTGTATTTCTTTAGTAGCCATCAGGAAAGAACAATAGGGAGCAAACACGTTATCATGACCATAAGCGGTAAACAGCATTTCATTCTGAAAACCACCCATTGCCTCAAAATCACGGAACTTGGCATACCGTTCGTCCTGAGATAATTGTCTGAAACTCCCATTCGTACCACATACAAGTATATAGTAGGGACGCTTACCATCGTAATTCCAACCCTTCGCAGGAGCGTCATAAGCATAATAAGGTCCGTTATAGGAACCTTGCATCTGTACGACCAGAAGCGATTTATCTTTCACGTTCTCCTTAAACACACTGCTCACCATGCCTTGCGCGTCGGCAAATATCTTTTGCGGATTTACGCCTACCATGGTTTTCACGCTATAAATCATATCCGTTACCAATACGGATAATTCTCCTTGTCCGGTCTTGTTGAGCAGATTATCAAATATCTTCTTAAAATCAGTATACGAAGGATTACCTATCCCCTTGGTCGTCCCAAAGATATTACCATCCGAAACAAACTGGTCAATGCCTTTAGGATATGGATAAATACCATCATTCACTACAAACAGACGATTGTGCTTGCCGGGCAGATTATTCAACATGGTAACAATGGCCGCCTTAAAAGAACCGTCTCCACGTGGCGAATCATAGGCTATCATACTGCCTGAACGCTCTAAATAGAACTTCACCCGCAGAGGTTTCTTCTTCGTGTAATCCACCATCGAACTCTCTCCAGCCACAGTTCCCCGTCCGTCACGCGCATGACGCCCCGAACAAGATGTCAGTCCCGTCACCAAAGCAGTGGCCAACATCAAGCCCGCTATATACCGATACATTATTTTCATTTCAATATAGACGAAGGTCTTAGTTTCTTTGGTTGCAAATTTACAAATATTTTTCTATACATCCTCCTTTTGCGGACAATTAATGGTAAAACAGGCGTTCTGTATCAGTCCTCCCCCAACACCGTCCTACATAAAAAACATGAATGTGTCTGTAGCCGTTTCCTCAGTCATTGAAGATGCCGCAATGAGGACATCTGCCCTTCCGACGCAAGGTCGCACCGCAATTTCCACATTGATAAACCACCCGATGATTACGAAAATACTGCCGAAGCGCAAATACAACGTATGCTACCAATAATACATAGCCTATATAATATAAGGTGGAAATACTGAATACGATATAATCCACGGCACATACGGCAACCAAACCACACAGATACATCACGGCTTCTCCAAATGGCAACTCATGCCGAACATCATCGACAGCCGCAAGCCCTATAATCAGTATCGCCCAAACGGATATAAGGAATATGCCCAGAATCAAGGGAACAGAGAAGGGGTTCAGCGTCGGATGGAAATAAAAATGCCGCCATGTCTCCGGCGCAAACATCTGAATACTGGCATAAAAGGTTGCCGAAGCCGCCACAACAACACACAATAAGGTGGGATAGAACGAACTGATATCCCTAAAATGTACGATACTCGCATTCTGACGCATCAGTTTTCGGGTCATGTAAACTACACTGATGAGACTGATGATGACAAGAAAAATCAGTAAATGAACATTGGAAAAAGTATTGATAAACTGCGAAATAGGATCGTCAGGTACCACAGCCGGCAACAATCTGCTTTCCTGAATCCATCCAAAAGTTTCCTGATCACGGGCCAGTTGCACCCATACCGAATCAGCATTTGCCAACGAATCATTTTTCAGAATCCTAATATCCGCAACAACCAGATGGTTGTGCTTAAACACCTTAATGGTATCTATCGCTAATCCTGACTGAATTTCCTCGGGTTGCTGGCGCATCAGTTCCAGCGTATCCTTGCTGACAATGAAATTGAAATTATTCGTATAGTGATGAGTAGCCTGAAAGGTCAACGAATCTTGCTGGTGCTCACTATACGGCATGACGTTCCCATGGCGGATAGCCGGTTTGTGATAGCACGAAGCAAACATACCCGTCATCACCATACACATTATTATATATATAATTCCTCGCGCCGACTTTATACTCATATCCATCCTTTCTATTTGGCTACGTAAATATTCATCTGGCATTCATCACACTTAAATTCGAGTCGAAACCTACGTCCGTCACCCAAAGTGAGAAACAGGGGTTCACGCCAAGTAGGCTTTCGACCTCCCCGTTTTACGCAGAAGCCCAGCGAATAGCGTATGCAATGCCTGCACTGCATCACCAAATGATTGGCAACATTACCATCCACTTCGTAAGCAGGCGCCACATCTTTCAAGTTCTCTTGTTCATAGAATTTTACCGCAGACTCATTGGCAATATTATACAAATAAGGATATTTGCTATATTCCGGTTGCCAAGTCAAGTTTGGTTTCACACCATTCTTATCCGTAAGGGCCACTGCTACGCCCGTCCGCTCTGCATCGGTCTGCAATTGCTCTATCAATTCACGACGCAAATCAGCCAACAAACTACTTGGAATGAAGTATTTGTCGGCTTCGTCAACAATTTCTATACGCTCACAGCGGTAAGGCGTATTACCCAATTTTGTCAATTGCCTGTTGATATTCTCCGTCTGTGGCTTCTGCGCCGGTTGGTGTTCAAATACTACTGTTGCCTTATGCTTGCCCGCGGCCAGCCAAAAGCCATTATCCGTCAGGCCATACGCCATCGTCAGATTTATCTTTCGCTCGGCCGTCTTTCCAGCCATTAGCTTTTCAAACGCTTCATCATTGTTGCGATATAGTCCGGTTCCGGGCTTCAGGTGTTCAGGCATACGCATTGGAAACAAACGATTACCCACCGCTTTATTCACTCTAAAACCTTCCAATTCATGTTCCGCATTGATGAAACAAAGACCATCTCCATTCGCAAATGTAGCCGTTCCGGCCACATTAAAGCTATTACCTCGTATTTTCTTTACCATACCTACATATTCTCCCATCGCCTTGGGCGTATCAAAACTGGCGATATCAGTCTGGCGTCCATGGAGGAAATAGGAGGTAAAACCGCGATTGAACGTTTTTTGCAGATTCGGTTCAAAGTGATATTCCACCTGTCCGCATGAAGCTCTGCAATAGTCTTTCGGATTCTCCGCTACAATCTTATCCAGTCGTTGGCTATAAGCCGAAACCACATTCTTCACGTAAGCCACATCTTTCAGGCGTCCTTCAATCTTAAATGAACAGGCTCCTGCATCGACCAACTCCTTCAAACTATCTATCCGGTTCATGTCTTTCAGACTGAGCAAATAGCGTTGACGCTCGATTACGTGTCCGTCAGAATCTGACAAATCAAACTTCATACGACAGAACTGGGCACATTCTCCCCTATTGGCTGAACGATGAAAACAATACTGTGACGCATAGCAAACTCCCGAATAACTTACGCATAGCGCGCCATGCACAAATGCTTCCAACTCTACGTCGGGCTGTGCCGCATGAATCCGAGCAATCTCTTCTGCCGACAGCTCACGAGCCAGCACCACTCTTTGAAATCCCAACGAATGAAGCCACTTCACTTTCTCTACGCTGCGGCTGTCACACTGCGTGCTGGCATGTAATTGAAAATGGCGGTCGGGCATTTCTTCTATGATTCCGGACAGCACGCCCATGTCTTGCAGAAGCAAGGCGTCCACCCCGACTTGATCCAATTGCTTCATTAAAGCCATCGTGTCCTCCATCTCATGCTCGTAAACGATTGTATTCACCGTCACGTGAACACGAGCGCCAAACCGGTGCGCATAGCGGCATAACTCACCTATATCTTCGACGGAATTGCCTGCTGCTGCCCGAGCACCAAACTTACCGGCACCTATATACACGGCATCAGCACCATGATCAATGGCTGCTATACCACATTCCAAATTCTTGGCAGGAGCTAAAAGTTCAAGAGATTTCATGTGCAATATAAAAGATTAAAAGATAAAAAGATGACGAGACAAAATGATTCCTAAGCCCTCCTAAATTCAGGCTTCGATACTGCAATATTTCTGTTTTAATCTCTTAATCTCACTACCGAATTGCGTTAATATCATACGGAGTTTCTTGATAAATATAATAGTCTATCCAGTTGCTATAAAAAAGATTAGCGGACGACCTCCAAGTCACGACAGGCCCATTAACGAGGTCGTCTCCACGATAGTAATTCTGCGGCATCTCTACATCATTGCGTTTGCCGAGATCTCGCCGATACTCTATATCCAGCGTGTTGGGCGCGTATTCCAAGTGGCCTGTGATGAAAAACTCACGCCCATTGCGAGCCATTACAATGCTCACGCCACTCTCCGACGACTCAGAAATAATCGTCAGTCCGTCTACATGCTCTATATCCTCACGCCTCACTTCCGTATGCCGGCTATGCGGCATGTAGAACACATCATCAAAGCCACGGAATATCGGCAATTGTTGATTGATCGGATGCTGCTGAAATACACCGAATTTCTTTTTCGGCAGCGGATGCTTGGGCACACCATAGAAGTGATATAGTCCGGCTTGTGCCGCCCAACAGATATAAAGCGTACTCGTCACATGAGTACGGGCCCAATCAAAAATCGTCGTCACTTCCTTCCAATAGTTCACTTCTTCAAACGGCATTTGCTCCACGGGAGCTCCCGTGATAATCATACCGTCAAACTTCTGCAGCCTCAACTCATCAAAATCCTTGTAAAACATCATCATGTGCTCTACAGGCGTATTCTTCGGCGTATGACTTTTCAGCTTCATGAAGCATATCTCCATCTGCAATGGCGTATTCGACAGCAAGCGAATCAAGTCCGTTTCCGTTGTTATCTTCAGCGGCATGAGGTTCAATACCACAATTTTCAATGGACGAATATCTTGGGTATGAGCCCTTGTATCGTCCATCACAAATATGTTTTCCTTTTTCAGGAGTTCGATAGCAGGTAGTTTATCGGGTAAACGTAATGGCATAGTCTCTATAAAATTCGATGCAAATATAATGAATATCAGCGAGAAAAAAGAATTATCGCCCTACTTTAAACCTTTCATATTATTATCAAACACAAAGAGTTTGAGCAGGTTATTAGAGGAAGATGCAAACTTAAATGTATCTTTTCGGCCGCTTGCGGGCCTTATGTCTTATCACCCCAAAATATGTATTTCTGTCTTTATGTCAAAAAAATGCGCGCTCACCTCACATTTTATCCTGTTTTTTTGTCAAGAAAGGCGAGGGGATTTTAACATTTCTGAATCGCTCAATTTAGAACGAGAAGGAGTCGAAAAAGTAGAGATTACCACGCTAAAGCTATAAAAGCAGCCCCGATTGCTATGCTTCGAGCAGGTAAAAGCATAGCTATTAGCAGTCAAAAGCATCCCTTTGACCATGCAAAAGGGCCACAAACAGAGTGTAAAAGCATAATTTTCAGGCCATAAAAGCGAAGAAAGAAATACCCTAAAAATATAAAATACTGATTTTCAAATAGATATAGAATCACGAAATACTCGCATATTTGCCGGCAAAAAATCTTTTGCGGGAAAAAACGCACACATTTATGAGATTGCTGTAAAGATTCTTCAAATGTTTTAACACATAATAAATAAGATTTGTTTGTCAATGCGACTCAAGCCATAATCTACTATAACCAATGTGGTACTTACAGATTCGCGTTGCTTTTAAATAACCACCGACAACGTCCGTTCACAAATGAGGCTTTTTAGTTTTACAACAAAGAAGTGAATCAAAAAGAAATCAGTACCTTTGTCGTCATTAAATCTCTAAAAGAATAATGAAATCGACGCTATATACTAAAAAACATCTCGTTCTTTTGCTGACTCTCCCCTTGCTCATGGCCTGCGGGAACGGAAGCAAGAATACGGGAAAAGACAACAAACAACCTCTTCAAAATTCTATAAAAATAGATAACGCGCTACGAAGTCGACTTGCTGACTTCGCCCAAAAGCCACGCCCCAAGGGCAACTTTGGCTTTCACGTCTACGACCTGACGGCCGACAAACCGGTCTATGGCTATAACGAAAACGAGGCGCAGTCGTCGGCCTCGTGCATGAAACTATTGAGCGGTGTGGCCGGACTGCACTTATTAGGCACGAAATATCGCTATGTCACATCCATCTATACGCAGGGGCACATGGTGAAAGATACGCTCGTGGGCAACGTAACGCTAAAGGCCGGTCTGGATCCGCAACTCGACGGGCCCGATCTAAAGATGTTTGCCGAGGCCTTGCGACGCAAAGGCATTAAGCACGTGAAAGGTAATGTCTATCTCGACCTGCTTCTGCACGAACCCGTGAAGAGCGAACCGCACTGGTATCCTTGGGATTTGTCGTTCTCTCGTTATGGTATTTTCTACAAAGGTACCGACCGTGTGAAGCGAGAATTTAAGGCTGTGCTGCGCAATCAGGGCATTGCCGTGACCGACGCGCAGCTCGTCATGGCGCAGTTGCCCAAAGGTTCGCACTGCATTTTCCGCTTCTACCGCTCCATTAACCGAGTGACCGAACGCATGTGGAAGAACAGTTCCAACACGCAAGCCACGTCCATGCTCTACACCATTGGGCATAAGGTCAGCCCCAAGGGCAACTACACGGCTGCCGGTGTGGCCTATCTGAAGAAATTCATGCGCGAAGAACTTGGGCTGCAGGACACAACTCTCGTCATCCACGATGGTTGCGGCCTCTGTACTTATAACTATCTTTCGCCCCAGGCGCTCACCACCGTGCTGCGCTACGGCTATCAACACAAGCCCATCTACAGGCTGTTGCGAAGTCAACTGGCCATCGCCGGCGTTGACGGAACGATGCGGCGCGAGATGGCTAATCCCAAAACCCGAGGCAAAATCCGGGCAAAGACGGGCACGCTCTCCCACCCCTATGGTATCAGTTCGCTAGCTGGCTACTGCGAAGGAAGCAACGGACACCTGCTGGCCTTCGCCATTATGGACACCGATATGTCGGTACTCGACGCACGGGTGTTGCAACGCAAGTTGTGCGAAGCCATGGTGGAAAAACCAAAGGATGGAAAAGTAAAAAGGTGAAAGAGTAAAAAAGTAAACGGGTAAAAAGTAATTGTAAGTGTTTATAGAACACTCCCGATTGGTTCGATTCAAAAGATTATAGGTTCTATCTTGAAATCACCGAAATGAGAAAAAGACAAACGCGTACTTCCACAAAATCATTTGGAAATACGCGTTTGTTATTTTTAGGCAGTCTGGAAATTACCAGAGCTGGAGACGTTCGCTTTCGGGGATATACAATTTATCACCCTTCTTCACGTTAAAGGCCTTGTACCATGCGTCGATATGTGGCAAGGCTCCATTCACACGCCACTTACCCAAGGCATGAGGATCACGCTTCACGCGGTTGCGAATTTCCTGGTCGGTGATATTCTGTCCCCAAACGCCGGCATAAGCCAGGAAGAAACGCTGCTCGGGTGTGAAGCCGTCAAGATTCTTCAGCGGCTTCTTGGCCGTGGCATTCTCAAACGCGTTGAAAGCTACCTGCAAACCACCGTGGTCAGCCAGGTTCTCGCCCAGCGTGAAACGGCCGTTGGAGTGGAGTCCGGGTAGCACTTCGATGGCGTCGAAGAAGTTGGCATAGAGGTCGGCACGCTCATTGAATCCCTTGGCGTCGTTGGCCGTCCACCAGTCCTTCATGTTGCCGTCGGCGTCGTACTGACGGCCTTGGTCATCGAAACCATGAGTCATCTCGTGACCGATCACCACGCCGATGGCACCATAGTTGAAGGCCTCGTCGGCCTTCGGATCGAAGAACGGATACTGGAGAATGCCGGCCGGGAAGCAAATTTCATTAGTCGTCGGATTGTAGTAAGCGTTGACGGTTTGCGGAGTCATCAGCCATTCATCTCTGTCGACAGGCTTGCCGGCCTTTTCCTCGATGGCTTTCTTGATGGCAAACTCACGACATGCCAGCACATTCTCGTAAAACGACTTGGCAGGGTCAATGTCGAGCTTGCTATAGTCGGTCCATTTGTTGGGATAACCAATCTTTACGTAGAACTTATCCAACTTCTTGTGCGCGGCCGCCTTCGTCGTGTCGCTCATCCAGGTCTGCGCGTCGATGCGCTGGCCGAGGCTGATTTGCAAGTTGCGCACGAGCTGTTCCATCATCTTCTTGGAAGAGGCGGGGAAATAACGCTCGCAATACATCTTGCCCAACGCTTCGCCCATGACGCTCTCCACTTGATTGGTGGCACGCTTCCAGAGAGGGTAATCTTCCTTGCGACCACTCATTGTGCGGCCAAAGAAGTCGAAGTTGGCTTCACGAATCTCATCACTCAGATAGCTGGATGAACTGCTAATCAAATCCCACTCCATCACTGCCTTCATCGTTTCTGCGTTTTCGGCACCGATAATCTTATCAAGTCCCATCATGAAACTGGGCTGTCCCACTACAATCTCTTTAAGATAGTCGCTCTTCACGCCCTGCGCGTTCAGCGATTGCTCCAGATTGATGTTAGGATAGTTGGTCTGAAATTCCTTCAGCGTCATCTTGTTGTAATTAGCCTGCGGGTCGCGCAACTCGGTCATGCTCTTCGATACGAGCGCCAACATGGTCTCATGCAGGAACACGGCCTGCATTTTCTGCTCGGCCACAGCCTCAGAGAAGCCGTAGAGACGGAACATCTTAACAAGGTATTTCTTGAAAGCCTCTCGAATCTGAACGGTCGCTTCGTCGTTATTAACGTAATAATCTTTCTGGCCAAGCGTCAGTCCACCCTGTCCGATATTAAGAATATTCATCGTCACATTCTTCTCATCAGCACTGAATCCTGAACCATAGCTCTCGCCAAGGCCCAAATACGGGTACTTCAACTGCACTGCTTTGAGCGCGGTTTTCGTATTGGCAGCCTCTATCTCGTCGAGCAGCGGCTTCACGGGCGCATAGCCTTCCTTGTTGCGGCGTTCCACATCGAGGGCCTGCTTGTAGAAGTCAGACAGCTTCTGTTCGGTCGTTCCCGCCTTGAACTTCTTCTTCTGGAGTTCGCCAAGGATCGTGTTAATACGCTTGTTGTTGTCCTCTTGCAACTGGTCGAAACTTCCGAAACGGCTGTAAGCAGCAGGAAGCGGATTGTTCTTTTGCCATCCACCGGTTGCGAACTGATAGAAATTCTCCGCAGGACTCGCAGTTTTGTCGAGGTTCTGCATCTTCAATCCCGACTTATTTTGGGCTACACCGCCAAGCGGCATGGCAACCATCGCCATCATCGGAATCATCGTTTTCATGTTCATTGTTGTTAAAATTATATTGATTAAACGTTCTATTTATCAATTAGGGAATAACAATAGAAAAACCGCCGTGTACGAAACACGGCAAAAAAGAATAAAAATCACTGTTTCTGAACGGCTTCCAAAGCCTCGGAGAACGCGAACCAATCTTCATTCTCCTTATCCAACTGCCGCATCAGTGCGGTATATTCGGAAATCAAATCCATATTGGAAGCATTCTCGGGATTGCAGAGCAAGGCGTCGATTTCGGCCTTCCGGCTTTCCAGCTTGGCAATGCGGCCCTCGCAGTCCTTCACGGCTTTCTCGGCTTTACGAATCTTCTTTTGTTGCTCCTTGTGCTCCGCGTAGTTTTGTTTACCGGCCGATTCTGTTGCTGTAGAGGCGGAACCGACTGTTGGCTGAGCCGCCGTTGTGTCTGTTTTCTGACTAACCAAGCTCAGTGCCGCATCAATATTCTCGGCCCGATGAGCATGCAGATAGTCATAGATGCCACCTAAATGCTCACGCACCTTGCCACCGCCGAACTCATAAACCTTGTCTACAAGCCCGTCGAGAAACTCTCGATCGTGGCTTACGATAATCGCCGTGCCGTCGAAAGCCTTGATAGCTTCTTTCAACACGTCCTTGGAAGGCATGTCCAAATGGTTGGTAGGCTCATCAAGAATTAAGAGATTGACGGGCTCCAACAGCAATTTGATCATGGCCAGACGACTCCGTTCACCCCCACTAAGCACCTTCACCTTCTTTTCAGACGTTTCTCCACCGAACATAAAAGCGCCCAACATATCGTTGATTTTAAGGCGCATATCGCCCGTTGCCACCCGATCGATGGTGTCGTAGATAGTGATATCCTCCTCCAATAACTGAGCTTGGTTCTGCGCAAAATAACCTATCTGGACGTTGTGGCCTATCTTCAAACAGCCTGCAAAGGGTATCTCGCCCATGATACATTTCACAAGCGTAGACTTTCCTTCACCGTTCTTGCCGACGAAAGCCACTTTTTCGCCTCGTTTGATGGTGAAAGTGACATGATCGAAAACAGTATGGGAACCGTAATCCTTGCGCACTTCGTCACAGATAACGGGGTAATCACCGGCGCGAAGACAAGGCGGAAACTTCAGATGCATCACTTTGTTGTCCACTTCGTCAACCTCTATGGGCACTATCTTTTCAAGTTGCTTGATACGTTGCTGCACCTGCACGGCCTTGGTGGCCTGATAGCGGAATCGGTCTATGAAGGCTTTGATGTCGGCTATCTCCTTCTGCTGGTTCTCGTAGGCCCGTAACTGCTGCTCACGGCGCTCTTTCCGGAGCACCACGTACTGGTCGTAGCTGACACGATAGTCCTCTACCCCACCACAAGTTATCTCAAGTGTACGATTGGTTACATTGTTAATAAAAGCACGGTCGTGGCTAACCAGCACAACCGCCTTGGCGCTTTGAGCCAGAAATTGCTCAAGCCATTGAATACTTTCTATATCAAGATGATTAGTGGGTTCGTCTAATAACAAGACGTCGGGACGGCGCAATAAGATCTTGGCCAGTTCGATACGCATTCGCCAACCACCCGAAAACTCGTTGGTGGGACGATCGAAATCCGTACGCTCAAAGCCAAGACCGATGAGTGTGCGCTCAATTTCTGCTTCGTAATTCTCACCACCCATCATCATATAACGCTCATGTTCCTGCGTGAACTTCTCTACCAATTGGGCATAAGAATCACTTTCGTAGTCGGTACGGTCGGCCATCTCCTGCTGCATTCGTTCCAAACGAGACTGCAACTTGGTGTTGTCGGCAAAGGCCTTGCGGGTCTCTTCCTTCACGGTCGTGTCGTCCTGCAACTTCATAACCTGCGGCAGATAACCGATTGTCGTGTCGTTGGGCACGGCAACATTACCTTTCGTAGGCTTTTGTAAACCACATAATATCTTGAGTAACGTAGACTTTCCGGCACCATTCTTCCCTACCAACGCTATACGATCGCGGTCGTTGACAACAAAACTCACATCACGGAACAATGGTTTTACCCCAAACTCTACTTTTAATCCTTCGATGGAAATCATAAAAAAATCTATATTCCTTGCAAAAGTACGGCAAACAGGCGATATAGCCAAAAGAATCAACGCTTTTTGGGTACAGGCAACTCCTTACAAGTGGCCGTTACCAAAGCCGACAACCACTCATGATCGTCGACATCCGATATATAAAAATAATCTTTAGCACCCTGATAAGGCGGTCTGAGTTCAACCGTCCTGAGAAGCTTTCGGCCGGCTTCCGTCGGTTTAATATAAAGCTTATCGTCACAAATAAGGCCGAAAATCTTGCCATGACAGTAAATGCCATAGTCGCCAAACATCTTTCGGGTCATGATGTCACCTGCTGCGGCACACTGGTCTGCCACATACTGAACAAAATCGGGATTGCTTGCCATAAAAATATGTTTATAAATTAACTTGCTTCATGCTCAAAGCGATACGGCGACGCTGGCGGTCTACCTCCACCACTCTTACAAAGACGTGCTGATGCAGCTTGACCACTTCGTTAGGATCGCTCACAAACCGATTGGCCAGTTGCGAAATATGCACCAATCCGTCCTGATGCACACCGATGTCGACAAAGGCTCCGAAATTCGTAATATTGGTGACGATGCCGGGCAGCTCCATACCTTCAATAAGATCATCAACGGTGTGTACATGCTCATCAAAGGCAAACTCCTCGAGTTGCTCACGTGGGTCGCGTCCCGGTTTTTCCAGTTCCTGCATGATATCGGTCAAAGTTGGGATTCCGACATCGGCTGTTACATATCGCTTGATGTCTATCGCTTTTTGCTTCTGCTTATCTTGTATGAGTTCTGCTACGGAACAACCGCAGCCTTTTGCCATTTGTTCCACAATGTGATAACTTTCCGGATGAACCGCGGAATTGTCAAGCGGATTCTTGGCGTTGGGTAGACGGAGGAAGCCTGCGCATTGCTGATAGGCCACATTGCCCAGCCGAGGCACCTTCTTCAGCTGCGCCCGAGAAGTGAAAGCGCCGTTTTCACGCCTATAATCCACGATATTCCGCGCTAAAGTCGGGCCAAGTCCACTGACATAGGTCAACAAGTGGCTCGAAGCCGTATTGAGATTGACACCGACTTGATTCACGCAACTCTCCACCGTCATATCGAGCGAACGCTTCAACTTGGCTTGATTCACGTCGTGCTGGTATTGTCCTACCCCGATGCTCTTCGGATCTATCTTGACCAATTCAGCCAAAGGATCCATCAGCCGGCGACCGATCGAAACGGCACCACGCACCGTCACGTCTTCATTGGGGAATTCTTCGCGCGCAATTTTCGACGCGGAATAGATGGAGGCGCCGTCCTCACTCACCACATAAGTAGGAATTTCTTTGATCTGTCGCAGGATGTCCGTCGTCTCTCGGCCGGCCGTTCCGTTGCCCACGGCAATGGCTTCTACATTAAACTTGCGGACAATCTCTATAAACTTGTTCAACGCATCACCTTTCACCTTATCACCCACGGCAAATACTACCGTGTGGAAAAGTAATTCGCCCTGCGCGTCCAGACACACCACCTTGCAGCCCGTGCGGATTCCCGGGTCAACGCCCATCACACGTTTCTGCCCAAGAGGGGCCGCCAAAAGCAACTGCCGAAGATTCTCCGTAAATACATGAATCGCTTCGTCGTCAGCCGCCTCCTTACTGCTGTTGCTAAACTCTGTTTCAATCGAGGGCTTGACAAGACGTTTGAAGGCGTCGTCAACAGCCTCGCCCACCAGCTGTTGGCATTTGCCAAAGCCATGAACATAGCGGCGTTTGATACGATTGGTGCTGTCTTCTTCGTCTATATCGATACTAATTCGAAGAAAACCTTCATTCTCCCCGCGTCGCATAGCCAATAAGCGATGGCCGGTGCAACGCTTGAGCGGTTCGCTGAAATCAAAATAATCGGAATATTTCTGGGCTTCATCGCCCTGACTTTTTGCCTTGACTGCTTTCGAAGTGATTACCGCACTACGCTTAAAAGCGCTTCTCACTTGCTGGCGTGTCTGCTCATCCTCGCTCATCATCTCGGCAATGATGTCCTGTGCACCCTTGATAGCTGCTTCGGTATCTTTCACCTCTCCTTTCACAAAGCGTTCTGCCTGCTTAAAAGGATTCTGCTCGCGCTGCATCATAAGGATAGTTGCCAATGGTTCGAGTCCTTGCTCCCGAGCGATTTGGGCCTTGGTACGACGCTTGGGCTTGAAAGGCAGATAAATATCTTCCAGATCGGTGGCGTCCCAACAATTATCAATGCGCTGTCGCAAGTCGGCCGTCATCTTGCCTTGTTCAGTAATGGTCTTAACCACCGTCTCCTTGCGCTTTGCTATATCTTTCAGCCTATCGTGAAGTTCGCTAATCTGTTGTATCTGCACTTCATCCAAAGAGCCTGTACGCTCCTTGCGGTAACGGGCAACAAAAGGAATGGTGCAACCTTCGTCCAACAACTGCAACGTATTGTCAACCTGCCGGTCGGCAAGTTGCAGTTGCCGTGCTATCATATTTGTAAAAATATTCATCTTGCTTTTTTTTTATTATCGAGAGACAAAGTTATAAAAATTAGTCGTAATACAGAGAATGCCCGAAAATAAAGTGACGGCTTTGCCCAATCAAAAAGATTATCATACTTTTGCACCGTAATCATCTTTTTGAATATGATAACCAAGGACAGCATAGAAGCAGCCTACTGCTTTTTCCATCAGAAATGGAATGTCTATTCCCGATTATTGCTGTCCGGTAAAACTTAAATAGCATAGATATCCTTTCGGAATTGCCTT
>NZ_JAERMS010000042.1 GCF_017426725.1 Prevotella illustrans | reverse complement strand
TTTTTCAAAATAATGCCACTTTTTTGATGGTATATGTAAAGATAATTCAGGGGGCGGTAGATATCATCGAGACTTGTAAAACCTGTCCCCACTAATTTTCTACTGCCCCCATCCTTTCCGTTTACAAACGTCGATTTTCACGTAGTAAGCAGATGAAAGCACATAGGAAGAAAAAAAGACAAACACACAACACTACTTGGCATACCGCTTCAGCACGGCATAAGCATTATAAATACCCAGCTCACCGGCTTTGCTCAAATCTGCAGCGCCTTCTTTTTTCCGACCGGCTTCGATTCTACAAACACCCCGGTTGAAATAGGCTTCTGCCAACTTAGACTCCAAGGCGATGGCACGGGTATAATCATCAATGGCCTGCTCGTAATCCTTCTGTGAAGCATAGACGTTTCCTCTATTGTAATAAAGATAGGGGCTCGAAGGATTCAAACGGATGGCCTTGTCCAGGTCACTGATGGTCAGGGCATTCTTCAGTCGAATCTGCGAAGTGTCGCCGTTAAAATGGCTTAGCAGTATTTGACAGACACTGCGCTGCCAATAGGCCAATACATTGGTAGAATCTTCTTGCAAGTAGGTATCGAAATCTGCCAAAGCAGCGTCCAAATTCTGAACGACACTATAAGTGACAGCACGCTGAAAAAGGAGGGGAAGCACGTCGACAAGACGCTTGGATGCCGCTATCTGAGCCGACAAATGGTCGATATTATCAAAATACACACGGCTTTCTTCCTCTGTCAACTGCTTGGAATTGCACGAGATGAAAAGTGGTTGCACAGGGCGCAAACGGGCATTGAAGTCTTCAACGGCCTTATCATACATCTGAAAAGAATTGACACCATTGGCATAGGGCGAATAAGACAAGGCAAAAAGAGGTAGAATCTGCAAGTCAACATTGCGATTCTGAACATGTCCGCGGAACTCACTCTTATATTCATGTTCCACGGTATTCTCATCGGCCACAACGAGCTGATTATACTTTTCGGGATCAATTTCACTACGTTTCCTCATTTCTCGTCGCATGCTCTTAGTCCAACGTGGCTGAATACCCAAATGCTTATTCATCTGCGCCTTGAAAATACGAAACTCATCCAGTTCGGCTTTAGCTGTCATCCCCAGGCGGCGATAACAGTTGGCTCGATAATTCAATCCTGTCCAGAAGTTTGGAAACTGATCTATCACCGTAGAATAATCGCGGATGGCCGCCCGTAAGTTACCGGTTTTGTCATGAAGCACAGCCCGGTTGAAGATGGCCATCATATTCTGCGGCTCCATCTTGATAACGTAATCAAAATCGACAATGGCCCGATTGTCATCTCCCAATTGCATACGCAGCAGGCCCCGATTGTAATGAGCAAGAAAATTGTTAGGATCCAAATCCAAAGCCATGTCGTAATCGGCCATTGCTCCACGCAGATTGTTCACATTGAGGCGGGCCAAGGCACGGTTCACATAATTGCTGACAAACTTTGGTTTCAAATGAATAGCCTTACCTAACTCCGTGTCGGCGTCTTTCCATCGCTTCCGTGCCAAGCTGATATAGGCCCGTGTGGTCCACGCGTCAGCATTATAAGGGTCCAAAGCCAGGCCTTTATCTAGCCATTTCACGGCTTTTATGGTATCCTTTTCCTGCAAATACGCTTCAGAATTTAAAGTATAGGCTTGTGACATCTTCCCCCACTTACCGACAATGGTATCTATATCCAGATGTAATCTGGTATAATCCTTCGTATTCAATCGGCAGATGGCCCTGTTGAACCAAAAATTTTGATTTGTGGGATTGAGTCTGATGGCATTAGAATAATCTTCTATTGCCAAGTCATATTTTTGTTGCCTAATCCTTGAAATGGCACGCAAATCATAAATATTGTCCACAAAAGGATTAAGTCGAATGGCCTCGGTAGCATCGTTCTCGGCACCGGCGAAGTCATCCAAATAGAATTTGGCAACAGCCCGATATTGCCAAGGTTGGTAAATATAGGGCTTCAGCTCTATGATACGGTTAAAATATTGTATGGACAGAACATAATCGTCGTAACTTAAAGCAATTCGACCGCTTGTCAACAAACGGTCAACATTGTACTGCGCCCGTGTTCCAGACGCAATAGCAAGCAAAAAGCCTAACAAATAAGTTCTAAGATTCAAATTCTATATCCTCACTATTTTCTGACTACTTTCGTACGATATCCACAATGGAATCTGCCTTGCAAGATGGATTTCAACTTATTCTTAATGAGTTGCTTGCGCAGTGGCGACAACCTGTCCACAAACATGTTTCCCTCCAGATGGTCAAACTCATGCTGCATGACACGGGCCAAGTATCCTTCCACCCACTCGTCGTGCTCTTGAAAGTCCTCATCGCGATAAATCACATGTATACGGCTGGGGCGATTCACCACCTCGTGAATGCCCGGGATAGAGAGACAGCCTTCTTCCATGGGTTCTTTCTTCGAGTTCTCATCCACCTCTACGATATGCGCATTGATGAATGCTTTACGAAAGCCTTTGTATTCGGGGAAGTCTTCACCCAACACATCCAGGTCAATGACTACCACCCGGATTGCTTTACCGATCTGCGGGGCGGCCAGCCCCACGCCTTCACTGGCTGTAAGCGTTTCAAACATGTCGCTTATCAACTCTTGAAGATCAGGATAGTCAGCAGGAATATCTTGAGCAACCTTTCTCAAAACAGGTTGACCATAAATATAAATAGGTAATATCATTATCTTATTTACTTTAAAACATTTTTCTCGACGACATCCAATCTTGTAATATAATAGTCGCCGAGACTTCATCTACCAGTCCCTTATTTTCTCTCCGCGTTTTTTTCTTGACTCCCCCGTCAATGATCGCTTGATGAGCCAATACCGATGTAAAGCGCTCGTCATAATATTCAATCGGAATTTCAGGATGACATTTCTTCCATCTGTTCACGAAAGCCTCCACACGTTTGAGATTCTCACTGGGCAAACCATTCATTTGCGTTGGTTTTCCTATTACAATACGTTCTACAGACTCCGTTGTAATATAAGTTTCGAGGAAGTCCAATAAGGTAGTAGTAGATACTGTGGCCAATCCGTTTGCAATAATCTGCAACGGGTCGGTCACAGCAAGTCCGGTCCGTTTTCGTCCGTAATCGATCGAAAGAACACGCATTATTTTTTGAAGATCAGCCAAGCACCCTCATAGGTACCACGCAACTGATCACGGCTACGGGCTGCATCGCTCTTAGTATCGAAAGAAGTAGCCACTACTCGATACATATTTCTTTCAGCATTGTAAACGATAGACGGAGTATAGCCATTGCTCCTCAACGTATTCTGCAAACCTTCAGCATTGGCTTTCAAAGAGAATGAGCCGACAACGACACCGAAAGCTTTCAAGGCCGGTCCGTCGACTACACTGAAGTTTTCTGAACGAACAACGACGTTATCCCTGTTATCAACTACCGTAGACTGAGTTGCCGGACGCGTTTCCAACGGAGTTACCACAGGAACGTCGGTTTGAGGCTCAACATTTTTGGCTTCCTGCGCCTTAGCTTTGTCATAAGCTTTTTTATATGCACTTTCTGTAGAGCCACAACTTACAAGTGTCAAAGCTAAGCACAAGCCTGCGCAAGCCAACATGTATTTCTTCATAATCTTACGTTTTATGGGTTATATTATAACTTTTAGTCTCGGCGAAGATACGAAATATCTCATAAAACGTAAAAAAAGAGCTGCATAAAGTTTGTTAAATCAGTCAATACCAATACATTTAACAAAAAATAGTAGTAAAAATATTTGAACTAATAAATCTTTTTTCTACATTTGTGAAAAGATTTATTTTAATTATTAGACTTATGAAAACATTAGGTTACATTGGCGCTTTGTTAAGTGGTGCTATCGCCGGAGCAGCTGTCGGTTTACTCCTTGCCCCTGCCAAAGGTGAGGACACACGCAGCAAAATTGCGGAGGCTGTGGATGATTTTTGCAAGAAACATGATCTCAAAGTTTCACGCAAAGATGTAGATGATCTGGTAGACGATATCAAGGACGCAACGGATATCGACGAATAATCCATTTACTTATTTAATAGGAAATTCATATTTTGTTTTCAAACGATCAAAATATAGAAACGATTGGGCAATTAGTCGAAGTCATCCGACACTATGTGGGCTTGCAGAGTGAATTTTTCAAGCTCGATATAGTTGAAAAAATCGTGCGACTTTTTACCGCCCTTTTGATGATAGGAATATTGAGTATCTTGCTTATCGTAGTATTTATATTCCTTTCGTTTGCTGTTGCCCATGCGCTGGCGCCGGCCATTGGTACGCCATGCGCATTCCTTATTATAGCCGGTGGCTATCTTGCTATCTTCCTGCTATTTATCATCTTCCGTCAAAAATGGATTGAGAAGCCTTTAGTAAAGTTTTTGGCAAGCATTCTAATGCAAAAGTAGTATGACAAGAAATCAAGAGCAAATTACATTCCCTTACAGCAACTTGCATGACATTCGCGTTCAAAAAGAGATGTTGCGAAGAGAGATTCAGACTGATGATATCAAGATAAAAGCACTTTGGAATGAACTTTTCCATAGTAAACAGTCACCCTCTTCCACTCCCCCATCCAAGCGATTTTCCCAACTTATCAATACAAGTGCAGGAATTCTTGATGCCGTTATCCTTGGATGGAAGCTCTATCATAAATTCAAAAGACAGCGTTAGTTGCAACATCTATAACGAGCAAATAACGCGTCATTTTGGTTAATATCGCTTTATATTAGTTAATAATTTCTATATAACAACAATTTTACACCATGCAAATGAGCATTATTTAAAATAATGACTAACTTTGCTCTGTGTTTTTCATAGTATTAGATTTAAGGTTAACAAGGTTGGAGTACGGCGGTACTCCTTTTTTTATATCTATTTGATTCAAAAAACAATCATCAAAGAATGTCATCTTACAGTTTAATACTGACCTTGCAACTATCGCTAAACTTCTATTACTTGGCCATCGTAGCCTATTTCCACTCCCAAAGGCAAACGCCTGTTAGCTAATTCATGCAATCCTATCTGATGGGTAACATGTATAAGGTAGGTTTGTTCAGCTCTCAACGCTTTTGAGAATGCCAACGCATCATTCACCAACTGATGACTATGATGTTCCTTTTCCCACCTCAAAGCATTGACAATCAGCACCTTCACACCATCAATCCAGACATACTCCGATGAAGGCATTGTTTTCATATCCGTAATGTAAACCAAGTTACCAAATCGATAACCTAAAATCGGTAAGTTGCCATGCAGCACACGAATGGGTAGCACATCTATATCGCCCAAACGCAAATGCTGATGTGGGCGTATCACATGCAAGTTGAGTTTAGGAACCCCCGGATATAAATGCTTCGTAAAACAATACGGCATCGTGTTCCTCAGTCCGTCGACAACATCCTGCTCCGCATAAAGAGGGATATCTCCAAACTTACAATAAGGTCGCAGATCATCAATGCCGGCCACATGATCGTAATGAATATGACTTAATAATACCGCATCAATCTTCTTGAATGGCTGGTTCATGAGTTGCATACGGATATCCGGTCCGCAGTCTATCAATATTCGGGTAGAATCCGTTTCCAACAATGCTGCCGTTCGCAGCCGCCGGTCCCTTGGGTCCGAACTCTTGCAAACCTCGCAATCACAACCTAACAAAGGTACGCCCTGCGAAGTTCCTGTTCCTAACAACGTAAGTTTCATACGATGTTTACCTCCGGTTTGATCTCAATACCAAACTTGTTAAAAACATCCCGCTGTACTTCCCGACACAATGCCAACACTTCCGAGCCTGTGGCTTGCCCGTGATTGACCAACACCAATGCTTGCTTATCGTACACACCGACACGCCCTACGGTCTTACCCTTCCACCCACATTTATCTATCAACCAGCCTGCAGGAATTTTCTCATGTAACGCGTCGATTGTATAATGTGGCATTTGGGGAAAAGTCTTCAACAGACTTTCATACTTATCTCTCCCAACAATCGGATTCATGAAAAAGCTACCGGCATTTCCCAACACTTTCGGATCCGGTAGTTTAGCCTGCCTGATTCGAATAATCGTGTCTCGTAATTGTTGTGGCGTGGGCATATCGATACCCGCCTCCCGCAATGCCGACCGAATATTGCCATACTCCAACCTTGGATTATAGACCTTACTGAACCTATAGACAACGCTTGTTATCAGATACTTATTTTTCCAACTGTGCTTAAACTTACTTTGGCGATAACCGTATTCACAGTCTGTGTGATGGAAAACGACAATCTTACCTGTCGCAATTTCAACAGCCTCTACCTCCGAAATTAAATCTCCGGCCTCTGCGCCATAAGCTCCGATATTCTGAACAGCGCTGGCACCAACTTCACCGGGAATAAGCGATAGATTCTCGGCCCCATACAATTGATGCTCCACAGCATAGGCGATCACGTCATCAAAGAGGGTTCCGGCCCAGCATCTCAGATAAGTATAGGCTTGCTCCTCCCCTACTATATCAACCTCAAAACGTGACTCCGGAGTTACGACAATCCCTTCGAAATCATGGGTCAGCAACAGATTACTTCCACTTCCGATTATCAAGAAAAGAGCTGCTTCACGAATACGGGCTGCCACTTGCCGGGCTTCTACCACATTACCGTATGCCATGAAACTAGCACACGAAGCGTCTATTCCAAACGTGTTGTGCTCTTTAAGGCTATACTTCTCTTTCTCTATCATGCCAACTACATTGACAACTTCACCAATTTCCACATACCATCAAGACGCTTGAAGGTCAACTCTGTTTCTAAGCCATTGGCAATACCTCTGATCACAAAAATCTTCTGATTGCTCTCCGTATATTTTTGCCCATAAATTATATTATACATCATATCATGGGGCAGCCGGGGGGCAAACACAGGCCACTGCTCAGGAGCCAATGTTCCCGTCACTGTGCTGAAATCATCATCCGGATCAGGCCCGGTAAAAGT
The DNA here is from genome assembly GCF_017426725.1 of Prevotella illustrans. Taxonomy (GTDB): domain Bacteria; phylum Bacteroidota; class Bacteroidia; order Bacteroidales; family Bacteroidaceae; genus Prevotella; species Prevotella illustrans. The sequence goes on along the minus strand of NZ_JAERMS010000042.1, from coordinate 17,423 downwards.
CAAGGGATTATGCACGCTACGCAACTGGAAAGCAGAATCAGTCACAAACTCACGATAGAATTTAAGAAAAGAGGCATTTTGATTCTGATACATAGGCTTGTAATTGATACTCGTCAACATCCACTGTCCGTTGATTCTGTTAAACAGATACTGTTCAACCGTCTTTATATCGAAAAAAATCTTCTCTATCACGACATGGCCAACGGTCGTATCTTTGACAAGATTCATCTGCTTTTTATTATCGAAAATCAAGGTATAGAAATCCTGATGCATGAAAAAATGCTCCATTTTCCATTCATTCTTTTGAATCTGATGATCCTTTTTCCCATCCTTATATACATCTAAAGGAAAATGAATACGCTTGTGTTGCAGTTTTCGGTTTGCCGCAAAATTAAAGATAAAATCATCGAAGAGCTCGTCTGCGGCTTTCGGCATAGGGGTCTCGGCAATGATATTCTCTATCGTATCGACTACCGAAGTATCAGCAAGGCTGTCATGTGCCACCGACACCGTATCAATCGTCTCCGGTTTTTTATTGGAACACCCTATTGTGGAATAGGCAATGGTAAGCAACGCAATCGCGGATATCAGAATAAAAATCTTTCTCATAACACTACCTGATAATTGAACGCAAAATTACAACTTTATTTCCATTGCAACAATAAAGTGTATGGAAAAAAGACCGACCGCCCAAAAATCTCATTTCCCCGTTCCCCTATCTCAATTCTTTTATTTATCTTTGCACCTAATTAATTGAGAATTAAACACTTTTTCATTAATATGTTACTCAAAAAGATTGAATCATTACTTAAGGAAGTCAGCGAACTTACGGCCGACAATGCCGAAGAAATTGAGCAGCTTCGCCTTAAGTATCTTAGCAAAAAAGGTGAGATAAACGCCCTCATGGCCGACTTCCGTAATGTTGCCGCTGATCAAAAGAAAATTATAGGTATAAAAATCAACGAGCTAAAGCAGACCGCTATCGACAAAATCAATCAGTTGAAAGAAGATACTGAAAACGCGGAAAGCCACAGCGACGACATCGACCTCACCCGTTCGGCCTATCCAATAGGGCTGGGCACCCGCCACCCCATTTCTATTGTAACAAATGAAATCATCGATATCTTCTCTCGTATGGGCTTTACGCTGTATCATGGTCCGGAGATCGACGACGACAAGCACGTGTTTACCATGCTCAACTTTGCGGCCGACCATCCTGCCCGTGACATGCAAGACACGTTCTTCATCGAACGCAGTGATCCCAATGACGTGACGAAGAATGTGCTTCTTCGCAGTCATACGTCGGGCGATGAGGCTCATTACATGGAAACCCACGAGCCTCCCATTCGCATTTTGTGCCCCGGACGTGTCTATCGTAATGAAGCGATCAGCGCCCGTGCCCATTGTTTCTTCCATCAGGTAGAAGGTCTGTATGTCGACAAGAACGTCAGCTTCACCGACTTAAAGCAGGTTCTCCTCACTTTCGCACGTGAAATGTTTGGCCCAGACACGAAGATACGGCTGCGTCCGAGCTATTTCCCATTCACCGAACCCAGTGCCGAGATGGATATATCCTGCAATATCTGTGGCGGCGAAGGGTGCGGCTTCTGCAAGCATACGGGTTGGGTTGAGATTCTCGGATGTGGAATGGTCGATCCACACGACCTCGCTGCCTGCGGTATCGACCCGGATGTTTACACCGGTTATGCCTTTGGCATGGGCGTGGAACGCATTACCAACCTGAAATATCGTGTCAACGACCTCCGCCTGTTCTCAGAGAACGACACCCGTTTTCTTAAAGAATTCGAGTCAGCGTATTAATAAGATTTCTATGCCATGAGCGTTTCCCGAAGCTCATGCCGTACTACAAAGCGGCTATGTCTGTAGTAAACTACGAGGACACAGCCGCTTTGAACTTCATCAATCAATTCCATTCTCTTACCTTATTCAAATCTAACGAGACCATCCGGCACTTTTTATTTGCTAACTTGGCCATCGTTGGAATCATGTAATATTCTTCCATTTCATAATATATAATAAAATAGGTATAAGGTATACCTTTACAGTAGAAAAATTAATCAATAGGAGACAAACATATGAAACAGACTTTTTCAGTATCAGGTATGAAGTGCGTACATTGCAAGGCTAATGTTGAAAACGCAATCAAGGGTGTTAACGGTGTCGTTGCCGCCGAAGCCAATCTGAATGAGGCCAATGTGACGGTCGATTTCGAGGCTCCCGCTACTCCCGAAGCTATCCGGGCTGCCGTGAACGGAGCCGGCCGCTACGAGCTATCCCTATAAAAGGAGGTCGTATGAAACAGACGATTCCTGTCGTTGGCATGGCATGTTCGGCATGCTCTGCCAACGTAGAGCGTAAGCTCAATTCACTCAATGGGGTCACGGAGGCCTCGGTCAGTCTGCCCGGTCGTAGCGCGTTGGTAGATTTCAATCCCGATACCATCAGCCTGGAACAGATGAAGAAGGCTATCAACGATATCGGCTACGACCTGATTATCGACACCAACCAATCGGTGGAAGAAATCGAAAAGCGTGCGTTTAGCCTGCTACGCCGCACGACCCTTCTGTCCTGGATGTTCTCATTGCTGGTAATGTCCATTTCCATGGGATGGCTGGGTATTGCCGATAAGAACATGGCCAACCAGTTAGCTCTCATCGTTTCGGCAGCCAACCTGCTTTACTGTGGGCGCGGCTTCTACGCATCGGCCGTCAAACAGTTGCGCCATGGCGCGGCCAACATGGACACGCTGGTAGCTCTGTCTACTGGTGTGGCCTTCCTGTTCAGCACTTTCAACACATTTTGGGGTGAACAGGTATGGGGCAGCCGTGGTATCGAATGGCACACGTATTTCGACGCTTCGGTCATGATCATCACTTTCGTGCTGACCGGTCGACTGCTTGAAGAGAAAGCCAAGGACGGCACCGCGTCGAGCATTCGCCAGTTGATGGGCCTTCAACCCAAGACCGCCCGCTTAGTGGACGGCGACAATCTGGAGAACGTCCCCATCTCGACCATTGAGAGAGGCGACGTACTGGAAGTGCGGGCCGGCGAGAAAATTCCCGTAGACGGTGAGGTGACATGGGCCGAAAGCTTCATGACGGCCGACGCCGCCTACGTAGATGAGAGCATGATTTCGGGCGAACCGTCACCCGTGGCCAAGCGAAAGGGCAGCCGGGTATTGGCCGGAACCATTCCGAGTCAGGGCAAACTACGCATGAAAGCGCGGCAGATAGGTGAAGAAACGGCTCTGGCCCATATCATCCGCATGGTACAGGAGGCCCAGAGTTCCAAGGCTCCGGTGCAACGTGTCATCGACAAGGTGGCACTCGTCTTCGTGCCCGTAGTAGCCGGAATCTCCTTGCTCACGTTTCTTTCCTGGTGGGTTCTCGGCGGAAACGCCGCGTTGCCCCATGCCGTGTTGAGCGCCATCGCCGTGCTGGTCATCGCCTGTCCGTGCGCCATGGGCCTGGCCACCCCTACCGCTCTGATGGTGGGTATCGGTAAGGCGGCCGAGAAGCAGGTGCTCATCAAGGACGCGGCCGCGCTCGAAGGGCTGCGTAAGGTGAATGCCATCGTCATCGATAAGACCGGAACGCTGACTGTTCCCAATCAGAATATCGATTTCACCAAGGCCGACGAACTGCCGCTTGACGAGCGCGAGACCCTAAAACCGAACGCACGTGCCGTGATGGAGCGGCTGCAGAAAGAGGGTGTCGAGGTTTATATGATGAGCGGCGACAAAGAAGAGGCAGCCCGATATTGGGCCGAGAAAGCCGGCATCAAGCATTACCACAGCAGGGCTTTGCCTCAAGATAAAGAGAAACTCGTCAGTCGGTTGCAGGCAGAGGGCAAGACCGTAGCCATGATTGGCGACGGCATTAATGATACGCAGGCCCTGGCCCTGGCCGATGTGAGCATGGCCATAGGACGTGGCACCGACGTTGCCATGGACGTGGCGCAGGTTACTTTGATGGGCGACGACCTACAGAGCATTGCCGACGCCGTGACGCTGAGCCGGCAAACGGTCCGCATGATTTGGCAAAACCTTTTCTGGGCCTTCATCTATAATATAATATGTATACCGTTGGCAGCCGGCGTGCTCTATCTTTTCGGTATCGATTTTCAGATCTCTCCCATGTGGGCTTCGGCGCTGATGGCATTCTCCAGCATATCGGTGGTGCTCAATTCCATGCGCCTCAAGTTTATGAAATAACACGAAAAGGAGATAAAGACAGCTTGACAGCCTTGCTTTATCTCCTTTTTGTTTGCTTAGTCTCTACCTTCGGCTTCAAAATCGCCCGACACTTGCCGGGCGGCAGAAGAATCTAACTGTAACATCTTTTTCATGTCGGTTTCGGCACCGGCCTTGTCGCCGACAAGCATCAGCTGCTGCCCACGCAACCGATAGAGTTCAGCCGCCGACGGATAGGCCGTGTCTTGCTCCTCCAACAGCATGATGGCCTTGGTACTCATGGCAATGGCGTTGATCGTATCGTGCTGAGCACTGCAGGCCTGCGCGTAGAGATGATAGGCGCGGAGCAGACGGTTATCCACGACGATGGCCTTTTCGCAGGCGTCTTGCATAGCTACATAGTCTTTCAATTGATAAGCGATCTCAGCCATGCGAAGCAGCAGGTCGGTGTCTTCGGGTGATTTGTCAGCTTGCTGTTGCAGCCGATTAAACGTATCGAGCAGCGAATCGGAAGATTCGGCGGTCTGCGCCGATTCTTCGGTAGCCGCTTCTTGACCTTCAAATATAGGCCTTTCGTGTTCAGCGACAGTTACTTCCGGCTCCTTTCTTTCCTTTTTCCTGAAAAGATTCCTGAATAGTTTCATGTAGGCTTATTGTTCCAGTTTGCTCAATACGGACGAGGGAATGGCGTCTACCCGCTTCAACTGCGGATACTCACGGGCGTTGACATACTCCTGTCCCGGCTCCCTTTCTGCCTCGAAGAGATAGCTGGCGTTCAGATAGGCGTCGTCGCCATCCTTGGCCAGGATGTAAACATAAGCCCGACGCTTATAACCCGTAATTTTCTTATTGTGGATGGCGTAATGGTTCCAGTCTTCCTGCGGCACGACCGAAGTAATGATTTCAGCCTTGGGGTATTTCTTGATAAACTCGGTCCGGGCCGCCGCTTCCAACCGGGCCGCCTCCTCACGATCGGCCATGAGATCCTTTTTATATACCGGCATATACTTCACGCCGTCTACGGTAATCAGTCCCTTATCCGTTTCAGGCTGGTCCAGGCCGATGGCTTCGCCAATGCGCTGGCCCGTAGCCGACACCTGTTTCTTGGTCTTCTTGAAAAAATCAGATACTCGCTTAGCTATAGGACGCTGGGGCGTCGTGGTCTTCTTTTGCGCTGCCGTAGGCAAAACTGCCATGACCAACAGACTGACAATCAGTTTCTTTTTCATCATATCCATTCTTATAAGTTCTACTTGCAGCAAGCCACTGACCATGCTTGGGACAATATACCCGAAACGGCTTTCTAAAACGACTGCCGGACCATCGGGGGCCGTCGACCATAAAATGAGAGCAACTTGCTAAATATCAGTAATTTAATACAACGCTGGCAAAAATAATATAAAAAGGTTAACGTCCAAAATAAATTCAAGTTATTTAATTAACTTTGCAACACTATAAAATTGAAAGAAACGCATGAAGAAAATCTTGATATTGTTATTATTAGGGCTTCATAGCTTCTTGGCGTCGGCCCGGCATGACACGCTATATGCCGACAAGAGCGTACCGCAGCCACCTTTGTCTTACTATGCCTGGCGTTATGGCTGGAACGGTTATGGCTGGGGATTGCACGAAGGACTGAATGCCAGTCTGGACCTGAGCGCTTTTGCCACATTCGGAAAGAACGCGCCACACAAGGGTGGCTTCGGACAGCGCCTTTCAGCCACTTGGCTGTCATCACTCACGAAGGATAAAAAGCTGTGGTTGGCTGCAGGCGGCTATGTCCAGCACTTCAATTACGGCGGCGACTCCTTCCGTGACGGTGCCGTCTATGCCGCCTTGGGCTACCGATTCAATGAGCATTGGGAAGCCTGGATTTATGGAAAGAAGAATGTGGCCAACAATTATGACAGTTATGCGGGCCGGCCGGGCTCACCCTATTACGGCATGTACCCCTATTACGCGCCGGGCATGGGCATGATGACGCCCGGAGCCGACGTGCTGGGTGCCGCCGTCAAGTACACGCTGAATCCCAGCTTTTCAGTTCAGGTGTCCGTAGAAGGCGCCTGGTATAACGACAACCACCATTCTTACCCATCACGCTATCGCTATAGTTATCCCGTGCCAAAGGACATAACCTACCCCGGCCCTCCCAAAGGGAGGGAGAACTAACAGAAGAGTGTGAAATGCGAAATGTAGATAGCTTACCTTTTCGCATTTCACACTCTATTTTACATTTCACGCTTCCCATTTCCCACTTCCCACTTAGCTTTATGTCTTTCTTGGCCGCTTGCGGCCTTTGATAGCTTACCTTTTCGCACTTCACACTCTTCAGTTAGTGCTCCCTCCCTTTGGGAGGGCCGGGGTAGGTTTTCTTCTGTCTTTACTCTGAATAATCTTTACATATACCATCAAAAAAGTGGCATTATTCTGAAAAAGAAAAGAGACGGACGAAAATAAGCGATTGTAGAGCAGGTTTATAAAATACTGGTTATCAACACATTGCGGTTTTTAGCGCATTTCCCCTTCGCCTTTTTACCCTTAATAGCTATGCTTTTAGGCCGTCATCGCGGCCCTTTCACCGGCTAAAAGCTATGATTTAGCGGGGTAATCGCTATGCTTTGAGCCGATAAAAGCATAACTTTGAACATAAAAGAGTATAAAAATCGGCAAATCGAAGCAATTTTTCGGCATGCCGGCACTTAGATGAGGCATTGCGGAAGTGTTAAAATAATGCGATTTTTTCTAACAAAATCACGGTGTCAGGATGAAACAGCATAACCAATAATATGATTTTTTGATATATGCAATGGAAATGAATGATTTACCACGAGATATTCATTAGCCCCAATCTATTGCTATGTTTTCCGTATTCCGATTTTTTATTGTAACTTTGCACACTCAAAATTTATAACTATAACAATATATGAGAAAAATAAGACTGCTATTCGCGGCAATTCTTATTGGTCTGACAGTTCATGCGCAGACCAGATTGCCCAAACTAACCCTTAAAAATATCGATGGCAAAAGCGTACAATTAGACACGCTCTCCAACCATGGCAAGCCTTTGATCGTTTCTTTCTTTGCCACATGGTGCAAGCCCTGCAACCGCGAACTTAAAGCAATCAACGAGGTATATGCCGACTGGCAGGAGGAAACAGGCGTGAAACTGATTGCCGTTTCTATAGATCAGGCACAGAATATAAATAAGGTGAAACCGCTGGTCGATGAGAATGAATGGCCCTATGAAGTGCTGCTCGATCCCAACAGCGAACTGAAACGGGCACTCGGTGTGCAGCTTATACCTTATGTAATTGTGCTCGACGGAAAGGGAAATATCGTGTTCAAGCATAACGGATATACCGATGGGGCCGAGGCCGAACTGTATGAGAAAGTGAAGGAGGCCTGCGGCAAATAGCGTATGAGGAGTTACATTTTGACAGGACTGCTGGTCTGCGCTTCCTACACGGTGTTGCCGGCCCAGGAGAATGGTGATAAGATAAGGCTGTCGGGCAGCGTACAGAGCGACATGCTTCTGCCACAGAAGGATGATAAGACCGGCGCCACGAAATCATCGGGCGACTTTCTCACCAATACCTATGTGGAACTCAATGCCACGAGCAAGCATGTGGATGCCGGGCTGCGGTTTGAATATCTCAAGCATCCGTTGCCGGGATTCGAGAATGATTTCAAGGGATGGGGCGTACCTTACTTTTATGTGAAAGGCCGATATAAAGAAGCAGAACTCACCTTGGGCAGTTTTTACGAGCAGTTTGGTTCGGGATTCATACTCCGAACCTATGAAGAGCGCAGCCTGGGAATAGACAATTCGATGCTCGGCGCACGCTTGCAGTACAAGCCACTAAAAGGTGTCAGCCTTAAAGTGCTCTCGGGTAAGCAGCGCAGATACTGGCATTGGAACCATGCACAGGTATCGGGCGGAGACGTGGAGCTTAATCTTGAAGAATGGTTTAAGGCCCTGAAAGACAAAACATATATAACCTTGGGCGCATCATTTGTTAACAAGCACGAAGGAGATGAGGACGTGATGGCTGATGCCACACATCGGTTGCGCCTCCCTCGCAATGTCAATGCTTTCGATGTACGTGCCCGTCTGCAAAACGGAGCTTTCAGTCTGCTTGCCGAATATGCCTTCAAGAGTCAAGACCCTTCGTTCGACAATGGTTACATCTATCGCAACGGCTATGTAGCGATGCTCTCCGGTTCTTACTCCAAACGAGGTATGAGCTTGCTGCTACAAGCGAAGCGAAGCGTTAATATGGCTTATCGTAGCACTCGCAGCATATCAGGCACATCGTCATTCATCAATCATCTGCCGCCTTTCACCATGGAACATAGCTATGCCTTGGCGGCACTCTATCCCTATGCGACGCAGCCAGGCGGCGAATGGGCGTATCAAGCGGCTTGGGGTTATAACCTCCCCCGACACACAACGCTCGGCGGTAAATATGGTACAAACCTGAAATTGAATTTCTCACACGTGCATGGCGTGCGCCGAAATGAGAAGGGAGGTAAGGGTACGGATGGTTATGGATCGCCATTCTGGGCTTGGGGACCCTCTACTTACTATCAGGATATCTATCTACAGATGGAAAAACGACTGTCTAAATCTTTCAAACTGAATCTCATGTACATGAATCAACTCTACAACAAAACCATCGTAGAGGGTGAAGGAGGTATGATACGGTCGAATATTTTCATAGCAGACGCAAAGTATAAGCTGGCTCCCAAGACTACTTTGCGCACCGAACTACAATATATCTCTTCGAAAGACGATGACCGTAACTGGCTCTTCGGACTTGCCGAATTATCGCTCGCACCTTCGTGGATGTTCACGGTCTCGGACATGTATAACAGCGGCAACACCCACATACATTATTACCAAGGACTTGTCACCTATCTGAAAAGAGCACATCGACTACAAATCGGTTATGGAAGAACTCGCAGCGGCTACAACTGTTCGGGTGGCGTATGCCGATATATCCCTGCCAGTAAGGGTTTTACTGTTTCATATAATTACAACTTCTGACACAATATGATAAAACTTCTTTCGGCTATTGCCTGTACCATACTCATGCTGACAGCGTGCGACCACATTGACAGCAACGACCGTCTCATTTACGTGAAACCTGCAACCGTGGGGCGATGCGTACTCATAGAAGACTTCACCGGACAGAAATGTCGCAACTGTCCGCGGGCCGCGACAGTCATCGAACAGCTCCAAAAGCAGTACGGAGCCGACACGGTGATAGCCGTAGCCATCCATTCCGGACCGCTCGCCTTAAAACCTACAGCTACATTAAATGGTCTCCGAACTCCTCTCGGCGACCTCTATTATAAGCATTGGAAAATCGGACATCTGCCTTTGGGACTTATCAACCGCAAAGGCAGGCCTGCCAAAGATGCTCAATGGCCGTCACTGGTATATAATGAGGTACAACAAAAAACAACTGTCGACATAAAACTTGCCATCAGTTATGACTCGGCAACACGCCGTTCACATATCAAAGCCACGGTCAATTCTTTGGGAAATAGCGTCGCGGGCAAGTTACAGTTGTGGCTCGTCGAAGATACTATCACCGCCATACAGCAAATGCCTGATGGTAAAAACAACAAATACTACGTACATAATCACGTGCTTAGAACAAGTATCAACGGCGAATGGGGCGAAGCTATCACCCTCGCTAACGGAACAAGCACGAGCAAAGAAGCCGACTGCCAGCTTGAAGAAGGCTGGAAAGCCAATCACATGGCAGTTGTTGCTTTCGTATATAATGACGATAGTGTGCTTCAGGTAACCCGTCAACAACTTGTCAACCCATAAAAATAACAATAAAAAGAACAGAAAATGAAAAGATTAATTACACTTTTTTACGCAATGTTGCTTGGTATAACAACATTGATAGCACAAACACTTGAGTTCGTAGATGCTACAGGAAAGGTCATTGCCAACGGCTCGACAGTTACTATTAATAAGTTAGAGAACAATCCGGACTCACCGGATTTTCCAAAGTATATGCCGAGTGGCATATTTGCTCGCAATGTATCGAATACGCCTCAACACGTTATTCTCTCTTGCGAGATCAAGAACATCAAGGAAGGAGATATTCAGGTATGCTTCGGCGAATCTTGTGATGCTTGGGATGAAGTCGGGAATTACAAGACAGAGGAAGTTCTATTGAAGGCTAAGATGTCCAAGGGAAAGTCACTTGATATAAAGTTCGTTCCCGAAGACGACCGCGAAGACAAGGCTCATTGCACAGTTGTTCTGCAGCTGTTCACTGCAAAGGAAGAAGGTGGCGAATGGGTAACTGACAAATCAGGACCATCTATTACGCTTGTTTTCGACGAAACACCTACAGGCATCGGCACCCTCAACACAGACAAGACCATCAATTATAATATCTATAGCCTCGATGGTCGCCTTATCGGCAAGAACCTGCCATCGCTGCAAGGACTCGCCAAGGGCACTTATATCATCCAGAAGATAAATGATAAGGGAGTGGTAAGCACAGAAAAGAAAATCGTTCAGTAACCCTTGAAAGATAAAAGCATGATAAAAAGAACATATTTACGGGTCGTAGTCACCTTCTTGCTGACACTGTTGCATACATCTATCTATGCCGCAGCACTACAAGTTTCGGGGGGCTACAATAACTCTATTTCGCCGGTATCCATGCGAAAAGCGCTTGTCGGCATCAACTCTGAGGGTGTTGACGCTCCTGTTTCACTCGTGAACTATGGTGACAGTGAGGTAAAGAATATCGAGTATACGCTCAGCTTTGGCAATGAAGTTATCGAGACAAAGGAACTCTCTCTTCCTCAAGCTATCACCTCTCACGACAGCCAACTCATCAATATACATGTTTCGCCACATACGAAAATATCAGTAACGGAACTGACTTTCAATGTAACAAAAGTCAACGGACAGCCCAATGGTGCCACAATTCCGTATACTACCATCACACGAATGACCCTCACACAAGTGCCTAAGCGCAAGGTCGTAGCAGAAGCCTATACGGCTATGTGGTGCGGAAACTGTCCCGGAGCCATTGCTTTGCTCGAGAACTTAACACATACTTTCCCTGATGAGTTCATCGGTATATCCGTTCATTCCAACAGAGAGCCCTTGCATTGCCCCTCCTACCAAAGCCAGAAGAACCGTTATAACAGATATCCTACCGTGATGTTCGACCGCACAACGAATTTCACTTACTTCAATGCTGCCAGCACTTTCATGTCTGAAAAGGAAAAAGGAGCAGAGTTAGATGTAAAGGTGTCAGCTGTTTGGGACGAAAAGAAGAACAATATTTCTGTAACATCCGAGACTATCTTCCGCATTGACATGGCCGAAGCTCCCTATGCGCTTGCTTATGTCTTGACGGCTGATGAATTGCAACACAGTTCATATTATCAGAAAAACTACTATTCAGGAAATACAGCCGATTTGGGCATTACAAAGGAAATGGACTTCTTTATCAATAGTCCGGGATTCATTCGTGGTATGAAATTCAACCATGTAGCCATCTCCGCTATGGGAATAGATACTGGTATAACGGGAAGTCTCAAACCTTCTGCCGTAGCGGATGAAGTACAGACCCACAAAGTTTCATTCAATAACATATCACAATATCGTACCATTCAGGACAAAACAAAGCTCCATGTCTGCGTTTTGGTCATCAATACGAAGACGAAAGAAATCGTTAATGCCAACCGGTGTACAATTTCTGATGCTACCGCAACGGGCATAGATACTACCACGAATACGACAGAAGCCATCGAAGTAGCTCGCTATAACGCTGCAGGATGTCGCATCTCGCAGCCCACATCAGGTCTGAACTTCGTGAAATACAGCGATGGTCGTACGGTAAAAGAACTTGTTAAATAATTTTCTTTATTTCACTACACGCACAGCTGAATGCAAAAAAGTTAGGTATAAATGAATACTTTTCTTTCAATTTGTTTGGCAGAACGGATTGAATACTTTAAATTTGCACTTATTAAGAGATAAAAACAGAAGATATGAAGTCTTACGCATCTTACTTTTATTTTTACTTCGCAAGACATTGTGAAGCGGGAAGTTGCGTGTAGAATTCAGCTTAAGAATATGGAAACATAACGAAACGGTCCCGCTCATTAGAGTGTGGACCGTTTCTCTTTAAAGAAGTTATTGAGACAGAAAGGAAAGTATGAAGAAAATCGCTATACAAGGAGAAGTCGGTTCATTCCATGATATCGCGGCGCATGAGTATTTCAGCGGCGAACAAATAGAACTGGCGTGCTGCTCTACTTTTGAAGAGATATTCAACGCCATCAGGCGTGACCCGACCACAATCGGCATGCTAGCCATAGAAAATACGATAGCCGGAAGTCTGTTGCACAACTACGAACTCCTGCGACAATCGGATGTGACCATCATCGGTGAGCACAAACTGCATATTGAACACTCGATATGCTGCCTGCCTGAGGATGACTGGGAAAGTATCAAAGAGGTTCATTCTCATCCGGTGGCTTTGCAACAATGTCGTAACTTTCTGTCTGCGCATGCCGAACTGAAAGCCGTAGAAGCCGAAGATACAGCCGGAAGCGCGGAATATATAGCCTCTCATCACTTATCGGGCTGGGCAGCCATTTGTTCTGCTTACGCTGCCGATATCTATGGAATGAAAGTATTGGAGCAGGATATTCATGACAATAAGCATAATTACACCCGCTTTCTGGTGGTGGCCAATCCATTAGAAGCCCCTGAACTGTTTCCGGCGAACAAGGCCACCAAGGCTTCGCTCGTATTCTCGCTGCCTCACGAAGAGGGATCACTCAGCAAAATACTGACCATCCTTAGTTTCTATGGCATCAACCTGACAAAAATACAGTCATTACCCATTATCGGACACGAATGGGAATACTTGTTCTACGTAGACGTGACCTTTGATTCCTTTACCCGTTATCGTCAATCAATAGACGCCATCACTCCGTTAGCAAGAAATATCAAGATTTTGGGGGAATACTCGGAATGTTGAACCGGAGAAATGGAACTGAAACCAACGGACTGCAACTATATATAATAATATAAAAAAACACAGAACGATGATTGAACCCGCAGCAAGAGTATCGGAGATACAAGAATATTATTTTAGCAGAAAACTGAAAGAAGTGGCTCGGTTGAATGCAGAAGGAAAAGATATAATATCGCTGGCTATCGGAAGTCCGGACATGCCGCCTTCAAAACAAACGATTGATAAATTATGTGAGGTGGCCCGACAACCGGCAGCACATGGCTATCAACCTACGATGGGTACACAGGAACTTCGTGAAGCCATGGTCGGATTTTATAAACGTTGGTATGACGTAAGGCTTAATCCGGCAACGGAAATCCAACCGCTCATTGGCTCGAAAGAAGGTATTCTGCACGTGACGTTGGCTTTCGTTAATCCCGGCGATGAAGTACTAGTGCCTAACCCTGGCTACCCCACCTACACATCATTAAGCACTATTTTAGGCGCAAAGGTGGTCAATTACAATTTGCGTGAGGACAATGGGTGGCAACCTGATTTCGAAGAATTGGAAAAAATGGACCTAAGCCGTGTCAAACTGATGTGGGCAAACTATCCCAACATGCCAACCGGAGGTAATGCACAACAGGAAACCTACAACAAATTAGTAGACTTTGCACGCAGAAATCATATCATTGTAGTAAATGACAATCCTTATTCTTTCATTCTGAATGAGGGGAAGAAACTATCCATCTTGCAGATTCCGGGAGCAAAAGACTGTTGCATTGAGTTTAATTCGATGAGCAAAAGCTTTAATATGCCCGGATGGCGCGTAGGCATGTGTGCTTCGAATGCGACGTTTATCGGTTGGATATTGAAAATAAAGAGCAACATAGACAGCGGCACTTTCCGAGGTATTCAGTTGGCTGCCGCCGAGGCTTTGACCGAAAACACGGAAGAATGGCACAAAGAATATAATATAAATGTATATCGCCGACGCCGGGATATAGCCGAACAGATTATGAATGTTTTGGAATGTTCATTCGCCAACAGTCAGGTAGGCATGTTTCTTTGGGGGAAAATACCGGAGCATTATACGCACGTGGAAGAATTGACCGAAAAGGTTCTCCATGAGGCCCGGGTATTTATCACGCCCGGATTCATCTTTGGCTCAAATGGCGAAAGGTATATCCGCATATCACTTTGCGCTAAAGAAGACAAGATGAATGAGGCTCTGACAAGAATCAAAAGCGTATTTTCAGAGAACAAATAAACAAAGCCATGGACAGAATAACTATTAACAAGAGAATAATAATAACCATATAAAACGATTGATTATGGAATTAAATCTTCAATCTTTGAATTTACCGAGCGATAATGAACGCCCGTCATGTGTAATAGCAGGCCCTTGTTCGGCAGAAACAGAAGAGCAAGTAATGACCACCGCCTTGAAATTGGCGGCTAAAGGCTGTCATATCTTCAGAGCAGGTGTATGGAAACCACGTACCAAACCGGGTGGATTTGAAGGCAAAGGCGAAGAGGCATTGCCTTGGATGAAACGTGTAAAAGACGAAACCGGTATGTTGACGGCAACCGAAGTGGCTACGCCCGAGCATGTAGAATTAGCTTTAAAATATGGCATTGACATTCTTTGGGTGGGTGCCCGCACTTCGGCCAATCCTTTTGCGATGCAGTCTTTGGCCGACTCGCTGCAAGGAGTGGATATCCCTGTGTTGGTTAAAAACCCGGTAAACCCCGACCTTGAACTCTGGATCGGCGCCTTACAGCGTATCAATCAAGCAGGTATCAAACGCTTAGGAGCCATTCATCGTGGCTTCTCAAGTTTCGACAAGAAGATTTATCGTAACCTACCCATGTGGCAAATTCCTATCGAACTGCGTCGCCGCATTCCGGAATTGCCTATCATCTGCGACCCAAGTCACATCGGCGGACGCCGCGATTTGATAGCACCGCTCTGTCAGCAGGCTATGGATTTGGGTTTTGACGGACTGATTGTAGAGAGCCATTGCAACCCCGACGAGGCTTGGAGCGATGCCAAACAGCAGGTTTCGCCCGAAATTTTAGATTATATTCTGAGCCTGTTGGTGGTACGCGACGAACATACGACTACAGAAGGAATACGCATGTTGCGCAGTCAAATAGACGAACTGGACAACCAGTTGATGGAATTGCTGGCCAAACGGATGCGTGTTTGCCGTGAAATCGGTACGTATAAGAAAGAGCATAACATGACGGTATTACAGGCAAGCCGCTATAATGAAATACTGGAGAAGCGTGGTGCACAGGCTAGTTTGTGCGGTCTATCACCCGAATTTGCCGCTCAGGTATTTGAACATATCCACGAAGAGAGTGTGCGCCAGCAGTTGGAAATTGTCAATCAATAAATCCGCATGAAGATATTAGTAATGGGAGCAGGCAAGATGGGGTCGTTCTTCATTGACTTGCTTAGCTTTGACCACGAGATAGCCGTATTCGAAAAAGACGCAAAGCGCCTGCGGTTCACTTACAATTGTTATCGTTTTCAAAATCTGGAGGAAGTGAAGACATTTCTGCCAGAGTTGGTTATCAATGCCGTTACGGTGAAGTATACCATCCCGGCGTTTGAGGAAATCATGCCTTATCTGCCCGAGAACTGTATCATCAGCGACATTTCGAGCGTAAAGACGGGCCTGAAGGACTATTACCTGTCGGCCGGCCGGCCGTTTGTTTCAACCCACCCGATGTTCGGACCGACCTTTGCCAATCTGAATCAGTTGAGCGAAGAGAATGCCATCATCATCAATGAGGGCGACTATATGGGGCGTATTTTTTTCAAAGACTTATATCAGAAGCTGGGACTGAATATTTACGAGTATTCGTTTACGGAGCATGACAAGACGGTGGCCTACTCTTTGAGTATTCCGTTTGTCAGCACTTTTGTCTTTGCTGCTGTAATGAAGCACCAAGACGCGCCCGGAACGACCTTTAAACGCCACATGAAAATAGCGAAAGGTGTGCTAAGTGAAGATGATTACCTGTTGCAGGAAATCCTCTTCAATCCCTATACAAGTGATCAGGTCAGCCAAATCCGTGAAGAACTGAAAGAGCTGCTGCATATCATTGAAACGAAAGACGCAAACGGAATGAAGAAATATCTGACCCAAATACGTACCAATGTAGCCAAAAACTCATGAATCTGTTATTTTCTCTTTTACTTGGAATCTTCACAATTGCCGAACTCAATTGCGAAAACCTGTTTGATGCAGAACATGACTCATTGAAGAATGATACAGAGTTTCTGCCAAACAGTTATCATCATTGGACACATTATAGATATTGGCGCAAACTGACAAATATCAGCCAAGAACTGATAGCCTGCGGCGGAGAGAGTGTTGAGTGGACACAGCCCGACCTGATTGCCTTATGTGAAGTGGAGAATGACAGCGTTTTGACTGACCTTACGAAAAAATCATTGTTGCGGAATGCTCGTTATGAGTATTTCATGACCAACTCACCCGACGAACGCGGCATAGACGTGGCCCTACTCTACTCACCATTTTCCTTTCGCCCCGTCAACTCACATTCAATCAGAATAAACCTATTGGCAGACATGAAACCTACCCGTGATATTCTATATGTGTCGGGTGAAGTTATTACGGGCGATACATTACATGTATTTGTCGTTCACGCGCCAAGTAGATCAGGGGGCGAAAAGTTCTCGGAACCCTTTCGTCTTCAAGTGATAAGTCAGCTTGGCTCGGCAATAGACTCCATCTACAGCCTGTCGGCTGGTGCAAAGATTATCGTAATGGGCGACTTCAATGATTATTCAGATAGCCATAGCCTTCAGATTCTTCGAAAGTATGGCTTGACAGAAATATCAGAAAAAGCGAAAGGGACACATGGGGCTAAAGCTACATATAAGTTTCGAGGAGAATGGAAAAGCTTAGATCACATATTCGTAAGTGAGTCTTTGTGCCAACGAAAATGGGAATGCCATGTCGTAGATTTACCATTTCTACTTACCCACGATGAGAAGTATGGAGGCATGATGCCTCTTCGTACCTTTTCGATGTACAAGTACAACGACGGATATAGCGACCACTTACCACTTGTGGCAAAAATAGAGATTTAGCATTGCCGTTATCGATGATATCTACCGCACCCTGAATTATCTTTACATATACCATCAAAAAAGT
>NZ_JAERMS010000041.1 GCF_017426725.1 Prevotella illustrans | reverse complement strand
GTTGTTTATCAATTAATTACAAAATATATGCTTTTTAGGTGACGAAGTCAGGAAAGCCTCCACAAGACGGTGACGGAAGAGCTTTTTGCCGAATTTTGGATTTATGATTTAAACATTTTTCCGCCATGTCCGTCACTTTTGCGCCCTCCCATCTAAGCGCATCAGATGGTTCCGGCTTACAACAAACGTGACGGCATGACGGAAAAAATAAGATGGTATAAGTTTTCCACGAAAGGCCTACGGGCCTATTCTCATCAGACTTCCTTTTAAGAAATCACTTATTTGGCTACGCCCTGGTTGGCCACGGCAGCCATGAGCTTCTTGATTTTCTCAGGATCGCCGAGGAAGTAGTCTTTCGTCAAGCGAAGTTCGTCGTCAAACTCGAACACGTAGGGCACGGCTGTCGGCAGATTGAGTTCGGAGATGGCTTCGTCGGAAATGTTCTTCAGATGTTTCACGATTCCTCGCAGACTGTTTCCATGGGCCACCACCAGCAGGCTGTCTTCCTGTTTCAGTCGGGGGAAAATCTCACACTCCCAGTAGGGCATCACCCGTTTGATGGCGTCCTTGAGCGACTCCGTGCGTGGCAGTTCCGCGTCGGGCACGCAGGCATAGCGCGGGTCTTGCTTGGCGCTCCGTTCGTCGGTATCCTTCAGGGGCTCCGGTGCCACATCGTAGCTGCGCCGCCAGATGTGTATCTGTTCGTTGCCATATTTCTCGGCCGTTTCGCTCTTGTTGAGTCCCTGCAGTTGTCCGTAGTGTTTCTCGTTCAGTCGCCACGTCTTTTCCACGGGAATCCAGTCGAGGTCCATGCTGTCGAGCACGCAGTTGAGCGTCTTCACTGCCCGTTTGAGATAAGATGTATAGGCATGTGTGAACGTGATGCCAGCCTTCTTCAAGTCTTCTCCGGCCTGCAGGGCCTCTGCCATTCCCTGTTCGCTGAGGTCTACATCGGTCCATCCCGTAAACCGGTTTTCAAGATTCCAACGGCTCTGGCCGTGGCGCAATAATACGATTCTTTTCATAAAAAAATACTTTCTGTTGTCTGTTTGAATATTTAAATTGAAGTCTTTTGTCTTTCCCGTTTGTCGGTCTATGCAAGTGTGATGTCCTTGTCGAGATACACGTCCTGAATGGTGTTGAGCAGTTCCACGCCCTCGTTCATGGGTTTCTGGAAAGCCTTCCGCCCACTGATGAGTCCCATACCACCGGCCCGCTTGTTGACCACGGCCGTGATGACGGCGTCCTTCAGGTCGGAAGCCCCGTGTGACTCTCCGCCCGAGTTGATCAGTCCCACACGCCCCATATAGCCGTTGGCCACCTGATAGCGGCAGAGGTCTATGGGGTGCTCGGTGGTGAGTTCGGTATATACGCGGTCGCTGGTCCGCCCGAAGCCGATGGCCTTGAATCCGCCGTTATTCGAAGGCAGTTTCTGTTTCACGATGTCGGCCTTGATGGTGGCGCCGATGTGATTGGCTTGTCCGGTGAGATCGGCCGCCGCATGATAGTCCACGCCGTCTTTCTTGAATCCGTTGTTTCGCAGATAGCACCACAGGATGGTGGCCATGCCCAGTTCGTGGGCATATTCGAAGGCCTGCGCCACTTCTACAATCTGCCTGCGGCTCTCTTCCGATCCGAAATAGATGGTGGCGCCCACGGCCACAGCTCCCATGTTCCAGGCCTCCTTCACGGTGCCGAACATCACCTGGTCGTAGCTGTTGGGATAGGTGAGCAGTTCGTTGTGGTTCAGTTTCACGATAAACGGAATCTTGTGGGCATAGCGCCGGGCTACCGCTCCTAATACGCCAAAGGTAGAAGCCACGGCATTGCATCCGCCCTCGATGGCCAGCTTAACGATGTTCTCGGGATCGAAATACATCGGGTTGGGGGCAAACGACGCACCGGCCGAATGCTCTATGCCCTGGTCTACGGGGAGAATAGACATGTAGCCGGTGTTGGCCAGCCGACCATGTCCGAAGAGTGTCTGCAAGCTGTCGAGCGTGCGTATGTTCCGGTCGCTGTCCATCCACACGCGATCGATGATGTCCGCTCCCGGCGCATAGACCATGCTCTTGTCTATCGTCTTACACTCATGCGACAAATAGTATTCCGCCTTGTCGCCCAACAAATTAGCAATTCTTTTGTTCATAATTCCTATCAATTAAAGGGTTCATTATTTCTTTCTCACTGCGTATAGAACCTCATTCCTAATGAAAGCAACTATATTATATTCAAATATATAGTTTTATTTAAGTATGAACAATACCTATTTATTAGTATTTTATGTTTATTAAAGAAAAAACATCAATTGTAACTATCGCAACCGGGAAAGTTACCCGAATGAACACGCTCTTCACTTACGCAAACCAAAGCAACAGCTTCACGGCCGAAAATAATAGTCCGATTATCGAAATTCAAAAGCTGTGCTTTTAGCCACTAAAAGCTACACTTTTACATGCTAAAAGCAGCCCTTTCAGGAGGCGAAAGGGCTGCTTTTAGAAAGTAAGGGATGAACCCTTATAAAATCATCGCTCAAAAAAGGGATTGTCTTACCTGAAAAGTCGCATTTCAGACACAAAGACAGGATTGTTTTCTTGGGAAGACGAGAAAGTCGATATCGTGCGAATACCCAGATACTTGACCGGTTGCGCCGAGTAGAACACGATATTCCAAGGCTCCTGGGCTGCCGTAGGAACAAAGGGACAGGTGGCATAACCCAGACGGAAATATGTCTCACCGTCGTTGGATCCAAGTACTTCAACCTCTTTCATAAAGAGGACGTAGAGGCGGTCGCCCCAAAACATTCCCGCCGGCGTAAGCTGAATGGCAGCGATGGGCGTCTCTTCATGAAGGTTGACACGCAACCAGGAAGTCTTGTGCGTACCGATAAGGAATCTTGCGTAATTATCCTTATTATCGTCACTCAACTCCATTCCCGGCATGCTGTAGTTCGTCAACACGTCATAGCTATGAACATCCAGCATTTTCAGGTTGTCGACCGTACCGTTCGGATTCACCCAATGCACTTCTTTGCCCAGTTCCCATCTGAAAGTATTATACTTCTCGCTCAGCTTGATACCGTCGGAGCCGTCGAAGGTGAAGGCTGTCAAGCCTTTACCACCGTCCTTCATCTCCAGAAGCGTCTTCGACTTGTCGTTCAGCACGACTTCGAAAGCCTCGTCCGACTGCAATCGGCCTTGCTTCACTGTTACCGTTTTGCGCTCCAGCTTGTAGGCGTCGTCGCCGACCACTTGGACGTTCTCGGTTTCGGTCTGGCTGAGCTTCGTGTTGTCTATCCTTAGATTGAAGGTCAGGTCTTTATCGGCGGCAGCCGTCAGCTTCACGTGCAAGCGCAGCGTGTCGCCAGGAATTTCAAGATTAGGCGATGTTCCGGCTTGGGCATAAACGGTTTTCATCGAATTCTTGGGATTATAAAGATGGTTGTCGATATAGGCCACAGCCTTGTATTCGTCGCCTTCGGAAGGATAGAGCGTCGAACCTACTTCGGGTTCGCTCTGGCAGGCGGTCAGGGCTAACGGCAGCAACAGCGCCGCCGACATGCTCTTGAGGAAGTTCTGTATATTATTTGTTTTCATTTTGATTGCTGCATAAAAGATTCTATTTTCCATCAATTCTCACGTTGGGCGTCCACGTAATGTTGCCCGCACCGTCAACATGGGCCGTGTTGCCGTTCTTGCGTGCGTCTTCAAACGAATCGCCGCTACCTTCGTTGAACTTGAAATAAGCGTAGAGACCGGCAGAGCCTTGATCGGCCGCATACATATTGTTGACAATCTGCGACTGCGAGAGAGCCCGCGTCCAGAGACGGCACTCGCTGACCATCACATTGGCCTTGAGCCATTTGTCGCGTTCGGTGCTATTACCAAACCATACGTTGTTCTTGTTGATTTTGGTCACCTTGCCCGGCAGAGGCACGCTGTTGTCAAGTAGGCCGTTGACATAGAGTTTCAACGAAGTGCCCGAGCAGACGATCGCGATATGGTACCAAGTGTTGGTAGAGAACTTCATGTTGCTGTTGAGTTGCTGTCCCTGGGTCTTGATATTCATGCGGTTGCCCTCGATAGGCGCGTCGCCGAAGCGCGAGAAGATTTCACCGCCGTCCTTGCCCCAGCCACAGAAAAGCTGCTGATTGTTCTTTTCGCCAAGGTGGGTACCCAGATTATCGATGTTGACACAGTACTCCACACTCCACTCGGTGAGTTCCAAGTCATCTTTCAGCTCAAACTTGATCACGTTGGTCTTATTATAAGTAGGCACGGCCTGGCGCACCACGTTGTCAAACAGATAGACAATGGACCCGCCCGAAACGAGCACTTCTTTCTTGCCGTCTTTACTGACGAGCTTCAGCGGCAGGGCGAATTTCTCCGCGGCCTTCTTCTGTTCTTCCGTGAAAGGCTTGACCTTGATGTTCACTAAGGCCGACTGGCTCTCGCCCTTCGCTATCTTGATCTCCTGTGTCGACAGACTGTAGCCTGCCTGCGCCATCACCTTATAGTTGGTGAAGTTGTCCTTGTTGTAGCGGTCGAGGGCCTCCTGGTCGATGACCAAGCCGAACGAGCAGTCTTCGTCGGTGGGCTTCGATAGCAGAACTTTGAAACTGGTTTCTGTCTCCCCTTCATCTTCCACCACCACTTTGCGGGTAGTATTGCCGTTAGTCTTGGTCTGATCGATAAATGCCTGGTCTTCGAGCACGGTATATTTGGCGTCCTCACACGACGTGGCAGTCATAAGTCCCAACGCGCAAAGGGCCAGTATTGTTTTATGATAGAAAAATTGACGCATGTTTCTTGTCTTGTTAATCGTTATTTATTGGTAGGATTTTGCAGTTGAATGGCCGCACGCAGACAGGGATAGGTATTGATGGTGCCCTCCTTGTCGTATTCGTATTCCATGTGGAAGGTGCCAAGGCCACCCTTCCGATAGGTCACGCCGTTGAAGGTAGGATTCCACAGAGCGTAGGCAATCACGCTACGGGCACCCCAGTATTGTTCTTCCGCGGGCAGCTGGTGAACCGCTCCCGTATTGATATTCGTGTTGCTTGTCACCCACGTCAACATATTGGCGGCGGCCAGCCCGTCGTAATCGTGACGATGCTGCTGCCCCTTGGCCATGATGATGCGCAGGCTCTCGATATTGCCACCATCCTCGAAGTTCTCGGTCATGATGATCTTCTTGCAGAGCTGCTCGGGCGTCATGACACCCTTGTAGTGAGCGTACTGCTTGTCAAAACGACTTTGGAAAGACGACGCGTCCCTGTAACCTGAATCTTTGTCGTGATACACCTGTAGGATGAAATAGTCGAAGCAGTCATGCAGCTTGGCGTCAATGCTCTCGGGCATGCCGTCGATGACGAGCATCTTGCCTGTACCCGAGCGCGGGCCCAGCTCCTTGGAGAGCAGTTCGATAAAGTAAGTCATCATCCCCTCTGCCTTCCACAATTCTTCCTGAGGCTGGAATCCGATCTGCGGAATATAAGGCTCGGCGTCGAAGTCGAAGCCGTCGTAATTGTATTTGGCAATGGTATCAAGGATGGCGCGGGCGTATTTTTCCACGGCCTTCTTCTGTTGCTCCTGCTCATAGCCCCATCCCCAGAACTCGTGACGGAAGTTCTTACCGGGATTTTTCTCCTTCCAGTCGGCCGGCTCGTCGGGCGTGAGCTGGTCGCCGATATCATGTATCTGCCAGCAGATGAGCACCTTGGTGCCTTTTTTCTCCTGTACGAACTTCAAGTCTTCCTTCTGCGATTCGGTAGGATTTTTCCAGTTGCCCCACAGCGACACGAAGTCTACGCTATCGGGCAAGCCGGCCAGCGAACTTTTCAGCGAGGCGCTGCGCCCCGTCCAGCCACCGAACCAGCCCATCGCTACGGGATGGTCGCTTTTCTTATAATTACGCAGTTGCTCATAGTAAGCTTCGCTGCGGTTGGTCACGGTCAGATTGGCCGGATCTTTTATTTCCGTATCGAGGGCGTCGCTGCATGCGGTCATGCTCAGAATGACGCCGGCGGTCAACAGAATTTTCTTATATAGCTTCTTCATTTCTATTTTCGTTGTAATATAGGTTATTTGGAATGTCTTGCTCTCTGCCACCACATCATGGTAGCGTAGTCGTCGGCACCGCCCAGAAGCTGCTTGGCCTTGGCCAGATTCTCAGGGTTCTCCGTGATTTCGGTACTGGAGAATGGGATGCGATTGGGCACTTTGATATTGTAAGAGCCTGTGCTCTGGTCTACGTCGAACACTTTCGGATAGCCTGTGCGACGTATTTCGTTCCACGCTTCCTGTCCGTCGGGAAAGAGCGCGATCCATTTCTGCACTATCAGGCGCTCTAATTTCTCCTCTTCCGTGCCATCGTCATTCCACCGGATGGTGATATCGCTCACGCGGGGAGCATTCTTCCCAAAGCCGCCTGGGGCGTTATTGTAGTAAGCCTGCATGCTCCAGCTGTCGTTGAGATAAGTACCGGCGTCGCCGGCTCCCCACTGTCTGAACGAAAGACGGACGCCTTCTTCGTACAATTCCTTAACGGTACCGCCCATGCCGCTCCAATTAGCCAAGGCGCCTTCGGCCCGACAAAAGGCCATCTCGGCAGCCGTGAGCCAGATACCACGGGTGTTGCTCTCCACGTTGGCTGCCGAATAAATGGGCACAGCCACCGACTTGTTACCGATCTTGGCACCGGCCCGGCAGCCGATGATAGCTCTGGAGCCGGGCGAACGCTCCGCAGGCTCCTTGAAATATTTATTCAGGCGCGGGTCGTTAAAACCCGTCATGTAGCTTTCGATGTCGGCGCAGGCGCGGCTGTCACCCCACTCCACGGAAGTCTTATGCAAGCCCAGCGGCACGTAAGCGATGGTGCAGTTCTGGTCGTTCTGCGTAATGACACCTGCGGCAACGGCCTCTTCACCGTATTTCTTCGCCTTCTCAGGGTCGGCAAAGCGCATACGGACGGCCATGCGCAACTTCAGCGAATGGGCAAAACGGCGCCAGTTGGCCACCTTTCCGCCATAAACCTTGTCATACATGGCACTGACGATAAGACCATCGTTGTCGCCCATCTGGTTCTTCAATATTTCGGAAGCCTCGTCGAGGTCGGCTATCAGCTTGTTGTAGATGGCTTCCTGCGACGAGTAGGCATCGGCGTCTTTCTCCAAACCGATGGGAAACGGGCCGTACTTGTCGGTCAGCCGCAGATAGCCCTGGGCTCGCAGGATGAGCGCCCACGCGTAGTTGATATCCTTCCGGCCCTCGCCGAGCCGCTCTATCTCCTTAAACGCCGACACGAACTTAGGCGTGATGTTCTTGAAAGGCCAGTTCACCCAACCCGCGGGGGCATTCATCGTGGTGAAGTTGGCACTGTTGAAATTATGATTGACATAGGTGAAGTAGCGTCCCAGATAGTTGCCGATGAGGTCTTCATCCATCTGATAGGCGTTCTCCTGCTCGGGGAACACGGCATTCTGCATCTGCACGAGGAAAGAACCGACGGTATAGTTGTCGCGTCCCAGCTCTTCGGCCGAGGCGGCATTGCCCGGACGGTTGGCTTCTTCAAAGCCTGCCGTACACGACGTGAGGCCTCCCAAGCCCATCCATGCAATCAAACTGATGGCGGCTGCGCCATGAATATGTTTTCTGATCATTGTCTTGATGTCTAAATTACGGTTTTACAAGTTAGAATTTCACGTTCACGTTGAAGCCTACGGAACGAAGGCTGGGTTGCATGAAATAGTCGAATCCCTGATAATAGGTACCGGTAGAAGCCGTCGACTCTGGGTCGAACGGAGCCTTGCGGTAGAGCATGAAAAGGTTGTGGGCCGTCAGACCGAGGGTCACACGCACGGTCTTGAGGAGACTTTTGGGCAGCGTGTAGCTGAGGTGGGCCTCCTGCAGACGGGCATTGGTGGCGCTGTAGATGTATTCCGACCATATCGGATTGCCACCACCGACCACGGCGTAATAGCCTTCGGCGTCGACCTTGCCGCTGTTGACGGCGACACCGCCGTTATCGCGGGCCTTGGCCGAAGCCTTCGACACGCCGAACTGATCGAGATAGGCCTGTGTCTGGCTCATGACGATACCGCCCAAGCGGGCCGTGAGGAGGAAGCCGAGCGTCACGCCCTTGTAGGAAAACTCGTTGGAGAAGCCGATATTGCCCTTCGGCAGCACAGAACCACGATAGACGGGATTGGTCAACGTGCGCTGCATGACGTTACCGGTCTTGTCGAGGGCAACGTTACCGTCGGCGTCATACTTGAAGTCGGTCGTGGTATAGACGTCACCCATCGTACCGCCTTTGCGCAGGATGAGGTCGATTCCGTTGAGTCCACCCATATTGAGGGTCTCCTTCGGGTCGTCGAGCAACCGGATGATCTTGTTCTGGTTGGCGCTGTAGGTGAAAGTCGTGTTCCATTCGAACGCGCCCCAAGCCTTGTTGAAACCCAGCGAAAGCTCGATACCACGGTTGCGGACATTACCCGTCTGGATATACTCGTGGTCATAACCCTGCGCCGTAGGGATGGAACGTAGGAAAGTCTGCTTGCGGGTGTTGGACTGATAGAGGGTCACGTCCAATGTCAGCGCGTTGTTGAAGAAGCGTGCGGTGAGGCCGGCTTCCCATGAGTCGGTGCGTTCGGGATAGAACGTTTCGGGAAACTTGTAGGTCACAGTGCCATAAGTGCCCGACGACGGATCGTACTTGTAGCGCCAAAGCGAGGAGATATTGGGCTTGATGGCCGAGCCGACGGAGGCCCAAGAGCCGCGAATCTTCATGTAGTTGATGAACTTCGGAAGCCGGACCATCTGCGAAATGACGGCCGACATACCTACCGACGGATAGAAGAACGAGCTGTGGGCCGTGCCGTCGAGGGCCGAATCCCAGTCGTTACGACCCGTAAGCGTCATATAGAGCATGCTGCGCCAGCCCAGTTCAATGTTGGCGAACAGGGAATTGATGTAATGCTTGTTGAGCTCGTAGATTGGTCTGTTGTCATTGGTGACCTGACTATAGTCGATGGCATTGGGCGAAAACACGTTGGACGGAGCCTTCAAGCCGCCCCGAAAGCCGGTCACATCGTACTTGGTGCGCGAAAAAGAACCGCCGACGTTGGCGCCGATACTGAAAATTTCCCAGGTCTTGTTGATGTTGGCCATCAAGTCGCCGTAGAGATTCTGGTCGTTGATCTTGTCGTAACCGTAGTAGCCGTAGTCGGAATGGGCGAAGAGATTGATCGTCGACGCGTAGCGTTTATCCTCCTGCTTGGTCACGGCGTCGTCCCAGCGCAAGCGGCCGGTGATATCAATCCACTCTGCAAGTTGATACTTCAAGCTGCCGTTGACCATATAGCGGCCTTTCTTATTGGTGCGGTTCATGCGCTTGGCCACCCAGTAAGGGTTCTGCATGCTGAGCGCGTCGCCGAAATTCCAGTTCTGCTTGTAGATTTTCCGGTTGGGGTCCCAAAGTTCAAACGTGCGCACCGCGTCGAAGCTCTCGCCCCGCGGAAAGAGATAGACACCCGTGAGCGGGTTGAAATACTCCCCCTGCGCCGTCATGTTCCGGTCGTTCTCCAGAATATAGTTGAAGCCGAAATCGAGCGTCATCTTGTCGGCCAGAAAGCTCGTCGTATTGCGGAAAGTGAGATTGTAACGATTGTAGGCGTTGTTGGGCATGATACCCTTGGCATTGGTCGTACCCAGCGAAAGGTAGGTTTGGTTCTTGTCGGTGCCCGTCGTCAGCGACACGTTGTTCTGCACGTTGGTTCCCGTATTGAAGAAATCCTTGGGATTGTACGTGCCAAACTGCGACGCACGCTTGTCGCCCCAGGTCATCACTTCGTTTTGTCTGTTGACGTAAGACGTCTGAAACTCGGGCATGACGAACGGTCGGGAAAACTGCGTGCTGTTGGAAACCGTCACGCTGACCTTGCCTTCCTTGCCCTTCTTCGTGGTAATCATGATGACGCCCTGCGCGGCGGCCGAACCGTAGAGCGCGGCGGCGGCCGGACCGCTGAGCACCGAAATGCTCTCGATATCCTCGGGATTGACGTCGGCAATACCCTCGGAGCCCGGCTGGTCGGAATATCTTCCGCCGGTGATCTCGCCCCGACTGCGGTCGGTCACGGGAATACCGTCGATGACGAACAGCGCTTGGTTGCTTTGCGTGATGGATTTCGGACCACGCATCACGACACGCGTGGCGCCACCCATGCCCGCCGCGGAAGCGTTGATGTTGACACCGGCCACCTTGCCGCTGAGCGAATTCATGAAGTTGGCGTTCTTCACGGTGTTCACGTTGTCGCCTCCCAGCTTCTGCACGTTGTAGCTCAACGCCTTTTCCGAACGTTTGATACCCAACGCCGTCACCACGACATCATTGAGCGTGTGGCTCTCTTCGCGCATCATCACGTCGATCTTGCCACGCTGCTTCTGTTCCACCTGCTGCGTACTGTAGCCGATATAAGAGAATACGAGCGTGGGATTGGCTTCCTCGGTGGTGAAAGAATAACGGCCGTTGAGGTCGGTCACCGTGCCCTGCGACGTGCCTTTCACCTGAACGCTCACGCCGATCAGCGGCTCACCGGCAGCGTCGGTTACCGTTCCTTCCACCACATGGGCCGCCACTTTCTTTTGCTGCGGCTTCTGCGCGGCGTTTTTCCCGTCTTTCGACAGATAGACCACGTTGTCTACAATGCGGTAGCCGATGCCGGTGCCCGCGAAAAGCTTGTCGAGAATACTCTTGAGCGACTCGTCCTTGGCCTGGACCGCGTTGACTTCCACCTTTGCCAAGGCGTCGTTGTAGAAGAAGCGATACTTCGACTTGTCTTTCAACTGTTTAATCACTGTTTCGAGCTTGGCGCGCTGCGTGGAAAAGCTAACTTGGGCCCACGTCCGCTGCATCGGAATACAGAGGAGGAAGAGCGCCAGAATAGCCTTGCACAACCTCAAGCCATGTTCATCGTGTTTCTTGTCCATGATTAGGATACGAAATTAAAATGTTTAAGTTATTAATATGTAATTTGAAATTCACTGCTATAACTCATAACAACGCTCAATCGAAAATTACGTATTCATGTATGACAATATTTTAATTTCACTGAAAAAAAAACTCCCACGAGAGAGAACCCAAATAGCAACCCTTACTAAAAAAAAACATTCCTTTTGGTTTGGTGTTTTCCACGCGCCGGGAAAGGTTGCCGGCGTTTGCCGTGGCGTTTGCCGAACTTCGGCATTTAACATCTGTTTTGCCTTGACGTTTGCCGAAGCTCGGCATTTAACACCTGTTATACCTTGGCGTTTGCCGAAGCTCGGCATTTAACACCTGTTATACCTTGACGTTTGCCGAACTTCGACATTTAACACCTGTTATACCTTGACGTTTGCCGAACTTCGGTATTTAACACCTGTTATACCTTGACGTTTGCCGAACTCCGGCAAGCCTGCCGCCGTTTGCCGTGATGTCTGACGAACTACGACTTCCGAGTTTGTACGAGAGAGAGCCCAGATATTCTTTTCTTTATTGCCATCATAAAAGCCCCCGAAAGTTTTTTGACTGACTTTCGGGGGCATATCAGGGACCAACCCTTCCTTATTTCATGTAAAATGCAAAGGTATGAAGCTACATTTTACTGATGATTCCTAATTTCGTGGAATTGATGAAGTCCACGATTTTACGTATCTCCGGACCGTCGGGAACCTGGTCGTTGATCTGCAACACGGCGTCGAACACGCTGTTCTGGCCGTGGAACACCAGACGATAGGCATTGGCCACATGCTTCTGCACCTTCTCATCCACGCCGTTGGCGGTCATCATCGTGTTGTTGGGACCGTTGTAACCGACAGGCTTGCCGCCTGCTATGATATAAGGTGGAATATCTTTCGAGAAGGTGGTGCCGGCCTGAATCATCGCGCAGTCGCCCACACGGGTCTTGCCGTTCTCGATGACCGATGACGAGAAGATGACGCCGTTGCCGATCAGGCAGTCGCCGGCTATCTTCGTGCCGTAGCCGAACACGCAATGGTCGCCCACCTTGGTGTCGTGCGAGATATGAGAGCCTTCCATCAGGAAGTTACGGTTACCGATGACGGTCCGTCCGCCACAGTGGGTCGCACGATTGATGACCACGTTCTCACGAATGATGTTACCGTCGCCTATGATCAGTTCGGTCTTGTCGCCACAGAACTGGAAGTCCTGCGGAAGCGCTCCCACGACGGCGCCCTGATGCACCTTGTTGTCTCTGCCCATACGGGTTCCGTTGAGAATGCTTACAAAGGGGAAGATGATGCAATCGTCGCCGATCTCCACGTCGTCCTCAATATAGACGAAGGGGAATATCTTGCAGTTGTCTCCTATTTTCGCCTTGGGAGAAACTTCAGCTTTCGCACTTATTTCACTTGCCATAATACTAATGTTGAATGTTGAACGTTGAATGTGAAACGCGCCGGGTGAATATAATCATCCTATCTGGCGCCTCCACCCAAGGCGGAGTATAGGTTGACGATGGCCTGCATGCGGCTGAAATCGTCGGCAACCTTGGAGAGTTCGGTGTTGAGAAGACTGCTTTGAGCTGTAATCACCTCGAGATAGGTGGTGCGGGAACTTACCATTAAGTCCTTGGTGTCCTCCACGTTCTTCTTCAACACTTCTATCTGTTTCTCTTCTATCTTTGACTTTTCCAAAGAGGAATTATACTTTACAAGCGCGTTGCTCACCTCGCTGCCGGCTGTCAGTATCGCGTTCTGCCAGGTGTTGTAGGCTTGTTCGTACAGCGCTTTGGCCACTTTCAGTCCCGCGATGAGCCTGCCGTTCTGAAAAATGGGCTGCGTCAGCGAACCAACGGCCCGCCACAACAGCTTGCCGGGATTGACAATCCCCATCCCGCCACTGTTGGTATAGGCGCCGCTGCCACTGATATTCAGTCCGGGATAGAAGCGGCTGCGTGCGGTCTGCACATTATAGAAACATTGTGCCAGGCTCATCTCGGCCGCGTGCACGTCGGCCCGATTATTGAGCAGCCGCAAGCCCACGCCCGTAGAAAAGTCGGTGGGCAGCAGCTGGTCGTCCATCTTGCCGCGGGCAATGGTCTGGGCCTGCTGGCCGATAAGCAACGAGAGCGAGTTCTCCGTCTCACGAATCTGCCGACGGATATCGGTCTTCTGCGTCAGAACGGAATAGTAGTTGGCCTCCGCGCTCTGGACGGCGGTGGAACGAATGCCTACGACAGCGTCTTTGCGGAGTTTCATGATTTCCCAGGTGTCCTTGGTCAGCTGCTCCATGTCGTTTACCAGCTGCATCTGCTTATCAAGCATCAGCAGCGTGTAATACATGTTGGCCACGCCGGCTATGACTTTGGTCTTGACGGCCACCTGATAGTCTCTCGTTTGCAGCAACGCGGCCTGCACGGCACGCTTCGACGAAAGAAGCGTACCGAAGAGGTCGACATTCCAGCTGGCATTCAGCGGAAGGCTGTAGACCTGGGTTGCCTTGCCTCCGTCCCATGAAGAGATGGTTCCCTGCGGACTGAAATTGAAAGAAGGGAGGAAAGATAGCTTGGCGGCCTTGAGCTGCGCTTCGGCCATTTCCACATTGAGCGCGGCGTTCAACAGGTCCGTGTTGTTGTCTAAAGCCTGCCGGATAAGGCCTTGCAGGATAGGGTCGGTAAAGACGTCGCGCCATGGAAGATTGCCGAAACCGGCCGTATCAGTCACGGCCAGCGTATCGTTGTCCGACACGGCGTCGCGCACCAGTCCTGTCGTCTTTACGTCGGGACGCTCATATCGGCCGTACAGGCTCTTGCAGCCACTCAGCGTGAGCGCCGCAAGTCCCAGTACGAGCATTGTATTGATCTTACTTTTCATCATATTGGTTCTTATAGTTTAGTGGTGTCGCGGCACCGTTTGCATGGGCATACTGTTCAAGCTCGGCCGCGGCCTCGTGATTTTCCTCATCCTCGAAAGTGATAGGCGTAAAGCGTTCCTGCAACCACTGGAAGACCGCAAAGAGGGCCGGCACGACGAAAATCTGGCAGAGGGTACCGATCAACATACCACCCACGGCGGCGGCACCCAGCGTCTGGTTACCGTTCTTTCCAACGCCCGAAGCGAACATCAGTGGCAGCAGGCCGATGACCATGGCCAACGACGTCATCAGAATAGGACGCAGACGGGCACCCGCACCCAAGATGGCGGAATAGCGGATGGCCATGCCGGTCTTACGACGGTCGAGGGCGAACTGCACGATAAGGATGGCATTCTTCGCCAACAGACCAATCAGCATGATCAGCGAGATCTGCATGTAGATGTCGTTGGAGTGACCGAAAAGCTGCGTAAAGATGAACGCGCCGGCCAGACCGAACGGTATGGAGAGAATAACAGCCAACGGGAGGATGTAGCTCTCATACTGGGCACTCAGAATCAGATAGACGAACACCAGACACAGCACGAACACCAAAGCGGTGGTATTGCTACTCTCCGCCTCCGAACGGGTCAGACCGGAGTATTCGTAGCCGTAACCGGCCGGTAGCGTGTTTTTAGCTACTTCGGCAATGGCCTGCATGGCCTGGCCGGTGGAATAGCCGGTAGCCGGCGTTACGCTGACGTTGATGGCCGTAAAGAGGTTGAAACGGGCGATATTGGACGGACCGTAGACGCGCTTCAGCGTACAGAACTCCGAGACGGGCGACATCTGCCCGCTGGCCGTACGCACGTAGATGTTGCTCAACTGGTCGGGACGAAGGCGGTCATTGGGATTCGCTTGAATCATAACACGGAACAACTTACCGTAAGCGTTGAAGTTTGACGCGTAGAGACCGCCCAGATAACCTTGCAGCGTAGCGAGAACCGTGCTCGGCGAAATGCCGGCCTGCTTGGTCTTGGCCACGTCGACATCCACCATGTACTGCGGATAATTGGGGTTATAGGTGGTCATTGCGGTCTGAATCTCATCACGCGTGTTCAGCTCTTTCAGGAAACTCTGCGTCAGATTGAAGAACCTGTTCAAGTCGCCGCCGGTCTTGTCCTGCATCGTCATGGTGATACCGTTCTGCACGGAGAAGCCCGGAATCATCGGCGGACCGAAAGCCAGAATCTGAGCGTCCTTGATGGAGGCCGTCTGCTTGTAGATCATGCCCAGCACCGAGTTGGCTTCGAGCGGATTGACAAACAGCGCCATCGGGTCGGCGTTGGCAATCGCGTTCTTGATACGGGCTATAAAACCGCCCGAACGCTCCTCAAAGGGTTTCAGCTTAATAATAAAGGTGGCTTGGTCAGAACCCTGACCGGCTACGAAGTTGTAGCCGATGATGGCCTCGCGACGCTGGATGGCGGGATTGCCGGCCAGCATGCTGTCCACCTCGTTCACGATTTGCCGCGTACGTTCCTGGCTGGTACCCGGCGCGGCCGAAATCATGACAAACAAAGTTCCCGTATCCTCGTTGGGCACAAGGCCGGTCTTGGTGGTCGACATCAACACGACGAGAGCCACGATGCCCACCGCGATAGAGCCGCCTGCCACTAATTTGTGATTGATGATGAAGGTAACGCCTTTCTTGTATTTCTCCGTCGTGCGCTCAAACACACGATTGAAATTGCTGTGGAAACGACTGACGAACGTAGCGTTGCTATGGTCTTTCTCCTTGTCGTGGGGCTTCAGCAAGATGGCGCACAAGGCCGGCGACAGCGTAAGGGCGTTGACGGCCGAGATAACGATAGACACCGCCATCGTTACACCAAACTCACGATAGAACGTGCCCGACGTTCCACCGAGGAACGACACGGGAACGAACACGGCGGACATAACCAACGTGATGGAGATAATGGCTCCTGAAATCTCGTTCATGGCATCGATGGAAGCCGTGAGAGCACTCTGATAGCCCTGATCGAGCTTCGCATGCACGGCCTCAACCACCACAATGGCGTCGTCCACCACAATGGCGATGGCCAACAGCAAGGCCGAAAGAACGAGCAGGTTGATGGAGAAGCCAAACACCCACAGGAAGAAAAACGTACCGACCAAGGCTACCGGAACGGCAATCAACGGGATCAGCGTCGAGCGCATGTCCTGTAAGAAAACGTAAACCACAAGGAACACGAGCACCAATGTGATGAACAGCGTCATGATAACTTCCTCGATCGAGGCGAAAAGGAACTCGGTGGTATCCTGTTCGATGGTGTATTTCAGTCCCGGCGGGAAGGTCTTGCTGGCTTCTTCCAGCGCTTTCTTCACGTCGGTGGCTATCTCCGTAGCGTTGGAACCCGCAATCTGATTGACCATACCCATCACGGCAGGGTGTCCGTTGTTGATCAGACTCACGTTGTATTGCAGCGAACCAAGCTCTATATCGGCCACATCCTTCAGCCGGAGGGTCTGGCCGGTGGTCGAACTTTTGATCAATATATTCTCAAACTCGCTGGCTTTCTTCAGACGTCCCTTGTAGCGCAGGGCGTACTCGAAAGCCACCGTACCGTTCTCGCCCAGCGATCCCGGCGCGGCCTCGATGTTCTGCTCGGCCAGAACGCCCGAGATATCAGACGGAACAAGACCGTAAATCTTCATCTTTTCGGGCTTCAGCCAGATACGCATAGAGTAGCTGGCCATGGAAGGGCTCTGCACGTCGCCCACACCATTGATACGCTTCAAAAGCGGAATGATGTTGATGTTGTTGTAGTTGGTCAGGAACCGACCGTCGTAACGGGAATCATCGGTGGTCAACGAATACATGATGACGTTGGACGACTGGCGCTTGCTCACCGTCACACCCACACGGGTGACTTCGGCCGGCAGTAAGGCCTGGGCTTGTTGCACGCGGTTCTGCACATTGACCGCACACATGTTGGGATCGGCCCCCTGCTTGAAATAAACCGTAATCATGGCCGATCCCGCGTTGGTAGCGGTAGACGACATATAAGTCATGTTCTCCACGCCGTTGATACTCTCCTCAAGCGGAGTTACAACGGAGTTCAGTACGGTCTGCGCATCGGCTCCCTGATAGGTCGTCACCACCATAATAGTCGGTGGAGCGATGTCAGGATACTGCTCAATAGGCAGCGAAGCTAGACCGATGATGCCCAGCAAGACGAAGAAGATGGAGACCACCGTCGACAGTACCGGGCGTTTTATGAAGTTTGTAAATGTCATATCGTTTGTTTATTTAGATTTCATTGCGTCGATAAACCCCTTGGCCGTATTCTGACTTTCGGCAAGTTTGGCCGCGTCGCTCAACTTCTTCTGATACGCTTCGACGGTAATGGGCTTGATGGCCTGGCCGTCCGTCAGCTTCGTGATACCTTTCACGACGATGCGGTCTCCTACGTTCAGACCTGAAGTGACGATATAGTTGTTACCGTCGTTCTGTGGATCCACCTTGATTTCGCTATAAACCACCTTATTGTCTTTACCGACCTTATAGACAAATATTTTGTCCTGCACTTCGGAGCAAGCCTCCTGTGGCACCTGAATGGCGGCATTGTTGTCGTTGGGAATGATGATCTGCCCTGCTCCACCGCTCTTCAACAGCTTTTCGGGATTGGCGAAATGGGCTATCAACGTAACGGCCCCCGTAGACTGGTCGATGACACCGCTGGCCTTGACCACCTTGCCCGGATGATTGTAAACCGTACCGTCGGCCAACTGCAACTTCACGGCCGGAAGGGCGTTGAGAGCCGCGTTGACGTTACCGGCGCTCTTGGTAAGATTGAGAATCTGGCTTTCAGACATAGAGAAGAACACTTCTACGGTTCCGATTTCCGACACGGTGGTCAACGCGTTGGAAGCGCTCACCAACGCGCCTACCTTAAACGGCAGACTGCCGATGACGCCGGCCGACGGACTTATCACCTGACACCAGCTCAACTGCTCCTTGGCCGAAGCCAAAGCGGCCTGCGCCTGGGCTACGGAAGCCTGCGCCGTGGCGTAGGTATTCTGCGCCGTCGAGAGTTCATACTGACCGATGACGTTTTTCTCAAATAGCTTTTTATTGTTTTCGTAGGTCAGCCGGGCTGTATTCAGCTGTGCCTTGGCTGTATTGACGCCGGCCTGGGCCTGCTGAACGGCGGCACGATAGGTCTCGCTGTCAATGCTGAAGAGCACCTGTCCGGCCGATACAGCCTGGCCCTCGTGTACATATACTTTCGTGATGAAGCCCGAAACCTTCGGACGAACTTCCACGTCCTGAATACCTTTTATCGTTGCCGGATAGGTGGTTTGCATGGAGGCGCTGCTCGAACCGAGGGTCAAAACAGGGAACTCATCGTCACCGAACTTAGGCATTCCACCGCCGCCGCCACAAGAAACGAGCGAAGCGGCAACAGCCACAACTAACAAAAGACTTTTAATTTTCATACCTTATTATATTATATCTGTTAAACTTCAAAGGAATACTATCCCCACACATGAAATTCTCTCTTCGAACTAAGCAAAGAAAACTCTCCACAATTGCTTAGTTTTGATGTGCAAATGTACGAATAATATCCTCACAACTACAAACGACGACACTCTCTTTTAACTCTTTTTATAAAGAATACCTAATTGTTTGGAGCCAATAGATTCAGCGCTTCCATGATTTGTCAGAAAAAACTACCTGATTTTAACACTTCTGCAACGCTTCATCCAGCTGCCGAAATGGCAAAAAACTTCTTTGATTTGCCGATTTTTATATCCTTTTATACCAAAAGCTATGCTTTTATCGGCTCAAAGCATAGCGATTACGCTGCTAAAGCATAGCTTTTAGCCGACGAAAGGGCCGCGATTACGGCCTAAAAGCATAGCGATTAAGGGTAAAAAAGCGAGGGAAAAATACGCTGAAAAGCACAATATGTTGATAACCAGAGCTTTATAAACTCGCTCTACAATCGATTATTTTCGTCCAAGTCTTTTCTTTTTCAAAATAATGCCACTTTTTTGATGGTATATGTAAAGATAATTCAGGGCGCGGTAGCTATCATTGACACTTGTAAACATTGTCCCCACTAATTTTCTACCGGCCCTTTTACATCATAACCTCTTTTTTCTTCCCCCCATATAGTCTGCAGGGGGATAGCTTCAGGCGTACAAAAAGGGCTGAAACGGAAAAGTCAGACCAATCCCATCTGCTTGGCTTTTTGCATCAACAGCTGCATCAGCGGCTCACGCTCGTTAGGCACCTTGTTGTCAAGCACGGCGTCTTTCAGCGTCTGTTTCAGCGTACCCACTTCGCGCGAAGGTCCCAAATGGAACATTTCCATAATCTCATTGCCGTCGATAACAGGTTGCAACAGCCGCTTGTAGTCACGCTCGGCCAAGTCAGAAATCTTTTCTCTGACGAGTTTGAAGTTATTAAGAAACCGCTGTTTGCGTTGGCTGTTCTTGCTCGTCACGTCGGCTTCGCACAGCATCATTAGGTCGCCGATGTCGTCGCCGGCGTCATTCACCAGACGTCGCACGGCACTGTCGGTCACTTCCTCGTCGGCAATGGCGATGGGACGCATGTGAAGCTCGACGAGCTTTTGCACGTATTTCATCTTCGAATCCAAAGGGAGCGTCAGCCGACGAAAGATAATGGGCACCATTTTCGCGCCAATGAAGTTGTGATTGTGGAACGTCCAGCCCTGAACATTGTCCCATCGCTTGCTCTTAGGCTTACCCACATCGTGGAGCAAGGCAGCCCAGCGCAACCATAATTTATGTTCGCCGAGGTCTTTTCCAAGAGCTTCTTCCTGACTTTGGGCCCGACAAAGATTTTCCAGTACTTCCAATGTGTGGTAGTAGTTGTTTTTATGGGCACGTCCGTTACGCGTTTCCACCACGTCAAGGGCCACCAACTCGGGCAAAACGAGGTCGAGCAAACCGCTCTCGCGCAGATAATA
This sequence comes from Prevotella illustrans, assembly GCF_017426725.1. Taxonomy (GTDB): domain Bacteria; phylum Bacteroidota; class Bacteroidia; order Bacteroidales; family Bacteroidaceae; genus Prevotella; species Prevotella illustrans. The sequence continues at coordinate 6,964 of NZ_JAERMS010000041.1, read as the reverse complement.
AAAGCCTTTACTGGGATGAGCAGACAAGATTATCTTGTTCAGTTCCTCCTGAATACGCTCCCCGCTGATGATTTTCAGCCGATCAGCATTGCGCTTTAGGGCATCGAAGGTTTCGTCATCGATATAAAAGCCCAGTTGGGTGGCAAAACGAACACAGCGCAACATGCGCAGCGGATCGTCGCTGAAAGTGATGTCAGGGTCGAGCGGTGTGCGGATAATACCATCCTCCAGATCGCAGATTCCGTCGAAAGGATCTATCAACTCGCCAAAGCGATCGGCATTAAGACATACAGCCATGGCGTTAATGGTGAAGTCGCGGCGGTTCTGGTCATCTTCGAGTGTGCCGTTTTCGACAATCGGTTTACGCGAATCATGACTGTAACTTTCCTTTCGTGCGCCGACAAATTCTACTTCAGTATTCTTATATTTCACCTGAGCCGTACCGAAATTACGGAACACTGAGATATAAGCACGCTTGCCCAAGAGCTTCTTCAGTTCATCAGCCACGCGTATGCCGCTGCCCACCACCACGACATCTATGTCGGCGGAGGGACGCTCAAGAAACAGGTCGCGCACGTAACCGCCCACTACATAGCAATCGAGACGTAACGAATCGGCCGCTTCGGAGATTTTATGAAAGATGTCATTATTGAGTAATTGTGCCAGGTCGGCATTGGAAAGATTTCGCATTATTCTGAATTTAACAACGCAAAGGTATAAAAAAAACGATACAGATTACAGAGATTAACACAGATTATTATTTATTGGCGAGGGCGCGAAAAGCATGTTCCATTAATTTTATAACTTTGCAAGAATGAAGTCGAAAATCATATTTTACTTATTGGGAGGACTGTTCCTATTGTCGTGCCAGACCTCAGATGATCAGCAAGCCCGGGCCAAACTGCGGCAAATAGAGCAGCTCTATGCTTCGGGTAAGTATCAGCCGGCACTCGATTCCATACTGAAACTAAGAGCGGAATATCCCAAGGCCATTGAAGTACGCAAGAAAGCGCTCCGCATCTGGCAAGAGGCTTCGCTTAAACTGACCCAATTAGATATTGGCAAAACAGACTCGCTGCTGCAGGCTACCATCGCTTCGATACCTCACGAGGCCGATCGCTACAGGCGCAATATGCTGGGCGTGAAACGCGATTCACTGCAAGCACGCTACGAAGCGTTGTGCGGCACGGTAAGGGTCATTCGCTTTAAAATGAGAGAAAAGTAAAATTTGGATATTTCACATAATATCAGTAAATTTGCAGCCAACAAGTTTTTTGAAACAATGAGCATTCAAAATACGGAAGAACAGTTTAAGGCTGTCATGAGCGAATGTCGTGAGCTTTTCCGCAAAAAGCTGCACGATTACGGCGCGTCATGGCGCATTTTACGCCCCGCCTCTCTGACCGACCAACTCTATATCAAAGCCAAGCGCATCCGTTCACTCGAAATCAAGAGAGAATCGCTGGTGGGCGAAGGCATCAGACCGGAATTCATCGCCCTCATCAATTATGGTATCGTGGGCCTTATCCAATTGGAAAAAGGCTTTGCGGACACGGTAGACATCAATCCTGACGAAGCTTTGTGCCTTTATGACAACCATGCGCAAGAAGTACTGAATCTCATGTTGAAGAAGAATCACGACTACGACGAAGCATGGCGCTCGATGAGAGTGAGCAGCTATACCGATTTTATACTTACCAAACTGCAAAGAGTAAAGGAAATAGAAGATATCCACGGCCATACTTTTGTTAGCGAAGGAATCGACGCCAACTACATGGATATTATCAATTACGCCGTATTCGGCGCGATCAAATTAAATGAACAGATTTAAGACTATCATTGTCAACGTCAGCAGATTTATTCTGGCGCTCACCTTTATCTTCTCGGGCTACATCAAAGCAATTGATCCGCTGGGCACCCAATACAAGATTCAAGACTATCTGGAAGCACTTGGAATGCGCGACTGGGTAGCCGACTGGATAACATTGGCCACTTCTATTTCATTATCGGGACTCGAATTTTGCTTGGGAATCTTTATTCTTTTTGCTATTCGACGACGTCTTACGACAAAGCTCATCACGGTTTTCATGGCCTTGATGACGCTCGTGACACTCTGGTTGGTAATAGCCAATCCGATAAAAGACTGCGGCTGTTTCGGCGACGCGATTGTTTTGATGAATACAGAGACGCTGCTTAAAAATATCTTATTGCTCGGTTGTGCCGTCATTGCGATGATCTGGCCGTTGCGTATGGCGCGCTTTGTCAGCCGAAACAACCAATGGATCGTGATGAACTATACCATTTTGTTCATCTTGGCCAGCAGTGTCTACAGCCTCTACTTCCTTCCACAGTTCGATTTCAGGCCCTATCATGTCGGCGCAAGCATACGGGAAGGTATCAAAATACCGGCGGGAGCTAAGCAACCGAAATTCGAAACGACATTCATCTTACAGAAGAACGGCGTCAAAAAGGAGTTTACGCTGAATAATTATCCGGATTCCACTTGGGAATTTGTGGACAGTAAGACCATCCAGACAGAAGAAGGATACGTACCGCCAATACATGATTTCTCGATAGAATATAACGGAGAAATGCTGACAGATTCGGTATTGAACGACAAAGCCTATACGTTCCTGCTCATTTCGCCTCACATTGAATACGCCGACGACAGCAACTTCGGTGAAATCAATCATCTTTACGACTATGCCAAGGCTCAAAAAATATCGTTCTACTGCCTCACGGCCAGCACCAAAGACAAGATTCGGGAATGGACAGAATGCACAGGAGCCCAATATCCCTTTGCGACAACCGACGAAACGACGCTGAAGACGATGATTCGCAGTAATCCCGGACTTATACTGCTGAAAGATGGCCGAATTATTCGTAAGTGGAGCCATAACAACCTGCCCCAACTGAAAGCGGATAGCAAACCTTTGGCACAATTAGAAGAAGGACGACAGCCCGACAATCCGCTGCCCGAAAGAATCCTACAGATCGTGATGATCTTCGTGTTGCCCCTCTTTCTGCTCACATTGGCAGACCGTACATGGGCTTGGACCAGATATGTTAAATTCAAAAAGAGACAATAACAGTCATATCTTAACATTTAATTAATAAATAAAAACAATGAGAAAGAAAATTGTAGCAGGCAACTGGAAAATGAACATGAACCTGCAAGACGGTATCACGCTGGCAAATGAGATCAATGAAGCCATGAAAGCTGATAAACCTAACTGCGAAGTTGTAATCTGCACTCCATTCATTCATCTTGCGAAGGTTGCCGATGTGTTGGACCAGAGCGTTGTCGCTCTCGGTGCGGAGAACTGCGCCGATAAGGCCAAGGGTGCCTATACGGGTGAGGTTTCTGCCGAAATGGTGAAGAGCACAGGCGCCCGGTACGTTATTCTCGGCCACTCAGAGCGTCGCGAGTATTATGGTGAGACTGCCGAAATCCTGAAGGAAAAGGTTCAGTTGGCACTGGCTAACGACTTGAAGATTATCTTCTGCTGCGGCGAAACACTTGAAGAACGCGAGGCTAACCGCCAGAATGAGGTTGTTAAAAACGAACTTGATGGCAGCGTATTCAATCTAACTGCTGAAGAATGGAAGAACATCGTTCTCGCTTATGAGCCTATCTGGGCTATCGGTACAGGTAAAACCGCTACTTCCGATCAAGCGGAAGAGATGCTGGCCTACATCCGTTCGATTGTTGCGGAGAAGTATGGGCAAGAGGTTGCTGACGAGACATCAATCCTCTATGGTGGCAGCTGCAAGGCTTCAAACGCTCCCGAGCTCTTCTCTAAGCCCAATATCGATGGCGGTTTGATCGGTGGCGCTTCTTTGAAGTGTGCTGATTTCAAGGGTATTATCGACGCTTGGAAAAAGTAATCGCAAGTAAATAGACCTGTATAGGGTGGGTAGACACCGCTTAACAAATGGTAGTGCAGCCCACCCCATATATTACTTAATTTGTGCAACTATGCAATTTTTCGTCACATTATTCTTCATGCTGATCTGCGGAATAGCAACAACCCAGGCGCAGACTTTTACCGAGCACATTCAGAAGAAACAAAATGGGCAAGGAAGCGTGACGATTCATCAAAGCAAACAGATAGAAGACTTAGTGAATGGCACAACTGCCAATACTAAGCAAACGACTTCGCAGGCCAAGAACAAGCCTGTAACGACGTCACATGCCACCCAAAACGACAGCATAAAGAAAACGCCAAAGCCGGATAAAAAGACCGCGGAGCCCGACAGTATCAAGAAAGAGGCGTCACGGGAGACCAAGCACGATTCTACTAAAACAGAACGTCACGAGGCCGAGAAGAAAGAAAACGAACGCCCCGAGACCGACAAACGAACGGAATCGACTGAACAAAAGAGTCTGGAAGAAGCCGGGATGGACATTCCGACTGTTGACATGCGCAAGAAAATTATGCGCAGAAGTTACAAAATAACAGGCTACCGCGTGCAGGTATATGCCGGTGGCAACTCAAGAGAAGACAGAATCAAAGCCGAGAAAATCGGTTCAGACATAAAGATGAAATTCCTCGACCAGCCGGTCTATGTTCACTTCTACTCGCCCCGATGGATATGTAGGGTAGGCAACTACCGGTCGTTTGAAGAGGCCAACCACATGCTTCAGCAGATTAAAGCCATGGGCTATCAACAGGCTTGTATCGTAAGAGGAAAAATCACCGTGCAATATTAAAGCAGAAAGAAAGCGCTTTCTGCCCCGGATGAAACCCCTTAAAGACTTCGGTACATGGCAAGAAGCGCTTTTTAGACAATTCTATTGATATGAATCCGGAAACAGAATACAGAGAAGGTCTCGAACAATTGGCAGCTCACTATGAGTCGATCCTCAAGCTGTTGGGCGAAGACCCTGAACGGGATGGGCTACAGAAGACCCCTATGCGAGTGGCTAAGGCCCTGCAAGTGCTGACTCGCGGCTATGCGCAAGACCCACACAGGGTGCTGACCGACGCCTTGTTTGAAGAAAAATATAATCAAATGGTTATCGTGAAGGATATCGATTTCTTCTCGATGTGCGAACACCACATGCTGCCTTTTTACGGAAAGGTACACGTAGCCTACATTCCGAACGGCTATATCACAGGACTGAGCAAGATAGCGCGGGTCGTCGACATCTTCAGCCACCGTCTGCAGGTACAGGAAAGGCTGACCCAACAGATTAAAGACTGTATTCAAGACACGCTGAAACCCATGGGCGTGATGGTCGTCATGGAGGCCAAACACATGTGCATGCAGATGCGTGGCGTAGAAAAACAGAACGCCATCACCACGACAAGTGACTTCAGTGGCGCTTTCAATCAGGCAAAGACGCGCGAGGAATTTATGAATCTGCTGCGTGGGGAATCAAAACGAATTTGATTAGATTACCACCCAACCTGAACTTATACAGCAATAACATGTTTTTTAAATCACATACAACAATGAAAAAAGTCAATTATTTATTCTTACTGATGATGTGCGTCATGACGATTACATCATTGAGCTCGTGCCTCGGCGACAACGATGACGACCAGAGGAAGAACTATTCATACCTGACACATGATCAACGTATGCAGATGTTGAATGCGGCGACGGGTAATTACACCGGTTGGATGTACTACGTTAACACTGCCACGCAGAAGAGAGATTCGACTGCGCTGAATTGGCAGATTTCCGGCAAAGACTCAACGCTGACCATTGCCTCGTTGCCACTGAAGCAATTTGCCAACTATACCAACAATAATACTGCTAAAGATGTGCTCAACAACACGCCGGAACAGAATCTGACAGCTACGATCTATGCGCCTTATGTTATCAGGACGGAAGAGTGGAATAATCAATTCTACCAATATTCACTGGTGCCCAAGGACTTAAAACTCAGCTTCACCACCGCCGACAACAAGAAATGTGAGCTGTCTTTCATCGCCACCCAGCTGTCCGCAGACTATCTTTACTATCCTATCATGCAATATTACAAAGGTCAGAACCTTTTCTATCTTCTTGTCAAAGACCTTAAGATTGATGATGCGACCTACTCTATCAACAACGCGTTCGTTGTAAGAACGAAAAGGTAACAAACCGTAATCGAGTATATGAAATTCATTTCATGGAATGTAAACGGCCTGCGTGCAGCTGTAGGAAAGGATTTTGAAAAGTCTTTTGCACTGCTGGACGCAGACTTTTTCTGTCTCCAAGAGACGAAAATGCAGGCCGGGCAGTTGGATCTGCACTTCAAAGGGTATGAAAGTTACTGGAATTATGCCGACAAGAAAGGATACAGCGGTACGGCTATTTACACGCGTCATCAACCAATAAGTGTAAAATACGGTATCGGGATAGATGAGCATGACCACGAAGGACGTGTTATCACCTTGGAATATAGCAACTTCTATCTTATTACTGTCTATACGCCTAATTCACAAGACGGGCTCAAAAGATTAGATTACAGAATGAAATGGGAGGAAGATTTCCAAGCCTACCTGCGCTCCCTTGACCGGATAAAACCGGTCATCGTATGCGGCGACATGAATGTAGCGCATGAGGAAATAGACCTCAAAAACCCAAAGACAAACCGCCGCAATGCGGGATTTACCGACGAAGAACGTGAAAAAATGACAATGTTGCTGGCCAATGGTTTCACCGATACCTTTAGAACGCTACACCCTGAGGAGATAACTTACAGTTGGTGGAGCTATCGCTTTCACGCCAGAGAGAAAAACGCAGGCTGGCGCATCGACTATTTCCTCATTTCCGACCGCCTACGTGAACATCTGAAGCAAGCAAGTATTCACACGGAAATCTACGGCAGCGACCATTGTCCGGTAGAATTGGAACTCGAAGACTTCTAAACATACCCCTTACGATTTCATCGCTCACTCGATCATTTGTGGAGACAAGTCTGCAAGCGATGAAGTCATATAAATCTGTCAATCGTTTATGGGAGCGG
>NZ_JAERMS010000040.1 GCF_017426725.1 Prevotella illustrans | reverse complement strand
AGAACGGGAATTACATATATTTGTTTTGTATAAATTAATTTTGTTCACTTATTTATCATAAGACATCATTATTATTAGGTATTTATAAAATTAACCGGATAAAAAGAATTCACGTCATCCATTTTTTTGTAATTTTGCGGACAGTGAGCGATGAGCCAAGTGCCGTTATTCTTGGCTCCGTCAATTACTTTTTGTATTTGATTTATGAGATTATCAGAATTAAAGACCGGCGAACACGGAATAATCGTCAAGGTGACAGGACATGGTGGTTTTCGCAAGCGTGTTGTCGAAATGGGATTTATTAAGGGCAAGAAAGTCACCGTGTTGTTGAATGCTCCCCTGCATGACCCGGTCAAATATCAAATCATGGGTTATGAGGTTTCGTTGCGACACTCTGAAGCTGATAAGATAGAGGTTATCTCGGAAGACGAAGCCAAGGCATTGAATCTACGTTCTTCAATCAATGCGTCTACACCCGAGTTTGCCAATTTGAACGCAAACTCTTCCTCCGATACCGACAAACTTCTGGAAAGCGTTGCGGACAAGCAACGCCATACCATCAATATTGCGCTTGTCGGCAACCCCAATTGTGGAAAAACATCGTTCTTTAATTTTGCCTCCGGCGCTCACGAGCGTGTCGGCAATTACAGCGGTGTCACGGTTGACGCCAAGGTTGGTCATGCCAGTTTTGAAGGATATGAGTTTGAGATCGTCGATCTACCCGGGACCTATAGCCTTTCTGCCTATTCGCCTGAAGAACTATATGTTCGTAAACAGATTATAGATCAAACTCCCGATGTCATTGTCAATGTCATTGACACCAGTAATCTTGAACGCAACCTCTATCTGACAACGCAGTTGATAGATATGCACGTCCGGATGGTCTGCGCTTTGAACATGTTTGACGAGTCGATGCAAAGAGGCGACCACGTAGATTATGACAAGTTAGGTGAGCTCTTTGGCGTAACGATGGTTCCAACTATTTTTACGACAGGCAAAGGTGTTGACGAGCTGTTTCGGGCTATCATAAAAACGTATGAAGGCACAGAAGATACGGATCCTCACTTCCGTCATATCCATATCAATCACGGGCATGAAATTGAAAACGGCATTCTTGAGATACAGGAACATCTGAAACAGGAAGAGAACTTACGTGCACGCTATTCTACCCGTTATCTCGCCATTAAGCTCTTAGAGCACGATAAGGACGTAGAAGACTATATCAAAACCCTACCCGACGCACAGGAGATATTTGAACATCGGGATATGGCGGCCCAACGCGTGAAGGAAGAAACGGGAGACGACAGCGAAACGGCCATTATGGACGCAAAGTATGGTTTTATCCATGGTGCCTTGAAAGAAGCCGAGTATCTCACAGGAAGCAAAAAAAACACCTATCAGATGACCCATTTCCTTGATAGGATCATCACAAATAAGTATGTCGGTTTTCCCATCTTCTTTTTCATGCTGTTCATTATGTTCTCCGTAACTTTTATCGTAGGGCAATATCCGATGGACTGGATAGAGCAAGGCGTAAGTCTTTTGGGAGAACTTGTTAGCGGCAACATGCCCGAAGGCCCGCTGAAAGATATGCTGATCGACGGAATATTGGGTGGTGTAGGAGCAGTTATTGTGTTTCTGCCCCAAATTTTGATACTCTATTTCTTCATCTCCTTCATGGAAGACAGCGGCTATATGTCGCGCGCGGCCTTCATCATGGATAAGCTGATGCACAAGATGGGGCTCCATGGCAAGTCGTTTATTCCCTTGATTATGGGATTTGGCTGCAATGTACCGGCAGTGATGGCTACAAGAACGATAGAGAGCCGACGCTCCAGAATCATTACCATGCTGATTCTGCCGTTTATGAGTTGCTCGGCCCGACTGCCGATTTACATCATGATTACAGGCTCGTTCTTCGCTTTGAAGTATCGTTCTCTTGTCCTTATGCTGCTCTACGCGATCGGTGTCATGATGGCAGTTGCGATGAGTCGATTGTTTAGTCGCACAGTCTTCAAAGGTGAAGACACGCCGTTTGTCATGGAATTACCACCCTATCGCTTCCCCACGTGGAAAGCAATGGGCCGTCATACTTGGGAGAAAGGAAAGCAATACCTCAAGAAGATGGGAGGTATCATCTTGGTTGCCAGCATTATCGTGTGGGCTTTGGGCTATTTCCCACACAACGATCAGCTTACAGCCAGACAGCAACAAGAGCAGAGTTTCATTGGTAAAATCGGCAAGACCATCGAGCCTGTATTCATGCCTCAAGGGTTTGACTGGAAACTTGACGTAGGATTGTTGGCAGGAATTGGCGCAAAGGAGATCGTGGCGAGTACGATGGGAGTACTGTATAGCGACAATGACAGCTTTGGCGACGATAACAGTTACAACGATCATGGAGGGAAATACGAAATACTCCATAAGCAATTAGTGACCGATATAGCCAAACTTCATAACATCCAACCCGCACGGGCGGAATCTGTCGCTACACTCACGGCATTCTGTTTCCTGCTGTTTGTGCTTTTATATTTCCCTTGTATCGCTACGATAGCAGCCATCAAAGGAGAGACCGGCAGTTGGAAATGGGCTATATTTACGGCAGTCTATACCACGGGGCTGGCCTGGATTGTAAGCGCGGCAGTATTCCAAATAGGCAAGCTGTTCCTTTGAGTGGCTTCTCTACGATGCTTAAACGGACGGGCGCAGATTTTTGGATGAATATTCATCATACAAAGACATGAATTTAAAATTATTACAGGACTTTTTCCGCAGCCATCGGAAAAAGCTTTTACCATTAATCGGTTTGCTGATCATTGTAGGATGGTACGTGTGGACCACGAAACCCTATAACGAGCAACAGATGAAACGGAGCATCTCGTTGGTCGAGCGTAAATCTTATTTTGTTTTATACGCGGCAGACAAACCTGTCATCATGTTTTCCGGATTTAGCCGAGACTCGATTATGGAGGGCTTTTCATTTTCAGAAGATTCCATATCCGGACTGACATTTGTGGGCGGTGGATTCTGGGTTAATCGTTATCCTTGGGTGGCTTCATGCTCAGGCCGGATGATAGCCGCCGTAAATGACATGCCGGAGATAGTCCCCATCCGGGAAAATGTCCCTATATTTCTTTACAAAGAGATTGCTTACCTGAAAGAGAATTTGTCGCGAATGCGTGACAAACTGTCTGAATTGCGATATTATCTACGGGTTCATGGCGTGCAGGATGAAGGTTATGACGTCATAGCCAAATATACGACACGCTTGCGCGCGCGAATTGATACGGCACAGAAAGCATTAGACACATTGCGGACCATAAAGCGGCACACGCCTGTGACAATCATCCGAAAAAATACATTTACGGCTAAATATCCGGATGAAAGCGGACGATGGAACGCGTGTGACATGCGAGTGCTCAAGTATTCGGATGATATGCGGTACGCGGTGTTGCAAACGGTCTCCGCGAAATCGCCCGACTCGATACAGCCATTGTCGCTCCTGCCATGGAATGCCGGTACAAAAGGAGCGGCGGTCGGCGTGTCTTATCTGACAACGCTTGCGGGCAAATCCTATGGCGTGCTGATGGATGGAACGTTGGATGGCGATGGTAAGCACAATTTTTCAGATTTCCTGATGAAAGACGGACATCCTGTCTTTTCCGCTCACGGCAGCTTTGTCGGGATGAAACAGGGTAAGACCGTTATTTCTCGTAATGAGCTAAATAAACTCTTGACGCAAGGCGACGATGAAAATAATTAAGGTCCTACCTGTTCTTTCCTTGGTTTTAACCGCATGCGCAAATCTTCCGAAAGTACGCCATTACACGACGATTCAACAGAAGGATCACTATACCTATCAAGGAGAAATGCTGCATGGCAAGAAGCATGGGTATGGCATGTTGACAAAAGATGACAGTATCGTGTATGTCGGTTTTTGGAAGAATGGCATTCGGCATGGTAAGGGACGGATAACAGATAGCAAACAGCGTGTGATCCGGGGCAAGTTCAGAGGTGACACCCTGTTTTGGGGAAAGCGAGAAGAGGCTTCCGGCACATACGAAGGAGAAATGAACGCCCGTGGAATAGCCTATGGCCATGGTATTTACAAGGCTCGTGACGGTTTTATGTATGAAGGCCGGTGGAAGAACGACAAGGAAGATGGTTTCGGTTTTGCGATGACCAAGCACAACCGGCTGAAAGTCGGCGAATGGAAAGCAGGTATATTCAAAGGCGAAAAGTTGAATTATACCTCTGAACGCATTTATGGTATTGATATTTCACATTATCAACATGTCATCCGTAAAAAGAAATATAAGATCGACTGGGCCAATCTTCGGATTACCCACTTGGGTAATTTGAGCAAGAAGAAGATCACCGGTAAGGTGAATTATCCTGTTTCTTTCATTTATATTAAGAGCACGGAAGGTGTTACGGTTCGTAACAAATTTTATTCGGGCGATTATATCCAGGCTCATCGACATGGATATAGAGTAGGTTCCTATCATTTCTATTCTACCACCTCTTCGGCCTTGGCACAAGCCAAAAATTTTGTGAGATTATCGCGTTATAAAGCCGGCGATCTGCCACCGGTTTTGGATTTGGAGCCGTCAAACAAGCAAATCGCGAAGGTGGGAGGCAGTGAGCAACTGTTTAAAGGTGTCAGGATATGGCTTAATTACGTGCATGCGGCATGGGGAGTCAGGCCTATCCTCTATATTAGCCAGTCTTTTGTAAATAAGTACCTGCCTCAAGCCCCCGACTTAAAGCGCAATTATCGAGTCTGGATAGCCCGTTACGGCGAATATAAACCTGACGTGAAGCTGATCTATTGGCAATTAAGCCCCGACGGCAGGGTTAAGGGCATTCACGGACTGGTCGATATCAATGTGTTTAACGGCTATCAAGACGAATGGAATGAGTATATAGGCCAAATTTGGTAATGCCTTTGAGGTGTCAAAATCATTTACAAAAGGCTTAAAATGCGTCGCTTATTTTCAATCACTCGGATTTTGATTGGAAATAAGCCGTTTTTTTGACAAGTTACAAGTCGTTGTCAATCAGCGGTTTGCGTAAATCAGGCTTTTTATTTGGGCGTAATAAAGCGCATATTGCGTCGTTTTGAGCCTTTCAAAGCAATGCTTTAAGGTGGTAAAAGCAGCCCTTTTACGAGCTAATAGCATAGCTTTTACAAGGTAAAAGGGCTGCGATGAGCTGAAAATCATGAAAAAGAGGGTTGAAACAGTGGAGATTTAGCCGTAAATTTATCTAATTGGAGTAGTTTACAAAGCCGTATTTTTAATCAGATTATTTTACAAATTAAAAGCGAGACGCACCATGACACCTCGCTTTTAATGATTTCCGGCAACCGAAATTTATTCAAATACTTCGTCGATTTCATTCATAGGATCTTCTTCGCCCGGCTCTTTGACACAGGGATCATAGTCGGAAGGAAGCTGGAATTTCTCTTCTTCTGTATAGCCTAATGACTTGTCACGGTAAACCTTGCGCATATAATACGCCCAAATAGGTAACGCCATGGTCGCGCCTTGCCCCATTCGCATGGAATCAAAGTGAATGTCACGATCTTCACCACCTACCCAGCAGCCGCTGACAAGATCGGGGGTGAAGCCCATGAACCATGCGTCACTGTTGCGATTGGTCGTTCCTGTCTTGCCTCCGATTTCTCCTGTAAAATTATATTTATATCTAAGACGACCAGCCGTACCCTCATCGACTACTGCTTTGAGCAAAACGAGCATCTTATCGGCACTCTCTGAACTTATCACCTCGTTCATACGTGGTTGGAACCGGGCTACTACGTTGCCTTCGTTGTCTTCGATACGTGAAACAAACATTGGAGCCGTACGTATGCCGTGGTTCGCAAACGCCGTATAAGCGCTGACCATTTCGGCTACAGACACTTCGCATGGTCCCAGACATAGAGCCATGGAGGGGTGGATATCGGGATTGTGAATGCCGAAGTCGTGCAGCATCTGAACGAATTGTCGCGGATTCATCTTGCTCATCAAGTAAGCCGATATCCAGTTGTTGGACTGTGCCAATCCCCATTTCAGCGTAACCATCTGTCCGTAGCGGCTATGGGAGGTGTTGCGGGGAGTCCATCGTTGGCCTGCGACAACATACGATCGTTGGATATTGGGGGCTTTATCGCAGGGCGAGAAGCCATTTTCCATGGCCATGGCGTACAGATAAGGCTTAATGGTAGAGCCCACCTGGCGGCGTCCACCCATCACCATATCGTACATGAAGTGGTTGTAGTCCAACCCTCCAACATAGGCCTTGACTGCTCCGGTCTTGGGATCCATACTCATGAAGCCGGCTCGGAGAAACGTCTTGTAATAGCGAATACTGTCCATTGGGGTCATGACGGTGTCTAAATCTCCGTGATAGGTGAATATGGTCATGTCGACAGGCTTATGGAAAGCGTCCTTGATTTCCTGTTCGGTAGCCCCCTCTGCTTTCATGGCACGGTAGCGTTCGCTTTGAACCATGGCCCTGTTCAATATCTTACGCACTTGATCGGCTGTGAGCTGCTCGGTAAACGGGGCTGTAGCCTTGTACCTTTTCTCTTTATTGAACGCGGGTTGCAAGAACCTGGCTACATGCGCGTAAACAGCTTCTTTCGCATATTGCTGCATTCGCGAGTTGATGGTTGTGAAGACCTTCAGGCCATCTGTATAAATATTATAAGGACTACCGTCTTTCTTGAAATTCTTGTTGCACCAGCCATACAGCGGATCCGTGTTCCAAGCGATGGAGTCGATTGTGTATTGAGACCGGTTCCAGGCCGGATATTCTTCTTTTTCCGGTCGCTTGGCCATCATGTACCGGCGCAGAAACTCACGGAAATACGTGGCTGTGCCGTCTTTATGGTCGGTTCGATGGAAGGACAACTTTAAAGGTTCGTCGCAATATTGGTTATATTCAGCCTTGGAAAGATAGCCCACTTTTTGCATTTGGCTAAGGACAACATTGCGTCGTTGTTCACAGCGTTCAGGGTATCGCACGGGATTGAACAAGGACGGATTCTTACAAAGGCCGATCAACGTGGCTGCTTCTGTAATACTCAAGTCTTTAGGTTCTTTGTTAAAGTAAGTGTTTGCCGCGGTTTTAATTCCGACGGCATTGTGAAGAAAGTCGAAATAATTAAGATAGAGCGTGATGATTTCTTCTTTTGTATAAGTACGTTCCAGCTTGATGGCAATAACCCATTCGATGGGTTTCTGAAGCAGGCGCTCCTGTACGCTGCTGACTGTTGATGAATAGAGTTGTTTGGCCAACTGTTGGGTGATGGTACTGCCACCACCCGCGCTGGCTTGGCCAAAGATTCCACGTTTTACAACCGCACGGGCCAACGCAATAAAATCAATACCGGAGTGTTTATAAAAGCGTTCGTCTTCGGTCGCGACCAACGCTTTTACCAGATACGGGGAAATCTTATTGTAGGGAACGGCAATTCTATTCTCTTTATTTAAGTTCCAAGTACCAATTACTTTACCATCACTTGAATATACTTGTGTGGCAAATCTGCCGATGGGATTCTGTAAATCGTTGATAGGCGGCATATATCCTATCCAGCCATTCCATATAGCTACAAATGCCAATATTGTTGTTATTACCGCAATAACTAAGATACTCCAAAGAAAATGAATAAGCGCTCTACGCATATAGGTCACATATTTTATTTCGACAAAAATACAACTTTTCCACGAAATATGATTATGAAAATAAAAATTATGCCTAACTTTGAAGACGAATTCAGACCTATCCAAACAAAAATATATGGAAAAACATAATTTTGTAACGATTGCCGACCTGAGTAAAGAGCGGATTTTATATCTTATTCAGATGGCCCGGGAGTTCGAACGCCATCCCAATCGTGAGCTTTTAAAAGGAAAGGTTGTGGCGACTCTCTTTTATGAACCATCCACCCGTACCCGACTTAGTTTTGAAACAGCAGCCAACCGCTTGGGAGCAAAGGTGATAGGCTTCTCAGACGCGAAAGCGTCGAGTGTATCAAAAGGTGAAACGTTGAAGGATACGATACTGATGGTCAGCAATTACGCCGATGTGATAGCGATGCGGCATTATATTGAGGGAGCGGCGCAGTATGCCGGTGAAGTGGCGCCTATCCCGATCATCAATGCCGGTGACGGCGCTCACATGCACCCCTCACAATGTTTGCTTGACCTCTACTCTATCTATAAAACACAAGGTACACTTGAAAACCTTAATATTTATCTTGTTGGCGATCTTAAATACGGTCGGACCGTTCATTCCTTGATAACGGCAATGCGCCATTTCAATCCCACATTTCATTTTATCGCCCCCAAAGAATTGGCGATGCCTAATGAATACAAATTATATTGCAAAGAACAGAATATAAAGTATCAGGAGCATACCGCTTTTAATGACAAAATCATTGCCGATGCGGATATCTTGTATATGACACGTGTGCAAAAGGAGCGATTCAGCGACTTGATGGAATACGAACGGGTAAAGAATGTTTATATCTTGCGACGCAATATGCTGGGACTGGCGCGAGAAAACATGAAAATCATGCACCCGTTGCCCCGTGTGAACGAGATAGCGTATGACGTGGACGATGATCCGCACGCTTATTATATACAACAGGCGCAAAACGGTCTTTATGCACGTGAAGCCATCTTTTGCTACACGTTAGGCATTACGCTTGACGATATCAGAAATGATAAAACGATTATTGATTGAGCAGTATGGAAAACAAGAAAGAAAGACTGGTTGCCGCCATTGAGAATGGTACGGTGATAGACCATATTCCGGCAGAGAAAACCTATCAGGTGGTCGGCTTGCTGGGCCTTGATAAGTTGACGACTCCTGTTACCATTGGTAATTATTTTGCGTCGAAGAGGATTGGCAAGAAAGGAATTATCAAAGTGAGTGATAAGTTTTTTACAACGGAAGAAATCTCTCGTTTGTCGGTAGTGGCTCCAAAGGTGGTGCTCAATATTATCAAAGACTTTGAAGTCGTTGAGAAAAAAACAGTAGAAACGCCCGATGAGCTGCGTGGTATCGTCAAATGCAACAATCCCAAATGTATTACGAACAATGAGCCGATGCAAACGGTGTTTCATGTGGTCGACAAAGTGGATGGCATCTTAAAATGCCATTATTGCGATAAAGAGCAGGAAATGGGAAAAGTGGAACTTTGTTAAGACAAGACATGCAGAAAGAATTGCTATTTTCATAACCAATAAAACCTTTTAATAATGAAAAGAGACCAAGAAATTTTCGATCTTATCGAAAAAGAACATCAACGCCAACTGAAAGGAATGGAGCTGATTGCTTCTGAAAATTTTGTAAGTGATGAGGTCATGGAGGCTATGGGCTCATACTTGACGAACAAGTATGCGGAAGGCTATCCCGGCAAACGGTACTATGGTGGTTGCCAAGTAGTAGATGAGGTGGAAACTTTGGCCATTGAACGCGTGAAAAAACTGTTTAACGCAGAGTACGCGAATGTCCAGCCTCACTCTGGCGCGCAGGCAAACCAAGCCGTCCTTTTGGCCGTATTGAAACCTGGCGATACTTTTATGGGACTTGATTTGGACCAAGGCGGGCATTTGTCGCATGGAAGTGAAGTCAACACGTCAGGAATATTATATAACCATGTCGGATATACACTTGATCGTGAGACAGGTCGAGTTGATTATGATGAGATGGAACGATTGGCACTTGAACATAAACCTAAGCTGATTATCGGTGGCGGTTCTGCCTATAGTCGTGAATGGGACTATGTGAGAATGCGAAAGATCGCCGACGCGGTAGGCGCTTTACTGATGATCGATATGGCTCATCCCGCCGGCCTTATTGCCGCAGGATTGTTGAATAGTCCCTTGAAATACGCGCATATCGTAACGACAACAACTCATAAGACACTTCGCGGACCACGTGGAGGCGTAATCCTTATGGGCAAAGACTTTGACAATCCATGGGGATATACAACGAAGAAAGGCGAAATAAAGAAGATGAGCATGCTTCTTAATTCTGCTGTATTCCCGGGAAACCAAGGCGGTCCGTTGGAACATGTTATCGCAGCCAAGGCTGTCGCTTTTGGTGAGAACCTGCAACCGTCTTGGGTTGAATACGCTACCCAGGTGAAGACCAATGCCTCTGTTTTGGCCAACGCGCTGATAGATCATGGATTCAGTATTGTCAGTGGTGGTACGGATAATCACTCCATGCTGCTCGATTTAAGACAGAAATACCCTGATCTGACAGGTAAGGTTGCCGAGAACGCACTGGTAGCTGCCGACATCACGGTTAACAAGAACAAGGTGCCGTATGATGAGCGTTCAGCTTTCCAGACATCCGGAATCAGACTGGGAACTGCCGCGATGACTACACGAGGGGCAAAAGAAGACATGATGTTGTTGATTGCGGACCTCATTGATGAGGTGCTCGCCAATCCGGAGAATGAGCAGGTTATTGCCCGTGTGCGCCAAAAGGTAAATGCAACGATGAAGGATTATCCTTTGTTTGCTTATTAATATTGGCAGATTAAAAATCTTTGTATGCAGATCGCAATTATCAGTATAATTTTATTAGCGTGTTTGGTTTATGTGGGCTACCGAGTTCGTGAGACCATTAAGCACGCGAATGATAGGTGCTATGGTTGCTCAGGTTGTGCATTAAAAGATTTGAAGAATTGTAAAAAGACAAAGTAAGGTACTTTGCTAAATATTAAAAGGCCATATCTGAACGGTTAACAGATATGGCCTTTATCATTAAACCCAAGAAAATTTAAGGATTATTGATTGTTTATCCAATCTACAATCCATTGTCCTACTTCCGTTGTGCCATAGTTGCCGCCACCTTCTACTTGAATTTCCGGAGTTCGGATATTGGCTTCAAGGCTGGCGTCGACGGCCTGTCGGATGAGCTTTCCTTCCCTGTTCAGTCTAAAATGCTCCAATAGCATTGCCGCCGAAAGGATTTGAGCGATAGGATTGGCAAGGTTCTTCCCCGCGGCTTGCGGCCATGAGCCATGAACCGGTTCGAAGAGGGGGGTATGTTCGCCCAATGACGACGAGGGTTGCAGCCCCATAGAACCTGTGATACATGAGGTTTCGTCGGTGAGAATGTCGCCAAATGTGTTCTCTGTTACGATGACATCAAAGTAACGTGGTTCTGTAAGAACACGCATGGCCGCGTTGTCGATAAACATATAATCCGTGGTCACTTCCGGATACAATGGTTCCATTTCTTTTGCGATTTGTCGCCAAAGGCGAGAACTCGCCAAAACATTGGCTTTGTCAACGACAGTCAAATGCTTATTGCGTTTCATCGCGTACTCAAAAGCCACTTTTAAAATGCGTTCTATTTCAGGACGTGTATAAATATCTGTATCATAAGCCTTGTTGTTGTCTTGATATTTCTCACCAAAATACATACCTCCGGTGAGTTCGCGTATAACGATAAAATCAGCTCCTCTTAATAGTTCTTCTTTGAGCGGACTCTTATGAAGGAGGCAATCAAAGGTTGCGACAGGCCTGATATTCGCAAATAGTCCTAACTTTTTGCGCATGGCAAGAAGTCCTTGTTCGGGACGAACTTTCGCTGTTGGATCATTATCGAATTGAGGATCACCGACAGCGGCAAATAATACGGCATCGGCTTTCATACATGTTTTAAACGTTTGCTCGGGAAAAGGGTCGCCAACTTCCCGAATAGCATGAGCTCCACATATTGCTTCGTTATAAATAAACTCGTGATTGAACTTTTTTGCGATAGCTTCAAGAACAGCCAGACCTTGCTTCATAATTTCGGGGCCGATACCATCACCGGGTAATATTGCAATTGTTAATTTCATCTCTTTTGGATTTTATAATTCAATGAGGTTTACATTTTCTACTTGCCGTTAGAATTATCTGATTCTATTTGATTGAGCATTTTAAAGGTCGCTTTGATCGCGGCTTCCGTCTGGTCCGCATCCAAGCCTCTTGTGCGCCAAATTCGATCGCCATCCCTCCATGTGATGATTGTTTGCACAAGCGCGTCGGTCCTACCACCCGGCGGAATGCTGACCGCATAATTGTCAAGCAACGGAAACTCTCTGTTCAGTTTGTTTCTATAAATCTTGCGAAGTGCTTTCACAAAGGCGTCATATTGTCCATCACCGGTAGAATCTGCTTCATATTCTTGTCCATGAATATTTACTTTGATGCTGGCAATCGGTTTGAGTCCATAAGAAGTGGAAACCATATAGCTTACTAATTTAACTTGTTCTTCTTGAATGCTATGCTTGAGCACATCATTTACGATATATGGTAAGTCCTCCTGCGTAACTAATTCTTTCTTATCACCCAATTCGGTAATCCTTTTTGTAACAGCCTTGGTCTGCTCTGCGGTGAGTTCCAATCCGAGGTCTTCCAGATTTTTTACGATATTGGCTTTCCCGGAGTTTTTGCCTAAAGCATATTTCCGATGTCTTCCGAAGCGTTCCGGTAAAAGTTTGTTGCAATATAAATTGTCTTTATGATCACCATCCGCATGCACGCCGGCAACCTGCGTAAAGACATACTCACCGACTACCGGCGTATTGGGAGAGACAGGAATGCCGCTATAGCCCTCTACCAAACGACTGATTTCATTTAATCGGTCCTCATTGATGTTTGTTCGTGCATGGTACATGTCTTTTAAAATGACTTGTACAGAAGCCAACGGAGCATTGCCACACCGTTCACCAAGTCCATTAACTGTAACGTGAATTCCTTTGACCCCACAAAGAACTGCCGCCAAAGAATTGCTGACAGCCAAGTCGTAGTCATTGTGTGCATGAAAATCAAAATGGCAATATGGATATCGCTTGATCATTTTGCGCAGGAATTCGACACACTGTAGTGGATGAAGAATGCCTAATGTGTCAGGTAAAAGGAAACGTCGAATTCCGATATTGGATAATGAATCCATAACTTGGTAAACGTAGTCGCATGAATCTTGCATTCCTGAAGACCAGTCTTCAAGGTATAAGTTGACTGTTAATCCCAGGCTATGAGCGTATTCTACTTCCTGCTTAACATCTTCAATATGCTCTTCCGGTGTCTTGTGTAATTGTTGGGTACAATGTTTCAGCGATCCTTTAGCAAGCATATTGATTACTCTACAGCCGCAATCATAAATCCAATTTATCGATTGGTGATGATCAACAAAACCTAACACCTCTACTCTATCTAAAAGATCATGGGCTGCCGCATATTTACAAATCATCTTGACGGCGTCTTTTTCTCCGGTAGACACTCTGGCTGAAGCGACTTCTACGCGGTCAACATTAACGTTACTCAATAATTTACGAGCTATCATTAACTTTTCATGGGGCAAAAATGATACGCCGCTGGTCTGTTCGCCGTCACGAAGCGTACTGTCCATGATTTCTATAGTTACATTCTCTGATTCTCCCATTCGATGACTTTATTTCTATTCTCAACAAGAAAATCTACATCATCCAGGCCATTGATCAGACAATGTTTCTTGTAAGAATTAATTTCAAAATGTTCACTTTCGCCTGTTGCCAAGTTAGTTACTGTCTGATTAGGAAGATCTACGCAGACCTGTGTTTGATGATCTGCGGCAATACTCGAAAATAATCCTTGTAAGAAAGATTCACTTACAACAACAGGCAAAACAAAGTTATTTAATTCGTTATTCTTATGGATATCCGCAAAGAATGAACTGATGACCACTCTAAATCCGGCTCCTGCAATAGCCCAAGCAGCGTGTTCACGTGATGAGCCGGAACCAAAATTTTTCCCTGCTACTAATATAACTCCCGAATATGACGGGTCGTTCAAAACAAAATCCTTATTTAATTGCCCATCCGCATTATATCGCCAATCTCTGAAAAGATTGTCGCCCATGCCTTTCTTATCAGTGGCCTTTAGAAATCGTGCGGGGATAATCTGGTCGGTATCTATGTTTTCTAAAGGCAATGGAATGCAAGAAGAAGTGATTATATGAAATTTTTGTTTCATGTGTTGTAATGTTAAAGTGTTCTTGGATCAGTAATCTTACCTGTAATGGCCGCAGCAGCAGCTACCAAGGGGCTGGCTAAAATTGTACGAGCACCAGGCCCTTGCCGTCCTTCAAAGTTTCGATTGCTCGTTGATACGGAATATTTGCCTGCAGGAATCTTGTCATCATTCATCGCCAAGCAGGCAGAACAGCCCGGTTGACGGATTTCAAAGCCTGCGTCTGCAAGAATACGGTCAAGTCCTTCTTCTGTAATTTGCTTTCCAACAGCCCATGAGCCTGGAACGAGCCAAGCTGTTACATTATCAGCTTTACGCTTACCCTTTACGGTGGACGCAAAAGCTCTAAAGTCTTCTATCCTTCCATTAGTGCAAGCACCGAGGAAAATATAATCTATGGGATGCCCCAAAAGCTTCTGCCCAGGCTCAAATCCCATATAATGAAGGCTCTTCATAAATGACGCACGTCCATTTTCTTCAATTAATTCCGCTGTAGGAATCTGTTCTGTAATGCCAATTCCCATTCCGGGATTTGTACCATAGGTAATTCTTGGTTCAATTTCATCGGCTTCAAAATTCAACTCTTTATCGAAGACAGCATCCTTATCGCTTTTCAAAGTTTTCCACTTTGCAATAGCTTTGTCCCACGCTTCTCCTTTAGGGGCATACTCACGTCCTTTTATATAGGCAAATGTCGTTTCATCCGGAGCAACGAATCCTCCTCTTGCTCCCATTTCGATACTAAGGTTACATAGGGTAAGGCGACCTTCCATACTCATGTCGCGAACAACCTGGCCTGCGTATTCTACGAAATATCCGGTAGCTCCACTCGTTGTCAGTTTGCTCATTATAAAGAGTGCAACATCCTTTGGAGTCACTCCTTTGGATAGTTTTCCATTAATATTGATACGCATGGATTTGGGCTTGGTTTGAAGAATGCACTGGGAGGCTAAAACCATTTCCACCTCTGATGTGCCAATTCCAAATGCAATGGCGCCCATTGCGCCATGTGTTGACGTATGAGAATCTCCGCAAACAATGGTCATACCTGGGAGTGATAAGCCCTTTTCAGGACCAACGACATGGATGATACCATTATCTTTGCTGTTCATTTTATATTCTGTTAGACCGAATTGGGCGCAATTGGCATCTAACGTTTCAACCTGCTTTCTTCCGATGCTATCTTCAATTGGTTTATCCTGGTCATGGGTCGGTATATTATGGTCTGGCATACAGAAAACTTGCTCAGGTCTGAAAACCTCGAGATTACGTTCACGTAGACCGTCAAATGCTTGTGGAGATGTAACTTCATGACAGAATAGTCGATCTATATAAAGTTGGGTTGGACCATCATCAATAACTTGTATTACATGTTTGTCCCATATTTTATCAAACAATGTATTCATGTGAATTTTAATTTGTGATAACTGTTTTATACTCTAAATTTATTGATACAATCAACGTAGGCTTCTACCGAGGCAGTAACGATATCTGTATTAGCTCCAAAACCATAGTAGATATGACCGTTATATTCAACTTGCATATGCACTTTACCGACATCATCCGATCCCTTATCAATAGCTTGGATTGTAAACTCTTTCAATGTCATTTCCTTGCGAATAATTCGCTTCAAAGCTTTAATGGCTGCATCTACGGGGCCATTGCCCGAGGAAGCTTCTTCAAAATGTTGACCGCTGATATTGAGTCCTATACTTGCAACACTTTTTACTCCTTTTCCTGTTGTGACTTGTAGATAATCAAGTTTAATATTGTTTGTTTCCGCGCTATTGGCTCCGGCAAGAGCAAGGATATCCGCATCAGAAACTTCTTTCTTTTTATCAGCCAGCTCAAGGAACTTCTTATACAAATTATCCAACTTACTTTCGTCGTCAACCTCTATTCCATTTACATGCAATCGATATTTCAGTGCTGCACGCCCTGAGCGTGCTGTTAAAACAATGGAATTATCATCTAACCCTACATCTTTTGGATTGATGATTTCGTAAGTCTGAACATTTTTAAGGACACCATCTTGGTGAATGCCACTTGAGTGGGCGAAAGCATTCCTGCCTACAATAGCCTTGTTAGGTTGAACCGGCATATTCATGAGGCTTGAAACCAGACGGCTGATGGGACATATCTTTTCCGTATTGATATTTGTATCTATACCCAGTCCTTTGTGGCACTTTAGTATCATTGCTATTTCTTCCAAAGAGGTGTTGCCGGCTCTTTCTCCGATACCATTAACCGTCACCTCAACCTGTCTTGCTCCATTTAGTACCCCTTGGAATGTGTTTGCGGTAGCCATGCCCAAATCATTATGACAGTGTGTCGAGATGATTGCTTTGTCTACATTACTGACATGTTCCATTAAATACTTTATTTTAGCGCCATATTCTTCCGGCAAACAATATCCGGTCGTGTCCGGAATATTGATGACGGTTGCTCCCGCTTTGATTACAGCTTCAACGACTCTGGCTAAATACTCGTTATCGGTACGGCCGGCGTCTTCTGCATAAAACTCTACATCTTCTACATATTGTTTGGCATATCGAACTGCTGCGGCCGCACGTTCCAATATCTCATCTTGAGTGGAATTGAATTTATACTTAATGTGCAAATCGCTGGTACCGATTCCTGTATGAATTCTCTTATGCTTGGCATATTGCAAAGCCTCGGCCGCACAATCTATATCTTTTTCTACAGCACGCGTCAGCGCGCAAATCGTTGGCCATGTAACTGCTTTTGAAATTTCTATGACAGAGTTGAAATCTCCCGGGCTACTGATTGGAAAGCCGGCTTCGATCACATCAACCCCCAATTGCTCCAGAGCTTTCGCCACTTGAATCTTTTCTACTGTATTAAGTTGGCAACCAGGGACCTGTTCTCCATCTCTTAATGTCGTGTCAAATACAAATAATCTATCATCCATTGTCCGTAATATTAAATTCTCAACTCCACAGTTTTACGCTTAACGAAAGAACCTTTCACACTCGCTGGAAGTGGAAAGGCTCTTCTATGATTAATTTAAATATTCTATATACATACCCCATCACTTCCGACAACATCCTGCAGTCGAATTATAGAAATAATATGTAGAATACTTAGATTTCTCATAAACCATCAAGTTATAAACTAAACGCAAAGTTATTAAATTAATATTAATCTACAAATAAATTACAAGTTATTTAATCGAAAATGTTATCATTCAGTTAAAATTGCCATGTTTAGAACGGAGCGTTCCCACCGGATAATGGAATCGGGGGCACTCCAAAAGGCGATTCTTCATTCATTTTGGAACCAATAATTTCTCCATCCAATCTTCCCATCATTGGAATGGCAGAGTTATCTTCCGGATTCTGGAAGCGCGTAAATTCTCCTCTAAATGTTAGGAGTACATCGCCCGTTGCTCCTTTACGGTGTTTGGCAATAATAATTTGTGCCATTCCGTGAAGGTCATTTCCTTTTTCGTCAGTGAAGATATGGTAATATTCGGGTCGGTGAACAAATAAAACCATGTCAGCGTCCTGCTCAATTGCTCCAGATTCACGCAAATCGGAAAGCTGTGGACGTTTGCCTTCAAGACCTTCACGATTCTCTACCGTACGGTTCAGCTGCGATAAAGCCAATATTGGAATGTCCAATTCCTTTGCCAACCCCTTTAATGATCGTGAAATAGTTGATACTTCTTCTTGGCGGCTTCCAAACTTCATTCCGTTTGCGTTCATCAATTGAAGGTAGTCAATCATGATGATTTTTACCCCCTTCTCTCTTACTAATCGACGAGCTTTCGTCCGCAGCTCAAATACCGATAGGCCGGGGGTATCATCTATATATAATGGTGTACCGGTCAATTTACGGAGGTTTTTATCCAACCGTTCCCATTCGTCCGGTGTTAATTGTCCGTTAAGAATCTTGTTACCGGCGATTTCGCATGTATTTGAAATCAGTCGATTGACTAATTGTACATTATTCATTTCGAGCGAAAAGAAAGCGATCGGTTCATGATAATCAACCGCTATATTCTTGGCAATACTCAGTGCGAAAGATGTTTTTCCCATGGCAGGGCGCCCTGCTATGATTACCAAGTCGCTCTTTTGCCAGCCGGATGTCATTTCATCAAGCTTTGTATACCCGGTAGGAATTCCCGTTAAGCCGCCTGAGTTCTGTGAAGCGTTTTGTAAGATTTCCACAGCTTGCTGAATGACAGGGTCGATCTGTGTGTAATCTTGCTTCATGTTTTTTTGAGAGATTTCAAACAAACTTCCCTCAGCTTCTTGCATCAACTCATCTACATCGACGGTTTCATCGAAAGCCTTTGTCTCAATCCGGCTTGAAAAGCTGATCAACTGTCGGGCCAGATACTTTTGTGCAAGGATGTGGGCGTGGTATTCTATGTGGGCAGAACTGGCCACGTGAGATGAGAGTTCTACAACATAAGCCGGGCCACCAACATTCTCTAAAACACCGTTTTTTTGCAGTTGATCAATAACTGTTGCCACATCAACAGGATTCTCTCTCATATTCAACGTGCGGATGGCATCATAAATTTTCTGGTTACGTGGCTCGTAAAAGGTTTCTGGAACCAGTAGCTCCGAAACCATTGAAAAAGCGTCCTTGTCTATCATGAGAGCACCAAGAACAATCTTCTCTATTTCTGCTGCTTGTGGTTGCAAATGACCATAAGTAGAATCTATTTTAATATCCTTATTTTTATGAGCAGAAGTAAGTTTATCCGGCATAGTACAATTATTTGGGTACAAAAATACAAATTAATCTTTAGTATACGCAGGCCATTTTGAAAATTATCGTATTTTTGCAATACATAATTTGTAGCATATAAATAATGTAAACGATGATAGCATTTCCTTGTTGTAAAATTAATTTAGGCCTTAATGTTGTAGAGAAACGTACGGATGGGTACCACAATATTGAGACTGTTTTCTACCCCATTCCACTTACAGACGCCCTCGAAATAAAGCAGATGAGTGATCTTTTTCCAAGCAATACCGATTGTGACCTGAAAATAACGGGGAATGCGATTGATTGCAATGAACAAGATAATTTAGTAATCAAGGCTTATCATCTCATTAAGGCTAATTTTCAAATACCTCGAATCCATGCACATCTTTATAAGCAGATACCTTCGCAGGCCGGTCTTGGTGGCGGATCAAGTGACGCCGCGTTTATGATACGGTTGCTGGATGAGCATTTCAGACTGAACATGGGTATTGCGGAAATGGAACGTTACGTAACAATGCTGGGAGCAGATTGTCCTTTTTTTATAACTGCCGACCCTTCCTATGCTACAGGAATCGGAAACGTGTTATCTCCCGTCAATCACCTTCATGACCGCTTGAAAGGTTATCATATCGTGATTATTAAAATCGACGTGTCTGTATCTACAGCAGCCGCATACAAGAAAATTATACCCCATCATCCGCCTAAGTGCTGCAAAGATGTTATTACCCAACCGATAGCAACTTGGCGTGAGGAACTTAGCAATGATTTTGAAATGCCGGCGTTCGAACAATACCCTGAACTATATCAAATCAAGTGTCGTTTATATGATTTAGGTGCTTCCTATGCGCAAATGTCGGGAAGCGGAAGCGCGATGTTTGGAATATTCAGTACCCTTCCCGGCAATATCGGTGAAGCCTTTCCTGAAGCACAGATATACAGCTTCCAATTATAGACAACAAAAAAGGTTGCAATATTTTACATTACAACCTTTTTTATATATAGTTAGTGATATCAATTAGTCTTTAAAGAAATCTTTCACAGCCTCGTTGGGAACCATTTGCTCATCAAACGCGTAAGCGCCGGTCTTAGGGCTCTTGATCACCTTAATTACTTTGCTGTAAGCTCTACCGTCTGTAGAACCCTCATGAAGGGTTGCGACCGCTTTTTTTGCCATAGTTTAAATCTCCTTATTACTTAATTTCCTTGTGAAGAGTCATCTTCTTAAGGATAGGATTATATTTCTTTAATTCAAGACGCTCAGGAGTGTTCTTACGATTCTTGGTAGTTACGTAACGACTTGTACCCGGCATACCGCTATTTTTCATTTCGGTGCACTCAAGAATTACCTGCACTCTATTGCCTTTAGCTTTCTTTGCCATGATGATTATTCTCCTATAACTTTAATGTCTTTCCAGTCGCAATAACCCTTAGCAACGGCCTGCTTGAGAGCTGCGTCAAGACCAACTTTATTAATAAGACGAAGACCAGCGGCACTGATCTTGAGGCTGATCCAGCAACCTTCTTCTACATAGTAGAATTTCTTGCTGAAGAGGTTTACGTCAAAGCTTCTCTTTGTACGGTGCTTTGAGTGAGACACATTGCAACCTATCTGTGCCTTCTTTCCTGTGATTTGACAAATTTTCGACATTTCTATCTAAATTTTTCTAATTCATTAATTGATACCTATTCCAAACAGGGTGCAAAATTACAAACTTTTTGGAAATACACAAAACTAATCTAATAATAATCTGTGCATTTAAGCTTTTTTATGCAATTATTCGCCCTTTGGCCCCAGCTTTTCTTTCATAAATTCAAGAAGAAGGGATAAGGCTTTGTTGGTTGCTATGGCTAAATTGATATCTCGACCGAAATCTTCGGTCAATAAGAGAGTCTTGATTTCATGCTTATCGCCGACACCAATCCAAATTGTACCTACGGGAGATTCGGCTGTTCCCCCACCCGGCCCCGCGATTCCCGTTGCCGAAACGGCAAAGTCTACATCCATAGCCTGTATGGCTCCGGCCACCATTTCTTTGGCAACTTCCTCGCATACGGCCGTTTGCTCTTCTAATACTTGGTGATCTACGTGCAGAAGTTTTTCTTTGATGTCGTTGGTATACGAAACAATACTTCCTTTAAAATAAGAGGAGGCGCCCGGTACGGCAATGATTGCTTCCGCTATACGTCCACCGGTGCAACTTTCTGCGGTTCCCAGCGTCTTCTGCGTGTCGTAGAGTACTCGTTGTATCTCTCTACTCAGTATCTTGCTTTCTAATTCCACGTTATTATTGCTATAATTTTATTTGAAAGTTACTTTGCTGAATACAGGCTTATCAATAGAACAGAAATCTCTGTCTTTAAACTTATAGGTGCCAACACAGGCAATCATGGCCGCGTTATCTGTTGTATAGCTGAATTTTGGAATATAGATTGTCCAGCCATACCGTTCAGCATGTTCTTTAAACGCGTTGCGCAACCCGTTGTTGGCAGAGACGCCTCCGGCCACAGCCACGTGCTTAATCTTGGTCGCTTTTACAGCCATGCGTAACTTCTTCATCAAGATGTCTACAATCGTATACTCGAGACTGGCGGCAATGTCTGTTTTGTGCTTCTCAATAAAGTCAGGATCTTCTGTGGTCCATTTCTTCATATTATAAAGAAAGGATGTCTTGAGTCCGGAGAAAGAATAATCAAAGCCGGGGATGTGTGGCTCCGAAAATTGATAGGCCGATGGATTTCCTTGTCGCGCGAGTTTGTCGATAATGGGACCACCGGGATAACCAAGCCCCATGACTTTAGAACATTTGTCTATCGCTTCACCGGCAGCGTCGTCTATCGTCTGCCCCAACACCTCCATGTCGTTGTATGCGTTGACTTTTACAATTTGCGAATTGCCGCCACTGACCAACAGGCAGATGAATGGAAAAGGGGGCATATGCTTGTCATCCTCACTTTCCTTAATGAAATGAGCCATGACATGTCCCTGAAGATGGTTCACGTCAATCAAGGGTATTTCCAGACTACGCGCAAAGCCTTTGGCAAAACTGGTTCCTACAAGCAGCGACCCCATCAAGCCCGGGCCACGTGTAAAAGCAATGGCGCTCAGCTGTTCTTTGGTTATACCGGCCCGTTTGATCGCTTGATCTACCACAGGAACGATATTCTGTTGATGCGCGCGCGACGCCAATTCAGGCACAACGCCACCATATGCCTCGTGCACGGCCTGTGAAGCCGTGACATTACTTAGCAAGACCCCGTTCCTGAGTACGGCGGCAGAGGTGTCGTCACACGACGATTCAATGCCTAATATATATATGTCTTGATTTTTCATCTCTTTGTTTATCAATACGATAAAATCTCAACGCCCGTCTCTGTCATCAAGAATGTGTGCTCCCACTGGGCGCTGGGCTTTTCGTCGCCGGTAATAATCTCCCAACCATACGGATCATCCGCGTCGATATATACTTTCCATGTTCCCATATTGATCATGGGTTCGATGGTAAACACCATTCCGGGAACTAACAGACAGCCTGTTCCTTTATGACCAAAATGAACGATATCCGGCTGTTCGTGCATGGCCAAGCCAACGCCGTGGCCGCAAAGATCTCTTACGACGCCATAATGATATTTCTCCGCGTGCTTCTGTATGGCATGGCCGATATCGCCAACAAAACAGAAAGGTTTAGCGGCTTCAGCCCCGATTTCAAGGCATTCTTTGGTGACACGCACCAACTGCTCTTTCTCCGGCGTTGTCTTACCGCCAATAATAAACATACGCGACGCGTCTCCATAATAACCATTGACACACAGCGTCATATCTACATTAACGATATCACCTTCCTGTAAAATATCTTCTTTCTTGGGAATGCCGTGGCAAACAACTTCATTGATACTGGTACAGACGCTTTTCGGAAATCCTTCGTAGTTTAGAGTTGCGGAAGTAGCGTTGTTATCTTTGCAGTACTGCATACAGATATCATCAATATCCTGTGTCGACATACCCGGGTGAATCGCTTTCTCTATGGTGTCCAGACAACCCGTATTCACGGCGCCGGCTATTCTGATACCGGCAATCTGTTCCGGGGTCTTTACCATATCACGTGTCGGCACTTCTTTACCCTTATTTTCCCAGTACATTACTTGCTTGTCAAGGTCTGTAAGCGGTTGGCCGGGCAGAGCATGCCATCTCCTTTTCTTCAACATCATAGAATAATTGTTTTAAAAACGATGCAAAAGTACAATATAACATTGAAATGACAAAAAGATTGGAAAACTTTAAACATTCCTACTAGCCGACAGTTAGTATCTCTTGATGGCCCTGTCCATCTCTCTCCTATCTTCCTTCTCTTTCAGCGTCTGGCGTTTGTCAAATTCTTTCTTTCCTCTTGCAAGCGCAATGTCTACTTTCGCTCTTCCGTTTTGGTCGATAAACACGAGTGTGGGCACAATCGTAAATCCCACTTGCTTGGTAGCTTCCTCCAGTTTGTGGATTTCACGTCCTGTAAGTAGCAGTTTGCGGTCGCGTTTAGCTTCGTGGTTTGAGAACGAACCGTAAAAATACGGACTTATATTCATTCCTTTTACCCATATTTCGCCTCTGTGGATATAACAAAAACAGTCTACCAATGACGCTTTTCCCATGCGAATCGATTTGATTTCTGTTCCCGTCAAGACGATTCCGGCCGTAAAAGTATCTACAAAATAATATTCGAAAGAAGCCTTCTTATTTCTGATTTGAACCGGGCTTTTCTTTCTTACGTCTATTTCTTCTTTATTCATTTTTCTTCATCAATAATCGCGAATCTATCGATATGATCGTCAATATAGGCTGCTATCATCCGGGTAAATTGCTCTTCGCCTTCTATGAACGCGTCGTCAAAATCGTCAAACTTAGGCATAGCCTCGTATAAAGCCATAAACTCTTCGTCGGTGCAGTCTTGCTCAATCTGTTCGTGATAAGTGTTGTAATATTTGTGGCTCTTATTGATAATCCGATAAAGATCTATCAGGCCCCATTCGCGAACAGCCTTGGCAAAAGGATTTCTATAAATAAATCCGCCATATCCATTGTGAATCAATTGGATAAATCCTCCATCCATCACTTCCTCTCTTAGAATACAGTAGCCCAAAAGCGTTATCTGGTCAGAATTCAACAGCTGCATATTGTCAGCGGTCAGTTCGCCTCCTATCGCTTCTTTTATGGCATTCACGAAAGTATCGACAAATGCGTCCATTCCTGCTGCTGCGGCCTTGCGCAGTTCACTGTCTTTGATGACAACATCTAACATATTATTCGATAATCTATTTGGGACAAAGTTAAAGAATAAATCTTAAATGAGCAAAAAACGTTTTGTTTATCTATGTCATTGCTATGAAATTGTCGGGATGGTATAATTATGGAAGCTATGAATCCGTTCCGTTGCTTCCCTATTAATCATATTACCTCCCAAGATTAGTTTCCGCGTTTATTTGTCTGTCATTTCTTTTAACAAATCATACTCAAAAAGTGGCTGTATTTTCTACAAAAGAGAAAATAGTCCGAAAAACGGCCATTTTATCATATAATTAATAAATAGCTGATTATCAATATTTTGTACGTTTTTGACAGAATATGAGCAATGAGGACATATTCTCAAAGCATAGCTATTGGCTCCTCATAGCAGCCCTTTGACAAATTTGTTGTGGCTCTTTTGCATGCTCAAAGCATTGCTTTTAGCGGTCAAAAGCATATCAAATAGGATTTTTTACGATGAATTGGGGCATTTTTCTACATGTAATGGGGCTGTTTTTTACATTCTTCCCTCGTTTTTTGAGCTATAATCATCTTCAAAGAACGTTCCAAATTTGTGATGATTATTTGACAAAATGAACAGCAACAGAGTGTATTTTGTACCATTTAACCGTAAAAAAGCAAGTTGTAATTTGGGGATTGATAAAAGAAAACGTTCTTAAAATTTGGTAATATTCAAAAAATCAGCTACTTTTGCACCTGCTTTTAAAAAGCGTTTGAAAGTTTATCGTATGAAAAGGATGGTTCCGTAGCTCAGTTGGATTAGAGCAACAGCCTTCTAAGCTGTGGGTCTTGGGTTCGAATCCCAACGGAATCACTATCAAAAAAAGAGGATTTTGGCTTCCAAAATCCTCTTTTCTTATTTATACATAGTTACCTATATCTTCACTTTAGCGGTCATTATAGATCTGTTTAAAAATCGTTCGTGCTTAAAAAGCGATGACTGAACGGGCGGCATAGCCATTTGTGGAAGTAGAGCCTTGTTGCTTGTCAAGATAGGTAAAGCGAATTTCCGTTTGAGTCAGATGCACGCAACAGGCCGTTCCGTCAGACTTCGCCTCGTCGCAAGCCCAAAGATACCAGTCTATCTGTCCATCACCAGGAAGGTAGAATGTCGATTGCGGTATTCTGCCATCACTATAATACTGCCCGAGTATCGAATTATAACCGCTGCTGAAGTAGTTGGCAAAGGTTGTCAGGTACCTGTTCTTTTCGTCTGCTGAATTAAACAGCCAACTCAAACTATAGATATTATTTGAGGAGTCATGTGCGATTTGCAGTTTGTTCGGATCCAATCCCGAAAGATTGGCAAACATAAGGAACCATTGGCCGACACTTGGTAGATACCACCCACTTGTTCTTTTCGGGATAGGTACAAGAGGAACTGAGGTGTAGGCATGTTGCCATCCCGCGCCGCCATATTCCATAGCGAGAGGTATTGCGGCCTTGCTCCCTCTATGATTGTAATAGTTGTCATAAGTGTAATCTTTTAGATATTTTTCATTCAAAGTCTTACAAGTACTTAATCCATCCAAGTTGTTCATCATTGTGAGAGGGGCCGTAGCATCAATATGTTCAAACAGGTTTTCCGTTTCAGGATAATCCGTATTGTCCGGTCCCCATGGTGTAGGCCAAGCGGCATCGCGCAAGCCCACGGCATAGCCGTGCGTGAATCCTTTCTTTCTATCAGCCGGACTGGTATAGTTACTGAAAACCAAGCCAACAGGGTATTTGTCCGTGTAGTAAGCCAGTGGTCCCCAAGAACCATCATTGTACAGGTAATCACCAATATTTGGTGTCTTGTCTGACGTTTTGAGCTTCACGGTTTTAGCTACGACCTTTTGCGCAGGGAAGGATTTCTCCTTGATGTTGAGATGACGACGAAATGCGCTTCCGTTATCGCATTTCACTTTTATCGAAAGTTCGCCTGTGAGTTTTCCGTTTTCAGGAACAACCATGAAAACACTCGCCTTGCCATCTTTTAAAAGTATATTGGCAGACTTCAGGCTGAAAAAGGTAATGTCATTACATGTGGCAGACTCACTATCTGCACCAAACTCAAACGTAGCCTTTTCGGCAAATATGCTCTTTTTGGTAGAGGCTTTTGGAATATAAATGAACGAAGCCTCATTAATTGAGTTGCCGGAGGATATGGAAGCGTCGCTGGCAAAATCCATGCGAACTATGCACATCTTATGACTGAAACGAAGTCCGGCGGTAGCCGTACCCTTCGCATAAAGAAGATCATAATTGGCTATTTGGTTGACATTGCCATTTTGCCCGGATAAATCGACAGATACTTTCAACTTGTTGTTTTCTATTAATGCACTTATTTTATCCGTTTCCTTATTATTGACAGCGTATAAAGTGCTTGTTTTGAAGGCCTGCGCGTCCGCATTGCTTTCCACGCTTCCATGGAAAGTAGCTGAACTTCCGTTCATGGAGGCTACCGTAAGTTCTGCGGTTTTCATTGTTCCCCCGCTTTTGTAAGCGACCGTTAGTTTGTCGCCGTTATCCCAAGTGGTTTTTAATCCATTGGCCTCATTCTCTACTACAGCAACCCTCGTCTTTGTTCTATTGGAGGGTGTTACGTCTGCATTGTCTATCGCGACATCAAGAGATATATCGTAGGCAGCTTTGTCCGCCTTTCCTATCGGTTCAAAATGATCCTTGTCGGAACAGGAAATAAGCCCTTGTATTCCTAACACGCTGCTACACAATAATAGTGATTGTACAAGTTTTACACGATTTATTTTTCCCATAAGTTCATTGATTTACTGTTGTTTGAATTGTCGTCACTCCAATCGTCATCATCAGACTTGTCGTTCTCGGATGACCACTCATTGATTCCTGCCGAAACACAGATGAAATGGCTGATTGCTACAGCCGTAAGCTCCGTTTCGGGCTTCTGATACTTTTTTCTTTTCATAATAATTTGAATTAATTAGATGTTATTTTCTCTTACTCGATTTCTTTTATGCCGTATGAGCCTGCCTTTAGGGGCATGCGATTCATAGGCACGTGAAATCTTAGTCTCGAGATGATATGCTGTCACAACTTGCTAAGCATATTCTCAAAGAGAGACCCGGTAATCCGATATTACCAGTAGTCATATTATAAAAAGTAAGGGGAATTTGAGCTATGTCAAAACTCTTTTGTATATCCTTACCTCGACCGGCTGATATAATTTTTATATTGCTGTCCGGTAAACATTTTTGTTATATAAAAGTTAAGGGCTAAAAT
>NZ_JAERMS010000003.1 GCF_017426725.1 Prevotella illustrans | reverse complement strand
CTAACCTAATCTCTTGCCACAGAGATATTTACTAAACTGCCACTACGGGCGCACTGAAGGTGTAGAAACTGCCGTCCTCCGTGATGACGGACATATTCGTTTCGTTGGGAAAATTCCTTACGGTAGCCTTCACGCGGATGACGTTCTCCGCTCCGTCGGCTTTCCCGGCAATCAGGTCGGGCGAGCCTAAATCGACATAGCGCACCTCCGCCGGAAAAATGACGTGGACGGTCTTGTCGTAGGTCACTTCCAGACCGTGCGGCGGTATCATGCGGTCGAAGGTCAGCTTGCGCGACAGACCGTGATACAGGTCTCCGTCCGCCTCCTTCTGCGGATAGACCTCCTTCGTCAAGGTCGGCTGTTCACTTCCGTTGGTCGTTTCAACGGTTACATTCTCCTGCGCGTTGGCAGTTGCGATGCCCATAGCGAGGGCAAACATGATGATTACTTTTCTCATTACTTTTGGATTTTAGTGGTAATTTTTTTATTGATTTCAATCTTTTTCTTGGTAAAGCATGACCCTGTACCCGGCTTTCAGATGCACCTTGACGGTGCGCATCTTCCCCGCGATGTACTGGCTCGTTCCTTGTATCAGCCCCTTGCCCAAGTCGGAGGCGAGCTGCGCCCCGGCATTGGTGGAGATATTGATGCTGCTACCCAACGAACCTCCCATGTTGGCGGCGACCTCTCGGACGGCGTTCATCTCCATCGAGTTCGGGATGAAGATGCCGGGCTGTCCGTCCGTGTCATAGACCGCAAGCTCCACGGGGATAATCGTGCCGTCGTATTCCAGCGAGGTGATCCCGATGTCGAGTCGTTCACCCTGTATCTTGCCCGTGCCGACCACCACCGCACCCCGTGGGATTGTCCTGCCCGCCACCGCCATAGGCTCCAGCAGGCGAAGCCTTACCGTCTGCCCGTCCGTCACGCTCTGCGCCTCATGCACACACGCCGGGATGGTGTTCCTGTCCGATACCTCCGCCGTGCCGACAGCCGTGTTGAAACCCCGGTTGCGTTCCTGTGAGAAAGTGGCGACAAACTCCGCGTTGCTCATGGGCTGTGCAAGGGAGGAAACGACTTGGCGGGTCACTTGCCTTACGGGTGTCGCCGTGTTCTTCTTTCCCTTCTGCACGGTGGCAGGCTCTGCCGCCTGTTCCGGCTTCCCACCGTTCTGACCGCCCATGTACTTTGCCGCCAGCTCATAGGACTTCTCCATAAGTGCCACCTGTTCGTCTATAGATGAAGTCCTGCCTTTTTCACTTTCCAGTTCCGATTCCAACGAGGCGATGCGCTCCAATAGCACATCCATCTCCGCATTGTCATTCTTCGGCTGTTCGTAAAAGTTGCCGAGGGTGGCGTTCAGGTCACGGTAGGCGGCTGCGGAGGATTGGATGGTTTGCGGCGTGGCAGGCTTTGCCCTTTCTTCCTTGCCGCCCGGATTGGCGAGGTCGAAGTCCGTACCGTCCTCCGTTCCCGCTATCTCGCGGTCGAACATGTCGCCCAGCTGCCCGATGGCACGGTTGCGGCTCTCCAGCCGCTCTTCCATCTCCCCATGCTCGTAGGCTTTCAGCTTGTCGCCGATAATCTGCCGGTTCGCCTTGTCCGCGTCTGGCATCTCGGTGTTGTAGCCGTCCGTTCCCGGCGGTTGTTCCTTGCCGGAGGAAGGGGCGAATATCAACCACATCGCCCCGATGAAGACCAGCACCATAGCAGGCAGGACTATCATCTTCTGCCGTTTCAGCCGCTGCGCCTCTGTCAGCGGTTCGCGCTCCTTTTTCGGCTTTCCCGCGTCGGGAGCGGCTTTGTTCTCTTTCGTTGATTCATTCTTCGTCTGTTCCATATAAATAAGGTGTTAAGTGATTGTCAGTTTCCACCGGGGTCGGTAGTTCCACCCGTCCGGCATGTCCCGTATCCATACGTGAGCCGTCGTTTCTGCCGATGTCATAGACGGCTCTGCCGAAGGTGTAGAGGGCAAGCATCGCGAAGGCGGCGAGCATCCCCAGCACGATGCGGCGGCGTGTTTCCGGCGGCAAACCGTCCAGATACCCTTTGAGCCTTGCCACCAGCCGTTTCCGTTTGTCGTGGAGTTTCCAATACATGCCCCACATTGATTTTCTGATACTTTTCATGTCCTGTTACCGTTTGATTGTCTGTAAATCCTTGTTCTCGATGATGGTGAACCCCTCGATGGTGAAACCGTTTGGGTTGTCGTCCGACCGCGATGCGTTCAGCAGGCGGCAGGTGGTCACGAGGCTGCGCTCGGTGACGTTGCTTTGCCGGATGATTTTCTGCGTGGCGTAGGTCACGGCACGGTAGGGATAGGCGTTGAAGTCGCACACCACGCTGTCCACTTTCAGCACTTGGTTGATGTTCCCGGCGATGATGCGGTTGTAGTACCCCTTCTCCGCGAAGTCCGAATAATAGTGGTACACGCTCTTGTCCGCCAGCAGCAGGGCACGTTTTACGTTGTGTTCAATCGCGCTTTTTTCAGGTGACAGCGTGAAGAAAAGCTCGTGGAAGCGGCGCACATGCTCCCGTGCTTCCGCCGGGCGGTTCTGCGATAAATCCTGAGAGAGAGCCAGCATCAGCGACTTGCCGTTGTCCAGCACATAGATTTTCTCCCGTTGCTTCTCTGCGAAACGGTAGGAGTTCCACACGCTCCACACCGTCACCACAGCGCACAGCGAGAGGAAGACGATACCGAACAGGCGTAGCTGCCTGAACGATGATTCGATGTTTCTGAGTGACTTAAATTCCATTCTTAATTCTGTTTCAATGATTCTACATGATTGTTATTTCAGCAATTTGCCGGCACGTCCCATCATATTGCCTGTCGCAGCTCCGGCAACACTGCCCGCCATTCCTCCGGCACGTCCCGCCATCTGGTTCACGTTGCGACCGTAACCGCCCATGCCTCCGGCTTGGATAATCCAGCCGGCAACGGTGGGAATGGTGAAGTAGCCGATGATGCCGATGCAGAGGAACACGATGTACACCCCGTCGCTCGAATCCAGCGAGAAGTTCGGGTCTGCCTGCATCCGCTCGATGTCGCTTTGCAGCATCAGCACCTGTATCTTCGCCAGTATGGTGCTGAACATGTCCGACACCGGCAGCCACAGATATACCTGTATGTAGCGGCATATCCACTGCGTGAGCGTGCTTTGGAAACCGTCCCACACCGATATGGCGAAGGCTATCGGACCGAGTATCGCCAGCACCACGAGGAAGAAGGTTCGGACGGTGTCTATCACGAGGGCGGCGGCTTGGAACAGCAATTCCAGTATCTCGCGGAAGAAGTCGCGGATGTTTTTCTTCATGTTGTACATTCCCCGGTCGATATACATCCCCGCCATCGTCACCATGTCGGAGGGCGACCAGCCGAGTTCCTCCAGCTGCTTGTCAAACTCCTCGTTGGACACGAGGTAGGCGGTTTCGGGGTTGCGCATCATCGCCTCGTATTCCAATTTGTCCTTCTGCTGGCGGTAGGTGTTCATGTCCAGCGTTTCCGCCTCCAGCATCTTTGCCGTGCCCTGTACGACGGGTGAGAGGATGCTGTTTATCGTGCCCAGCACCACAGTCGGGAAGAACATGATGCACAGACCGATGGCAAAAGGACGGAGCATCGGGAATACGTCTATCGGTTCGGCTCTCGCCAGCGACTGCCATACCCGGTAGGCGACGTAGAACAGCGCACCCAGTCCGGCGATGCCTTTCGCCACACCCGCCATGTCTCCGCACAACGGCATCATCTGCTCGTAAAGCGAACGTAGAATCTGGTGAAGGTTGTCGAAATTCATAGGCTACCAGTATCTTTCGTTCATGTTTCCGTACAGCCCCATGATGCGGTCGAGGTCGTTCTTCTTTTTCGCACGCAGGTAGCTCACGGAGATGTTCTTGTTCGTGTAGTAACTTACGAGGTTGCGGTAACGCTTCATCTTCGAGTGGCAGCGTTCCACCACGTCCATGCGCTCCTTGTCGGTCATGGAGAGCGTGGTGATGTTCACCACATTCTTCAGTTCCGTCAATACTTCGTTGCTCTCTTCCAGCAGTTTCGTGTAACCGAAAGCGATTGCCGACAGCTCTTCTGGTCTGAAATTTCCATCACGGAGCATCCTTTGGAAACTGTTTACATAAATGTCGGTGATGTCGCCTACCATCAGGATGGTCTGCTGCACCTTGCGGGCGTCCTTGACGAGATTGTTCACCGATTTGAGAGCATCGTAATACTTTTTGCCCTGCTGATAGATTTTCACCGTTTCCTGAAAGTTGCTCACCATGTTCGTGGCAGTCTTGGAGGTATGGATGATGTTTTTGGAGGCATTGATGATACCCTGCGCCAGATTGCCCGGATCGCTTACGACCCACTGTGCGCTTGCCCTGCCTGCGAAAAGCAGGCACAGGCAGATAATCATTGTTATTCTTGTTCTCATGTTACTTTGGATTTTAGTGGTTGTTATTCTTCTGTCGGGTGTCCCGGCTGCGGTTTCACCCGCACATAGTCGCCGCCCGGCGAGAAGGTCAGCACGTCCGTGGCCTCGTTATAGGACACGTCGATGCGGAAGCCGGTGTTCATGAACAGGTTGCCGGTTTTCTCCTGCAAGAGATAGGTTTCCGGTTTCAGCTTGCGGCGCAGACCGCTCCGGCGGAACACCGTCACCTTGTAGGCTTCGCCCTCCTTGTAGATAAGCACGTCGGGCTTCCCCTCCACGCTCTCCCAGTTCCCGCACAGCATATCACGGCGGTTGTCGGCCACGTCGCAGGATTGCAGCATCATGACCGCCAATCCGATCAGACACTTGCTGACTTGCAGCATTTTCACTTTTGGTAAATTCATATGCGTTTTCCTTTTTTTGTTGATACATTCTGTTTTAGTTATTCCTTGTTCCTCCGCCTTTCGGCAAGCTGCCGGATGGCGGCTTCGATGTCACCGCCCAGCTTCTCCGCCAGACGGTAAACCTCCACTTTTTCCGTTTCTTCGGTAGTGTACGCCAGATACTCTTCTGCACTGACCTCGGTGGCATAGACCGCCGATTGTGTGCCACCCAAGCCTATCCACACCTCCTTGTAGAGCCGTGAAGGGTTGTTCGCCATGTTGATGGAGAGTATCTGCGACTTCTCCTTTTCCGTCAGTCCGAGCAACGCCTGTATCTGGTCGAACTTGTTCATATACTTGCGCTGGTCGAGAAGTATCTTGCAGTCGGAGTTGTTGATGATGCTCTCCTTGACCACCGGAGAACTGATGATGTCGTCCACCTCCTGCGTCACCACGATTGCCTCGCCGTAATATTTTCTGACCGTCTTGTACATATAACGTAGGTATTCAGCCATGTTTGCCGAAGAGAGGGCCTTCCAAGCCTCCTCCACGATAAGCTGTTTCCGCACCCCTTTCAGCCGCCGCATCTTGTTGATGAAGGCTTCCATGATGATGATAGTCACGACGGGGAACAGTTCGCGGTTCTCTTTTATACTGTCAATCTCGAAGACGATGAACCGCTTGCCGAGCAGATCGATGTTCTCCGTGGAGTTGAGCAGGAAGTCGTAACGTCCGCCCCGGTAATACTGCCGCATGGTGGTGAGCATGTTGTCGATGTTGAAGTCGGACTTCTCCACCTTGATGTCGCGCTGCGCCAGTTCCGTGCGGTAGTCGTCGCGCATATACTCGTAGAAAGTGTTGAACGACGGCACGATGCTACGGTCGGATTGGATACGCTCGATGTAGGCACTCACGGCACTGCCCAGTTCGCCGCTCTCCGTCTTCGTCACCTTGTCGTCCTCCGATTTCCAGAGCGTAAGAAGCAGGGTCTTGATGCTGTCCTTCTTCTCCACATCGAAGATGTAATCATCGGTGTAGAACGGGTTGAATGATATGGGCTTCTCTTCCGTGTAGGTGAAATACACGCCGTCCACTCCGCCTGTCTTGCGCCGGATCATGCCGCACAAGCCCTGATAGGAGTTTCCCGTGTCCACCAATACCACATGTGCGCCTTGCTCATAATATTGGCGCACGAGGTGGTTCATGAAGAACGACTTGCCGCTGCCCGAAGGACCCAGCACGAACTTGTTGCGGTTGGTCGTGATACCCCGCTTCATCGGAAGGTCGCTGATGTCGAGGTGCAGCGGTTTCCCTGTGAGCCTGTCCACCATCTTGATGCCGAAGGGCGAGAGCGAGCTGCGGTAGTTGGTTTCCTCCGTGAACAGGCACACCGCCTGTTCGATGAAAGTGTGGAAACTCTCTTCCGCCGGGAAGTCCGCCGCATTGCCGGGTATCGCCGCCCAGTAGAGTGTAGGGCAGTCGATGGTGTTGTGGCGCGGCACGCACTCCATGCTTGCCAGCTGGCTGCCCACGTCGTTCCTTATGTGCTTCAGTTCCTCCGCGTCGTCGCTCCACGCCATGACGTTGAAGTGCGCCCGTACCGAGGTCAGCCCGTAGGACCGGGCTTCGTTCAGGTATTGGTCTATCCACTCGCGGTTGATGCTGTTGCTCCTTGAATAGCGTGAGAGCGACTGCATGTTACGGGCGGACTTCTCGAACTTCTGCAAGGCTTCCTCGCTGTTATTTATCAGCACATACTGGTTGTAGATATGGTTGCAGGAGAGCAGCAGCCCCACCGGGGAGGCGAAGGAGAGGCGGCAGTCGCTCCGGTCGGTGGAGAGCTTCTCGTAACGGGTGTCGGTAGCCACCTTGCCCGGCAGGTCTTCCGCGTCGGAGAGGGTGTGCAGACACAGGCGGTTGTCGCCGATGCGCATCTCCCTTGCCGAAAGTTCGATGTCCTGCAAGGTGATGTCACCTTCCGGCATGAGCGAGAAGTAGCGTTCTACCAGCCCCGCCTTACCCTCCGTCCCCACAATCTCGTCGGTGGAGAGGCGGCGCAACCTGACAAGCCCGCTGTCGTTCATGATACGCTCGAACTGTTCGCAGGCTTCCATGAACTTGGTCGTGGTTTCCCTGTCCAGCTCTTTCGGGATGATGTGCC
This sequence comes from Prevotella illustrans, assembly GCF_017426725.1. Classification (GTDB taxonomy): domain Bacteria; phylum Bacteroidota; class Bacteroidia; order Bacteroidales; family Bacteroidaceae; genus Prevotella; species Prevotella illustrans. Next base: position 133,450 of record NZ_JAERMS010000003.1, on the reverse strand, counting down.
CTCGGCACAGCGTGCTGAAGTTGCTCTGCATCCGGCTACGCTCCTTCGTCGTCTTGGTCAGGTAGAGGTAGCAGGTGTGTTTCAGGTACGGACGCTCGTTGAAGTGACGCTCGAAGCTCCGTGAGAGGAAACTCATGTCGTCCTTCTGAAGCTCCGGCTTGTAGCGTTCCTTGATAAACCAGTCCTGCTTGTGAACGACGGAGTAGTCCGGCAGCACCTTGATTGCCTTGCACCAGCAGCCGTGTATCGCCTCGTACTCCGCGCCCGTCACGGTGTAAAGCTCCGGCAGCTCCACCTCGAAAGCCACCGTGATGTCGGCGTCCTTTGAGATGATGCAGCCATGCTCCACCGCAAGCAGGGGAAACTTGTTTTCCAGTGTTGTCATTTTTGATGTATTCCTCATGTCGTTTCTTCCTTTCGTTGTCGTTTGAACAGACGGGTTATCCGCCGCCGGTTGATAAGGTATCGGGGATGGCTCCGTGACGCTCCCAATTTCATCAGCCCGTGTTCGCCGTACCGGGCGTTCAGCGCGAAGGTCTGCCACACAAGGAGGGAGGACGATGCCGCGCCGAAGCCGATACATATCCACTGGTCGATACCGACCATGTAGAGGATGACGAACAGGACGAAGAGAGCCAGCAGACCTCCGCAGAAAATGAAGAGGTACTGTGCCTTCAAGCCCTTGAACTCTACCGGACGGCCGATACCCTTGTTTACCGGGTATTCAGCCATACATTATTACATTAAAGGAAGAATGAGCGCAGGATGGTGGCGGCTACAATCAGGAAGATACACGCGCCGAACCAGCTTGCTGCTGTTTTTGAGGTGTCGGGGTCACCCGATGAGAATTTTCCGTACACTTTCACGCCCCCGATAAGCCCGACGACCGCGCCGATGGCGTATATCAGTTTAGTTCCGGGGTCGAAATACGAACTCACCATAGAGGTGGCTTCGTTGATGCCCGCGATGCCGTTTCCTTGCGCGAAAGCGGAGGCGGTTGCGGCGATGAAAAGTGCCGCGGATAGGATTGCTTTTCTGTTTTTCAAGATGTTCTTGTTCATGAATTGTCCTTGTTTTTTGCCGTCGAAAGGGTGGATAGTCCTTTGTCGGGCGGTTGTTACTCTGTTACTTTACTTTGGTTTTAGTGGATGCCCGTTTGTTTCCACAGACGTGGGCGTGTCCGTTGCGGACGGGATACGCCTTGCGTTTCCTTGCCGCGTGGGTTGATGTCACTATTTCATGTCCATTCCTTTTTCAGTTGTCATACATAGTTTCGGATGTCGAAATCCTCGATGTTGTCCGGCACGATGAACTCCTTTTCGGGTTTCTTCAGCCGGATCTCGATAAGCCCCTTGATGCGGATGCCTATCTCCGAAGAGCCTTCCATCATTTTCTCGTACAGCTCCGTGCCTTCCATGTCGGTGAACACCTTCGCCGCCTTTTCACGTTCCGCCTGTGTCGCGTCCGGGTTCATGGCGGTCTTGCAGGCGTCGTCAATCTCGTCAAAGCTGCTGCCCGAAGCCCGTGGCGTGTCCGAAGCGTCTTCATCCGGTTCGTCCTCCCCGTATCCCAGTTCCTCCGGCGGCATGCTCGTGAAGGTCTCATCGAGCTTTTCCTCCGGGACTTGCGCCGGGCGGGACGCGGTTTCCGTGTTTCCGTCGTCAAAAGTAGCCTCTTCCTCCGACAGCTCAATGCCTTTTTCCAAAGTGGCGGCTTCTTGCGCCGGTATGGCAGCGATTGTCCGGGTGGATGCCATTTTGAAACGGCTCTTGCCGATGATGTCCCCCTTTGCCGTGGAAACTTCCTCATGTGCCGCTACGCTCTTTGGCCCATTCCTGTCCAACGACCGCCATAATCCGGCGATGCCCTTGAAGAAGCGGACAAGCCGCATGTCCATGATGCGCTCGTAAAGGAGCAGGAACAGGAACCATAGGTTGCAGCCGACCGATACCGCCAGCAGAATGTCTGTCATGCTGATTGTTTCATTCATATACTTCCGGTTTTAGTTAGAATACTGAATTGTAATTCCGGGCGTAAAGGCTCTTTATAGCGTCCTCGCACTGGTTGAAGTGGTGCGTCAGCACATGGTCGATGTAGGCGGACAGTGTAAGCCTATCATGCCCGATTACACGGGTGATGCGCATGATACGCTCGTGGTACTCCGGACGCACATACGCCATCTTGCCCTCCCGCGCCTTTACTTCCGGGTCGCGGATGAATAGACGTTCATAGTCCTTCTCGCAGCATTTGCCGCTCACCGGGACGGGCGACAGTATTTCCACGCTCGCCTGCACTTGGGCAAGCATGCCTCCGCAGTCCTGCTGCGGTCTTTTTTCATTCGGTGTCATTTCTTTTTCCATTTTCAAATCAGATCTTCACGTTGTTTCTTGTACAGTTCGTTGATTCTCTCCTTGTGCTGTTCCAGATGCTGGCGCAGCACGGTATCCACATAGCCGCCCACAGAGATTTCCCCTCCGGCGATGTCGTTCACGATTTTGAGGATCTTGCCGTGTACGTCGCGGCTGATATAGACACACTGGCGGGTCTTTATCTCGTTGCGGCGCAGGAACAGCTCGTTATAGTCCTCGTCCTGCCTTTTCCGGCGGCCGCCTTCCCTCTGCGCTCTCTCCCGTGTCACGGGTTGAGCCGGTGGCGGCTCCGGTGCGGCGGTGTCCTCTCCGGTCGGTACGGCTGCGGGGTCTTCCTGCGCCGGGCGTAGTGTCCCGTCCTGTGTGCGCCGCCCGATAGATGCCAACAGCAGTTCCTCGTCGATGCCTTCCGTGTTTACTTTCCTGCTGCCCATGCTCACTGCGGTCTGATGATGTCGCTTATCTCTTCGGAAAACTCACGGATGCCGCTCCCTTTCAGCAGTGCCGTGTCCATCGGGAAGATGGTGGAGCGGAAAACGCTCTTGCGCTCTTCCGAAAGGTCGCGGCGGAACTTCTTGCTGTCGGGCAGGCGGGTGGAAAGCACCGGGAAGCCCATTTCGGCTATCACTTCCTCGTAGATGCCGTACAGGTCGTTCCTCTCCCTGCCGTCCACCATCGTCCAGAACAGATGCAGCCCCTTTGTTTTCGCTTGCCCGGTTGTCATCAGCCTGTCGCGGAACATCGTGACGAATTTCAGGGTACTTTCCACGACAAAGCGGTCGGCACTCAGGGGCGTGAAGATGTAGTCCATCTGCGAGAGCGTCTTTATCACGCCGTTGCTCCGGAGTGTCCCCGGCATGTCGAAGAAAACCACGTCGGGCTTCACGACCTCGGCGGCGATCATCCTTTCCGCATCGTCGAGGGCGTTCACCGCGTTGCTCTTGATGACCGGATAGGCGTTCTTCTTTATCTTGCGGAAATGGTCGCACGCGAGAGCCTTGAAGTAGATGCTCCTGCCGATGAGTGCCGTCTCATGTTCGCGCAGGCCGTGGATGCTGTGCTGCGGGTCGTCGCAGTCCACGACGGCGACATTGTAGCCTTTCACGTTGTGCAGGTAGCTGGCGGCGAGTGCCGTGACGGTGGATTTGCCGATGCCACCTTTCTGTGTTGCGAATGCAACGAAGATTTCCTTACTCATGGTTCTATTCAGTTTAATTGTTGATGATTTTGTTTTCTGTTTACATGCGAATTGAATTACCGCATTATCCGTTTCCGTGAACAGGCACACGGGCGGGTCACCGCGTATCCGGTTCTGCGGTGAAGCGGTGCGGCGGACAAGTGATGAATGACGACACTGCGTCATGAAGTCATTGAATCCATGCGTCACCGAATTGTCGGACAACCGGGTTTCCGACGGTTCGGGTATCCGTTTCGGCAAGTGTCCGCCGAAGCGGTTGTCCGGGTATTTGAATATTCCTTTCCTCATATCTTCAAACCGTTAGTTTCTTGAATCATGCTGCAAATAAACAAGTATATTTTTGAACTTGTATCACTTCCCAAGCAAGTGGCGGCATGTTGCGCCGGTTGGCAGCCATTGGCCGGGTCAAGTATCTGTTCGTTACCGCTTTAAGAGCGTAACTTTGCACCCGGACGGCAGGGTTCGCCGATGGCGCGCGGCCCGGAGTCCTGAAAGGTATTTTCCCAATCCGTCCCCTGACGGATTTTTATGTTCACCTGAACATAGCAAGGTATGTTTTCAGCCGCTCAAAATATTTTGAGCATCCCGGAAAACGCCTTGCCCTTGCAGGGGGCGGGCTTTCCCTCCGAAGTCGGGAAGCCTTTCAGAACTGCGGTGCCGTGACCCGAAGCGGCGGCTTATGCCGTCAATCCGCTAAATCCAAAGTAATATGAAAGAGAAAAGGAAAAGCAAAGCAGGGAGAAATCCCAAACTTGATCCGGCGGTGTACCGGTACACCGTCCGTTTCAACGAGGAGGAACACAACCGTTTCCTCGCCATGTTCGGAAAATCGGGTGTCTATGCGCGGTCGGTTTTCCTCAAAGCGCACTTCTTCGGACAGCCGTTCAAGGTGCTGAAGGTGGACAAGACGTTGGTGGACTATTACACCAAGCTGTCGGATTTTCATGCGCAGTTCCGCGCCGTAGGTACGAATTACAACCAAGTCGTGAAGGAACTGAGGCTGCATTTTTCAGAGAAAAAGGCGATGGCGTTGCTCTATAAATTGGAGCAACACACCGTCGAACTCGTGAAACTGAGCCGTCAGATTGTGGAACTGTCAAGGGAGCTGAAAGAGCAGCGAGAGCAGAGCCAAACTTGTTTGGACTCTGCCGAGTCGCGTTTGAAGAAGAGTGAAACTCAAATGGAGGCGAAATGGTCGCAAAAATCAGTGTAGGCAGCTCGTTGTACGGCGCGATTGCCTACAACGGGGAGAAGATTAACGAGGCACAGGGGCGGCTTCTCACCACCAACCGCATCTATAATGACGGTTCGGGGAAGGTGGACATCGGCAAGGCGATGGAGGGCTTCCACACCTTCCTGCCACCGCAGATGAAAGTGGAGAAACCGGTGGTGCATATCTCGCTCAACCCGCACCCGGAGGATGTGCTGACCGATGCGGAATTGCAGGACATCGCCCGCGAGTATCTGGAAAAGCTCGGTTTTGGCAACCAGCCTTATCTTGTATTCAAGCACGAGGACATCGACCGTCACCATCTGCACATTGTGACGGTGCGGGTGGATGAGAACGGGAAATGTATCAGCGACAAGAACAACTACTACCGCAGCAAGCAGATTACTCGTGAGCTTGAAAGGAAATACGGGCTGCACGATGCGGAGCGCAGGAACCGCCGTCTTGACACGCCGCTATGTAAAGTGGACGTATCGGCAGGCGATGTGAAGAAGCAGGTAGGCAATACCCTGAAGGCTCTGAACGGGCAGTACCGTTTCCAGACGATGGGCGAATACCGTGCGCTCCTTTCCTTATATAATATGACGGTGGAGGAAGCGAGGGGTAACGTGCGCGGACGGGAATATCACGGGCTGGTCTATTCCGTCACGGACGACAAGGGCAACAAGGTCGGCAACCCGTTCAAGTCCTCGCTTTTCGGGAAGTCCGCAGGCTATGAAGCCGTGCAGAATAAGTTTGCCCGTTCCAAGCTTGAGATTAAGGACAGGAAACTCGCCGACATGACGAAACGCACCGTCCTTTCCGTGCTGCAAGGCACTTATGACAAGGACAGGTTTGTGTCCCTGCTCAAAGAGAAAGGCATCGACACCGTGTTGCGCCATACGGAGGAAGGGCGCATCTACGGGGCTACTTTCATCGACCACCGCACGGGGTGCGTGCTGAACGGCTCACGCATGGGCAAGGAGCTTTCGGCGAATGCCTTGCAGGAACATTTTACCCTGCCATACGCAGGACAGCCGCCGATACCGCTATCCATCCCTGTGGATGCTGCGGACAAGGCGCACGGGCAGACCGCATACGACCGTGAAGACGTATCGGGCGGAATGGGCTTGCTCACTCCCGAAGGTCCGGCGGTAGATGCCGAGGAAGAGGCTTTCATCCGGGCGATGAAGCGCAAAAAGAAGAAAAAGCGCAAGGGCTTGGGTATGTAATCGGAGTATCAACAATTAAAAAATCAATGTATGTCACAACAAGAAGACGATTTGAGGGCATTGGCGAAAATCATGGATTTTCTGCGTGCCGTGAGTATCATTTTAGTGGTCATGAACGTGTACTGGTTCTGCTACGAAGCCATCCGGCTGTGGGGCGTGAACATCGGTGTGGTGGACAAAATCCTGATGAACTTCGACCGCACGGCGGGGCTGTTCCATTCCATACTGTACACGAAGCTGTTTGCCGTCCTGCTGCTTGCCCTGTCCTGTCTGGGTACGAAGGGTGTCAAGGGAGAGAAAATCACTTGGAGAAAAATATGGACGGCACTCGCCATCGGGTCCGTGCTGTTTTTCCTGAACTGGTGGATACTGGCTCTGCCGTTGCCGGTCGAAGCGGTGACGGGGCTGTATATCATTACCATCGGTACAGGCTATGTCTGCCTTTTGATGGGCGGTCTGTGGATGAGCCGTCTGTTGAAACACAATCTGATGGAGGATGTTTTCAACAATGAGAACGAGAGTTTCATGCAGGAAACAAGGCTCATCGAAAGCGAGTATTCGGTCAATCTGCCCACACGCTTCTATTACAAAAAGCGTTGGAACAACGGCTGGATCAATGTGGTGAATCCCTTCCGTGCGTCCATCGTGTTGGGTACGCCGGGCAGCGGCAAATCCTACGCAGTGGTGAACAGCTTTATCAAGCAACAGATTGAAAAGGGCTTCTCAATGTATGTGTACGACTTCAAATTCAGTGACTTGTCCACCATAGCCTACAACCATTTGCTGAACCACCCGGAGGGCTACAAGGTGAAGCCGAAATTCTATGTGATCAATTTCGACGACCCGCGACGCTCACACCGTTGCAATCCCATACACCCGGATTTCATGGAGGATATTACGGACGCTTACGAGAGTGCCTACACGATAATGCTCAACCTCAATAAAACGTGGGTGCAAAAGCAGGGCGACTTCTTCGTGGAGTCACCTATCATTCTGTTTGCCAGTATTATCTGGTATCTCAAAATCTATCAGAACGGGAAATACTGCACGTTTCCCCATGCCATCGAGTTTTTGAACCGCCGTTACGAGGATATTTTTCCGATACTGACTTCCTATCCCGAACTGGAGAATTACCTTTCCCCGTTCATGGATGCTTGGCTCGGAGGGGCTGCGGAGCAGCTCATGGGGCAGATAGCGTCGGCAAAAATTCCGCTTTCGAGGATGATTTCCCCGCAGCTCTACTGGGTGATGTCGGACAGCGAATTTACGCTGGACATCAACAATCCCGAAGAGCCGAAAATCCTATGCGTGGGCAACAATCCCGACCGTCAGAACATTTACGGGGCGGCTCTCGGTCTGTATAACTCCCGTATCGTGAAACTCATCAACAAGAAGGGGATGCTGAAGTCGTCGGTCATCATCGACGAGCTGCCCACGATATACTTCAAAGGGTTGGACAATCTTATAGCTACCGCCCGAAGCAACAAGGTTGCCGTGTGTCTGGGCTTTCAGGATTTCAGCCAGTTAGTGCGCGACTACGGCGATAAGGAAGCAAAAGTCGTGATGAATACGGTCGGTAACATTTTCTCCGGGCAGGTGGTAGGAGAAACGGCAAAGACACTATCGGAGCGGTTCGGGAAGGTGTTGCAGAAACGGCAGTCTATCTCCATCAACCGGCAGGATGTTTCCACCTCCATCAACACGCAGATGGACGCGCTTATCCCGCCGAGCAAGATTTCCGGGCTTACGCAGGGTATGTTTGTCGGTTCGGTGTCCGACAACTTCAACGAGCGCATCGAGCAGAAGATTTTCCACTGCGAGATTGTGGTGGATGCCGAGAAGGTGAAGCGGGAGGAAAGTGCCTACAAGAAAATACCTGTCATTACCGATTTCACGGACGAGGACGGAAACGACCGCATGAAGGATACGGTGCAGGCGAACTACCGGCGCATCAAGGAAGAGGTGAAGCAGATTGTGCAGGATGAACTGGAACGCATCGCAGGCGATGACAACCTGAAGCACCTGTTGCAGTAGAAATAAAAAAACAGAGGTGGCGGAAAATATCTCCGTCACCTCTTAAAATGAAGAACGCCTCCCAAGTATGCTGTCTTACGATGCGCCCAGGAGGTTTATTGTATTGCTTCTCTTTTTGTTTTTCCGCACCTGTAAACAGGCACTTTTTTCATTTCCAAATCGGCTCTTCTTTCCAGCGGTTGAAGAAGCCTATCTTGTAGATGGGCACATCCGCATACTCCTCAAACAATGCCAGCAGTTTCTCTTTGAACGTATGCCCCTCGTCTATGGCATTGCAGAGATATAACATTGCCGTAATCACATAGAACGGTTTTTTCTGCTGTACCTCGGTCAATGGACGGGAAAGCCATGTCATTCGCGGATTATGAATTTCACAAGGCCGTTTGACCATGTTCCGACTCCATATTCTGGAATGGTGCGCGATTATGTTGCGCATATATGAAATGGCTTCAAGCCATCCCGAAAGTTCATTGTGTAGATTCAGCCCCATATCATTGGCTATTGCTGATTTTTCGGGCAGTTGGTGGTTAAGGTTCTTGTATATCTTGGAAAGTGTGCCGAATGTGGCCACTTCAAATATAATCCACGCATCCGGGTGTTCGTCAAGCGTCTTTTCACCGCTTGCATCAGTCACAAGGTGCTTGCGCCTGTAGTCTTTCACAAAAATCTCATTGCTCCGTAAGAATTCTTCTATCAGTTCTTTGAGGTGCTGTGTGTGAAAAGCGACATCAGCAAACAATCTCGGGTCACGATACCACAGCCCTCCGTAGGATTGTGAAAGATGATAAATCATCTTTGTGCGTAGCGTGATTTCTATTGTTTCGATGGCATCAAATAAAATAAGGCGCAGTTCCTTGTCGAAATAATAGCGTGTGATTACATCTTCCAGTTTGGAATCCGGCTGAAACAGATGATTGGCTCTATCGGACTGCATGTCCCACCAATATCCCTTCAAACGATAGTAGCTGATATGAGCCAAATGTCGGGCAGCGAAACCTTCATCGCCGACAAGCATTCCTCTTTGTTTGAGCAGTTCTATTTGTTCATCAATGGAACGTGATTCCTTATTTGCCATACCGTTATAAAAAAGAATGACCCGCCGGCAGATCTTACGGTATGCCAAACGGGTACTGTTATCGTTGAACACGGTCAGAACCGCATGTCTTCTTAATTGTAGATGCAAAGATAAGACTTTTTTATGTAACGACAAAAAATAAGCCGATTTTTCATTCAAACGATGAAAAGGTATAGAAATACTTACCGTCTTTTTATTTCCAGTTCCTCATCGCGCATCATCCTCTCATTCAGTTTCTCCTGCATCCTGTCAAGGAAGTAGGTGCGGCTTTCGTTCTTCCGGCGTTTGATATCGGTGTAGAAGCGGTAGCAGTCCTTCGACTCAACCCCGAATATCTTGTAAAGAAGCGGGGCAAGCTGTTTGAGCGGCATATTGCCGTTGTTGATACAACCCATCTCGTCGATGCCGTAGATAAGCTCCACGAGGTCTATGGCGTTGCCCGTCCATTGCAGGAGGCTGGCGGTGTTTTCAGTTGCGTTGTTGGCGGATATTAGTGGCGGCACTTGGGGCGTGGCAAGGAATTTTTGCATCTTCCTGATGAAAGACAGGGCCTTGCTGATGTAGGCGGCAATCTCTTTTCTTTCTTCTGATAGATTGCGCACGGGATGGTGCTGCAACTCGATTTCGATGTAAGCAAGCGCGATAATGGTAAGGTTCGCATCCATGCCGCCGTTACACAGTTCAATCACTTGGGTGGCGAAAGCCGTATATGCCGTTTCCATATTGCAGTCACCGGCTTCGTTTATCAGGCGGAAGAAGTCGGTTTCCGCCAGCAAGAAATAATTCATGGTTCTGTCAATTTTGAAAATTACACTTTGTTTTCTGCGTGCGCACATAAATATAATTGGCAAAACATGTGTCAGAAAGCAAAAAATCCGGCACCGGCTTTTTCAAGGTGCTGGAATTCAGTGGTATAAAATTCAATATTTTTCCAAAGGAATGAATTTATACGGGATTAAATTGTTCATAATCAGAACATTTCTTCTATTTCCGAAAACAAAATTGTATGACTGCCGTACATTTTGGCTGTCTTGCTTATTTGTCAAGGGTGTAGATACTTCGGCATACACCGTTAGGATAGCTTTTCACAGAGGAAAGCGTCCAGTGTTGCTTTGGCAGAGCCGATTTGAAAAAATGCCGCCCACTTCCTAAAATGAAAGGAACGTTGTATAGTATGATTTCATCCACAGCGTGCATACGCAGTAGTCCGTTTATATAATCTGCCGTATCCGGTGTGGCTTCCGCGAGGTAACGGATGTTTGTGCCGTCTTTTCTCCATTCGTGCAGCATTGAAATGGAATAGTCCGGTGTCACACGGTAAAGGGCTTTCTTCCTGATTTCATCAAGACCGCAACGGTCAAGGCACAAATCCTGATGTGTTTTATCATATAACTCTGAAGAAAGACATCCGTCCATCGTCAGTACAGCGAGAATCTGAACTTTACCCATAATCGTTTCTTTTCGTTAGGCAAGGGTAAAAAAGTAGCGTGCAATTCACACTACCTTCAAGCGATGGCTCTGGTAAAGCCTTTACGGAGAGTACGTGAATGCACGCTATGCGTAAGCATAGCATAAGCATCACGCAATCGTCTCCGTAGTTCCAATTTACCAGATTTTCGCTTGAAACGCCTTGCGGTCTTATCCTATATGTTGGCGGCGAAAAGCTCCTGCCAATCGCCGTTTTTCTCAAATGTTATGCAAAGATAGCCAAATTCAGTGAATTACAGGCTATGATTGCTTGAATTTATATTTAAGTCCATACTCTTCAAGTTTGCTGTATAGTGTTGTCCTGCCTATTCCGAGCAGTTCGGCGGCGACACTCCGGTTGCCGTTTGCCTGTTTCAACGCACGCAATATCCGCTCCTTATCCTCCGCGTCATTGCGCAAGGCGAAGCTGACAGTAGAGGTCGGTTTCGTCACGGCAAGTTCCAGATGCTCTTTCATGACAACACCTTCCTGCGCCTGCAATACAGCACCCATAACTTTCTGCCGAAGTTCCCGCACGTTGCCCGGCCATGTGTGGGTCAGTAACGCTTTTCGGGCTTCGGAACTGAAACCGCTCACATTACACTCCAGTTCCTTGTTGGCTATCTCGCGGAAGAACTCCGCAAGCGGCATGATGTCCTCCTTACAGTCACGCAAAGGCGGCACGGTTATCACGAAGTCATGCAAGCGGTAGAGTAAATCCTGTCGGAAACGCTTTTCATTCACCGCTACTTCCAAATCCTCGTTGGTGGCGGCGATGATGCGGACATTGAAACTCCTGTCCGATTTGTCACCAACCGGGCGATACCGCCTCTCTTGTATGGCACGGAGCAACATCTGTTGGGTTTCCAACGCGAGGTTTCCCACCTCGTCCAGAAACAACGTGCCGCCTTCCGCTTCATGGAAATACCCTTTCTTGGTGCTGTCCGCACCTGTAAACGCTCCCTTGACGTGTCCGAAGAATGCCGACGGCGCAAGTTCTTTTGAGAGTGAACCGCAGTCAACCGCCACGAAGGGTTTGCCCGTACGTTTGCTCTTGTCGTGCAGGTGGTGGGCGATATGTTCCTTGCCCGTGCCGTTCTCTCCGAATATCATCACGCTCATGTCGGTTGCTGCTACCAGCCTTATGCGGTGCATGATTTTCTGAAAGGCGGAACCTTCACGGGCGAACACGGGCATACGGGATTGTCCCGCCTGCCGTTCTTTCTGTATGGAACGGAGAAGAGGGACAAGTTTATCCTCCACAAGTTGTTTGGGGATATAGTCTATCGAACCGAGCTTCATGCTTTCCACTGCGGTATGCACTTCGGCATAGTCTGTCATGATAATGAAAGGTTGCATCTTTCCCTCCTTTCGCATCCAGCGCAAGAGGTCTATGCCGTTACCGTCAGGCAGGCGCAGGTCGGCAACCACGATGTCATTATCCGTCGCCTGTTGCAGATGTTTCTTCGCTGTTGACAGGTGGTAAGCCTTCACGGTACGGTAGCCCTCCCGTGACAGCATGTTGCAGACAAACTCGCAGTACACGATGTTGTCTTCCACCACAATTATTTTTGTCTTATCCATTTTCGTATTTTCTCCTTTCCTCTTCTGCCAACCGGATTATTTCCGCTCCCTTGTTCAACACGGCGATCACGGCATGGCTTAACACTTCTTCATCTGGGATTACATCGCTATGAAGCAATCTGTAAAGTTCCCTCAACGGTTGGTCAGCACGGAGTATCTCCCATGAGCTACGCAGGTGGTGTGTCAGGGAATCTAACTTTCGCAGGTCTTTTTCTGTTGCCGCTTCCCGTATTGTCTGCATCTCCTTTTCGGTTTCCGTCATCAACTTTTCCAGCATAACGGCTTCATTGCCGTAGGACAACAAGGCTGAAAAATCCGGTTTCCCGTCCGGTGTTTCTTTTATGGCACACCTGTCGGAAACCTCCATCAACTCCGATATGGAGAACGGCTTGAACAGGCATCCGGCAAAGCCTTTTGCCAATAGTTCCCCTTTGTTACAACTGCCCGAAGCGGTTGCCACAACCACCGGGATTGTTGGTGAATTGCCCACGTTGGACGAACGCAATAGTTCCAGCAATTCGAAACCGTTTATACCGGACATATTCAAGTCTGTCAGCAACAGGCTGTATTCTTTCTGGCGTATCATTTCCATCAGTGCCGCAGCATCGGTGCAAGTGTCGCAGTGTATTCCTTCTTGGGAATACATCTCTTTCAGCATCAGAAGTAATACCTCATCATTGTCAATGGCGACAACATCATGGAATTTATTGTTATGATAAACAGGTGTATTGCTTGTATATCCAAGCTGTTCTTCAGCTTCCTGCATAGAAATTTCAACTGTGAAACGACTGCCTTTCCCTTTCTTGCTGTCCAAACGGATTGTTCCGCCAAGCATCGACACAATATTACGCATTATGGCAAGCCCAAGCCCGAAACCCTCCTTTGCGGCGGCATTTGATAGACGTTCAAACGCACCGAACGCTTGTTTCTGTTCCTCTTCTGTCATGCCTGTACCTGTATCTTCAACGACCAGTGTCAGAACTCCATTGTCATATTCAGTAATCAAAGAAACACCGCCTTCTTCTGTGAACTTGACAGCGTTTGACAGCAGGTTATTCCCGATTTGTATTATTCGCTCTTTGTCGGTCAATACAATGGCATCGTGTCCAGTCTTCACGGACAAGGACAACCCTTTGTTCACGGCAACAGGCATGAACTCCGTTTCAAGTGTGTGCGTGATTGCAGAAATCCGGCAGGGTGACAGACGGGGCTGTTCCTTGCCGTTGTCCAGGCGGAAGAAGTCAAGCAAAGTGTTGAGCATATCCCGCATACGGTCGGAGGATTGCAGTATATTTTGGATATATTGCCCATTATTACCGCTATTGCATTCTTTCCGCAAAAGTTCGGTATAGCCGGTTATTGCCGTCAGTGGTGTACGCAACTCATGGGTAATAGTATGTACCGCTTTCTTTCGGGAGGTTATGAGTACCTCATTTTGTTGCACGGACTGTTCCAATTGCTCGATCAAATCCGTTGTCTTGCGTTTGTATCGTTTAATGTTCTTTGCATCACGGTGTATGATGATATCGGAAATGACCAACAGCAAAAGAACAAATCCCATCAAGCCGCCTATCTGCATAAATGATTTTTTACGCATGGCTGTTATCTCGCTTTCTCTATTTTGTAAATCAGATTGTACCTTCTTTTCGATTTGGCAAATCAATCCTTGCAGTTGTCTGTTAAGTTCTGCATTACGGGCAGCAAGACTATCGGCTTGTTCTGACAATCGACGGCTCTGCGCTTTCTGTTCGTTGACCATGTTTCTATTGGATGAACGGAGCGTAGTCGTTGTTGTCGTTGGCTTCGTTCCCTCTTTTTTGCCGAAGATGCTCAAGAAACCTTTTCGTTTTGGCTTTTTGGACTGTTCCTGCACACTTTTCTGCACAATAACCGGAATTTGATTGGCTATCTTCTTGTTAATAGATTGTTGTTCATCCATTAACCGGACTATCTGGAACATCTGTCGTTCCTTATCCTCTAAAAGACTGCGCACACTATCGATGCGCTCTGCTGGATAGGTGGCCTTGAAACGGCAGAGCATACTGTCCATTGCCATACGCCGTGCATGGTAATGCTCGATATCTTTATCGTTCCATTCCAGTATTGTTTCACCCAATAGAGAAAATTTTATCATTTGAATATTGATATTGTTTATTTCTTTTCGGAGCTCGTCTATTTTTTTATTGCCAAGTTCTAATGCTTCTATCTCCTGCCATTCATAGAGGCTATTATATGCCATACATCCGATAAGAATGGAGATAAGTATATATCCCAACCGTATTGCCTTATAGAAATTTCCTGACCGCTCCATTATTTTGATGACATTGATTTTTGAAACATGAATAAAAGTTTATCTTTTTCGTTCATACGGATATTATCAGAATAATCGCCTTTTGTTATTTGATACCCGCATGGCTTAACCATAAAAACGCCTAAGCCCTTAGTGTATGAACTTACTTCTGAGGCGTAGTCTTTACTTGTATTTAATGGAACTTTCCCTTTAATATGACACCACTCATTATTGCAACTGATGTCTTCAATCTCAGACATCATTTTTTGCAAATCTGTAATAGCTTTGGAACTTGCCGATTGGGGTATCTGCAACTCAAAATAGAGCATCGGTTCGAGGATGTCCACACCTGACTGTTGCAAGGCCAGCCTGAAGACATAAGGGGTCAGCTGTCTGAAATCAGCAGGTGTACTTACCGGGCTATAATACTCGGCTTGAGTAAAAGTTACTTTCAGATCAGTCACTTCCCATCCATGTAAACCAGATTGGCAAGACATACGAATCCCTTCAAAAACGGCATTTTGAAAAGAATGGTTCAGATAACCATAGGAGATGTCACTTTCGATTTGCAACCCTGTCCCTAACGGTAAGGGTTCAATAGTCAGCCCTATTGTGGCCCAATAAGGGTTGGGCGGCACTTCGATCTGAATAATCTTATTCACCTTTTTTATAGGTCGTTCTTTGTAGATAGTCTTGATCTCATCAAAATGGACCTTGACGGAAAATCGTTCTTCCAGCAATGTCTGTATGATTTCCTTTTGTGTCAAACCATATAACGAGATTTCCAATTCATCACTATATGAGTTTATGGAAAAGGACAAAGACGGGTCTTCAATCCACAATGTATTCAGAGCGGATATCACCTTGCTTCTCTCTTCGGGCCTGTCTGGCCGGACGGAGGATTTGAGAGCGGGATGCTGACGAGATAACCCTTGAATCAAACAAGGTTTAGCACCTAAATAATCTCCGATTCGAAAATCTTCCATATCTTCTACAATCGCGATATCATTGGCCCCCACTTCATCAACATTTATCTCTCTGCCCTGATAAATAGTCTTTAGATTTTTAATCTTGATGAATTTTTCCGAATCGTTGATTCTTACAATGTCTCGAAGTCTCAGACTTCCGTCAATTATTTTTAGAAAACTTCTTTTATGTCCTTTGGGGTCATGCTCTATCTTATAGAGATAAGCTGAAAGTCTGTTTGAGACTGATTCTGGAGGAAGTATAAAAGAAGAGATGGCGTCCAACAACTCATTGATACCGATATTGAACATTGCTGATCCATGTAGTACCGGATAGACTTTGGCTTTTGCCACAAGATCGATTATCGTATTCCAATAATCAGCCGGTGAAATTTCGCTATCCGCCAAATATCGTTCTAATATATTGTCGTCATGGTTGCATACAAATTCTTTGTATTCTTCCTTTATATATGTTTGGGAGCAAATCGGATAAACCAATCCATCGACAATAGTTTGCATAAACAGGACATCTTGAGACAGATTTGTTTTTATATCCAGATACAAACGCTCTAAATTCACACCGTCACGGTCAATTTTATTGATAAATATAATTGTCGGGATTTGCAGTTTTTGTAAAGTATTGAACAGCAACTTTGTTTGCGCTTGTATGCCTTCCTTTGCGGATAAGATGAGGACTGCTCCATCAAGCATTTTGAATGTCCGCTCCACTTCCGCAATAAAATCCATGTGTCCCGGAGTGTCAATGATATTGCATTTCACACCATTCCTGATAATAGATGTCGTAGAAGCCCGAACAGTAATTCCTCTACGTTTCTCTATATCCATAGAGTCTGTTATGGTGTCACCATTATCCACACGGCCGCACTTTTCCGTTGCTCCACTGGCAAACAGCAGATTCTCGGTTACGGAAGTTTTTCCTGCATCAATGTGAGCAAGAATTCCTAAATTTATAATATTCATTTGGATTAAGCAATAATATACTACAATAGATGCATTGTCGAAATGCACCTTTTAATACCTCCTCGTAGCATGTGAGAACTACAGGATTACTAACTCGTATTAATATGTATATTATTACTGCCGCATAACGATTACAAAATTACACAAAAAAATATATCTAACAAAAGTGGGAGGATTTTTTAACTTTTTACCATAGACATTTTATTAGGGAAGCGTAGGTTCAACTGGCAAGTACAAATAAGTAGAAATGTTTGAACAACACCGTTTTAGGAAGTTGAAAAATCAAGTTTCTCTCTCGGTATAACGTTTATTTTGGCCAATATCTTCTTTAGTTTGGCATTTGAGTATTTCCCATTCGTGTTCTATTTAGCTCCTTATTATGAGTATGTAGCAAGTTGCTTATCAAATTCAGCCTCTTTGAGGGTCAAATATGGTTTTGCAAATGGTGACTGACAAGACATAAACAAGGTCAGCAGGATTTTTTACATAAATGAACATGAATGTATATAACCTAAAATAAGAATAAATTTTAATAAGGGCTGCCCAAAAAGAAAAAAATGCAGTTGCCATCCTACAGATACTTGCAGAAAGGATAAAATTTACTTTTAGACCTTTTGGGATAGCCCTTATTAATACTTCAGATAAAATTCCTAAGGTTATATTTTCAATCCTTTGGACCGGGTTTCCTCCTTGGCATACAGTCCTGGACGCCCGATTATGACATGGTTGGCAACGATACTATCCGCCGGACTGCGTATCTGCGGCGGTGCATTTTCGGGATATTGCACCTGCCTGTTCCGCACATCTTCCGCTTCCGGTTTGACCTGTTGCCCCTCGTTCTCCTTTTCGGCGACTTCGGGCGTGGGCGGCGCAAGCTCCAGCTGTATCTTGCGGTCAAGGGCGGCAAGTTCGGACTTCAACTGCTTCAACTCGTCCTCCTTCTTCCACACCTTGCCAGCTATCTCCTGCAACTGCGGTATCTCCCTTTTCAGTACCTCGTTCTTCGCCTTATACTGGTCGATGATTGAGGGTATCCTCTCAATCGCGTTGAGGAAATTGCGGGCGGCAGCCAACGGGTCAGCCAGCGCCAGATGCCCGTTGTTGTAGGTGTACTTGTAGTTTCCCTCTATCACGAAACGGTTGTCGGTAAACTCCAATCCCTCTTTGAGTATCCTTTCGCTCACCACCTTTATCGGAAAACCGTAAAGCTCTCCGACCTGCGTGTAAAGCCCGCCCGTAGTGGCGTTTTTCGCTATCTCCTGCAAACGCTTTCCGATAACCTTCTCATCGGCGGAATCCACACCGTCCACCTTAATTATATTAAGGCGGTTGCCCTCCTTGTCGGTCTGCACCACCGACAGGAAGCGGTTCCAGTCCTCCGTCATGGCATCTATGAAAGCCGTGTTGTTGCGCAACTCGCCGGTCTTTGACTCCAGCTTGAACTCCGAATCACGCTTGCCCTTGTTGAACGACTTGCGTTCCCCTTCGAGCGATGCGATCCGCTTCTCCAGTTTCGCCTTATCCAAAAGGTCGGTGTTGCCGGATAACAACGCCATGTACTCCGAGAAGTTCATGCCCGATTTCTCGTCCATTGCCCCCTCGTCGATGGTACGCGCCCCCATAGCACCGCTTTTGAGCTGCGAGATGAAAGTTTGCTTGCAGTGCAGGAGGTTGAACTTGTAGCTGTCCAGTGACTTCTCCACCGCGTAGATGATTACATCCACGTTGTTCCCGGCGAAATGCTTGGCAATCTCATTTCCTGCCCTAACTCCGCGTCCGTCACGCTGTTGCAGGTCGGATGGCCGCCACGGTGTGTCCAAATGATGGATTGCCACACACCTTTTCTGCGCATTCACACCCGTTCCGAGCATGGAGGTGGAGCCGAACAGCACACGCACCGTTCCGGCATTCATGGCGTCTATCACCGCCTTCCGCGCCTTGTCGGTCTTGCACTCCTGAATGAAGCGCACCTCGCTTGGCGGTATGCCGTAGTCCTCCGTCAGCTTGCGCTTGATTTCCGAATAGACGTTCCACCCATCGCCCGGCTGATATGTCCCCAAGTCCGAGAAAACGAACTGCGTTCCCTTTTGCGCGTCGTATTTTTGGTAATATTCCGCGATCATCTTGGCACAGTGGCTCGCCTTGTTGTCGGGATGGTCTTCATAATTCGGGTCTATCATGCGCATGTCGAGTGCCATTTTCCGGGCATAGTCCGTGGCGATAAGCATCTTCGCCTTTTCTTCCGTTTCCGAAAGCGGCAGCCTGCCCAACAGGGTGGCATCGCCCGTCTTGGCGAACTGCATCAGCTTCTGAATGAAGTCCTCCTGCTCCGGCGTGGGCGGTATGTGGTGCAGTATCTCGTTCTTGGCGGGGCGGTCAACGCCCACATCCTCCGCCGTTCGGTAGTCCGTAATCTCATTATAAAAGTAATGGGGGTGAATGTAATCGACTGATTACTAATAAAAAGCAGAATATATAATCTGATAAGGTGAACGACTAAGAAACGAGCGAGTTTCTTTCCCTTTCTTTATTCTGCAAAGTCTCAAAGAACTCTCTGTTTGATGTTGCAAAGATAGCGATATAATTCATATAAGCAAAGTATTTACGTTGTTTTTTCAATGAAAATCAACCTTAGACATTTCTAATTCTATAAAATCGCCATTTTAAGGTATTGCATATATCTATGAACAATGGTAATTTTGCAAAATGATAATCAAAAGAATTCTTTTAATCTTCATCATTCTACTTCTGCTGTTTCCCACTGCTAATGCTACTATTTTGAATTTAGTTGTGGGTGATACTATATACCCTACTCGAAAACATGTTTCTTCATTACATAAAACGATAGAACTCGATGAAGTTCAAGTTATTGGACAGCGGAAATTGTTTTCCATAAGAAAAGACACCACGTTTATCAATACTGATTGCCTTCGAGTAAGGAAAGGTGCTAACTTGGAAGACTTAATCAGGAATATTCCGGGCATGGAATACGACAAGGCGAACAGGCAACTATCATTCAAAGGAAAGCCATTGAACGGCGTAAACATCAATGGCGAGACCTTTATGGGCAACGACATTATCGCAGCGTTGGAGAATATGCCAACCGATGCAGTGGAACTACTGAAACTGTATGACATGCTCAGCGCATTGGAGAAAATGACGGGAGTAGATGATGGTGCCGACAATTATGTGCTGGACATCAAGACCAAATCTACCTACAATGGCAGCCTGACAGGAACACTAACGGCTGAACACGGCAATCGCGACAGACGCAGGGATGAGGTACAGGGCAATCTATTCAATGCCGATGGCGAAAACACCTCGCTGACTTTGCGCTCTGACAATCTTAGTAATATGAACATTGGGGGAAACAATTTCCAAAACATATTGTCGGGCAATATCGTGAAGAAATTTGGTAAGAAAATTACGCTCAATGCAAGCCTCTCACTCAATGCCTTCCACAATGGAAGCGAGAATCATGACTATGATGAGCAATATCTTTCATCGGGAACAAAATATCGGGAATCAATGCTGCTTTCCTTGAGCAAGAATCACAGTAATGCCGCAAACATAAATCTGCAGTATAACATAGACAAAAAGACTTTGCTGAATATAAGTGCAAATGGAAACTTCGGACGGTCAGACAACCTGACTGACAACACAACATACCTATATGAGCGCAATACGGCTGCGGACACGCTGACCTCGGGAACGCTGCGAAATAACACAAAAAGCAATGGAAAGAATTACCATGTATCTGCCGACCTCACACGGCGGATTGGCAAGGCTGGGGCATCATTTACCGTGAAGGCGACACTTGGCGGTAACTCGAATGAAACTAATAATACCAGCCTTTCACTGACGAAATTCCACCACCTGCGCAACGCTGTGGGCGGAGATTCACTACTGTTGCGCAATCTTTGCCAACAACTGCCCACCCTGCGCAACGAAAGCAGAATATCATTGCAATATACCCATCCTTTTGGCAAACAGTTGAAATTGCAGACAGGGTACGGACTGCATCACGAAGAGGATAGAAACACAAGCAACACTTACGACTATACTATACCGAATAGACCATACATAGATAGCCTAAGTTATGAGAACACACTATCTATATGTGGGCAGGAACTCACCCTGAGAATGGATTATAAGGGTAAGCAATGGAAGATAAACAGTGGCATTGATGTAGAATGGCAACGCAGGAATATCTGCCGGCAACACAATTCGGAAACAGTGGACTATACAGTCAAGGCTACGGAATACAAGCCCAAGTTCGGCGCAAAGTGGAACAACGGAAAAATAGAAGTTGAACTGCGTTATAACGGAAACACACAACAGCCTTCCATACAGGCTTTGCTGACACTTGATGACAAGAGGCACATAACAAACAAATTGGCAATAGAGCCGGTGAAGTACTTCTATTGAACTTTTGTGCAATGTTGAAGATTAGTAATTCTATTCAACATTTGTGCTAAAAGTCGGCTCCATCGCCAATTTGCCAGCCGTTATGCGGCAGCTTAAAAAAAGACGACACCAAACCAAAAAAATCATCTTGACAACCACCCGACTTTGAACTACGAAGGATGAAATTTTTCAGGGACAACTTCCAGCATTTCCAAAAAACAGTTTAACCATTGACTTGGAGACAAACAAACAATTTGAGCATTAAGGTTTAAACCGAATTTTTCCGAAATTGACCTGACCTGACTTTTCCTGAAAATCGACTTTAAAGCTGTTTTTACAGATAAATCAGGTTTCTCTAACAGACAGGAAATAAATGCTAAGTATTTGGCTTTAAACTTAAAATCAAAAAATAAGTGTTTTCTTTTAATGTTTAACAGGGCTGATTTGACAGTTGGCGGTGGCAAGAAACTTTCAGGACCTACCTCATAGACAAGTTTCAAATCAAAAAAAGTATGATAGAAAACGGTATATGGATTGTAAAGCTTCCTCGAAAATAACTTTTGTGTAGGTTCTAATTGAAGGATAATGGAACCTCCCAGAAAATTTCCAAGACTCTCAAACATCAGGATTTTGAAAATATCGGAAGTAATGCCATAAGGAATATTTGACACCACTTTGAAAGGAAATTTCGGAACTGCAAAATTCCTAAAATCACAACCGACAACTTGAACATTTCGGGCATCAGAAAATAATTTTCGTAAATGTTCAACCAAAGCTGTGTCGTTTTCAATAGCAACAACATTGTTGGCGATTTTTAATAAATGAACAGTAAGAAACCCCTTGCCTGCCCCAATATCTAAAACCGTATCCTGATTACTTATATTTGCTTGTCTTATTGCATCTTTTATTAGCACTTTATCAATAGTAAAGTGCTGACCCGTAAAACGAACGGGCAATTTCTTTTTTGTCATTAGTAACTTCTTACAGGTGAATACTTCTTGAGTTCAACTTATAAATGCAACTTTTTGGGTGCGGATAATAAGCAATAAAAACATTTATTTTTCAGAGAGGAAAGAGAGACAATGTCCCCCTTTCTCTCACTCTGAATGGATAAAGTTTGCTATCTTTGCTTTAATTGTCCGTCCAAAGAAAAAAAAGTTGCAGATGAGCAAACATATAACCGAGGAACAAAGGTATGCAATTTTCTATGATGTTGCAAATACCGATGAGCAAAAAAGCAATAGCGGAAGCTATCGGAGTAGATAAAAGCACTGTTTACAGGGAGATAAAGCGCAATTGCGACGCCCGAAGTGGTAGCTATAGCATGGAGCTTGCCCAGCGAAAAGCAGACAGGCGCAAGCAGCAAAAACATCGCAAGGAAGTGCTTACACCGGCAATGAGAAAACGGATAATAAAGCTGTTGAAGAAAGGATTCAGCCCGGAGCAGATTGTCGGCAGGAGCCGCTTGGAGGGAATTGCGATGGTATCTCACGAAACGATATATCGCTGGATTTGGGAGGATAAGCGGCGGGGTGGCAAACTGCACAAATATCTTCGCAGACAAGGTCGCAGGTATGCCAAACGTGGTTCTAAAAATGCAGGGCGAGGATTTATCCCAGGCAGGGTGGATATTGATGAGCGTCCCGAGATAGTGGAACTGAAGGAGAGATTTGGTGATTTAGAGATAGATACAATTATTGGTAAGAACCACAAAGGTGCCATTCTTACCATTAACGACAGAGCAACAAGCAGGGTCTGGATACGCAAGTTGTCGGGAAAAGAAGCCATCCCGGTAGCTAAGATTGCAGTATGGGCACTGCGGAAAGTGAAAAACTTAATACACACAATTACGGCTGACAATGGAAAGGAGTTTGCAAAGCACGAGGAAATTGCGCAAAAATTGGAAATAAAATTCTATTTTTGCAAACCATACCACTCATGGGAACGTGGTGCCAATGAAAACACCAACGGGCTTATCAGGCAGTATATCCCAAAGGGTAAGGACTTTAGTGAAGTAACCAACAAACAGATTAAGTGGATTGAAAATAAACTCAATAATCGACCTCGTAAAAGACTTGGATACCTCACGCCAAACGAAAAATTTAAACAAATTATTAATCAGAATTCTGTTGCATTTGCAAGTTGAATTCAGCTTATAATAAGAAAGGAGATGAAGAATTTACTTCCCAACAGGACATTTTATTCCCTAAAGTGTTTGATGTTGATGGCATGCGAGTTTTTATTTATTGGAAACTTCCACATCCTGTGGAAAAGCTCTATCCATATGTTGATTACAAAATACGGAAAATTTCAAAAGATACGTTAGTTATAGGGGATTATACAGACTTTGTGTTTGTTAATGGTCATGGTAATGCCCCAAATCGGGAATTGTCAAAATAAAAAAATAATAAATGTGGGGTAATACTCCAAATCGGGAGTTATTGAAATAATTATCTGATTATCAATGTACTTTCCAAAAGATAAAGTATTAGGGCAGAGTGGAAAAATCGTTGAAACTGGTCCTATGTAATCGTTCAAAGTGACCCTTTTGTATCATCCAAAGAGGGATTGGACATTCGCGGTACGATACGAGTATGGGTGTTATGATTTATCAGCATTCATTCTTCTCTACTCCCAAAGGATTTTGTCAGTTGTACTGCTTGCTGTTGTAGTCTGATGAGAATTTGGGAATAGGTTTCGAGTTTGCCGAGCAGTTGTTGAGCAGTGGCAACAGAATGATAAGTATTGAGGACTTTCACGACTTCGTTGTACAGAACTCCTATCTTATGAGCCAAGGCAACGATTTCTGAGAGTTTCTCCAAGTAAGGTTCTTTTGCAGGGTCTTGGGTGATGACCTTAAAAGATTCACCAAGAAGCCTTGCTCGGACAAAGTCGCTCTTTGTCTTTGCTCCCGACTTGCGATAGAGTCTGATAAGTTTCTGCTGGTCTTCGGAATTAGGTATTCTGATGTGCCATCTGTCCCATCGTGGGCAGGTGGCACATCTGCCGTCTGGCTTCTTTTGTTTTTGCTTCTTCATTGCTTTCTAATCACGACTTTGGAGTGATTTAATCCCCTTTCGGGGCAAGGGTCTTTGTGGTACAAATGGCAATTTGTGGTACAAAGACACACCTTGCTGATGTAGAAAATGGGATTATAAGCCCCTGCTGTGTTACTGCATTCATTGAATACAGTAACTCGGCGTAGGCTTGCATTCGAGGAATGCAGTAATTCAGAGTTTCCTCCATCTTTCCACATCTTCCTTGTATTGGTCGAGGTGTTCCCGCAGTACCTGTTCGACATATCCCGAAACGCTCGCTCCATGCTCACCGATTCTCCGCACCACGAAGTCTAACTTTCGTTGGGTTTCCTCTGATACATACACGGCTTTGCGGTGGCTGTTGCGAAAGGGCTGGAGATATTTCCCCTGAAACTCGGATAATTGCTTTCTGTCCTTTGTTTTTCCTATTCTTTGATGAAATTCTTCGGTAGAAGTAGCCCTTTCTGTTGGCGACAACGCTGTTTCTTGATAGGACGGTTGAGAAAAATCCTTGTTACTCTCCTTGTCATTTTGTTCCTCAACTTTATAAACAGGCTCAAACCTTCTCTTTCCCTCTTCATAATCGGAGGGCTGGTCAAAATCGGGTAACTCTTCGGGCTTGCGGAGCTTAACGCCATAATTTCCCATATCTCTAATGGCTTGTTCCAAGCGTTGTTTCCTTTTTTCATCTATTCTTGCCATAATTTCTTGGGTATCGGGTTATAGTGTTTTTCAAGCATGGCTTGTATGTCGCTCTGCTTGTAGAGTATCTTCCCTCCGATTTTGTAGAAAGGAAGTATTCTTGCATTTCTGTACTCTTGGAGCGTGCGTGTGCTGAGTCGTAAGTGGCTGCACACTTCCTCGCTCGAAAGGTAAACCTCGCCATCTAACATCGGACGAGCTGTGGCGCAATAACGCTCCAGTTTCTTTAAGATGCCCTCCATCAGTTGTGAAAACAACTGCATCTGAGGGTCTTCCCGCGTAATGATTTCATTCTCTGCCATAATTCATTCATTCTTTGATTTCAATCCTTGACTGCATTCAGCATTTCACTGATGTCGGTCTGTTTGTAATAACACTTGTGTCCAATCATGGAGAAAGGGATTTTGCCCGTATCTCGGTATGATTGTAGGGTACGCTTGCTGATGCCTAAACGCTTGCACACGGCTTCGTTGTCGAGCCATTGCTCGGTCTCAGGCGGATTGCCGATGAGTTTTTCCACGTGGTGGATAAAGTCTGCAAATTCAGAGCGGTGCCGCTCCCACGCTTTGCGGTCGATGATAATGAGTTTCATTGCCTTAATTCTGTTTTGGTTACTTTATTGTTATTCGGCAATGGAGCTGTTATGCTGCCCGTTGCCGTACTTATCGGGTGCAAAAGTAAGTGGTCAAGAGCATCGCTGCAAGGAATGAGGAAAAGCAGAGAAATGTTAGGAAAACAAGAGAAAAGCTCACGAGGAAATTCCTCAGCATTATTGCGGTAATGAGATGAGGTGCCGGCTCTTTCCTTTTATTGCATATTTGTTGGTCTATCGACAGTTCGATAGTTCGACAAATTGAGAAGTCGAAGTGTCGATAGATAGTTTTATCGATAGATTATTTTGACGATATATAGTTTTGACAACAGATAGTCATGACAACAAATTGTACAAACAATAGATTGTCCGTATTATCGTCAGTCCTATCTGTTGTTAGTTGTTACGCCTTGCGTCCAAAGAGCCTGAGTATGCCGTATTCTTGTCGTGCCTATACTCTCTACGGCAGCCCAGCCCTGCAAGGTTGGGAGAGATGAATACGACCGCATGGATATAGAAAATGGCAATACCACCTTGAAACAGAAAAATCCTGCGGTGGAGATTCTTCTCTTCATCCGCAGGACTCGACCTTGTCAGGGCAGATAGGCTACCGTTGTACCTTTGCACGATAAGAAACGGCTTCAGGGGCTTTGCGTCTGCCTTTGCCTACAACGCCTTTGGACTTGCTTCCTCCGTCAGTTTGACCGTTGGCAGATTGTTGCTCTCGATGAGCAGCACTATCGTGCCTGTGAGTTCGGTGTAAAGACGGCCGTATTGCTCGTCAGAAGCCAATGTGTCCGTCAAACCGAATTTGTCGAATGTGGCTTGAATAGCCTTGTTCGACAACAGTATAGGTACGAGTTTCTCTGGGAGCGGTGCAGGCAGTTCCCTTTCAAACTCGTTCTCCAAGACGGATACAAGCGTATCATACTTGGAAAAGTGCAAGCCCTGATACAAAACCTCACTTGCCATGCTCTCCGCTTCGGGGTGCGTGAAACCTTGCACTACGGCATCGCAGTAGGCGGTAAGAGCCATATCAGCTCGTGCGGTGATAAACTCCGTGTCTTGCAATCTCTCGGGATGATGCTCACTCATGTAACTTCTTAACTTCAATCGAAAGTAGAAAAGTTCCTGTTTGTTGTGCTGTTTCATCTTTATCTTCATCTTCATTTAGCGTTGATATTCAATGATGGTTGCTTTGCAGCCAAAAGAAAAACTGCTTGCTCTCCGCTTGGCTTTTTGGGCGGGCAGACACGCAAAGCCTCTCTAAGTTTCCTTGTGATATTGCTGCCCATGAGTGGCTGCATCTCACGGGCAATCTTACCCTTGCTGACCTTTGCGTAAAGTTCTGTGGTGGAAATGAAACGGTGTCCGAGCATCTTACTGACGGTTTCTATCGGTAGACCGTTCTCCAAGCAGATAGTTGTCGCAAAAGTATGTCGTGCCGTGTGCGAGGTGGCTTCGGTATGAGGTGGGAGTCCTGCCTTGATGATGATGTCCCTTATCTTGCGGTTGAAATGGCTATTCGTGGGGAACTCACGAAAGAGCAAACCCTCCTTTCGTCCGTCACTGACAATGGTGAGTATCTCTTCGGCAATGGGCAACAAGGGGACAATGCTCCTGTTCTGTGTCTTTGTGCGACAGAGCGATATGTACCTACGCCCATCCCCGAATGTATAAACATCGTCCATTCGGAGTTTCTTTAAGTCTGAGAATGCCAGCCCCGTGAAACATCCCAAGAGGAAAATAAGTCTGCAATGGTTATCTGTCGAGCGGTGCGGACGGTAAGCCAAGAGTTTTTGCAGGTCGTCCGCCGTAAGTGCATTGCGCTCGTAGGTAGGCGTTTCTATGTCTATGAGTTCAAAAGGGTCTTCACGAACGTATCGCTCCTGCAATGCCTTGCGAATGACCTGATGCAAGTGGCGTAGGCGGTTGCCGACACTGCTTTCCTTGTTTTCCAAGTCCCGAAGCATAAAAAGGCGATAGTCCTCAAGCAAAGTCTTGTCCACCTCTGTGGGCATACAGTCTGCCCTGTCCCTTACTTGCAGGAAATGAACAAAACTCTTGTAGCTATCCTTAAAAGCCCTGACAGTTGCCTTGCTTAAGGTTCTGCCCTGCAATTCCTCCTTGTATTCACAAACGGATTGATATAGCTTCGTAAGTGTTGGCATGGGGCGACTTTGCTGCATATAACGCTCCTTGAGGTATTCCGCCGTGATATAGTTTTCTTCCCTTAATGTACGTTCATAGAGTGAATGCAAGCACTCTTCTATTGAGTTCAGTTGCAGATTGATGCCGCTTGAATTACCTGTTGTCGCCTTGATGTACCCTTTTCGGGCAAGCCACTCGTCGGGGGAAGTTTGCAACTGCGTGGAAAACGATGAGGACGTTCCGTTACAGGTAATACGGCAACGGATTACGCATAGTCCGTCTTCATTGGTCTTGCTTCTATCTATGTAGAATAGTATGGCAAATGTACTTTTCATTGTTCTGCGGTTTTAGTTGGTCAGTTGATAATGTGCGAGTTGTGGAAGTATTTTCTCTATGTCCAGAAAGACACGCTCGGGAGAAGTCTCCGCATACACTTGCGTGGTTTTGATTTGACTGTGTCCGAGCATTTTGGAAACGCTCTCAATGGACACGCCCTCCGACAGTGTCATCTGAGATGCGAAGGTATGCCGTGCCATGTGATAGGTCAACGTTTTCTGAATACCGCAAAGCCGCGCTATCTTTTTGAGGTGTATGTTTACCGTGTCGCATCCAGGTATGGGCAGCAGATACCCCTTGGGCGGTTCGTGTCGGAAAGCCCTCGTGTGAATGCCCCGATAACGCTCGATAATGGCAGCGGCTTCGGGAAGTAGGGGGATGTGGCACACGTTGCCCGTCTTCATTCTCGGCTTGCGTATCCAAGTCATTCCCGCTTCGTGAAAGATGTGCTGCTCCGTCAAGTGATACACGTCGGTATAGGAAAGCCCCGTCAGGCAGGAGAAAAGGAACATATCCCTCGACACTTTTTCATAGCCTTGCAATTTATCTTCTCCCAAGGCTGCGATACGACCTACCTCTTCCCTTGTGATGTAACGTGGAGTGCCCACCTCCCAACGAATGGAATGGTTGATGAAGGGATAGGTGTCAATGATATGCCGTTTATGCAGGTCTTTGAGCAAGGAAGCCAGCATGGAGAGATAACCAGCCGAAGTGTTGAGCTTGAATCCCTTTTCTTTGGCGAAGTAGTCCTCCAAGTCTTTGATGAGGACTGTGTCCACTTTCTGTACGGGAATATCCTCCACACGGTAGCGATATCTGACGAAGTTTGCCAGATGCTTGCGGAAGAGCAGCAGACATTTCAGCCTCCGCTCGCTGCGGTCTATGCCCACGCGCTCACGGAAGCGGTCGATATACTCGTCTGTATGATGCAGCAGTTCTTGAGATTCGCTATTTAGTCCGAATACAAGTTCCCGTACTCTCTCTGCCGTAATGGGGGCATCGGAGCTACCCGAAAGAGACTCATAAACCTTGTGTATGCTCACCTGAAGGCGGTCAAGTTCCTTGTTTACCGATACGGCTTCGGCACTCTTGCCCAGCAGTCGGTTTTTGCGACTGTCCCACAAACGAGGAGTACACGAGCATTTGCAACTGAACTGTACCATAGAGCGTCCTGCGCTGATGCGTCCCATGATGGGACTTTTTCCGTTTTTGTCCTGCGTACCTCTCTTGAGGTAGAAAAGCAGCTTGAATTTTTCTTTTTCCATTGTTTTTTACTTGCAAAATTACACTTCTTTGAGGAACTTTGAACGATGCAAAACATTGATAATGAAAGAGAAAACTCCGTTTTAGTTACCACTTTCAGCCGTCCTTTTCCTTTCATCGTTTTTCGAACGATTTGGTAACTGAACTCCCTCCTTTTCGCTCCCTTTTCTGCCTGTTTTCTATGATGCAACCCTAAGAAGAAACAAGCAATATCCGCTGTATTTCAGTCAGATATGAGTTTTATGCCATTTTCTGCTTTCTACTCCCATACTTCCGCATAGAAGGCGGCAAGCTCCGGCACTTTGATGAAGTATCGGAAACGCTCCTTCTGCACCACGTTGTTCGTCACGTTGAACTCAAAATCCGTCGTCTTCTTGGCGAATATCGCCGCCCAAGCGTCGAAACACCGGATATCCTGCCGTTCCAGCTCCTTCGGGCGCAGGTACTTGAACAGCAGATACAATTCAGTCAGCGAGTTGCTGATGGTCGTGCCGGAGAGGAACGTAGCTCCCAAATCTTTGCCCGTGCGCTCCTGTATGGTGCGTATGGCAAAGAGCATGTTCAACGCCTTCTGGCTTCCCTCGCTGTTTCCCAGCCCCGCCACACGGTCGTGTCGTGTATTGAAAGTCAGATTTTTGAACTGGTGGCTCTCATCTATGAAGATGTGGTCGATGCCCATCTGCTTGAAATCCACCACGTCGTCCGTGCGTGACTTTATGGCGTGTTCCACCTTCTCCAGCTTCGCTTCAAGGTTGTGCTTGCGCTTCTCCAATCCTTTCAGCATCGCCCGCGACACGTTCTTTCCCTGCTGGCGCAGCACTTCGAGGTTTTCCTCCACCGTGTCAAGCTCCGCTTGCAGGATGCGCTGCTGCAACTCCGGCGACTGCGGTATCTTGCCGAACTGGTCGTGCGACATGATGACACAATCGTAGTCGTTGTTCTTGATATTGTTGAAGAAACGCACGCGGTTGGCGGTCGAAAAGTCCTTTTCCGAAGCGTACAGAATACGTGCGTTGGGATATGCCGCCTGATAGGTGGCGGCAATCTCCGCGACATTGGCTTTCAGCCCGATAATCATCGGCTTGTGCGCCAGATTCAGACGCTTCATTTCATGTGCGGCGATACACATAATCAGCGTCTTGCCGGTTCCCACCTCATGGTCACAAATTCCGCCGCCGTTCTGTTTCAGCATCCAGACACAATCCATCTGCGAGGGATAGACGCTCCTGATGCCCCGGCTTGCCAAGCCTTTCAGATTGAGGTCGGGGAAAGTCTGGTGCGAGCCGTCATACTTCGGGCGCACGAAACAGTTGAACTTGCGGTTATACATCGTCGTCAGCCGCTCCTTGAACTGTGGCGACTGCTCTTCGAGCCATTCGGAGAATCCGTTTCGTATCTCGTCAATCTTGGCGTTGGCGAGCTGTATTCCCTCGCTGTCGCGCACCTTGATGTCGTTGCCATGCTCGTCCTTGCCGATGGACTTCATCATGTCGGGGCAGGTGTTGTGCAGGGCGTGTTTCAGAAGGTGCATACCGTCATAGTTCCGGTAATACCCCTTCACCAGAAACTCGTCCGTGATTTTCATGGTGCGGTAGCCGCACGCCACCGAAAACTCGTCCATGCTGGCGGAGTAGGCGATTTTCACCTCTGTGTCAAACAGCCGGCTCATGTAGGCGGCATAGACACCCGTCGGAATCCAGCGTTCCCCGAAATTGAAGTCCAGATCCTCGAAGGCGATGCGCGGCGGTTCGGCTTCTTTCAGAGCCTCCAACGCCTGCTTCACCTCCGGCATACGTTCACTTTCGGGGTTTTCGCCCATCCAAGCCTCTATGCGTTCCGCCTTCTCTATCACGTTTCCGGCAATAAAGCGGTCCTTAATCTCGTAACCGGTTACGAGCGGATTGTAATAGATACGTTCTTGCAGGGCTGTGAGCAACTCCTCCGCCGTGCTGTCGGTTATCTCCCGCATATAGTCGAGATTGACCGTGCCATATTTGTTGAGCGACGCGGACAAGGCTTCTTCGGGAGAGCCTACGTTGGCATGGCTCTCCACGGAGAAGGAAACAGGACGATCGAAGATGTCCGCCTTGACAAACTTCCCGTTCTCCGCCCGTTCCAGCGAAAGGATGTCACGCCCTCCCGCGTCCATCATCACCAGCTTCACGTTCTGCTTGGCGTTGAGGTTGCCGTAACGCATGACGAACTCATCGTAACAGGTGTTCAGATGCTCACGCCACTGGACATTTGCTTCGTGTAGGTTCGATTCATAGCGGTACAGCCGCTCGTAGGCGTCACGGAGTAAAACATACTGTAACGCCTTCTCCTTCTGGTAGCCTTTCAGGTCGAGCGGCTGGAATGTGGCCCCGTAAGGCGTGATGTCCTTCAGATAGCCGATGTTGCGGCGCGCCCTGTCAGCCACCAGCGAGCCTTCGCGCAGGTGCATCTCCGGCGTGCGGTGGTAGGCACGCGGAGAAAGGTCCACGACTTCCTCCTTCGGCTTTTCCGCTTCGATGTCGGGGAAAAGTGAAGTCGCCACCGCTTCCACTTGAGCATCGGTAGCAGCAGGCGTGGCGGCAACTTTCGGCTGTGTTTCCTCCTGTCGTGGTTGCTCTCGGGAAGTTTCCGGCACAGCTTTCACTTCCGTCTTTTCCGCCGCCACTTGTTTCTCGTTATGCTGTCTTGCCAGCTCCCGAAGTTCCTTCCTGCGTTCCGGCGTCAAACCCATCATCATTTCATAGAAGCCGTTGATGGGAGGATTGGTATCCCAGTCCAACGTGGCATAGATGTCGTCAGGGTCGGCAGGCTTGGCGGCATTGTCCGTTTTCGCCTCCTTGTTTTCCGTAACATTCTGTGTGGTCTGCGGCTTGGACGGAATGCGCCTTGTCGGGCTTTCCTTTTTCGCCGCCTTTTTCTTTTTGGCGGTTTTCGGTTGTTGACTGACTTCTTCCGTCATCCCCCAGAGGTCGAGCAAGGATAGCTGCACACCGTCAGAATATTTCGGACGTGGCTCTATCTCCGGTTTTTCCTCAACGGGTTGCGGTTTTTCTGTCGGAGTTTCCACCGTCTGCGCCGAAGATACCGTTTCCAATTTTATAGCAGGACGCTCTACCTCCTTTTGAACGGTAACTTTTTCTTCCGTTCCCGACTGCCGGATTGTTCCCGAATACAGACGCATGGCGAGCCTGTAATGGAAATCCTCGTCAAGCATACGGCGCAAGTCCCCGGATATGCCTGCGGTCTTGCCCTCGTGCAGATAGACCATAGCGGGTTTCCCGTAGGGGTCGGTGTCAAGTTTCGCCGTCGTATGCACGATGCGTTCCGGGTGGTGGATGAAATAGGCGTTGTCCGTCAGGTCGGTTTTCGTATCCGTCTGTATCACGGTCATCAGCCGTTCGTCCTGCGACATTTCCTTCTTGTTCAGGTGCTTTTGCAGGACAATCAGGTCGCTGCCCACCTCCGTGCCCGCGTTGTCCGTGAACAGGTTGTTGGGCAGGCGTACCGCGGATACCAGATTAGCCTGCCGGAAAAGTTCGTTACGCACGGAGGTCTTGGTGCTGTTCAATACCCCCTGCGAGGTGATAAACGCCACGATACCGCCGTCACGCACGGTATCAAGCCCTTTGAGGAAAAAATAGTTGTGTATGGCGTTCTGGGCGGAGCGTCTGCCGAAGGAATCGCTACGCTGAAACTCCGCGTCGAACACGGCGATGTCACCGAACGGGATGTTAGATACCGCCAAGTCGAAATAATTGTTGAAAGGCTTTTCAATTTTCTCAAAACCGCAGGTGCGCATTTTATGGTCTGGATATAGATGCCGCAGGATTGTCCCCGTGAGCAGATCCTTCTCGAAAGCCATCACATCCGCATCGGGGCTGTGCCGCAGCACGGAATCCACGAACACGCCTACACCTGCCGACGGTTCGAGCATACGGGCGGGGCGGACGCTGTAA
Source organism: Prevotella illustrans (assembly GCF_017426725.1). Taxonomy (GTDB): domain Bacteria; phylum Bacteroidota; class Bacteroidia; order Bacteroidales; family Bacteroidaceae; genus Prevotella; species Prevotella illustrans. The sequence continues at coordinate 100,609 of NZ_JAERMS010000003.1, read as the reverse complement.
TCCGCCAGCATGTCCGCGAGGGTGTCAGTTATCTCTTTTGGGGTGTAGAAAGCGGTCAGCACGGATGCTTTCAGCGAATCCACAAACCGCTTGTATTCCGTTTCGTCCTTGCTGTTCTCACGGATGAGCCTGTGCAACTCCACCGTCGGGGCGAACAGTTCGAGGTCGGATTTCGCCCACCGGACGGCATCCGTCAGTTCCTTGGCAGGGTTCAGGATACATTTCAGACCGCCGAAACCGCAGTACCTTTGAAGTATGGCACGCTCTTCGGTTGTCGCCGCTCTCTGTTCCCTGTCAAGGATGAATGCCGTCCGTATCGCCTCGATGTTGTCCCGTAGTTTCTGTTTGCGGTTAAACGCCATATTCCCCGATGTAAAGGACGGTTGCCCCCGTCAGCTCCGTATAGAGCAGGTCGTAATCGGAAGACAGGGCGAAGTTGTCGTCCGAAAGGTCATAGACGGAGAACACGTTGCCGACAAGCGGCAGGAGTTTATGGATAAAGGCTTCTTGTTTCTCTTCCGGCACTTCGTTGGCAAACTCGTTCTCCACGACTTCGTGGAGCATGGCGTACCGGGAATAGTGCAACCCGCGCAGCAGTGTTTCCATCGCCAGTTCCTGCGCACCGTCGGTGGGATAGCCTTCAATCCGCGCCTTTTCATACGTTTCGGCGGCACGATCGGCGCGTTCCCGTATGAAAGCGGTGTCGGTAGCCTGTTCAAACTTGTTCGTGCGGAGGTAGTCCATCAGGTACAGACCGTAATAGGAAAAGTCGGACTGCCCTTCGTTGTTCTTCTTGTTGTTCATTACTTTGGAGTTTAGTGGATTGATATTTAACGGGATAATCGGTTGGAAAAAAGGAAGAAAAAGGCACTCGGTATCCCTCCGAGTGCCGCCACTAAATCCAAAGTATGAGTGTAATCCGGTATCGAAGAACAATTCATTACTCTGAACAAGTGGCAAAGTTAATACTATTTCTTCCGTCCTGAAAATTTCTTGCCCTTTTTAGCCTCCGGGAACACGAACGTCGTGTTATATTCCCCGTCAAAGGCGACGACGGCATCGAAGCTCTTGCCCTGTTTGCTCTTGAAGCCTTTGAGCAGCTGGGTATGCCCTTCGGTGAGCAGGTCTTTGATTTCATCGTCGGACAGGGTGCGTCCCGCTTTCAGCCGGAACACGGGAAGCCCGCACTCCGTGTTGTCGCAGCGTACCACCTTGCCGTAGAACCGCATCCTGCCCGTGCCGCACTTGGGACACGCGCAACCGGAATCGCGGCTGCCGAAGAGTTTGTCGCATGAGAGCAGTTCGGAGGTAATCTCCCGCGTGTACGCCTCTATCTTTTTGCGGAAGGTATCGGCGGACAGCTCCCCACGCTCGATGCGTGCCAGTTCCTTCTCCCATTCGCCTGTCATGGCGACATCGGCGATGCGCATCGTCTTCACCACGGAATTGAGTGCAAGCCCCTTTTCGGTGGGGACAAGCAATTTCTTGCAGCGTTCCATGTAACCGCGCTTGAAGAGCGTTTCGATGATGGAGGCGCGTGTGGCGGGAGTACCGATGCCGCAGTCCTTCATCGCCTGCCGCAGTGCGTCATCCTCGATTTCCTTGCCCGCCGTTTCCATTGCGGACAGCAGGGTGGCTTCGGTATGTAGCGGCTTGGGCTTGGTCTTCCCTTCTGTGATGGAAGAGGCTTTCAGTGTCAGCGTGTCGCCTTCCTGCCAGCCGGGAATGGTGGTTTCCTCCTTGTTTTCCTCGCCATAGACAGCACGCCATCCGGCTTGCCTGATGACGCTGCCTTTCACGGTAAACTCCACTCCGGCACATTCCGCCATGACAGCGGTCACGTCCTTGACGCATTTTTCAGAGAATGCCTCGACCATGCGCCCGGCAATCATCTGATAGATGGTATTGTCCTCTTTGGAGAGGAAGAGCGGTTTCTCACCCGTGACGAGTAGGGCATGGTGGTCTGTCACCTTGCCGCCGTCTACGCTGCGGCGTGTCGGGATGGCTTTTGCCCGCACCTTGTCTTTCCATTCGTGCTGTGTGCCGATGAAAGCGAGCAGTTTGGGAATTTCGGCAAACACGTCTTCGGGGATGTAGCGGCTACCCGTTCTCGGATAGGTTATCAGCTTCTTCTCGTAGAGCTTCTGCGCGATTTCAAGCGTCTGCTCCGCCGTGAAGCCGTGCTTGGCGTTGGCTTCTTTCTGAAGCGTGGTCAGGTCGTACAGCAACGGGGTATCCTCCGTTTTCTCCTTGCGCTCGGCTTTCGTTACCGTTGCGAAGCCTGCCGCCTTTACCTTATTATATAGCTCCGTTGCCGGTTCTTTCGACTTCCATTTTTCAGAGGATGAGAATTTCACGACCTTGCCGTCGCAACCGTCCGTTGCGATATGGAGTTGCCAGAAGGCTTCGGGCGTGAAGCGGCGGTTCTCCCAGTAGCGTTCACATACCATAGCCAACGTTGGTGTCTGCACCCGCCCCACGGAGTATGTGCCGTGTCCGGCGGCGATGGAGAGAGCCTGCGTGCCGTTGATGCCCACGAGCCAGTCGGATTCGCTTCGCGCTTTGGCGGCGAGGTATAGGTTGTCATACTTGCCGCCGTCTTCGAGGTTGCGCAATCCCTCGCGGATAGCCTTGTCGGTGAGCGAGCTTATCCACAGGCGCACGAAAGGAGTGGTACTGCCCGTGTAGTGGTAGAGGTAGCGGAAGATAAGTTCACCCTCGCGTCCGGCATCGGTTGCCACGATGATTTGGTCGCTGGTGCCGAACAGCCTTTTGATTGTTTTTATCTGCGACACCACGCCGCTATCGGGCTTGTAGCCTTTCTCCGTCCTGACCTGACGGGGGACGAGCGTGAAGGTGTCGGGGATAATCGGGAGGTTGTCACGGACGAAACCGCGCACGCCGTAGCCATCGGGCATGGCGAGCTGGACAAGGTGTCCGAATGCCCATGTCACGGCATAGCCGCCTCCCTCGAAATATCCTTCCTCTCTCTTTGTCGCGCCCACGATGCGGGCGATTTCACGTGCCACGGAGGGCTTTTCTGCAATGATTGTCTTCATGTCTTCTTCTTTTTTGTTGATACTTTGGATTTTATTTTGGATTCAGTGGCGGACATCGGTCTATACTTTCATGCCCTTGCCCGTTTTCTTCTGCGGCTTGTCCTGCTGCTGTTGCTGGCGGGCGTCCTTCGGAGTGGTCTGACCTTTCTGCAAAGGCTCTTTCAGGTTCTTTGTCGCCTCGTTGGTCTTGCCCTCGTTGTTCACCGCCACCTGCGTGCGGCTCTCGTTGGACGGGGCGACCTGCTGCCCGATGTCGGGATTTGTTTCGTAGCGGTACGGGCGACCCTTCTCCGGGTTGAACTTGATATACATCGTGGCATGGAAGCCCTGCTTGTCGGTCACGTTCTCCAGTTTCACGGCTTTGCCCGCCACATAGTCGGCTTTCTGCTGTTCGGTGAAGTTCACGTCGCTCCATTTGCTGATGGGGCGGATGCTGCCGTCCTCGTTCGTCCACGTGTTGCGGCGTTGCTCCTTCTTGGTCTGTGTGGCATTTTCCCCGCCTTGCGCCTGACTTTTCGACGTGTCGCCTTTGGTTTCCTGCGTCTGTACGGTACGGGGCGACCTTCCGGTTCCCGGCACGAACTCCACGCCGCGCTGCTCCACGTTCACTTGCAGAGTGGTGACGAACTTCCTGCCGTCGTTGCGCTCGATGAGCTTGTCGCGCACGGGCAGTCCGGCGCGGAGCATATCCTGCTCCTGCTTGGTGATTTCCGTCTTGCCGATGCGCTCCGGGATGCGTACCTTGCTCGCCGGAATGTCCGTGATCTCATTCGTCTTGCGGTCGATGCTGATGTAGGAGGGGATAATCTCGCCCGTTTCCTTCTCCACGATGTCCACGACCCTGCCGAGGTTGCCCGTCTCGCGCAGGTTCTTCCGGTCGTCGTCGGAGAATTTGTGTTCCTTGTATTCATCCAGTTTCTGCTCCTTGCGGATGAAGTGCGGCACGAGGCTGATGTTTCCCTCGCCGTCCTTCTTGAAGGAAAGGCGGGCGTCCAGCTCGAATGCTTCGCCGCCGAAGGTGGGCTTGACCTTCACCAAGTCGGACTTGCCGTAGTGGAGCATCTTCGTAAGGTCGCCGGACTTTTCAAGGTCGTCACGCTTCACGCCCCATCTGTCCTCCAGCTCCTGCCAGTTGATTTTGCTCTCGTCGATGGGCTGGTAGCCCCGTTTGCCCTGCGTCTGTTCGGGATCTTCCTGTTGTTCTTTTTGTTGCTCCATGTTTTCCTGTTTTTGAGGTTCTTGTTTTTCGGTTGCCAGTTCTTCCTGCACCTTTTTCTCGTAGTCGGAGGTGTCCACCTTGTGAGGGGCAAGCAGCTCCTTGTTCGCTTCGGGGTCTTTCAGCAGTTGCTTCATCACCTCCAAGAGATTTTCGGCTTGGTCTGCCGCGATGCGGTAAAAACCGAAGCGGCTGGGTTCCTTGCACTGCCGGAAGAAGTTCTTGAAGAAGTTGTCCAGCACGTCGCCGTGTCGGTCGAATTGCAGGAAACTCTGCGCGTTTTCCGCTTTCGCGGGGGTGCGCTTGGGTGTGCCGTCCGCGTTCAGCCCGGCAACCACGCTGATCTCGCCCGTCTTCTCGTCACGGACCACCAGCACGTCCTTTTCGTCTTTTTTCTTTGCCATCTGAAAAATGTTTTAATGGGTTATTTATGAAAGAAATTATGGATACGAGCCTTGTAGAAGGCTATATCTTCCTTTTTGAAGTCCTTGATATGGTTGGAAAGGAATGTCAGCACGTCCTCCTCGCTGTAATAGGTTTTCTTGCCCAGTGTCTTGTAGGGCAATGCGCCGACACTGCGGTAGCGTTGCAGGGTGCGCTTGCTTATCTGAAGCAGCATGCACAAGTCCTGATTGTCGAAAAGGCGGATGCTTTCCGTGATAGTAGGCTGTTTCCCCTCAGCCTTCATCGCCAGCAGCAGTTCGTCCTGACGGTCGAGCCGTTCCATCAACTTCTGCATCCAGCCTTCGAAGTTGTTTCGTGTGAGCAGTTCCATGACCTATGTCCTCCTTCCTTTGGGGTTGCCGCCCGTGCGCAACGTGTGGTTGCGTTTCAGTTCCTGCGGTGTCGCCGCGTCCTCGTTGACGGTACTCTCATCAAGCAGGCGGTCGATTTCCGACTGCCGGTAGCGGCATTTGCCGCGAAGCACGACATAGCCGATGCGTTGCTCGCTGCGCATACGCTGGAGGGTGCGGGTACTCACGTTAAGCAGGTGCGCCGCCTCGCGTGTGGTGAGCAACCTGTCGGGCGATGCCGCTCTCTTGTCACCGGAGACGGCACGGACGTGTGCCGCAATCTCCGCTATCTGTTCCGTCAATGACCGGAAGACGGAACTTTCCATTGTTATCACTTTCATATTCAGTCCTTTCTTTTTGTATCTGCGGCAAAATTCGGCAATAAACAAAAGGGGCTTTAACAACTCACTACGTGACTCACGTAAGATTTTTACGGAAGATGGCTCCGTAACCCGGTCAAACGGCGCAACAGGCAGCCTTTCAGTGGAAAACGGCACGTGTCCGGGAGTGTATCGTTACCTTTGCGGGCAAACCGATAATTGCATGAATATGGAAATAGTATCAATTGAGAAAAAGACTTTCGAGATGATGGTGGCGACATTCGGCGCACTCTCGGAGAAGGTCGCCGCACTGAGGCGCAAAAGCGACACGGGGCGCATGGAAAGATGGCTCACGGGCGAGGAGGTCTGCGGGCAGTTGAGAATAAGCCCGCGTACGTTGCAGACGCTGCGTGACAGGCGGCTTATCGGCTACTCGCAGATAAACCGCAGGTTTTATTACAAGCCGGAGGAGGTAAAGCGGTTGATACCGCTTATCGGTACACTCTATCCGCACGGCAGATGATTTGATTTATTTACCCACTGAATCCGAAGTTATGATAAACGAGAACAACGATGTTTTTACGATGGAAGACGAGCCGATAGCCTCTGTGATGCAGGATATGCGCAAAGGCTCAAAATGGCTGTCCGCATTTCTGGAGAATTACCGTCCTCCGCTGGACGGGGAGCGTTACCTGACGGACGGCGAGGTGGCGGAACTGCTCCGTGTAAGCCGACGCACCTTGCAGGAATACCGCAACAACCGCGTGTTGCCCTTCATACTTTTGGGAGGGAAGGTGCTTTACCCGGAAACGGGGTTGCGCGAGGTACTGGAAGCGAACTACCGCAAGCCGCTGGAGTGACGCTGGCATGAAAAAGGAAACGGGCGACACCTTTTGTGGTGCTGCCCGTTTCTTGTCTTATGGGGTATGCGCAATCAGCAATACCCAGTTTTTCCGTTCTGTATGAACATCACGTATGCCTGCCGTTTCTCTTGTGAGAGTGCCTTTCCCACCAGCCATGTGCGAAACAGGTGGGTGTTGTAGGTGTTCAGCCGGAAGGCGACGGGTATGATGATTTCAAGCGCGTACACGTCCGCGTACAGCCCGTTTTCAAGTTGCATGTAACGGCATACCTTGTAGTCGTTCAGCACGTCCGACTTGCGGACAGCTTTGATGGCGGCGTTCACTGCCGGGACGGTCGTATGGAACAGTCCGGCGATTTCGGTGGCGGCCATCCATACGTCGTTACCGGTTACGCTGACCGCCTTGTTATCTATGATGATTATGTCACGTTTCATGGCTCCTCTTTTTTAGATGGTGCAACCTGCAAATTCCTCAATGCCGCTCAATCTTGCCACAAGGTTCTCCATGTCCTGATTGAGTTTCTCTTTCGTTATCTTAGCGTAAATCTGCGTCGTCTTTATGCTCTTGTGTCCGAGCATGGAACTGACGGTTTCGATGGGTACGCCGTTGGAGAGGAATACCGTCGTGGCTGCCGTGTGGCGGCTCTGATGCCACGTGATATGCTTGGTGATGCCGCAACGCTTGGCGACGGCACGGATACCGGCAAGGCACGTGTTATAATGCGGTACGGGGAATATCCTGCCGTCCTCGCACAGCCCCCGGTATTTGCCGATTATGCGGTTGGCGATGTCGAGCAGGCGGATGTTGGACACCACGCCCGTTTTCTGGCGGTTGATGTTTATCCACTCGTGTTCGTCGAAGTAGGTGCGGATATTCTCTTCTGTGAGGCTGCGCATATCCGAAAACGATAACCCGGTGAAGGCGCAGAACAGGTAGAGGTCACGGTACAGTTCTTGTTTGGCGTTTTTCAGTTTCCCGTCCATCAGCAGGCGTATTTCCTCTTTGGTCAGGAAACTGCGTGTCGTTTCCTCCTTCTTGATTTCATACTCGCGGAACGGGTCGCGTGTCAGCCACTCGTTGTTGATGGCGATGAAAACCATCGTCCGTAGCGGGCAGACATACAGCCACACGGTATTGGTGCAGCAGTGCTTGTCCGTGCGCAGGAACATCTCGAAATCGGAGATGAAAGCCGGGGTAAGCTCTTTCAGGGCGATGTCCTTCACATGGTAGCGGATGTCGAGGAACTCTTGCAGGTGCTTGTAAACGGTGCGGTACTTCAACAGCGTGCCTTTGGCTTTCATGCCTGCCTCCACCTGTTTCTCGTAGTCCTCGTTGTGCTGGCGGAACACCTGCATAAGTGTATGATGGCGGTGTTCCAGTCCAAGAAATGCGTTCTTGACTTTCTCCGCTGTGACGAAATTATCACGCTCCATGATTTCCTGATAGTGCCTGTTGATGCGTACCCGCATCTTGTCAAGCATACGGTTCGTTTCGAGTGCCGCCGTGCTTCTGCCCGTGACACGTCCACCTTTGGTGTCCCACAATTTCGGATCGACAGTCAGCTTGCAGCTGAACTGCGTTTGGCTGCCGTCAACTGTGATGCGTCCCATGACGGGAACTGTCCCGTCCTTTTTCACTACCTGACGCTTGAGGTAGTAGATTACTGAAAATGTACTCTTCATTGTCCTTAATTTTTTGGTTTCAAAATTAGTTGGTGAAGAGTCCGGTGTCGGTACGCAAAACGGAGAGGAACGGCGCAATCTTTTTCCGTAACCGGATTTTTCGCGTGAGTTGTCGGTAACTCACTATTCCTTAGTGTCTTGTTTCGCCCTCCGTGCCCGTTTGTCGCATTTTCGGGCATGGTTACGAACAAGTAACGTTGCGGCGTCAGGATTTGGCTTCGGCAGGGATTGTAATGGCTTCACGAATTATCGCCACTTCAACTAAAACCCTTGTAACTCAATTCTATCACTATATCTTTCCGCATTTCACTTTTTTGTAGTAACTTTGTCTGTAAAAGATACCTGATTTTAACACTTCCGCAACATGTCATCTAAGTGCCGTCATGCCAAAAAGCTCCTTCGTTTTACCGATTTTTATGCCCTTTTGTGCCCAAAGTTATCCTTTTATCGGCTCAAAGCATAGCGATTACGCTGTCAAAGCATAGCTTTTAGCCGATGAAAGGGCCGCGATTACGGCCTGAAAGCATAGCTATTAAGGGTAAAAAAGCGAAGAGGGAGTACCTTGAAAAATACAATATGTTGATAGCCAGCGTTTTATAAACTTGCTCTAAAATCGCTTATTTTGGTCCGTCTCTTTTCTTTTTCAGAATAATGCCACTTTTTTGATGGTATATGTAAAGATAATTCAGGGTGCGGTGGAATTTTCGTGAGGCCAATTTTCTACTGAGTCACCGTGTCCTCATTCTATTTTTTGACATAAGTTACTACAAGGTTCTCGTCTGTCTTGCCAAGAGCGGAAAAGGCATGATGGGATGATGGATGGTGAATGGTTTAGGTTTTTCAAAAAATAATGTTACCTTTGCGCCATCCTATATTATTGAAAGGTAGCATTATGATTATCGACACATTGGAAAATCTGGCCCGCTATGCTCCTATGAACGCGCGCATTAAGGATGTGGTGGCCTTTCTGGCGGCACGCGACCTGCGTGTCATGCCCGAAGGACACCATGAAATTGACGGCCCCGAGTTTTTTGTCAATATCCAGGAGCGGGGAGCCAGGACGGTGGACGAGGCCGTGCTGGAGTATCATCGGGTGATGGTTGACATTCAGATACCGATTGGCGGTCCTGAAACCATAGGCTATACGCCTGTGAGCAAGTTGCCCCAAGACACCTACGACGTTGCGTCCGACGCCGCTCTGTTGCCCGGTATTCGCCCCGAGAGCTATGTGACGGTTCAGCCCGGTGAGTTTGTCATCTTCTTTCCTACCGACGGTCATGCTCCTTGCATCGCGGAACCGGCCGGTTTCAAGAAGGCTGTTTTCAAGGTGATGGATGACAGGTGTTAAAGGGTGGTAGATTTGCTTTGTCTGTGTTGTCATCGGGTACCGGTTGGCCGAGTGGGTGAAGGCATGAAACCGTAATTGTTATCGGCTGTAGTAACTAACGACTTATAAATAAGCTATCGTGGAATCCGATACGAACCCATTGTTTTCTATCGCTTTCGACCGTGACGAAAAGAAAGCTTTCGATATGATTTTCATCCGCTTCTATCCTCGGGTGAAGCGCTTTGTCATGGGCTTTTGTGGCGATGAATACGAGGCGGAGAACGTAGCGCAGGACGTCTTCATGAAGTTGTGGATGAAGCGACGTCACGTCTCGTCGGTGGAAAATCTCGACGCCTATATCTATGCCATGGCCCGTCATGCCGCGCTCGACGCTTTGAAATCGGTGGCCTTGCGTGCCCATTCCGCTGTCGAAGACTCGGATATAGCCGATGAGACCCATGTGGAAGACGCCCTTTACAGCCATGAATTGCGTGAAATCATCCATCGGCAGATAGAGAAAATGCCACCCCAGCAACGCCGCGTGTTCCGAATGAGCCGTATGGACGGGCTGAAGAATGATGAGATTGCCGAGACATTACACATCAGCAAACGCACGGTGGAGGCTCATATTTCCGCCGCGTTGGTCGAACTTCGTAAATTTGTCACCGTCTTTATCGTGGAAATGCTGCTCCGGCAGCTGTGAACCGACTCTTAACTTCTTTTAACTACGTGTCTTTCGTGCTTCAGTCGTTTATGTCAGTAAACCCTGAAAGCATGAATAACTACATAGCCTATCAAATCGTAAGAAACTTTGTCGACGGACTCATTCCCCATCGCTATCGGCCGCTTGTGGCGCGCTGGTTGCGTGACGATGAGGATGCCGCGGCCAAGGAGGCCGCGTTCAGAAAGGTGTGGGACCAGACGTCGTCGGCCGAAACGTCCGATTTGGCGCGGTCGTTGGTTACCTTTCAGCATAGTCGCGACGCCTATGAGCGTCGTCGTGATGGTCGTCGTCAGCGTTGGCGTGCCGTGAAATACGCGGCAGGCTTGCTGCTGTTGTTGGCGGCCGGTGGCGTCCTTTGGTTTTCGGCGTCGTCCTACTACGCCCATTCAGGAGAGTTGTTGGAATGCAGCGTAGCCAACGGAGCGACCGGTGGGCTGACCCTTTCAGACGGAACGCGGGTACGTCTCAACGCCGGTTCCACCGTGCTGTACCCTCGCACGTTCAGCCGTTTTGCCTCGCGACGTGAGGTCTATTTGGAGGGTGAGGCCCATTTCGAGGTGTCGAAGGACGCCGAACATCCCTTTATCGTCCATGTGGGCAACCTGCGGATACGGGTCTTGGGTACCCGGTTCAACGTGAAGGCCTACGTATGCGACGAGAATGTCACCACGACCTTGGAGGAAGGAAAGGTCAGCGTGAGCAATGACAGGCAGTCGGCCCTGCTGAAACCCAACGAGCAGCTGATTTACAATCGTATCAACGGGCAGATGCGGAAGACCTCTGTCGACAGCGAACGCTACAAAGCGTGGATGGAGGGTAGGCTGGTATTTGACCAGGAACCGCTTGGGCGCGTAATAGCCGACGTATGCCGAAAGTACAACGTAGAGATTGACGTGGCTCCGTCGGTCGATACAACAAGGAGATATACCATGAGTTTCCGAAACGACGAGGGAGTCGACGACGTGATGAACGTCATCACCAAGATAGCCGGAAACCTTACTTATCAACATGAGCACGGCAGAATCGTGCTTAAAATGAAGAAAGGAGGCGCCCGATAGACAGAGAAAGACATCACGAGTATTAACTTATCATTTATAATTAGAACGATTCAAATTATCTGATACTAAAGTATGAAACGATTTATTAATCCATTATCAAACTCAGTAATGGCCAGACCAAAAACATTTTTCGTGGCTGCATTATTGTTTATCTCGTCGGGAGCCTACGCGCAAAACCTGACGATTAAGCTTCAACAGAAGAAAGCTACGATGAAAAGCCTGATAACGGCTATTGAAAAACAAACATCAAAGTCTGTCGATTATGGACAGAACATCATCAATCTGAAGAAAGTAGTCAATGTCAGTTCGTCATCCATCGAGCTGTCGGACCTGCTCAAGGAAATGCTGAAGGGTTCGGGATTGGAGTTTACCATCACCGATCGACACATCATCATCTCGCAACAGCATGGAGGAAAGCCACAGCAAGATGCGGGCAAGACCGGCTCTGTCAAGGTGGCGGGCCAGGTGGTAGACGCCCAGGGCGAGGCTCTTCCGGGCGTTTCGGTCCGCGTCAAGGGAACGAAAAACGCGACCGTGACCGACATTGACGGCAACTTTTCCATCAACACCAATCGTGGCGACGTGCTCGAATTCTCGTATGTAGGCTTCGCCACCAAGGAGGTGAAGGCTGCCGACGCGGGACGACGCCTCACCCTGACGGAAGACTCAAAGGTACTGAACGAAGTCGTAGTGACGGCCTTGGGTATCAAGCGTGCCGAGAAGGCATTGAGCTACAACGTGCAGAAGGTGTCGAGCGAGGAGCTGACCCGTAACAAGGATGCCAACTTCGTAAACTCACTCAATGGTAAGATTGCCGGTGTGAGCATATCCAAGAGTGCCAGCGGTGTGGGTGGAGCAACCCGTGTCATCATGCGTGGTGCTAAGTCTATTGACGGCGACAACAACGTGCTTTATGTCATCGACGGTATGCCCTTGTTCAATTTCAGCGGTGGAACCGATAGTGGTATCATGGGCGAAGGCCGTGTAAGCAGTGAAGGTATTGCCGACTTCAACCCCGAGGATATTGAAAGTATCAACGTGTTGGCCGGTCCCTCAGCAGCAGCCTTGTATGGTAGTAGCGCAGCCAATGGTGCTATCCTCATCACGACCAGAAAGGGCAAAGAAGGTCGTTTGGAGATATCTTACTCTTCTTCAGCCGACTTCAGCAAGCCGCTACTCATGCCGAAATTCCAGAACACTTACGGCAACAAGGCCGGTATGTACGAGAGTTGGGGCGAGAAACTGGCCACCCCCAGTAGCTATGATCCCGCGAAAGACTTCTTCCGCACTGGTACAAACTTCATCAACGCGCTGACCGTCAACACCGGAAACGAATTCAATCAGACTTTCATGTCGGTGGCTTCGACCAATGCGAAAGGCATCGTACCTAACAACACCTACGACCGATACAACTTTACCATCCGTAATACGTCGAAATTGTTCAAAGGAAAGATGCAGCTCGATCTGGGCGCATCATACGTGAAGCAGAAAGACAACAACATGGTTTCTCAAGGCGAATACTGGAATCCGATTATGGCAGCCTATCTATTCCCTCGTGGCGAATCATTTGAAGATATCAAGACGTTCGAGCGTTTCGACGTTACCCGTAATTTCCCACTCCAGTATTGGCCGATAAAAGAGGGACGCTTTGCCAATCAGAATCCCTATTGGACGGCTTACCGCAACCTTGCTCCCGACAATAAGGATCGTTACATGTTCAATGCGGGCCTCACCTATAATATATATGACTGGCTGAGCCTTGCCGGTCGTGTACGTCTCGACAGAACATTCATGACCAGTGAGCGCAAGATTTATGCTTCTTCATACGAATACTTCGCTAAGCCTAATGGTGCCTATGAATATTATGATTATAAGGATCATCAGACTTATATAGACGCGATTGCCAATATCAACAAGCGTTTCGGCGATTTGAGCCTTGCGGCCAACGTCGGTTACAGTTATTCCGATTATGCTTCGCTCACCCGTGGCTACGGTGGCAACCTCGTATTGCTGCCCAACAAGTTTTCGCTGACCAATATCGACCCGTCAGACAGCAAGATTCGTGAGTCAGGCGGTGACTCGAAGGTGCGCAACGTAGCAGCTTTTGCCAGTGCAGAATTGGGTTGGAAAAGTATGGTCTATCTGACACTTACAGGCCGTAACGACTGGAACTCTCGTTTGGTCAACTCCTCAGAAGAATCTTTCTTCTATCCTTCCGTTGGTCTTTCGGGCATTGTTTCGGAAATGGTGAAGCTACCCAAGTTCATCTCTTATCTTAAACTGAGAAGTTCTTATACCGAAGTTGGTTCCCCTGTTTCCCGTTCGGGTATGACGCCGGGCACCATCACAACACCTCTCGTGGGCGGTAGCTTGAAGTCGACCGACATCTATCCGTTTACCGATTATAAGGCTGAGCGTACGAAGTCGTATGAAGTGGGCTTAACAGCACGCTTCTTCAAGAAACTTTCCGTAGAATTCACATGGTATAAATCCAACACTTATAATCAAACCTTTATTGGAGAACTGCCTGAAAGTTCTGGTTACAAGGCCGTTTATCTACAGGCTGGAAATGTGGAAAACCGTGGTGTTGAGATGACCGTTGGTTATAACGAAAACTTCGGTGACTTGCAGTGGAACTCTTCGCTGACCTACTCGCGAAACGTAAACGAAATCAAGGAGATGGTTAAGGACTACGTACATCCAAAGAGTCCGAAGCCCATCAACATTCCGGAAGTATCGAAAGACAAGGGCCGTGTAATTCTGAAGGTCGGCGGAAGTATCAACGACATTTACGCACGCAAGGTGCTGGCAAAAGACAACCAAGGCTATGTCAACGTGACCTCTTCGGGCGGTATCAACCTCGAAACCGTGGATCCTATCTATCTGGGTAAAACTACGCCCGACTTCACGATGGGTTGGAACAACTCGCTCAGCTATAAGAACTTCGGCTTGAGCTTCCTTTTCAATGCCCGTTTCGGCGGTGTTGTAACATCCTCTACCCAGGCTTTGCTCGACCGCTTCGGTGTTTCTAAGGCTTCTGCTGATGCAAGAGACGCGGGCGGTGTGATGATTCCTAATCAAGGACTCTTCGACGCGAAGAAATATTACACGCTGACAGCGACCGGTGAAACCGACCTCGCTGGCTATTACACCTATAGTGCTACCAACATCCGATTGCAGGAACTGACCTTGAGCTATAAGTTCAATCCACGTTGGTTCAACCATGTGCTGCGCGATCTAACCCTTTCGTTCGTGGCTACCAATCCATGGATGATCTACTGCAAGGCTCCTTTCGACCCGGAGATGACTTCTTCTACAGGAACCTATGGTCAGGGCAACGACTACTTCATGCAGCCAAGTCTCAAGAGTTATGGATTCAGTGTTAAGTTTAAATTCTGAAAACGATGAAAAAGAAAACATGTCAATATATAATAGGTCTATTGGTTTTACCGCTGTTCACTGCCTGTGACTTCGAAAAAATCAATACCAACGAGTTTGAAATGCTCCCCGAAGAGGGGTTGATGGACGGTATTGCCATCGGTGGTCCGATTACAGCTATGGAGAAATGTGTGGTTCCCGTAGGCACGCAGGCCGACGGAACCAGTGTTGTCAACAGATATCAGACAGCCTACAATCTGGCGGCAGACTGTTGGAGTGGCTATTTCGGACAGAACAATAACTGGGGCGGCCCCAACAACCTGAACTATTTCTTACGCGATGGTTGGGTTGCGTCTTCCTATACAGAAGCCTATTCCACCATGATACCATTGTGGCAGGATATCAAGAGCAAGACCGAGACAGCCTATCCGGAGGCTTTCGCCTTGGCGCAGATCATCAAAATATCGGCTTGGCACAAAGCTACCGATATGTTCGGCCCCATTCCTTACAAGGAAGCCGGCAAGGGATTGATTACCGTTCCTTACGATAGTCAGGAAGAAGTGTACAAAGCCATGTTCGCCGAACTCACCGACGCCATCACCGTACTCGCGAAATATGTCGACCAAGGTTCTACCACATTGCTGGCTAAGGCCGATGCCGTATATGGCGGTGATGTCAGAAAATGGGTCGTTTACGCCAACTCCCTGATGTTGCGTCTGGCCATGCGCGTGTATTATGCCGATGCCGCATTGTCTCAGAAGTACGCTCTTCAGGCCATCAATCATCCCTACGGCGTCATGAAGGGAACGGGCGACGAGGCTAAGATGGAACAAGGAGCCGGGCTTGTGTTCAAGAACAACTTGGATGTCCTGATCAACCAGTACAACGAATGCCGCATGGGTTCGTCGATGCTGGCCTATCTGGGTGGCTACGAAGACCCTCGCTTGCCCAAGTACTTTACAAAGTCGTCTCTACGTCAGGCTGTCGCTATCGGCAATCTGGGTAAATACTGTGCTATTCCCACCGGTCATGCACTTCCCGCCAATGAGATTTTCAAAGAGTGCTCGAAGCCCAATGTTCCTTCTACAGCGCCTACTTATTGGATGCGTGCGTCAGAAGTGTATTTCCTGAAAGCTGAAGCCGCACTCCACGGCTGGGCAGTCGGTGCTACAGCCGAAGAACTTTACAAGAAAGGCATTGCCATGTCGTTTGAAGAAAATGGTATTTCGGCTTCGGAAGTAGACGAATATGTAGAATCAGGACGCCAGCCAATGGCTTACAACATGACGGTATACTATCTTTCACTCTCCGTGAACAAGGCTCAGCCAAGCAAGGCTACCGCAGAATGGAAGGGTAGCAAAGAGGAGAAACTGGAGAAAATTATGATTCAGAAATGGATTGCGCTCTATCCGAACGGGCAGGAAGCCTGGAGCGAATATCGTCGAACGGGCTATCCCAAATTACATGAGGTAATCAGCAACCTCAGCAACAATGAGGTAGACACCTACACCGGCATTCGTCGCATGCGCTTCCCGACTAACAAGGCTACTTCGCAAGAAGAACTGGAGAATTTGGAGAAGGCCCGCAAACTGCTGCGCGGCGGTATGGACAAGGCTGGAACACGTCTCTGGTGGGACAATAAGAAATAATGCTTTAAAACCTAAGAACAATGAAAAAGATTAAATATTATACGTTATTGTTGGTGCTGTTGACCGGATTCGTGTCGACATCCTGCTCCGACATGACGGAGCCTGAAACAAAGGAATTCGACCATGTGGGCGGATTCAACACGCTCAACAACGCTAAGAGCGAGAAATATTATGCCGACTTGCGCGCTTACAAGCAGTCGGCCGTCAACTATGGACGTCCGGTAGCGTTTGGCTGGTATTCCAACTGGTCGCCGGCCGGCACCTACCGCCGTGGCTATCTCACCTCTATGCCCGACAGTATGGACATCGTTTCCATGTGGAGTGGCGCACCGAGCCGCTTCAACATCACGCCTGAACAGAAGGCTGACAAGGAGTTTGTGCAGAAAGTAAAAGGCACCAAGCTACTCGAAGTGACGCTACTGTCGTATCTCGGCAAGGGTCGCACGCCTGAGTCTGTTTACCAAGAGGTAGAAAAGCAGGCCAAAACGGAAGGCTGGTATAACGATGAAGCGCGACTAAGCGAGGCAAAGAAGAAGGCACGCTGGAAGTTCTGGGGCTTTAACGGTGAATTTAATTCAGAAAACCACAAGCAGGCTCTGGCTAAGTTTGCCAAAGCCCTCTGCGACTCTCTGGAAGCCAACGACTGGGATGGTTACGACATCGACTGGGAAATCGGAAGCGGTGTCTTCGATATGGATGGCACGTTAAGTAGCAACGAACACTTGATTTTTCTCGTCAAGGAAATGAACAAGTATATCGGACCGAAGAGCGATCCCGAAAATAAGGGACATAAACTCATCTGCATCGACGGCCATTTCCGGAGCCTCACCGAGCCACTCGACGGCTATGTTGACTACTGGATTGATCAAGCTTACGGTCGCATCACCAACTTCGATAACTATAATATCGATGCGAAGAAGATTATCACGACCGAAAACTTCGAGTCGTCTTTCGCTTCCGGCGGACAGCTGCTCAGACAGGCAGCCTCCATGCCATCGAATGGGTATAAAGGTGGTGTAGGTGCTTATCGCTTTGACAACGATTACGACAACACGCCCAATTACAAGTGGATGCGCCAGGCCATTCAGATCAATCAGAAAGTATTTAACGAATGGAAAGCCAAACAGAGCAAGTAAGTTCTTTGCACTCCAATCAATTAACTTAATACGAAAGAAACAATGAAAAAGCATATATTAAGCTATGTGGCTTTAGGATTGGCGGTGTTTCTGCCGACAGCCTGCAACGACAGCGAAAGCGACTTGTTGAAGCCCAAGGTTTATTTTGAAAACAAAGAATATAACGTAGAAGTGAAGGAGGACAAGGCGACCATGGATGTCGAGCTTACCTGCCGTCTCTCTAACACCCACTCGTCCGAGGTTGCGGTGTCCTACTCCGTGGCCGAGGCAAGCGTAGTGAAAGACTACAATATCAAGTACGGTACCAATTATCAGACACTGGATGCCAAGGACGTGAAGCTGGAGAAATCCACTTCGGTCATAGAAAAGGGACAACTCTTTGCCGGTAAGGTGAAGATGACGCTAAGCAACCTTGATAAACTGGCCGAGGGCAAGTCATACGTAGTACCCGTGCGACTCCATTCAGGATCGGTTCCAACCATCGAAGGCACCGACATCGAATATGTTATTCTGGCCAAGCCTATCACGATTACGAAGGTGGCTGAGTTCGACAACAACTATATCTCGGTTAAGTTCCCCAGTGGCACTTTCTTCAAGTCGTTCACTTACGAGGCGCTCATCTATCCTACCTATCTGGGAAGTAACAACACTGTTCTCGGTACAGAGGGTATCATGATTCTCCGTATCGGCGATACCGGCGGTGGTATACCCAGAGGCATTGTCCAGGCTGCAGGCCGACAGCATTACGAGGCTCCCGAGAAGTTGCAGACCGACAAATGGTATCATTTGGCACTGACATTCGACCAGACTTCCGGAAAGACCGTGATGTATCTCAATGGTAATAAATGGGCTGAATCGGCTTGGAATATCCCGGGCTTCGATCCCAATGCCGACGTCGGCTTCAATATCGGCAAGCTGCCCGGTTTCCCCTGGGGAGAACGTCCGTTCTACGGTTATATGAGCGAAATCCGTGTGTGGAGCGTCGCCCGGAGCGAAAATCAAATCAAGCAAAACATGCTGGGCGTGGATTCCAAGTCCGACGGATTGGAACTCTACTATAAACTCAATGGAACGGAAAAAGTAGAAAACGGCACCGTGAATGACGCGGCCAAAGGCCTCGGCGGCCGTACCGGTGGCTTTAATATCAAAAAGCTGGATGTGCCTGTGGCTATCAATTAGTCCGAATCTTCATTTTAAATAATCTCTTCAAAGCACCCTGACAGGCCTTGCGCTGTCAGGGTGCTGCTTTTTGCCGGCTTGCGTTGTGAAGGGCCAAAAAGCTTTTGTTTCAATGTCGACACGAACATAATTATCCCGAACCGCATGGATATTCCCGATATCACATGCGCGAATTTTTCCTCTTTCTCTCACGGAGACAAATCAAAAACGTATTTTTTAAACAAACAGAATCATTTTGTTAATTTCTGTGCGCGTTTTTAAACAAAGCCCCCCCAAACATATGCCCCCTGAATTATCTTTACATATACCATCAAAAAAGTGGCATTATTTTGAAAAAGAAAAGAGACGGACCCAAATAAGCGATTTTAGAGCAAGTTTATAAAACGCTGGTTATCAACAGATTGTGTTTTTCAAGGTACTTCCCCTTCGCTTTTTCGCCTTTAATAGCTATGCTTTCAGGCCGTAATCGCATCCCTTTCACCGGCTAAAAGCTATGCTTTGGCAGCGTAATCGCTGTGCTTTGAGCCGATAAAAGGATAACTTTGGGCACAAAAGGGCATAAAAATCGGTAAAACAAAGGAGCTTTTTGGCATGACGACACTTAGATGACGTGTTGCGGAAGTGTTAAAATAATGCGATTTTTTATAACAAAATCACAGAATTAAGATGATACGGTGATGAGAAAGTCAATATTCAATCGTAGGAATATATTCTGCTCGATAGAACAAATGTTGAAGCGATAGGATTCGATGAATCGTAACTTGTTTACTACAATCTGTAAAGAGAATTAAGTTTTTCACGCTCGAACCGAAAATCAGCATATCTTTACCAATCTGCTGAACATTTCCACGATTAGGTGAACTATACTGTCGAGGTATCTCACAATTCAAAGTCAACTCCGCGCGACGTGTCTGTAAATCCACCTTATATCGCAAAGCGCGCGAGCCACGTATATTGTCGCGAGCATTGTCCAACACCAACACTTCATCAGGCGCTTTCGGATTCGCGCAGTGCATTCCGTCGGCAAAACCTTCGGACTGCATCGGCACGTCACCGGCTTTACCTACACGATAAAGCACACGCCCCGTCGCGGGATCAATCTTCCATAGTTCGCTCGGCCGATTGAACGTCATATAGTAATTGCCATCCGCATCATAGTTGATGGAATTGGCATGTAGCCAGTCTTCCTTGATGTCCATAATGCGTGGATTTTCCGTCGGATTCAGCGTCTCGAAGCAATCCCACTGCTTCACGATATTCCCTTTAAGGTCCATGACAGCGAAGCCGTCGCCCGTGACGACTTCATTCGCTGTGCCGCCGTATGCCCGCAAATCGAACGTCCGATCTACCGTCGTCACGAAAATCGCATTTCCATTAGGCAATGGACGGCATTCGTGGTGGGCCTTTCGGCCTGCCATCTCGGGCAGCGTGCTGAGTTCCTTTTCAAGGATTACGTTTCCCCACAGATCCATTACTTTCAAAATGCGTCCGGTATAGGCCTGGTTAAAATCATTTTGTATCGGCTTGGTAATCATGTAGAGCCGATTGGTCTTTGGCTCAAGATTAGCAACCAGCACGCCTTCGGCTATGGGCTGATACCACACGGGAATGCCTTTTGTGTCGAGCAGATAGACATATCCCGGCGACTTTCGCATATAGACCAGCAGATAACCGGGCAGCTCATGAGGCATATCGTCGACCAACAACGACGCATGGGCGATTTCATCGGGAGCCGCCCCTGTCACAAACTCACGGACATCCGACGGTTCGCCTCCCTCGTAAACAAGCCGACACGCATAGCGGGTATTCGGTTTCAGCATAATCAACGTGCGGTGCACGATGCCTTTGCCGACAGCGGGTCGTGTCTTCCGCAGCGTTGCCGGGTCAGCCTTTTCCCAATACTCGATATGATAGGCGGTAGACGCCTTCAGCTCGGCCGTCAAATCAGCCCGCAAGGCATTTTGTTCATTACGCTGTACATTGAAAGTGACGAGAGTGGTGTCGGGCCTGCTGTCATCCTCGTTGCGGCAGGCAGCGAGGATGAGCAGGGCCGAGAGTAACAGCAAGATGGTTCTTTTCATAACTGAATGATCCACGATCGCGTTTTATCCATTACAATATCAATATGCCGTGTATTCGATATAATCAAAATTCGCTGTATATTTTCCGGTAAGCGGATTGCCCGGCATCCAGCCGCGATTGGATTCTGCCGAGGCGATAAAGAGGAATTTTACAACATCGGCACCATAATTGGCAGGCAAAGTCTGTATCACCTCGTCGTCGATGGCATATACAATCACGTATTTTCCATTTACTTTTTTCAACTCAATGCTCAGTTTGTAATCCGTCTCGGGCTTCAACACCTTCACATTGCGGTCCAAAGCCGGTATCTCCGAATAGATGCGCAACAGTAAATCGCCAGATTGAGCGCCTAAGCGAGAGCGTTCAGCGTCGCTACCATACCAGCCCACAATCGTAAGCGTATGCGGACCATTCGCTTCATTAGCCGTATACAAAGTACCACCGGCCATGAACTTTTCCGCGCCGGCAAGTCGGGGGAAACGCAGTTTCCAAATATATTTGCCGAAACCTACCGGCGTAGAATATTCGATTTTGGACGTAATGCAGTAGCCGTCATTAGAAAGAAGCAACCGACCATCACTTACGCCATAATAACCGACGCCGTCAGCTCCCACATTAGTCCATACTTTCCAACCATCAGGCATTCGGTCGAAAGTCCACCGCTTGGTTTCTCCCTCATCCGGTTCGGGTGCCGGATCGACGGGATCGACCGGTTTCTCGGGCGTAACAGAATCCGATGAATAGCTATAAGGAATATAAGAAACGTAGTCCCACAAGCCGTAATTAGTCTGATAAGGCCACGTATCACCAATAAACTTCAGATTCTCCGTACTGCAGAATATATAGAAAGGAACTTCCTCTCCATACGCTAATTGCTGCATGGCGTACGGATGCTTGTCGATGAGCCATGTCGCGAAATACTTCTTACCCACCAGTTTCAGATCTATCTGGAACTCATGCCAGGCATTCTTCTTGATACCGACCTTCTGCTGTAGCCAAGGATTGTCTTGACTCGTGATATAAGCAATCACTTCGTCGGCGGCAAGACCAAGCGCTAAACGCTCTGCGGCCGTGCCCGAACCGACTTCAAAGTCGAGTTCATGCTTGTCATCGTGCCACAACCATGAGCCGATACTCGTCCGTTCTACTTCGCCTAAGTCCGATATATAAGTGCGCCAAGTGTACAAACCGGCACTATACTGCTTCACAGTGCGCACTTTCTTGCGTTGCTGCGTATTGGCACTCGTGTAAATCCGCAAGGCTTTGCCATCTTCACATTGGGTATTACTTTCTATAGAGGAATGGTTTTCGGTATCATTGCCTTGGTTGGCAACCGTCCACCCTTCCATCGTGTCGAAATTCCATAGACTCTGTTTCTGTCTATCCAGCACACCTGCTTCAGGTGCCGTAACATGACTCATAGGCTCACCCGTAAAGCGGCCGTCTTTCCCTACACTGTCGCATGCCGTGAACAACAGCATCAAAGCTATAAAGAAGATATTTACTTTATAATTTGTCATATTTTTCTGTTTTATGAAGGTTATCGTTATTCTTCTTGGAAGGTACGGTTATTCAGCAAATCCGGATACTTGCTGCTATACACTTTCGGAATGGGATAATAGCGACGTTTATCAAAGCGTTTGAGTGGCGCCGTAGAGAACTTGGGATAGACCGACCACTCCGCACTCAACGCGCCAGATGTCAAGCCCATATTCCTTTCCTTGGTTTCCACTTTCGACTTGATGGCGTCCATATACGCGTCCATTCTGTCTTTCCAAAGCCCCATCCTGATAAGGTCTATCCGACGGCAACCCTCATTATTGAGTTCAAGCAATCGCTCATCACAAAGAGCCGACCGGAAATCCGCCTTTGTCGTAAAATCAGTCATGGCGTAATCATGCGTCGTATTGCCGAAAGCACGTTCACGAATTTGATTCAACAATGCTAAAGAGGTCTGGTTGACCCCATTCAGTTCGTTCAGAATCTCTGCCTTACATAATAAAACATCAGCATAGCGCAGAAGAATCAGGTTGTTGGGCGTGTTATAATTATAAGTTCCGGCTTTCTCATAAAAATACTTATTGGTATAGGCCTGTGCCAGTTCCACAACAATGGGACTACTCGATTCGTTATTCAGCGTACCCACTTCCCGACGAGTCGGCACTTTGTATTTCTTGTTTGCGTCATACACATCGGTGTATTCGCCTACCAAGAGTTTTGAGAAGCGCTGATCCGTCGCGTCATATTTCCAATACAATTCCAATGGGATACTGAAGATATCCCATCCGTAATTATAACTCCAAGGCGTGAAATACAAAGCGATGTCCGAACTTCCCGAAGGAACCTTCTCGCTGGAACGCACCGCAAAGATAATCTCATTATTATATAAGCTCTTTTCCGAAGTAGGATCAAATACGTCCCATATCGTGGGCTGAAGCGCGTAACGTCCCGTCGCAATGACACGATTGGCATAATTCAGGGCAGCCTGCCAACTTTCGGAAGCATCTGCTCCCTGTTCACGCTGATAGCCGGCCTTGCGCATATATAGCCTCATCAGATAGCCATAGGCTGCGCCCGCAGTGGGCCTGCCCCCTTCACCGCCAACATTCTTCTTTTCCCACGTATCGGGCAACGCTGAAGCCGCAATCAGCAAATCTTGCTCCATAAGAGAATCAAGAGCCTCCACCGAAGCTAACACCGGAGAAGATACCGCATCATAAAAACCATTGGTAATCAAAGGCACACGATAAAAGGCATTGGTAAGCTGATAATAAGCAAAAGCCCGCATAAAGTGTGCTTCTGCCAAAAGCTCCTTTTTACGTGCGGCGTCTTTAAACCTACTTTCATCCATCGGCGTAATATTGTCGATGGCCGAGTTCGCACAACCGATCATTTGCCAGTTGCCATTATAGGCACGGGCAACGTCGACGTTACCGGCAAGATTGTTGTCATTCATGATCTCATAATCCAATCCCGCCTTGTATGCCGCGTCCGTAGACACATCATTGAGATAAAACGTAGCCGGATGCGTGCCTCCTTTCAGATAGCGATATATTCCATTCACACCCTCTTGGGCATTTTGTTCCGTCACATAGGCATTGTCTGCATTATATACAGAAGTCAGCTCCTCATCCAAATTGCATGAGGCAAGAAAGCTGCCTGCCATCGCACACAAAGCAAACCGTGCGATCTTATTTTGATAAATCATCGTCATTGTCTTACTGTTAGAATGTTATTTTACCACCGAAATTAAAAGTCCGGTACGCGGGATATGAGTTAAGATCCAACCCTTGCGCGACAGCACTGCTACCGTTGGTACTGATATCTGGGTCGAAACCTTTATATTTTGTAATCGTGAGCAAATTCTGCGCTCCCACAAACAAACGGATATTCTTGATAAAGTCAAGTTTCAACCAATGTCCTTTCAAGGTGTAACCCAATTCTATGTTTCTCAACTTCAAATAGTCAGCGTTCTCTACGAAGCGCGAATTGATGTAAGAGCCGTATTGTACCTCAGCTCTTCGGGTATAACCTTTACGCGGAACCGTCGTCGAAGGATTGCCTGCTGTCGTATAACTCTTTCCATTCTCATCCGTCATGATGCGTCCACCTTGTGTCCACCGATCCATCGATTCCTTGATTCGGTTGTTATCCTCAAGGTATATCCGCGTCAGGTTGAGCATCTTAGCGCCTAATGAAGCCTCCCAGAATACAGAAAGATCGAAATTCTTATAAGTAAACGTATTCTGCAGACCTAAGATGGTCTTAGGGATACCTGTACCCAAAACCTTGCGGTCTTTCTCGTCAATGATTCCATCGTTATTCAAATCTTTGAATTTCGGATCACCGGCCACAGCGTTAGGCTGTGCCTTATAAGTTTCACCCTGCTGCATGATACCGTCGAACACGTAGCCATAGATGGCGCTTAGCGGCTCACCTTCTTTCAGGATGATATACTCTTTCTCTTCGTATGAGCCATGAGGACGAATATATTGGAAGCGGGCTTGCCCATTGTTCAATCTCAACACTTTGCTGCGATTGGTTGAAAGATTAAACATAGACGTCCAGACAAAGTTCTTTGTATTGATATTGGTCGACTTTACGGAGAACTCGAATCCTCGGTTATCGATTTCACCGTCGTTCAACATCATGGCCGTGTATTCGAAACGGCGACCGTCTGAATTGGTATAGTTGGGAAAACCACCCGACGGGTGAATGGCGTCCGGACTCAAAAGGTCTTTCGTCCGCTTAATATAATAATCCAGACTCGCCTCAATCCTTCCGTCGAGCAGCAGCAAGTCGGCACCGATATTCCACTGCCGAGTCGTTTCCCACCGCAATCTATGGTTATAAGGATTAGACGGATACATTCCTTTTTGCGCCTCATTGCCACTGATATGCACGTCACGAACCGAATATTGATACTGCGAAAGCCCAAATCGAATCCCATCGTTACCGCTCAGTCCATAACTTGTTCTCAGCTTTATCTTCGAGAAAAGAGGCTTCGTAAAAGCCATAAAAGGTTCATCACCAATATGCCAGGCAAAAGAACCGGCGGGGAAAAAGCCCCAGCGATAATCAGCGCCGAAGACGGAAGAACCATCGGAACGCAACGACGCGTTGAAGATATACTTATCGTTGAATATATATTCCACACGACTGAAGAATGAGGCTTTCTTCAAAACAGACTCTCCCGAACCGATCCAATCAAGATGTTCGGCCGCTCCAATATTGCTATAACCGAATACGTCAGAGGCAAATCCATAGGCCTGTATCTCGTCGCCCCACCCTTTCTGATGGATATATGACGTGCCGACGATCAGTTTAAGCGCGTGCTTTTCTCCCAAGTTCGGTGTCCATGTCACGACACCTTCTATTTGATGTTTGGCATTCTCCTCGTGTCCGATAAAAGCCTGTCCGCCATACGACTGCCCTATCGTGGTAGAACGATCGTAATACTTCTGCGTCTTCAAATGGTCATAAGCATACGTGTAGCGCCCGCTGACCGTGAGCAACGGCAAGACATCCACCTCGGCAAACAAGGTTGCGTAGACCGTTGTGAATGTCCGGTTAAGTTTGGCACCGTTCATCTCGTCAAAAACGCCCGGCCTACGGGCCTTCACGCCAAAGACATCATACCCCTCGGTGTTCTTCCAAGGCTCAAGATTGAATATGCGATACATGATATTCTTGTCAGAAGAAATGGTTCCCATATCAAGAAACTTCTTCTTTGATTGCGAGAAATTGATATTCGCGCCCGTTCTTATCCTATTACTCAGCTTGAAGAACAAGTTGGTACGCCCGCCAAAGCGCTTATAATCCGTGTTATACAGAATGCCCGGCTCGGTGAGATAGTTGGCCGAAGCATATCCCGTCAGCCTGTCACTGCCACCCGAAATAGACAGTTGCTGCAGATTGGTAATGGTATTACGCGTCGTTTCTTTCACCCAGTCGGTTCCCTTACCACGATATTTTGCCTGCTCGGCCGTCCACACACTGCTCGTAGCCGTAGGATCCTGCTCGTAGAGGCGACGCTCCAAGGCAATCGTCTCGCCGGCGTCGAGCAATTCCCAAGGGTTATACATCAGTTTGGCAGCCGAACTGTTGGAATACTCTACATTGAATTGTCCGGCCTTTCCCCGCTTCGTTGTGATCAGGATAACACCATTGGCACCACGCGCGCCGTAGATTGCCGTGGTAGACGCGTCTTTCAATATCTCGATAGACTCGATGTCGTCCACGTTGATTTGGGTCATGTTATCCGTTTGAAAACCATCAATGACATACAGCGGTTCATTTTCCGCGCTTACCGACGAGGCGCCACGCACACGCACCGACACGCTTCCACCCGGCTCAAGCGAGTTCTGACGCACTTGCACGCCCGAGGCCCTGCCTTTCAAGAACTGTGACATATCGCTCACCACACCGGCCTCGATGTTGTCGGGCTTCAACGACGTGATTGCACCGGCCAGGTCGCGCTTCTTCGTTACGCCATAGCCCACCACCACGACATCTTCCAACGACAGCTGGTCGGGCCGCAGCGAGATATCAAGCGGCGCGAGCGTAGACGACTTCACCACAACTCGCTGCGTCGTCATGCCAAGAAATGAGAATTCCAATGTCTGGTTTACATTCACCGTAATATCATATTTACCGCCAATATCGGTAACCGTTCCTTTGCCCGTTCCCTTTATCTTCACCGAAACACCGGTAAGGGGCTCGCCACTGTCCGCGTCACGCACCGTACCACTGAGTTTTTTCTGCTGCGCGTAAAGGCAACAACAGAATAACATAGAAACAAATAGAAGAATTGTTTTTCTCATGTCATATAATAAATAGGTTATATAATAGAATTTGGTTTAAAAACCTGCCGCAAAGATAATCGAACCCACCCAAAAAGGTGTTCAAAATCTTCCAAACCTATTCCGTTTTTGTCTAAATATACCTATTTTCAAGGCTATGCCACAGCGAACAAGGCTTATATGGTTTCTAAACTTAAACCCAAATCGTTCATTAGAGTCCTTGACTGATTTGGGGTTAAATATGCCCGACGCTTCAAGATTCGTGCGCTCGCGTCCGATATGATGTAGGGGTCTGACCGGTAGCGGCTTTAAATACGGTGCTGAAATAACGTTGTGAGGTAAAACCGGTTTCAAAAGCGATATCGGCTATCGGCTTATCCGTCTTCTCAAGCAGGGCGCAAGCCATGGTAACGCGATATTTATTGACATATTCATTCACGCCCATGCCCGTCAACTGCTTCATCTTATTGTAAAGCGAGGCACGACTCATGGCAAGCGCGTCCGTAATTCGGGCTATATCGAACGAGGCATCGGCATAGCCCTCCTTCACTGTCGCGTTGAGTTTGATCATAAACCGCTCGTCGGCATTACTGCCGGTTGCCGCCTGAGGCGACAGTGCCAACGGATCTTGCTGGTATTTTTGTCTAAGCAGTTCTTTACGACGTAACTGCGTTTCGACGACCGAAACAAGCAATTCCGTATCAAAAGGCTTCGAAAGATAAGCGTCGGCACCGAGCTTATAGCCTATTTTCTGACTCTCGGCATCGCTCTTGGCCGTCAACAATATAACGGGGATGTGACTGATTTCGATATCTTCCTTGATATTTCTACATAGCTGATAGCCATCCATGGCGGGCATCATGACATCGCTCACCACAATATCCGGTTGCCGTTCTCTTAACAGGCGGAGCGCTTCTTCGCCGTCGCGCGCTTTCCATATACGACCGAACAACGGTTGCAGCTCCTCTTCCAAAAACTTCAGAAACTCTCGATTGTCATCAACCACCAATACCTGATAAGCCGTAAGGTCGAGCATGCGAACAGCCAACGGACTTGCCACCGAGGTAGCGGCAGCCTCCTGAGACTCCAATCCCCGCGTAGGCGAAATCCGATAGCGCAGTTCAAAAAACATAATCGTGCCTCCGCCCGGATTGTCCGCGGCCCCGATACGTCCTTTATGCTTCTCGACGAGTTCCTTACAGTAGGCCAGACCAATGCCACTACCCTGCTTCCGGTGCCGGCCTTGATAGAAACGTGTGAAGAGACGGTCCATATCAAGATTTTTAAGACCCGCGCCACGATCTTCTATCTGCACCCTGAGCATATCGTCGCGCAGGAATGTCCGGATGGTCACATCGGTATCTTCGCGGCTGAATTTCAACGCGTTCATCAACAAATTAGACAACACGACACGGATCTTTGCCCGGTCCATCTCGACGGGACGCAGACTGCTGTCTAATTGTAACACGGTTCGAACGCGCTTTTCCTTGAACTCTTGCGCGAAGTCGGCCAAAACTTCCTCCACCAAATGATTGATATCGGTAAAGGCCAATGTCAGCGAATCGCCCAAAGATGTATTCTTATCATACTCCAATACCCAGTTGATGATGTTTTTCATGTAGCCCGCCTGGCGAAACACACTCTCGATCTGTGCCCGCTGCGCGTCATCGACCGACATGGCCGAACCGCTCAACAGGCGTTTAAGGGGCGCGTAAATCAGTGTCAACGGTGTACGAAGCTCGTGGCTGATGTTGGTAAGAAACTGGATTTTATCTTCATTGAGCGCCTGCTGATGGAGCGCCATCTTCCACTTCATGCGTTGCCGATTGCGACGAATGGTCCACCATACAGCCAACGCGGCAATACATAACAACATGGCCAACGACACGAGAACAACCCATGTGCGGCGGTACCAAGGAGGCATGACCCTGAACGACACAAGCGACTTCTCACGCGTCCAACCGCCGTTCTTCGTCATATAAGCCACATAGACCGTATAATCGCCCGGGGCGAGCGAAGGAATATTGAAATCGGTAAGGTACGACTCGGTTATCGAGTTTTGTCGCTCTCCCCGTATGCGGTAACGGAAAAGGACATGCCGGAAGATGTCATTCTCATTCAGGTTGATCGTGATGCGCAACGAATTGAAGTTTTGCAATATCGTGTGGGGAAACGTTGCGGCCGTGTACAACTTGCCATTATGCTCCACCGACTGCAAATAGACCGTGATCGGATCCTGCCCCTCGTCGGTTATGCGCTTGTCGATTTTCACCAAACCGTTGATTCCTCCCATATAAATATAGGGAGAAGGAGTTGGTGTCACGTCGCGTGTGAGAATATCATTGGGCAAGAAGCCTTCCGATTCGTCCCATATCATACATCTGCCACTACGTGTGTCGTACGAAAAGAGCATATTCGACGCGTTAATCCAAAGACGGCTCCTGTCGTCGGATTGCATGGTCGAAATGTGTCCGAACAGGTTGACCGCCACCCTGCTGACCTTTCGGGGATGATACAAAGTACAGGTGTAGAGCCCTCCTGATGTGGCTATCCATAACTTTCCGGTTGCCTTCTCGCAGCATACAGACGTGATTTGCAAATCACGCCGCAAGGCGGTCAGCAGCCGTATGCAGCGCCGGGAGTCGACGCGATACAGGCAATTATCTTTTGAAAGCAAGGTGAGGCCGCCGGCCGTGTACATCATTTGCAACGACAACCGAGGCTGCGTGCCGCGCGCGAAACGCAGTTGCTCAAAGGTATGGGTGTCCGTTTGATAGGAATAAGTGTTGCGGCCCAGAATCAACAACGTTGTAGGCGAAGTGCGATAGGCCGTAGGTACAAATCCCGAATGACACTCTTCGGCATCCACTTGCCCATTGACAATCACAAAAGGGCTGTAGGTTCTGCTTTTTGTATGATATACGGAAAGTCCCTTACCATAGCGGGAGACCAAGAGAGCCGACGGCGAAAGATCGGTAACGGAAACAATCTTGTCGTTATAGGTGTTCAGATGGTGCGTAAAGACGTCCGTAGTCGGGTTGAAATAATTAAGGCCGCCACCATCGGTACCTACCCAAAGGCCGCCGTCAACAGACTTAAACAGGCTGATGACGACACGCTCACTCAAGCCGTTGTTACTGCCTAAGGTGCCATCAGTGTAGGTCTGAATATAAGTTTTCTTGAACTGAAAGAGACCGTCACGCACTGTCCCCGCCCACAAATTTCCATAATGGTCTTCGTAAAGGGTCTTGATGGAATTAATGGGCAACGAATGGCTGGCGCCGGGAATATGACGAAACGACCTCAACGCGCCGGTCTGTAGATTGAGTACCGATATGCCGCCCCCATCTGTTCCCAGCCACAACTGCTTTCGATGCTTTTTAATGCTCAACACGATATTGTTGGTAAGCGCGCTGTTGGCCGTATCATAGTGGCGAAGCAAACGGCCCGAACGGTCATAGCAAAACAGGCCTTGCTGGTAAAGAGATAAAAAGATCTCTTGACGCTCCCGGTCCCAATACAGCGCGTTCAATACCATTTCGCCCTTCACGATCAGAGGCCTCAGCACGTGATCGCGCAACGAATAGACGTAAATACCGTTACTCTCAGTGCCCACTAAAACGTTTTGTTGATCAAGCAACTGAAGAAAAGTGATCAGGTAATCGCCTTCCGCGGGCATATTCACCTTGCGCAAGGGGAGGCGGATAATCTTCTGTGTCTTACTGTCATAACGGTAGATAGCCGAATAACCGCCAAACAGAACGCCACCACGAACATTCTCTGCCGCGTGGATGGGACGTTCTATCCGCGCCACAAAAGTATCGCGACCGGGTACATAGCTGTAAAGTCCATGATCGGTCAGGACCCAAAGCGTATGGTCGCTCCCTTCAAAGAGCTGAATAATATTACCGGCCCGCGAGGATTTGTTGTCAACCGACGGATAAAAGTATTTCCTGATACTGCCGCGATCAACTCTGTTGAGTCCCTGCTTGGTTCCTACCCACAATGCTCCGTGGTAGTCGCGCAGAATGGTATTCACGGTAGCGTGCGACAAACCATGTTCAATGGAAATACGCTTAAAATAGTATTCTACCGCTTCTGCCCGCAGGAACGATGTCAGACAAAAGAAGCTGAACAACCAACCGTATATATGTCGATACTTTAAAATCAATCGAAATCAACTATGGGTATTTTCTCAACAATCAACAGCGAAGCCGACCATACGCGCCGTCAAGAGTGGGTGCCGCCGTTTCCGAACGGGGCGATCATGCGTTCTTCCTGTATTCCCAAATCGATTTTGCCAAACTCCTGCTCATATTTCATCAGGTTTTGCTGCAGGGCCGCGGCCAGACGTTTGGCATGTTCGGGCGCCATGATGATACGGCTGGCGACTTCGGGCTTGGGCATACCGGGTAAAATGGCCGCGAAATCGAGGATAAAATCGCAGTGGGAATGACTGATCAAGGCCAGATTGCTATACTTGCCAACGGCGATTTCCGGTTTAATTTCAAGATTTATTTCGGGTGTTTGATTGTTTTCTTCCATATCTGATTAATGTTTTTACGGTGTTAAAGTTATAACGATCATCAATAGCCGGTCACTGTTGACATGCTAAAGTTTGACAAAGATAAAAGAAAAAGGAGAAAAAAGCAAATGGATTAAAAGTTTTTAATCTACCGGCATGTGTTATGGATACAGAAAAGGCTTGTTATTCTACTTGCAAAAGGGGCTCGCCTGATAATTTACGGGGGCAAGTCTGCAAGTGATGAAGTCTCCGGCTTCATCACCTTGTAAGCCCATTCTCATTATATGGATTTAGTGTTTCCGTGTTTTTTGTCAGAAAAAGCTACCTGATTTTAACACTTCCGCAACGCTTCATCCGGCTGTCGGCACGCCGAAAAAAGTCCTTCGTTTTGCCGATTTCGACACCCTTTTATGCCCAAAACCATCCTTTTGTCGGCTCAAAGCACAACGATTACACCGTCAAACCATCGCTTTTAGCCGGCGAAAGGGGCGCGATTACGGTCTGAAAGCATAGCGATGAAAGGTAAAAAAGCGAAAGGGAAATACGCTAAAAAGCCCAATGTATTGATAACCTGTGCTTTATAAACTTGCTCTACAATCGTTTATTTCCGTCCGCCGCTTTTCTTTTTCAGAATAATGCCACTTTTTTCATAGTATATGTAAAGATAATTCAAGGCGCAGCAGCTATCGATTACGCCTGCTAGGGATAAGTTTTTTCTAAAATTAGCAGCGTTTTAATGCTTGATTGCCAAGGCGGAACGTGAAGAATCACTCCCTTACGGCTCACGCCACGCCGTTTTTCGGTAGACGCGAATCAGTTTTTTAGAGAAATACTTATCCCAAACTGGCGTCTCAGCAGCTATCGATTGATACTTGCAAAGCTGTCGCCGCCAATTTTCTACCGGGCCGTATGTTATCCAAATCTAAGCCTTTGAAAAGCGGTTCTTTTAGAAAACCACTGCGCAAAAGGCAAAAAAAGACATGCAAGTGTATCAAAACACTGCATGTCTATTGTTTATTTAAAGATATTGTTTAATTTTCAATCTTCAGTCTGTGCGCCCTGGGCCGCGAAATCAAGTACATTCTTGCGGTTAGCTTGCATACGATCGTGTTCCTCGCGTGACCCAACGATAAGCTTCTCCCACTGGCGCAGACCGGTACCGGAAGGAATGCGGTGACCACAGATCACATTCTCCTTCATACCTTCCAGATGATCGATCTTTCCACGGATGGCAGCCTCGTTGAGCACCTTGGTGGTTTCCTGGAACGAAGCCGCGCTCATGAAGCTCTTCGTAGCCAAAGCCGCACGGGTGATACCCTGCAGAATCTGGGTAGAAGTGGCGGGAACGGCGTCACGCACCTGAACAGGATTGAGGTCGCGGCGCTTAAGTGATGAGTTCTCGTCGCGAAGCTTGCGTGCGGTAACAATCTGACCTTTCTTGAACACCTGTGAGTCGCCGGCGTCGATAACGACCTTCTTACCCCAGATACGATCGTTCTCGTCAGAGAAGTCGAGCTTGTCTACGAGTTCCTGTTCGAGGAACGTAGTGTCACCCGGATCGTCAATGCGCACCTTGCGCATCATCTGACGCACGATGATCTCAAAGTGTTTATCGTTGATCTTCACACCTTGGAGACGATAAACATCCTGCACCTCATTCACGATATACTCCTGAACGGCCGTCGGACCCTTGATAGCCAGGATGTCACTCGGCGTGATGACACCGTCGGAAAGCGGCGTACCGGCACGCACGGCATCATGTTCCTGAACAAGAATCTGCTTCGACAGCGATACGAGATATTTCTTCTGGTCTCCGGTCTTGGATGTAACGACGATTTCACGGTTACCACGCTTGAGCTTACCGAGCGTCACCTCACCGTCGATTTCGGAAACGACAGCAGGATTGGACGGGTTGCGGGCCTCAAAGAGTTCGGTAACACGGGGAAGACCACCGGTGATGTCGCCGGCGCCACCTACGGCACGTGGAATCTTAATAAGCGTTTCACCCGTGCCGAGCGTCTGGCCATCCTCTACAGAGAGGTGACCGCCCACCGGCAAGTTATAGGTTCCTACCACCTCGCCTCCCGCGCCGATGATATCGACGGTAGGCACTTTGGTACGGTCCTTAGAGTCGGTGATGATTTTCTCGGTCATACCTGTGGTCTCGTCGGTTTCAGCATGATAAGTGACACCTTCGACAACGTCGTGGAATTTCAATGTACCCGCGTATTCAGACACGATGACGGCATTGAATGGGTCCCACTTGGCAATGAGCATTCCTTTCTTGACGACATCTCCATTCTGATTATAGAGTGACGATCCGTAGGGAACGTTGAGCGTACTGAGTACGATATTGGTATTGGGATCAACAAAGCGGACTTCTGCCAGACGGCTGACAACCATCTGACACTTCACGTCGCCGTTGTCACCATCCTCGACGAAGGGTACCGTGCGAAGCTCATCAAACTCAAGACGGCAGTCGTTCTTGGCAACGATGCTGGCATTGGCCGCAGCGTTACCGGCTACACCTCCGGCATGGAACGTTCGAAGGGTGAGCTGTGTCCCCGGCTCACCAATAGCTTGGGCCGCGATGACACCGACAGCCTCGCCGAGCTGAACCATACGTGCCGTAGCAAGGTTACGGCCGTAACACTTCATACAAACACCATGCTTGCTCTCACAAGTGAGCACAGAACGGATTTCAACCATTTCGATAGGTGAATTCTCAATAGCCTGGGCCTTCTCTTCAGTGATTTCCTCGCCGGCATGTACAAGCACTTCGCCGGTAGAAGGATGAATCACGTCGTGCACTGATACACGGCCGAGAATACGTTCGTAGAGCGACGAGATGGTCTCGTCACCATTCTTCAACGCACGGCACTCAAGACCACGCAACGTTCCACAGTCCTCTTCATTGATAATCACATCGTGGCTGACATCGACCAGACGACGGGTAAGATATCCGGCGTCGGCTGTCTTCATAGCCGTATCGGCCAAACCTTTACGGGCACCGTGAGAAGAGATGAAGTACTCAAGCACGGACATGCCTTCCTTAAAGTTGGAGAGGATAGGATTCTCGATAATCTGCGCCCCTTCGGCACCCGCCTTTTGGGGCTTAGCCATCAAACCACGCATACCGGAAAGCTGCTTGATCTGGTCTTTAGAACCACGGGCTCCGGAGTCGAGCATCATATATACGGCGTTGAAACCTTGGTCGGCCTCGGTCATTTCTTTCATCAAGACATCACCCAACTCGTTGTTTACGTGTGTCCAGGCGTCAATAACCTGATTGTAACGCTCCTTGTCGGTGATGAAACCCATATTATAGTTATTGGTGATTTCCTCTACCTCTCGTTGTCCCTTGCCTACGATATCGGATTTCTCGGCAGGAATGATGATATCATCGAGGTTGAAAGAAAGTCCGGCAACATAAGACATGCGATAACCGAGGTTCTTGATACCATCGAGGAACTCACAGGCACGAGCCATACCCACCGCTTTGATAACGTCGGCAATGAGACCGCGGAGGCTCTTCTTGGAGATGATACCATTGAAGAAGCCCACCTCTTCGGGAATAATCTGATTGACGATGACGCGACCGACAGAGGTTTCGACCACACGGCGCGTGAACTTGCCGTCGACAAGATCATTGACAGCGACCTTGACTTGGGCATGGAGATCGCAGCGACCTTCGTTATGAGCGATGAGCGCTTCCTCCGGACCGTAGAAAGTAAGGCCTTCGCCCTTGGCTCCCGGACGAATCTTAGTGATATAGTAAAGGCCGAGCACCATGTCCTGTGAAGGAACGGTGATAGGCGCGCCATTGGCTGGGTTGAGGATATTATGGCTCTGGAGCATCAATATCTGTGCTTCGAGAATGGCCTCATTGCTCAACGGGAGGTGAACAGCCATCTGGTCACCGTCGAAGTCGGCGTTGAAAGCCGTACAAGCCAGCGGATGGAGCTGGATAGCCTTACCCTCTATGAGCTTGGGCTGGAACGCCTGAATACCCAGACGGTGGAGCGTCGGCGCACGGTTGAGCATGACGGGATGACCCTTCATGACATTTTCGAGAATATCCCAGATAACGGGTTCACGACGATCGACAATCTTCTTGGCACTCTTCACAGTCTTCACAATACCGCGTTCGATGAGTTTACGGATGATGAACGGCTTATAGAGTTCGGCTGCCATCAACTTAGGCAGACCGCATTCGCCCATCTTCAACTCAGGACCAACGACGATAACGGAACGTGCGGAATAGTCGACACGCTTACCAAGGAGATTCTGACGGAAGCGACCTTGCTTACCTTTGAGTGAATCGGAGAGAGACTTCAAAGGACGATTGCTCTCGCTCTTAACGGCAGAAGCCTTGCGAGAGTTGTCGAACAAGGAGTCGACAGCTTCCTGGAGCATACGCTTTTCATTACGGAGAATCACCTCTGGAGCCTTAATCTCCATCAAACGCTTCAAACGATTGTTGCGAATGATGACACGACGATAAAGATCATTGAGGTCGGAAGTGGCGAAACGGCCACCATCCAATGGCACCAATGGGCGAAGCTCTGGCGGAATGACAGGGATAATCTTCATGATCATCCACTCGGGGCGGTTAACGCCCTGAGAAGCACGGAAAGACTCAACAACTTGCAAACGCTTCAAGGCCTCGGTCTTACGCTGTTGGCTGGAGTCGTTGTTGGCACGATCGCGCAGCTCATAAGAAAGTGAGTCAAGATCGAGATCGACCAAAAGGTCGTAGACGGCCTCGGCACCCATCTTCGCAACGAACTTATTAGGATCGTTGTCGTCGAGCATATCATTGTTAGGATCTACCTGATTGTCGAGAATATTGATGTACTCTTCTTCTGAAAGCAGGTCCATCTTGTGCGAACCATTCACTTCCATACCCTCGGCATCTTTCTTGCCTTCCATCAATCCCGGCTTGATAACCACGTACTTTTCATAATATACGATGGCGTCGAGCTTCTTGGTAGGCATTCCGAGCAAATAACCAATCTTGTTGGGCAATGAGCGGAAGTACCAGATGTGGGCAACGGGAACGACCAGTTCAATATGGCCGGAACGCTCACGGCGGACCTTCTTTTCAGTTACTTCCACACCACAACGGTCGCAGACGATACCCTTGTAACGGATGCGCTTATACTTACCGCAGGCGCACTCATAATCACGGGTGGGACCGAAGATGCGCTCACAGAAGAGACCGTCGCGCTCGGGTTTGTAGGTACGATAATTTATGGTTTCGGGTTTCGTAACCTCACCAAACGAATTTTCCAGAATCTCTTCGGGAGAAGCAAGACCGATGGTTATCTTCGTAAAATTATTTTTTACCTTTATATCTTTTTTAAAAGCCATGTTTCTTACACTTTAATCGAGTTTAATACTTAGACCGAGACCACGAAGCTCATGCAACAAAACGTTGAGAGACTCCGGGATTCCGGGTGTTGGCATAGGATCGCCCTTGACGATAGCTTCATAAGCCTTGCTGCGACCTACGGTGTCGTCAGACTTGATGGTCAGGATTTCCTGAAGTATGTGGCTTGCGCCAAAGGCCTCGATGGCCCAAACTTCCATTTCCCCGAAACGTTGTCCACCAAATTGCGCCTTACCACCGAGCGGCTGTTGCGTAATGAGTGAGTACGGACCGATAGAACGGGCGTGCATCTTGTCTTCAACCATGTGGCCGAGTTTCAAGAAGTAGGTGACACCTACGGTAGCAGGTTGGTCAAACTTCTCACCGGTTTCACCATCATAGATATAAGTTGAGCAGAGACGCGGCAGACCGGCTTTGTCTGTCCATTCCGAGAGGTCGTCAAGTTTAGCTCCGTCGAAGATCGGTGTAGCAAACTTACATCCCAACTTACGGCCGGCAGCGCCCAAGATCGCTTCGAAAATCTGTCCAAGGTTCATACGGGAAGGCACACCCATGGGGTTCAATACCAAATCAACCGGGCGTCCGTCTTCCAAGAATGGCATGTCTTCCATGCGCACAACCTTAGAAACAATACCCTTATTACCATGGCGACCGGCCAGCTTATCACCAACCTGAATCTTACGTTTCTTGGCTACATAGACTTTAGCCATCTGGATAATACCCGAAGGCAGTTCATCACCGATAGAGATAGCAAACTTGCGACGCTTCAATTCTGCATCGAGCTGCTTGTACTTACGGATGTAATTCATGATGAGCTGCTGAACCAAGCTGTTGACATGCTCATCTTCCGTCCAGTCATTACTCTGGATACCATCATATTCGAGATTCTTCAGAACGGTAGCGGTAAACTTGCTACCCTTCGTTACAATCTCAGCCCCGGTGTAATCCTTCACGCCTTGGCAAGTCTTATCTTCTGTCAGCTCAAGAAGTTTGTCGACAAGAATATCTTTCAAGTCATTGTTCTTGGCCTCATACTCTTCATCGATTTTGGCAAGAATGATCTTATCCTGCTTCTTGGAGTCGCGTGTCTTTACCGCACGTGAGAAGAGTTTCTTGTCGATAACGACACCACTCAATGACGGATTAGCCTTCAAAGACGAATCTTTCACGTCACCGGCCTTGTCGCCAAAGATGGCACGAAGCAACTTCTCTTCCGGTGAAGGATCGCTTTCACCCTTAGGCGAAATCTTACCAATGAGGATGTCGCCCGGCTCTACACGAGCGCCGACGCGAATGATACCATTATCATCGAGGTCTTTAGTTGCCTCCTCACTGACATTAGGAATATCCGCCGTAAACTCTTCGACACCGCGCTTGGTCTCACGAACATCAAGTGAATACTCATCCACGTGAACAGAAGTGAGTACGTCATCACGTACCATACGCTCTGAAATAACAACGGCGTCCTCATAGTTATAACCCTTCCAAGGAATGTACGCAACGAGAAGATTACGGCCCAAAGCCAATTCACCGTTCTCTGTAGCATAACCTTCCGTAAGGATATCACCATTCTTCACGCGCTGTCCCTTAGTACAGATCGGACGAAGGTCGATGGTCATATTCTGATTGGTACGACGGAACTTCGGAATACGGTATTCTTTCAAAGCCGGCTCGAAGCTGACGAACTCTTCTTCTTCGGTGCGATCATAAAGAACACGGATGGTTGTCGCGTCAACATACTCGATAACACCTTCGCCTTCGGCAATTATCATGGTGCGAGAATCCTCACAAACCTGCTTCTCAAGACCTGTACCAACAATTGGCGCGTCGTTGTGAAGCAATGGAACGGCCTGACGCATCATGTTAC
Organism: Prevotella illustrans; assembly: GCF_017426725.1. Classification (GTDB taxonomy): domain Bacteria; phylum Bacteroidota; class Bacteroidia; order Bacteroidales; family Bacteroidaceae; genus Prevotella; species Prevotella illustrans. Next base: position 62,056 of record NZ_JAERMS010000003.1, on the reverse strand, counting down.
ATCCCATCAGCGCACGGTGACCGTCGTCATGCTCCAAGAAAGGAATCAGGGCAGCGGAAACAGACGCGATCTGCTGTGGAGACACGTCAACCAAATCTACCTGATCAGGGGCAACAACGGGGTAATCAGCATCCTGACGACACTTAACGGTCTCACGGATAAATGAGCCATCAACCTGTAACGGGGCGTTACCCTGGCCGATAATCTTATCTTCCTCCTCTTCGGCCGTCAGATAAACAACATCCTTGTTGTCCATATCCACCTTGGAATCGCGAACATCGCGGTAAGGAGTGACGATGAAGCCAAGGTCATTAATCTTAGCGTATACACAGAGAGAAGAGATAAGACCGATGTTAGGACCTTCAGGACTCTCAATAGGACACAAACGACCATAGTGTGTATAGTGAACGTCACGAACCTCGAAGCCGGCACGTTCACGAGACAAACCACCGGGACCAAGCGCAGAGAGACGACGCTTGTGCGTTACCTCGGCAAGCGGATTGGTCTGGTCCATAAATTGGCTCAGAGGATTCGTACCAAAGAAAGAGTTGATTACACTTGAAATGGTCTTGGCGTTAATCAAATCTGTCGGTGTGAACACTTCGTTATCACGAACATTCATGCGCTCACGGATGGTACGGCTCATACGGGCAAGGCCGATAGCAAACTGATTGCTCAATTGCTCACCTACCGTACGGACACGACGATTGCTCAAGTGGTCAATATCATCAACGGTAGCGTTGGAATTAACCAATTGAATCAAATATTTGATAATCTCGATGATATCGTCCTTTGTCAACACACGGACATCCATATCGGTATCGAGACCTAATTTCTTATTAATACGATAACGGCCTACTTCTCCCAAATCATAACGCTTGTCTGAGAAGAACAAATTCTGGAATACCTCACGGGCACTGGCGTCATCAGCAGGATCGGCATTACGCAACTGACGATAGATGTAGTTGACAGCTTCTTTCTCCGAATTGCTCGGATCCTTAGCAAGCGTGTTGAAAACAATCGTGAATTTATTCGCGGCTTCAGCATCCTTATGGAGAAGAATCGTTGAAGCGCCGCTATCAAGAATTTCACCGACATTTTCTTCGGTCAGTTCTGTCTCGCGCTCCATGATAACCTCATTGCGCTCGATAGATACAACTTCGCCTGTATCCTCATCAACAAAGTCTTCATTCCAGCTCTTCAATACACGTGCCGCAAGCTTACGACCGATAGAAGCCTTCATATTCTTCTTGTTCACCTTCACTTCCTCGGCGAGATCGAATATCTGAAGAATATCCTTATCCTGCTCAAAGCCCATGGCACGAAGCAAGGTTGTTACAGGCAACTTCTTCTTACGATCGATGTAAGCATACATCACATTATTAATATCAGTAGCAAACTCAATCCATGAACCCTTGAACGGGATTATACGAGCACTGTAAAGCACTGTACCATTGGCATGCACGCCTTGTCCGAAGAACACGCCGGGTGAACGGTGTAACTGCGAAACGACGACACGTTCTGCACCATTGATAACGAAAGTGCCATTCTTAGTCATATAAGGAATTGTACCCAGAAATACATCCTGAATAAATGTACCGAAATCCTCATGATCGGGATCGGTGCAATACAGTTTCATCTTGGCCTTAAGAGGTACGCTATAAGTGAGTCCACGCTCAAGACACTCATCAATCGTGTAACGAGGCGGATCAATATAGTAATCCAAGAACTCAAGAACGAAATTATTACGTGTGTCGGTGATAGGGAAGTTCTCGGCGAAAACCTTATACAAACCGTCATTCTTGCGTTCCTCAGGTGGAGTATCCAACTGTAAGAAGTCCTTAAACGACTTCAACTGCACATCGAGAAAATCCGGATAAGGAAACGGATTATGCACGCTGGCGAAATTTACTCTGTTATCAACAATGTTTGTAGCCATAAATTATTTTTTAATTGGCTGCCACCCAAGCGCGGCAGCTAATTATGATAAAAGACACAAAAAGGTTAGGACCCACCTACTTAGTAGATCCTAACCATATTCGAAAAGTTTAAAGGTTTAATTACTTAAGCTCAACCTTAGCGCCGGCTTCTTCGATAGCCTTCTTCAGGTTCGCAGCCTCTTCCTTAGAAAGACCTTCCTTAACGGTAGCGGGAGCTCCGTCTACGAGATCCTTAGCTTCTTTCAAGCCGAGACCACAAGCTTCCTTAACAGCCTTAACAACCTGGAGCTTTGTAGCACCAACCTCTGTGAGGACTACATCGAAAGATGACTTCTCCTCAGCTGCAGCAGCACCTGCGGTAGCAGGACCAGCAGCTACAGCAACAGCTGCAGCAGCAGGCTCAATACCATACTCGTCCTTCAGGACTGTTGCCAACTCATTAACTTCCTTAACAGTAAGATTTACTAATTCTTCTGCAATAGCTTTTACGTCTGCCATTTTATTTTATAATTTTAATTTGTTCTTAAAAAAATTAATTGACTTTAAGTGTGTATTATTCAGGACGCTCGCCTAAAGTCTTGAGCACACCATGGATGGTGTTTGCGCCTGACTGAAGAGCAGAAACAACGTTCTTCGTCGGAGACTGGAGCAAAGCAACAATCTCTGCGATAACTTCGTTCTTGCTCTTGAGAGCAGCAAGCTCATCAAGTTTGTCAGCACCAACATAGATGCTTTCTTCCGCATAAGCAGCCTTCAATGCAGGAATACCTTCCTTAACATATTCTTTCAGCAGCTTAGCCGGAACATTCGCTGTATTAGAGAATAAAACAGCCGTATTTCCCTTGAGAGCGGTGTAAATAGGTTCATAATCCACATCAGAAGCCTCAAAAGCCTTGTGAAGAAGGTTGTTCTTTACAACGACCATCTTGATCTCCTTCTGGAAACACTTGCGACGGAGATTGGAAGTTGCCTCAGCATTCAATCCGGTAACATCTACCAGATAGAAGTGAGCGTACTCCTTCATCTTCTGTCCAAGCTCTACAATAACAGTATCTTTTACTTCTTTCTTCATTTTACAAAACTTTTAGAGTTATTCAACTGATTTAGGATCAATCTTGATACCCTTACTCATTGTGCTCGAAATAAAGATACTCTTGATATATGTACCTTTTGCGGCAGCAGGCTTCAGCTTGACAACCGTAGAGATAAACTCCTTAGCATTACCAAAAAGCTGTTCAGCGGTCATACTCACCTTGCCAATTGACGTGTGGATAATACCAGCCTTGTCAACCTTAAAGTCAATCTTACCTTGCTTTACTTCCTTAACTGCCTTAGCAACATCCATCGTTACAGTTCCGCTCTTAGGGTTTGGCATCAAACCGCGAGGACCGAGAACACGGCCCAAAGGTCCAAGCTTGCCCATGCAAGACGGCATGGTGATAATGACGTCAATGTCTGTCCAACCACCTTTGATCTTCTCGACATATTCATCAAGACCAACATAATCAGCACCTGCTTCCTTAGCAGCAGCCTCCTGGTCAGGAGTACAGAGAGCAAGAACTCGTGTAACCTTACCGGTACCGTTCGGCAATGAGACAACACCGCGAACCATCTGATTGGCCTTACGAGGGTCTACACCAAGACGGACATCCATATCGACAGAAGCTTCAAACTTAGTTGTGGTAATTTCCTTAACCAGCTCTGTAGCTTCCTTCAATGTGTATGTCTTCCCTGCTTCAACCTTCTCTGCTACTGATTTTTGATTTTTTGTCAGTTTACTCATTTTCTTAATTGAAGTTTTTTTTATTTACCAGGGAAGTCCCCTTTTACAGTGATACCCATACTACGGGCTGTACCGGCTACAAGCTTCATAGCTGACTCTACTGTGAAACAGTTAAGATCCTTCAACTTGTCCTCAGCGATGACCCGTACCTGTTCCCAAGTAACGGAACCAACCTTCTTACGGTTGGGCTCGCCGGAGCCGCTCTTGACCTTGGCTGCTTCTTTCAGCTGAACCGCTGCGGGAGAAGTCTTGATCTCGAAGCTGAATGACTTGTCGGTATAGTAAGTGATAACAACAGGAAGAATCTTTCCTGCCTTATCCTGGGTGCGGGCATTGAACTCCTTACAGAATCCCATGATATTGATACCCTTAGAACCAAGTGCAGGTCCTACAGGAGGAGAAGGATTCGCAGCGCCACCTTTAATCTGTAATTTGATTAATCCAGCAACTTCTTTAGCCATTTCTTTTGTTAATAATTAATTGTTTTATATATCAGCTGAAAGAATGGAAGCTACTCCAGCTTGTTTGGATAAAATAACGTAACAATAAATTTTATCCTTCTTTTTCTACTTGCATGAAACCAAGTTCCAACGGAGTTTTGCGACCGAATATCTTCACCATTACCTTGAGTTTATGCTTTTCCGCATTCACTTCTTCGATAACGCCGCTGAACCCGCTGAACGGACCATCCGTTACTTTCACAGTCTCATCCACTACATAAGGGATCGTGACCGTATCTTCAATCTCGGTCTCCTCGGCTGTACCCAACATACGGTTTATATCCGACAGAGGAACCGGAGACGGATTATCAAGTCCACCTAAGAAGCCCAGACAATTAGGCATAAAGCGCAATGTATGAGCCACATCGCCAATTAAGTTCGCTTCAACAAAAACATAGCCAGGAAGAGAAACTTTCTCCTTGACTACACGTTTGCCATTTCTGAGAGAAGCATGCTTCTCTACAGGAATCAGCACTTGATAAACATTGGCAGCCAACAAGTCGTTATGCTTCATTTCGGCCTCAATGTATTCTTTGAGTTTAGCCTCTTTTCCACTAACGGCTTTTACTACATACCAATTCTTTTTTGAACCAGCCATGTCCTTGTTTAATTAGGGTAAATCATGCTCATCACAAATTTAAACACACTATCCATGCAGAACACTACAAGCGCAATGACAAGGGTAGCAGATAATACAACCATTGCGCTGTGGGTCAGTTCGGCACGTGTAGGCCAAGTTGTTCTATGAGCAAGCTCTTGATAACAAGCTTTGCAATAATTTACGATCTTATTCATATTATCTTCTGATTGGCACGGGTTGGAGGGCTCGAACCCCCGACACCTGGTTTTGGAGACCAGTGCTCTACCAACTGAGCTAAACCCGTAAAAAAGTTCCCGCCACCGCAGTAGCGGGAACTTCTATATCGTTAGACGATATTAGTCTTCGTATACTTCTGTAATCTGACCGGAACCAACCGTACGACCACCTTCGCGGATAGCGAAACGGAGACCTTGGTTCAAAGCAACAGCGTAGATCAACTCTACAGTGATTTCAACGTTATCACCGGGCATAACCATGTCTACGCCTTCGGGCAATGTGATTTCACCTGTGCAGTCCATTGTACGGAGGTAGAACTGTGGACGATACTTGTTTCCGAATGGAGTATGACGACCACCTTCTTCCTTCTTCAGTACATAGATAGAAGCCTTGAACTTCTTGAACGGTTTGATCTGTCCGGGATGGCAAAGTACCATACCACGCTTAATTTCGTTCTTATCGATACCACGGAGCAACAAACCTACGTTATCACCGGCCTGACCTTCGTCCAAAATCTTACGGAACATTTCAACACCTGTTACAACAGACTTCTTGTCCTCACCGAGACCGAGCAATTCTACTTCATCACCTACGTGGATAACACCTGTCTCGATACGACCGGTAGCTACGGTACCACGACCTGTGATTGAGAATACATCCTCGATAGGCATCAAGAACGGCTTATCAGTAGCGCGAGGAGGCTCCTGAATCCACTCATCAACGGTATTCATGAGGTCCATTACACGGTCAACCCATTTCTCTACACCGTTCAAAGCACCGAGTGCTGAACCGCGGATGATAGGAGTATCTTCCTCGAAGTCATACTGCTCAAGGATTTCGCGAACCTCCATCTCAACGAGTTCAAGCATTTCCTCGTCTTCAACCATATCGCACTTGTTCAGGAATACAACCAAACGGGGTACGTTTACCTGACGAGCCAAAAGAACGTGCTCACGTGTCTGAGGCATAGGACCATCAGTAGCAGCTACAACCAAGATAGCACCGTCCATCTGGGCAGCACCGGTAACCATGTTCTTCACATAGTCGGCGTGACCCGGGCAGTCTACGTGCGCGTAGTGACGCTTTGCTGTTTCATACTCAATATGAGCAGAGTTAATGGTAATACCACGCTCTTTTTCTTCAGGAGCGTTGTCAATCTGATCAAAAGACTTAACATCTTCATTACCGAAACCCTTATCGTGAAGAGTCTTAGAAATGGCAGCTGTCAAAGTTGTCTTACCGTGGTCTACGTGACCGATAGTACCAATGTTAACATGCGGCTTGGTACGCTGGAATGTCTCTTTAGCCATAGCTTAAAAATTTTATTTGCAATTATATTGAATAATCTTTGTTTTCTTCATCTATCATCCAGAATCGGAAGCGAGAGCTGTAACTGAGAGTTGAACTCAGGACCTCTTCCTTACCAAGGAAGTGCTCTACCACTGAGCTATTACAGCAAAGAGAGCGGAAAACGGGGCTCAAACCCGCGACCCCCAGCTTGGAAGGCTAGTGCTCTATCAACTGAGCTATTTCCGCATATATTGTTTTTTGACTACACCTTAATATATTATATAGTCTCTGAAACGTTCACTTTTCCGATGTGGGTAGTGATGGATTCGAACCACCGAAGCAAGAAGCAGCAGATTTACAGTCTGCCCCATTTGGCCACTCTGGAAACTACCCTTATTATGTTCGCGCAGAAGTTTCTTCTTTTTACAAGATTCCCCTGAGCCTCTTGTCGGATTCGAACCAACGACCCCGAGATTACAAATCACGTGCTCTGGCCAACTGAGCTAAAGAGGCATGTCTTCGCAGCCGCTTAACGGCCTTAAATAGACGTGTTGTAAAACGGCTGCAAAGATACGACTTATTTTTTATATTCCAAAACTTTTCCGTTTTTTTTTACCGGTTGCGCACTTTTTCCTTAAATTTCGTCAGTTGCACTTTCAAGGAGTCTACCACTTGATCTACACCCTCTTCAAAAGTATCACACGTCTTCTCGGCAAAAAGAGCCTTGCCTGCCACATTCACCGTAATGCTTACGTTCTTGTTCATGGCTGTCGCCGGCTTTACGACTTTTAATTGCACCTCTACTTTCTGTATATCTTCGTAAGTTTTTCCTAACTTGGCGACTTTCTTTTCGATAAACGCCTGTAACTTCTCGGTAGTGTCGAAGTGAATCGACTTAATCATTACTTCCATAGTGACCTCCAATTTTAATAAGGTTACGCCCTGGGATGGGCTTCAGTATAAACTTGTTTCAACTGCTCAAAAGTTGTGTGTGTATAAATCTCCGTCGTAGAGAGACTTTCATGTCCGAGCAGCTTCTTCACGCTTTCCAAACCGGCGCGATGGTTCAACATCGCCGTGGCAAAGGAATGTCTTAGCACATGGGGCGTACGTTTCTTCAACGTACACGTCCGTTCCAAGTTTTTCTGAACTTCATACCTGACCTGCACAGCCGTCATGCGTTCTCCTTTCTCCGTCAGGAAAAGCGCCTGTCTGTCGCCGACAATCTTCTCTTCACGAAGTTTCATATAGGCTTTCAGCTGCCGATCAAGCTCTTCGCCAAAAGGAACGATACGTTGTTTATTTCTTTTGCCCGTCACCTTTATCTGCCTGTTGATAAAATCCACCGCGGAATTATCCAAGCCCGTAAGCTCCGAAAGGCGAATACCGGTTTCGTAGAAGAGCATTATAATAGTACGCGCGCGTACATCCTTATAAGAATCTCCCCACATTGACGGCTCCAAAAGTCGGTCGATATCATTTTCTTTCACGAATTGCGGCAAAGGCTTCTCCTTTTTCGGACTGCTCACTTGCCTTGCCGGGTCTTTTTCGACCCATCCTCGCGAAAGGGCAAAACGATAAAAGGAACGTAATGCGCTCAGACGTCTGTTTACTGAGGTTGCACTATTCCCCTTATCTATCATGCTCTCCATCCAGTCACGGATCACATCAGAGTCGACCGACTCCCAAGAGAGATGACCACTCAAATTCTTGAAATAGGCTTCGAAGGCACTCAAATCCTCCGTATAGCTTTTTACTGTCAGCACCGAGCGATTGCGCTCATACTGCAAGTAGTTCAAAAAATCTGCTATCGTCATCATGCGTTGCTAAGACTTTCTTTTGGCAACGAATATACGGAAATAATTTTAAACTACCAAACTTTTAACGGGAATTTACGCAATTATTCCTCGTTCGTGCGCAACTGCTGCACGTAAATGGCATGCTCCATCTTGAGTCTCTTCAAGACCGACGGCTTGTTGTACTGCTGACGAGCGCGAAGCTCCTTTACAACACCTGTCTTTTCGAATTTTCTCTTGAACTTCTTGAGAGCTCTCTCGATGTTTTCACCATCTTTTACGGGTACAATAATCATTTTTCGTTTTGAATTTAAAATTGTTATTTATTTACCTAAAGCTCAACCGGTTAGCCCCAAATCGGACACAATACCACGATAAGCGGCTGCAAAGTTACATGATTTTTAAGCAATTACCAAATTATTTAGCCAATTTCCTTCTCCTTAATTATAATATATGTCAGTTCTTCATGAAGCGGGAAGTGTCCACTTCCTTACGTTTTTTCTCCTTACAACAGCAGGTTATTTATTCCCCAACGGTCAAGACAAAACGATATATACGTCAAACGATGTAAAGAAAGCGGAGCGTTTCTTAACACTTGAACAGACACGCAAATAGCTTTCAAAAACCGATATATCAGCTTTGAAAAGCATAGAAAACGCTCCTAAAATTGTCAAAGCTATGCTTTCAGGAGCTAAAAGCACAGCGATGAGCAAGTCAAAGCAGCCCTTTTGCGTTGCAAAAGAGCTGCAAATGGAGGCCAAAAACAGGCATTTTGCTGACAGCAAACACTGTCATTTTACAAAAATACGCACTCAACAAGCTGATTATCAACAATATAACAAAACGCCCTTATTTTCGTTTAAAACCGACAAAGGATGGACTTGAACGAAAATAAGAGCGTCATTTGGGAGATGATGTCAAAAAAGATGACAGTCTTTAACACTTTTCCGGTCCGGACAACGCACCGGCCTGAAGCTGTCATCTGTTCACGCCAACGGCTGGGTAGCTTCGCGCAGCCAAGCCTGTTCATCGGCATTGAGCAACGGCGAGAGGCGGTCGTAGACGAGCTGATGGTAGTCGTTGAGCCACGCTATTTCCTCGTCGGTCAGCAGTTCGCGGGCAATGGGGACCGTATCAATGGGACAAAGGGTGAGCGATTCCATTTGGAGAAAACGGCCGAACTCGGTTTCCAGATAGGGGCAAATGAGCAAAGTATTCTCGATGCGCACGCCGAAACGGCCGGCCAAATAGATTCCCGGTTCGTCGGTCACGGTCATACCGGCCCGCAATGGCGCCGGTTTGTACTCCATCCGGATCTGGTGCGGGCCTTCGTGCACGTTGAGATAACTTCCCACGCCATGGCCCGTACCGTGGAGATAGTTCATCCCCTCTCGCCACATCGCCTCACGGGCCAGGGCGTCGAGCTGCGTGCCGCTGACGTTCTCGGGAAACTTGGCCAACTCCAGTTGTATATGACCTTTCAGCACGAGCGTATAGACACGTTTCTCTTCCTCGGTCACGGGCCCCAAGGCCACGGTACGAGTGATGTCGGTGGTGCCATCTTGATACTGCGCTCCACTGTCGATAAGCACGAACCCGCAAGGCTTCAACGCCACGTCGGTCTGCGGTGTAGCCTCGTAATGCACGATGGCACCGTGGGCCGCGTAGCCCGCTATCGTGTCGAAGGATATATCTCGGAAGAGCGGTTGTTCCCTGCGCAGGGCCAGCAGCTTATCGGCGACGGTCATTTCGGTCACGTCTCCGGCCTCAACGGCAGGGCGCAGCCATTTCAGAAACTTCACCATGGCCACGCCGTCACGGGTCATGGCTCGCCGGAAACCGTCGATTTCGGCTTCGTTCTTCACGGCTTTCATCTGCGGAACGGGCGACGGCCGTCGCACCACCTGCGCCCGGTTGTCCTTCATACAGGCCATCAGATAGCTGTTGGTTTCGTTCTCATCCATCAGGATGTTGTAGGCGAAATAGTCGTGCCGCAGGTAGTCGGCCACGTCGCTGTAGTCTCTTACCGCCACGCCCTGTGTCGTCAGGTAATCCCTTACCTCATCCGTCAGCTTCTCGGGCTGCACAAAGAGAGTCGTCCGTTCGGGTTCCACCACGAGATAGGCCACGAAGACGGGGTTGCAATGCACGTCGGTGCCACGCAGGTTGAGCGTCCATGCGATGTCGTCGAGGGCCGACATGAGCATGCCGTCGCAGTGTTGCGCACGCAGCGCCTCGCGTACGCGCGCTAGTTTGGACGCGGCGGTTTCGCCGGCCAGCTCTATGGGCTGCACCTCGACAGGATTTTGCGGGATGGGCGGCCTATCGATCCACAGCGTCCGCATCGGGTCGAGGTTCACACGCAGGGTCAGTCCGCCTTGTTTGCGCAGCTCTTGCGTAAGCGCGTCTACCTCGGCGGCGCTGTTCACCCATCCGTCTAACCCCACTTCCTTGCTCTCGGAGTCGGCCAAGACCCGTCCCAGCCATTCGGCAATGGTGGGCGTACCGGGCATTTTCAGGCGCATCAGCACGATTCCCGTGCCCTCCAACTGCTTTTCGGCAGCCAGAAAATAGCGCGAATCGGTCCATAGAGCGGCCTCATTCATCGTCACGACAACGGTGCCGGCTGAGCCGTCGAAACCCGAAATCCACTCGCGGATCTTCCAATGGTCGGCCACATATTCGCTGTTATGCGCGTCTGTACTGGGAAAAATAAACGCAGCCATCTTTTCGCGGCTCATCAGTGAGCGCAGGGCTGCCAATCGTTGACGTATTTGCTCTTTCATCTTTATTTTGTAATATAGACTTTACAAAGATATTCTTTTTAAGAATTAACAACAAATTAAAGACGGCATAAATGAAAACGATACGCTTTTTTTATTATCTTTGCAGAAGATAGGCGGCGCTCGGCAATTTGAAAGCAAGCTTTCATTGCGCTCACTGGCACTATCTTTACAAAAGAATCGAAACCTAAAGATTTCGTTTCAACGCTGTTTGTGCATCCATACATATTTAAATTAATAATAAGTTTACAGTTATGAATTATTTAACGAATGACAAACTGGTCATCGTCGGCGCAGGCGGCATGATCGGTTCCAACATGGTACAGAGCGCCTTAATGCTCGGTCTTACTCCCAACATTTGTCTCTACGATATCTTTGAGCCGGGTGTGCACGGCGTTTACGACGAGATGGCACAATGCGCGTTCCCGGGCGCTAAGCTCAGCTGGACCACTGACCCTGAAAAGGCGTTCACGGGTGCCAAGTATATCATCTCTTCGGGTGGCGCTCCTCGCAAGGAAGGCATGACTCGTGAAGACCTGTTGAAAGGTAACTGTAAGATTGCCGCCGAGTTTGGTGACAACATCAAGAAGTATTGCCCCGAAGTAGAGCACGTGGTTGTGATCTTCAACCCGGCCGATGTTACCGCTCTCACCACCTTGATTCACTCCGGTTTGAAGCCCAACCAGCTGACTTCGTTGGCCGCTCTCGACTCTACCCGCCTACAACAGGCTTTGGCTGAAGAGTTCGGCGTACAACAGGACACGGTTACCGGTGCCCACACTTACGGTGGCCACGGCGAGCAGATGGCTGTTTTCGCCTCGCAGGTGAAGGTTGACGGTAAGCCATTGGCAGAGATGGGCCTCAGCGACGAGCGTTGGGAAGAAATTAAACACCACACTGTTCAGGGCGGTTCCAACATCATCAAACTGCGCGGTCGCAGCTCTTTCCAAAGTCCGGCCTATAACGCCGTGAAGATGATCGAGGCTGCCATGGGTGGCGCAACGTTCACCTTGCCCGCAGGTTGCTATGTTTGCAACGAAAAGCTGGGCTTCAAAAACGTCATGATGGCTATGCCGACGACCATCGACAAGACGGGTGTCCACTTCACGGAGCCTACAGGAACCGAAGAGGAACTGGCCGGTTTGCAGAAGTCTTACGAGCACCTTTGCAAGATGCGCGACGAGATTGTCGCGCTCGGAATCGTTCCTCCGGTTGACCAGTGGAAGGAAATGAATCCCAATCTCTAAGCAGCTCTATCAAACACAATGATAAGCAAGAGGCTGAATCCGTTGAAGGTTCAGCCTCTTCTTTTTGCTCCAATCGGTTGGAAATAAGCAAAATAAACCGTACTTTTGTGGCAACAATCCATCAAATAGACTCTAAATGAAAACAATCCGAACATTTTTCACGCTCTGCCTGCTGGCTTTAGGCATGGTAGCCGCGGCTCAACAACCGGCCATCATCCCCGTTCCAAGCAGCGTGAGCTGGGCTTCGGGCACCTACACCCTACCCTCCGGGCAAATCACCATTGGCTGTAGCAGCGCGCAACTGCATCCCGCGGCCGACTATCTGGCCGCCATGCTGGCCCGGCCGACGGGCTGTCAGGTTAAGGTAAAGAACAACGGCAAGGGCCGAATTCGCCTTTCCATGACCGGACAGGGTGCCGCCGGAGGCTACCGGTTGCGTGTTGACGCGCAAGGCGTGGCCATCACGGGCAACGACTATCGTGGCGTCATTAACGGAATAGCAACCTTACGCCAGCTTTTTCCCGACGACATCGAGTCCCGTCAGGCTGTCGACGTCCGCCGATGGACCCTACCCTATGTCAACATTACCGACCAACCCCGCTTCGAATGGCGTGGAATGGAGCTCGACTGCTCGCGCCATTTCTTCTCGGTAGACGAGGTGAAAGAATTGCTCGACGTGCTGGCGCTCTATAAAATAGACAAGTTCCACTGGCACCTGACCGACGATCAAGGCTGGAGAATCGAAATAAAGAAATATCCTCTGCTCACGCAACGCGGCGGCTGGCGCACGTTCAACAACCAGGACTCGGTCTGCATGCGGCGGGCCGTGGCCGAAGACAATCCCGATTTCAATCTTCCCGCGGACAAGATTCGCACGAATGGGCAGGGGCAGCAGGAATATGGCGGCTTCTATACACAGGCACAGGTGCGCGATATCGTAGCCTACGCCAAAATACGGGGCATTGATGTCATTCCCGAAATCGACATGCCGGGCCACAGTTTGGCTGCCATCGCCAACTACGACGGCCTTTCGTGCTTCCCACAGACCGGCTGGGGCACCGTCTTTACAACCCCGATGTGTCCCGGAAAGGATAAGATGCTACAGTTCTGTAAGGATGTATGGAGCGAGGTTTTCGACCTTTTCCCCTATGAATACGTACACATAGGCGGCGACGAAGTGGATATGAAGAACTGGAAGCAGTGCCCCGACTGCCAGAAACGCATGGAATCGCACCGGTTGAAGACCGAATCGCAACTGCAATCGTGGTTCAATCACGAGATGGAACGGTTCTTCAACCAGCACGGACGTACCATGATCGGCTGGGATGAAATCATAGAAGGCGGCCTCGGCGCGACTTCTACCGTCATGTGGTGGCGCACTTGGGCACCCAATGCCATGAAACAGACCACCAGTCACGGCAATAAGTTCATCTGTACGCCCAACGTTCCGTTCTATTTAGACTACGATGAGGGTGGTAAATCGCTCATCAACCTCTATGCTTTCAACCCACAACCCGACAATTTGACGACTACTGAGAAAGCGCTTATACTGGGTGTGCAGGGTAATTTGTGGACAGAATGGGTGCCATCGCGCAACCGCATGATGTATATGGCATTCCCCCGCATGCTGGCCGTGGCCGAATTGGGTTGGGGTAAGCCCGCGAACGCGAAGTTCGAGGACTTCAACTGCCGCCTCATCAAGCATTACACGCGCCTTCAGAAGTTGGGCGTCACCTATCGTCTGCCCGATCTGACCGGCTTCCACACCACCAATGTCTTCACGGGAGACCGAGGAACGGTCAGCGTCAACTGCCAAGATCCGCAGGCGGTGATACGCTATACCACCGACGGAACACTGCCCAACGAACATTCTAAACGCTATACGGGCCCCTTCGAGATCGACCGCAACACTGATTTTATCTTCCGTTCGTTTGCCACCGATGGTCGAAAGGACGCTTTCGTCAAAGTTTCCTACCGCAAGGAAACGCCAAGCGAGGCTATCGAAGTGGCTGATTTGTCAGAAGGTCTCAGTGCGGAATGGCACGAATACACCGGTGCCGACTGTGCCGGAATCGAAGCCGCGCCCGTCAACGGCTGCTATACTGTAAATGGAGTGATGATTCCCGACAGCGTGAAAGGCAATATCGGACTTATCATCACCGGTTATATTCAGGTGCCGGAGGATGGTATCTACACCTTTGCGCTACTTTCCGACGACGGCAGTACGCTGAAAATCGACCATCAGATGGTTGTAGACAACGACGGAGAGCACTCTCCTCGCGAGATCATAGGTCAACACGCGATGAAAGCCGGTTTACATCCCATCGAGGTAAAATTCTTCGATCACAACGGCGGACAGCTGCGGTTGCACGTCTACAATGCCCAAGGCAAAGAGGTACAGGTGAAATACTGGGGAACGCCTCAGCTCTAAACACCTTATTCTATTCAAGCAAAGAGGCTGACAACGCGTCATGATACGTTGTCAGCCTCTTTGCTTTTATTGTTTTCTTTTCTAAAAATCGGTTCCCGTTAGAGCGGACATCCGTGCGCTTCATCTATCATGTATTCGGCCAAACAACGACCCATACGCTTCAAAGCTTCGAGCAATCGCGCCCTCGGACAGGCGATATTAAGGCGAATAAAGCCCTGACCGGCACGCTGCCCATACATCGTTCCGCTGTTCACCATCACCTTAGCTTCCTTCAAGAGTTTGGCCGTCAGTTCGTCCGAAGTAAATTCCAGCCCCAACACATCAAGCCAAATGAGGTAGGTTCCCTCCATTCTAACCACCTTCAACTTCGGCATTTCCGTTGCCACAAACTCTTTCACGAGTTCATAGTTGCCATGAATGTAAGCATTGAGTTGGTCCAACCACTCCCCGCCTTCATTGTAAGCAGCTTGCAAGGCCAGCACGCCAAACGGATTGACATCGCACACCTCATTGATATTAATAGCCCTTTCAATACGGCGACGCACAGCCCTGTCGGCACAAATGATATTGGCTATCTGTAGCCCCGCTATGTTGAAAGACTTCGATGGTGAGTTCAGAACGACGCAGTTGTCACGACACGCGTCCGACACCGACGCAAAAGGAACAAACCGGAAGCCCGGCATGACCAGTTCGCAGTGTATCTCGTCCGACACCACTTTCACACCGTGCTTCAGGCAGATGGCGTTCATCCGCTCCAACTCTTCACGCTTCCACACCCTACCGGCAGGATTATGAGGATTGCAAAGCAGAAAAACAGTCGTCTTTTCGTCGGCACACTTGCGCTCGAAATCATCGAAATCGATATGATAAGTACCGTTCTCATAGATCAACTCGTTCTCCGCAAGCTGGCAACCGCTGTTGGTTATCGAAGAGAAAAAGCAGTTATAGGCCGGCGTCTGCAACAAAACTTTCTCGCCCGGCAGCGTCAATGCCTTGAGCGTACAGCTGACCGCAGGCACCACACCGGTGGTATAAAGAATCCAGTCGCGCTCTATCGTCCAGTCGTGACGACGTTTGAACCAGCCAACGATGGCTTCATAATAGCTATCGGGCACCTTCGTATAGCCGAAAATGCCTTGTACCACACGCTCCTGCAACGCTTTCGTGATGGCAGGAGCCACCTCGAAGTCCATATCAGCCACCCACATCGGCAGCACATCCGCGTCGTCGAGCACATCCCACTTGTAAGAATTGGTGCCCCGACGCTCTGTCAGTTTATCAAAATCGTATTTTACCATAATATGATGTAAAGTATCAAATATTCAATGTGCAAGTATCCCCACCTTTCGTCTGCTTTATTCCGCCAGACTTGACGACTCTTGGGAGGAGCAGCTACGGCTTACAATCTCGCAATCCCTGCCCTTGGCAAAGGCATCATAGGTTATCCGACCTACTTCATCGGCCACGATACGCCCACTGATGGGGTTCTTTATCTCCGTTATCTTGCCACGAATGGTCGCGTTGATATTGCGACAATCCTCAAAAGTACGGTCGCAGGCAGCATCGAAGGTGCAATCCTCCAGCGTGATACTATCAAGATAGCACAAAGGTTGCTCACCGCTGATGTGGCAACGCACCAGTTTCACGTTCTTAGAGTGCCACGCCAGATACTCACCGTCGAGTTCCGAATCGTACACCGTCACGTTTTCGCACTCCCAAAAACTATCTTTCGTCGTAATCTTGGCATGATGCACCTCTACGTTTTCACAATACTGAAACACGTATTTAGCGTCACTCACCAGCCCGTCTACATAAATATTCTTTGAAAACATGAAAGGATAAGTGCCCTCATGCAGTTCTACGTTCTTCAGTTTCAGCCCATCCACCTTCCAGAAGGTTTCGTCGGCATCGGTTATCTTCACGTTTTCCAACTCCAGATTCTTCATCTCTCGGAAGAACTTCGGGCCGTCGATCACGCAGTCTTTCATCACCATATTGTCGCTATACCAGATGGCCGACCGGCTTTCGGGCGCAAAATAGCAGTTCGTAATGACCGATCCGTCTACATGCCACCAAGGGTATTTGCCATAGAACTCGGAAGAATCACACTCCAAATTCTTACAACATTTGACGCCCGACTCACCATCTACGATGGTTATATGCTCTAAACGCGTGTCTGTTATCCCAAAGAGTGGACGTTCACCGCCAAACTCCTGATTCTTAATTATCTCCATTTTTGAGTTACATAAATCTTTAATTAAAAAATCATCCTTTCATTATGAATAGCAAAAGTACAAAAAACATGCCAAACAACAACAAACAACGGCCGGATTGCGCCATGGCTGACGCAATCCGGCAGAATGACAACGAAGTAAATGAAACGCCACGATCGATCGCGTCGCGTCGCCATCATAACGTCAGAAAAAGGCCGAAAGAGAGATAAAGAGCGAGCGAGTCATGCTCAAATGGTCAACGCCTCCCACCCGTTTACCTTGATAATAGAGGTTGTTCCGACACGAATTGATGTCGTAGTTAGACACGCTGTAACCAATGGAGATGGCGCCATCGTCGGTACAAAAACTCAAAGCGGTGCGCACCCGCCAGGCCAGCCACTCGCCATCACGGTTCTTCAGGTGGCGGCGTCTGTATGCTTTCCTGCCGTTTATCTCCGTTACTTCTTCACCAAAAGGCCACGAATCGACCCACTTGCTGTCGTTACGGGGAAACGAAAGGACCAATCCGGGATTGCATTCCAACATCACGCCCACGCTACGACGGCGTCCTATCCACAGCCGTGGCGTACGAAAAGCGAGCGAAGGATGCAGGTTGAGCCGTATGACGCGTTCGGAATCATACTCCTCACGGCCATTATCCGTACTCACCAACAGGCCTTTTTTACCCTTGTTGTCGTCCAACTCCAGCGACAGACTCAAACCCGCGTAGGTCATGGGATACCAAGCCGCGCCCAATTCCCAGGCGACACTGGCATCGGAACTTACGTTAAAGCCCGCCTGCAACGTGGCAGAGAGCTTCGGCAATGGGTCATGCCGGTTGTTGACACGCGTCAGAGAGTCCAGATTCATCGACTGCGCGCCGCACGGCAGCAGCCCTGTCATCATCAAAAACGCCGACAATACCAAGGTTGAAAAACACGATTTATGCTTCATTATTCATATTTTATCAGAGTATGTTCATGTGGCGGCAGGGCGAAAGCCCTCCGTCCGCCCCGTCACTTCCTACCGTTAATGACGGAAACGGCAGTCTTTTCCCCCACGACAGCCATAGAAAACATGCGGAAAAAGGGCGCACGCAGTGTTAATATACGTAAAACGAGACCACCAAAGCATCATTTTTCCTACTTTTGCAACACATAATCACTAAAGGATTCCGCTTTTTACTGGTTTATATCTCTTATTTTGAGAGGAGAAAGGAATCCCTTAGCACACTGTCAAAAATGAAAGAAAGCAAGAAAACACTGCTCACAAAAGACGGAATCAGCTACCTGATTCCTTTTATTCTGGTCACCACTTGTTTCGCCCTATGGGGCTTCGCCAACGACATCACCAACCCTATGGTGAAGGCTTTTTCCAAGATTTTCCGCATGAGCGTAACCGATGGAGCCCTCGTCCAACTGGCTTTTTACGGCGGCTACTTCGCTATGGCCCTGCCGGCAGCCCTCTTTATCCGCCGCCACTCTTACAAGGCGGGTATCATGTTGGGGCTGGCACTCTACGCCATGGGCGCGCTGCTGTTCTATCCGGCCAAGATGAGCGGCAGCTACTACCCCTTCCTGCTGGCTTACTTCATCCTTACCTGCGGCCTGTCGTTCCTCGAAACAAGCGCAAACCCTTACATCTTGCAGATGGGGCCCGAAGAAACGGCCACCCGTCGGCTCAATCTGGCGCAGTCGTTCAACCCCATCGGGTCGCTCTTAGGCATGTACGTGGCCATGCACTTTATTCAGGCACGCCTCAACCCGATGGACTCGGGCACTCGAGCCACACTCTCCAACTCCGAGTTTGAGGCCATGAAGACCTCCGATCTGGCCGTCCTCATCGCCCCATACGTCTTCATCGGCGCAATGATACTGGTCATGCTGCTGTTTTTCAGTTTTACACGCATGCCCCGCTTAGGCGACACCGACAAGAAAATTAGCGTCAGACAATCTATCCGAAACGTACTTTCCATTCCGAAATACAGGGAAGGCGTGGTGGCCCAATTCTTCTATGTGGGTGCCCAAATCATGTGTTGGACTTTCATTATCCAGTACGGCACCCGCATTTTCATGAACCAAGGCATGGACGAAAAGGGCGCCGAGGTGCTCTCGCAGCAATACAACATTGTGGCCATGGTGCTCTTCTGCAGCAGTCGTTTCGTGTGTACCTACCTCCTGCGGTTCATTAATCCCGGCAAACTGCTGGCGCTCTTGGCCGGCTTAGGCGGACTGCTCACCGTGGGCGTCATTGTCTTTCAGGACATCCGAGGGCTCTATTGCCTCGTGGCCGTATCAGCCTGCATGTCGCTGATGTTCCCCACCATCTACGGCATTGCGCTCACCGGACTGGGAGATGATGCCAAATTCGGGGCCGCGGGCCTCATCATGAGCATCCTCGGCGGTTCGGTACTCCCCCCCGCCCAAGCTGCCATCATCGATCAAGGCATCGTCTTCGGCCTGCCTGCCGTCAATGTTTCGTTCCTGCTGCCGTTGCTTTGCTTCGCCGTGGTATGCTGGTATGGTGCCAGAACATGGCAACGGGCGCGGGCATAAACCACGCCCCGGCAACTCGGAATTATCTTTACAAAAGGCCTTTACTGGCTGCGTTATTTCAAAATAATCGGCGATTGACTCGAAAAAAGCCGATTATTTGCGTTTTTAATAACATGCTGATAATCAATCATTTCTCTTTTTTCACCCTCCATTTCAGCTTCTAAAACCCTCATTTTAGCCTGCTTTTTGCCTATCATCGCAGCCTTTTCGGCATGTAAAAGCAGCCCTTTGAGCGTGTAAAAGCTATGCTTTGACCTCGCAAAAGTTATGCTTTGACGTACCAGTATCCTTTTTTGCGAGATTTTATCTCACAAAAACGAGATTTCAAACGCTAAATGGTGCGAAAAAAAAGATCGCTTTTTAGTGAACAAAAGTTTACAAATTACCCGGCTTTTGAATAAACAAAGGCGACAAAGTGATATGCAAGGGGATGAATGGCGCGGAAAGAAAGTGGGCACGACTCATCACGTTCCGATTCTGGTTTTTAAGCCCACTTTCACCTTATATCCTCCTTTTTCCACTCTACGACACGCCCCAGCCTACGCAATGCCGTGCGGTCGATGGCTTTGAGATTACCGATAACAAAGTAGGAACGGGGTGCCACCTTCACGGAAGCATCGTAATAGTCGCGAACGGCTGCAGGTGTGATGCGGCGAATGGCCTCCGTCAGTGCGCTATCGGGGTCTTGCGTATAGCCGCAAAGTTCCTGTCCGCCCACGTACGCAGGGCGCTCACGGAAATTGGGACAAGCGTTGTTGACAGCATTCACGCACGACTGGCGCGCCGTCAGCAGGTCTTGCTCGTTCCAAGGCATGTGGGTCTGGAGACTATCGATGAGCAGTAATGTCGTCATTGCCTTGTCTGTCTGCGTACCAGCAAGCGTAAAGAAAGCGAAGGGCTTATCTTCCGAAGACTTGTGGGCACGCTTGAGCGTTATTCCCTGACTCGAATAGACCAACGAACGCAGGTCGCGCAGCTCACGGAAGAGCACCGAATTGAGGCCACCGTTGCTGAAATAGTTCTGCCAAACAGTAAATTTCGCCTCTGTTTCCGTTGATGACAGCGGCGGCAACACCGCGTATGTGCCCACCATGGTCTGTCGGGCATCGGGTTTGTCGTAAACATAGACAATGGGCGTGGTCACCGGCATGGCGTCGAAATCATCTTCTTCGTAGGCCGTGCGGTCAGTAGCCGGCAAGAATCGGCGCAACATTCGCGCCACCGAATCGGTCGAAAGACGCCCCGTATAACAGGCCGTCAGCCGGCCCTGCTGCGCTTGTTTGAACGCCATTTCCATATCGGCATTCTTCAGCCTGCTCAATTCGGCCGTGCGCATGCCATACGACAGCAGCGCCTTCTCTCCCTTCCCGATGCGCAGCAACATAGCTGTCACGATGTCGTTCATATCGCGACCGAAGTATTTATCGCCCAAACGGGCATCCTTGCGAGCCGCTTCCATAAACCGGGCTTCGGTCTTAGGATGCGCCAACAGGTCGGACAAGAGCCTCAACGAGGCTTCCAGATTATGGTCGAGTCCTGTCAGCCGCAGTGTCATCTTTCGGTAGTCGTAACTCCCGGTAAGCGTTGTGCCCTGACCTTGCAGCAGTTTGGCAAAGGCCTGCTTGCCAAGCGACGTCGTACCGAGATAGTCGAAGAGGTCATTCATCTGATGAATGGGCTTATCGCCATGCAGCTGATGCCAAGTGAGAGTCAGCTCAAAAATGTCGTTCAGCGGATTAGGCGTAGTATAAAGCATGCCGTTGGGGGGCAAGCTCGCACGGTCTACGTCGGTTTGGAAATCGACGAAGCGAGGCGAAAGCTCCTGTGTGGGCAACAGAGCCAGCTGTTTGGTGAAAGCCGACGACTGGTTTTCGTCCGCTGTCTGCACAGGCTGATAGGGTGGCTTGGCGATTCGGTCTTTCTTATAATGGCCGAATTTCTTGTGGATGACAAGATATTGGTCGGCAAAATACTGCCGGCAAAATGCCACAACGTCCGCTTTGGTCAACTGCGGCAAACGTTCCACGGCCTGCAAATAAGCATGCCAACTCGTTCCTCCCGAATAGACGTCGGCCATGGCATTGATGCGCCTGTCGAGTTTCTCCAGCCGTTGGGCCAGTTCCTTTTGGTATTCGAGTTTAGACGCAGCCAAAGCCTCCTCTGAAAACTGTCCGTTGCGAAGCTTATTGATTTGCTCCCACAGCAGCAGCTCGGCCTTCCGCTTCGTTCCAAAGGGTATTCTGGGCACTGCCAGCAACCCCATCAGCCCCGCTTCCTTGGTAAACGTGATAGGATCGGCCGCCGCCATGGCGTACATCAGCTTGTGATGGCTCATCAGCGAGTCTACCAGCCCACTGCCATTGCGGTTGCTCAAGAGGCCCATCGCTAATTGGGCAGTCAGATAATCGGGGCTATAAGGCTTCGGACCACGAAACACCAAGGCTGTAGCCTTGACCAACGGGAAGGGTATTTTCAGGCTCAACGCCTTCTTGGGACTGAAAGGAGCCAGACCGATGTCGGCCCTATGGGGCACCGCACCGCTGCGAATACGGCCGAAAGTCTGTTCAAGCAGCGGCATAACGGAATCTGCGTCGAACTTACCACACAGAATCAGCGCCATGTTATTGGCCACATAATACTTTCTGAAAAAGGCTTCCATATCGGAAAGACGGGGATTCTTCAGATTCTCTGTGCTGCCGATAACCGGATAACCATAGCTACTGCCTCTGAAAATAAGCTCCTGAGCGCGTTCCATCAGGCTGCGTCCGAAATCGTCGGCGGCCCGGTTTTTCTCTTCATATACCGTTTCAAGCTCGCTCTGAAACAGCCGAAAGACGGGCTGCAGGAAGCGTTCGCTGTTGAGAGCACACCACTGGCGCAGGTATTGGGGAGCAAACTCGCTGTGATAGACGGTTTCATCAAGGCTCGTAAAGGCGTTGACGCGACTGCCCCCGTAATGGGTGAGCAGTTTGGAGAACTCATTGGGAATAGCGTAAACGGCCGCCTGACGATTCAGTTGGTTGATTTCCTGCTGAATATGTCGACGCTGCTGTAAATCGGTCGTGCGCGAGAGGGCGTCATATTGCCGTGCGATTTGGTCGAGGAAAGGCTTTTCCTTAGCGTAATCGGTCGTGCCGATGGTCTGCGTGCCTTTGAACATGATATGCTCGAAGTAATGAGCTATGCCCGTATTGGGGCAGTCTCGGGCACCGGCCCGCACGACAACATAGCCGATGACCTTAGCTTGGCTGTCGTCGGGATTGAGCCAAACGGTCAGTCCGTTGGCCAAGTTTTTTTCGATGACGCGCAGGGATTGGGGGGCATTTGCCCACGACCGACCGATAGTCAGGCACAAAAAGGAAAAAAGAAGAATGCGTTTCATAAATCAAGAAAATTGATTAGTCAATGGAAACAAGCCGTATCAAAAGTAGCATAATTATGACAATGTGACGCTAAAAGACAGGTTTTTCAATTCGTTTTTATACATTTTTGGCTAAAAAGATTGTATCTTTGCCCTCTCAAGCGGGTTGAGAAAGCTGTCGCGAAACGGATGACAGACTTTTCTCGCAAGTATCTCTTTAAACGAAACAGAACACAATGGAATCTCATTCAGCCGTGGTGTTTGCCGACAGCAAGCCCCACTATCAACTGCTCGACGGCCTTCGAGGCGTCGCCGCCCTGTTGGTTTTATGGTATCACGTGAACGAAGGCTTCGGCTTTGCGGGCTACGTGAACGGCGTAAGCGACGGTAGCGTCGTGCAGTTCAACCACGGTTATCTGGCGGTGGACTTCTTCTTCATCCTCTCGGGCTTTGTCATCGGTTACGCCTACGACGACCGCTGGCAGCGAGGATTCACCAAACGGGAGTTCTTCCGCCGCCGATTGATTCGCCTGCACCCCATGGTGGTCATGGGAGCGGTCATCGGCCTGGCGACGTTTCTGCTGCAAGGCAGCGTCAGATGGGATGGAACGTCGGTGCCGCTGTCGCTCAGCATGCTGGCATTGCTGTGCACGCTATTCATGATTCCGGCCGCTCCGGGCAGCAGTTACGACGTGCGGGGCAATGCCGAAATGTTCTCATTGAACGGGCCGGCGTGGTCGCTGTTCTTCGAATACATCGGCAATATTCTCTACGCGCTGTTCATTCACAAGTTGTCAACCAAGGTGTTGGCGGTGCTCACTGCCGTACTGGGCTTATTGCTGGCATGGTTCACGATGAGCGACGCGACCGGCACGGGATCGTTCGGCGTGGGTTGGACGCTCGACGGCCTGAATTTCTGGGGCGGCATGCTGCGAATGATGTTCCCCTATACGGCGGGCATGCTGCTTTCGCGGGTGTTCAGGCCCGTGAAAACGCGTGGCGCGTTCTGGCTTTGCTCGCTTGTCATGCTGCTGCTCTTTGCCGTTCCCTACATCAATGGGAACGAACCTTTCTGCCGGAACGGCCTGTTCGAGGCTGCCTGCATCATCCTTGTGTTTCCCGCCATCGTGTGGATAGGCGCTTCGGGCACGACGACCGACCGCCGTTCCACACGGATATGCCGGTTCTTGGGCGACATTTCGTTCCCGCTGTACATCATCCACTATCCGTTCATGTATCTTTTCTACGCGTGGATGATACGCCACGAGGTCTACACTTTCAGTGCATGCCCCTGGCTTTCGGTCGTCGTGATGGCCGGAAACATCGCTCTGGCCTACTTGCTGTTTAGGTTTTTCGATCTTCCGGTTCGCAAATGGCTCAACCGGAAGACCACTACAAAGTAATCTTTGAAAGAATTTTGGCCGACGCTCCCGCACGGCCGAGAACATAACGGCCGGCTTCATCGCCGGCTGTTTTCATATAGTCGGCGTCGGCTTCAAACGCTTGCATCAAATCGGCAAACGATCGTGCGTCGGCAACCTCAAAGCCTCCACCGGCCCGCAACAGGCCTTGGGCTTCCTGAAAACGCTTGTTGTTGGGGCCGAAAAGCACGGGAATGTTCCACACGGCGGCCTCCAGCACATTGTGAATACCCACACCGAAGCCGCCACCCACGTACGCCACGGTGGCATAATGGTAGATGGACGACAACAGACCGAAGCAATCGATAATCAGGACGTCGGCTTCGGCCACTTGTTCGAGGGTCGCTCGCGTATAGCGGACGACCTTTCGCCCTTTCAGAAGGCTTTGAATCTGGGTCAGATGGCTTTCACCGATGACGTGGGGAGCCACGATGAGCTTCCAGTCAGGGTGTTTCAGGAAGTAATGAATGAAGATTTCCTCATCGGGAGGCCATGAAGAACCGGCCACAAACACCTTGGGAGCGTCCTTGACAAACCGCTCCACCGGCGGCAACCGCTTACTGGCGTCCTTGATTTGCAGCACACGGTCGAAGCGGGTGTCACCCACAACGTCGACCTCGGTGATACCCAAACGGGCCAAAAGCTCCCTGCTCTCCTCGTTCTGCACGAAGAAATGCGTGAAACACTTCAACACTCGGGCGTATTGCGTGCCATACCAACGGAAGAATACCTGGTCGGGACGGAAGATACTGCTCACGCTATAGACGGGAATATTGCGATGTTTGAGGATATGAAGATAGTTATACCAAAACTCGTATTTGATGAAAAAGGCCATTTCGGGCCTTACCGCCCGCAGGAAACGGCGTGCGTTGCGTATCGTATCCAATGGAAGATAACAGATTATGTCAGCTCCCTCGTAGTTTTTTCTCACCTCATAGCCCGAAGGAGAAAAAAACGTGAGCAGTATCTTGTACGCGGGATAACGCGAACGAATGCTTTCGATGAGCGGACGGCCCTGCTCAAACTCGCCCAAAGAAGCCGCATGGAACCAAATATAGCGTGCTTCAGGATCCACTTTCTCTTTCAAAACGCGAATAGCCCGGCGTTCGCCGGCCCACATCTTCTTAACTTTCTTGTTAAAAAGACTCGCTATGGCAACGCCAAACAGATACAGATAAATGACGATTTGATACACGCTTTTGGATTTTGACTGTACAAAAAATATTCAGAAACCACCTCGAATGGAAAGCGGTTTCCGAATGATGAGTTTATTTCAACAGGTCGATGGCGGCATGAAGACGGCGTAAGGTCTCCTCCTTGCCTAAGAAAGCTGTGATGTCGAACATGCCGGGACCCTTTCCTATACCGACCAAAGCCAAGCGGAAGGCATTCATCACGTCGCCAAGTTTATAGCCCTTGTCTTCCACCCACTTCATAACGACGGTCTCCTGGCCCTCGATAGAGAAATCTTCTATGCCCTCAAGCACTTCCGCAAGCTCCGTCATCTGCCGGGCCGAATACTCCTTCCAGCGCTTCTTGACGGTCTTTTCGTCGTATTCTGTAGGCGCGACGAAGAAGAAAGAGCACAGCGGCCACAACTCCTTGACGAAGCTCACACGGTCTTTCATCATGTGAACGACCTGCGTAACGCGCTCCATCGACTCGTCAATGCCATTGTTGGCGACAATCGGCGCAAAGAGTCCGGCAATCTCGTCGTCGCTCTTTTGCAGGATATACTCATGATTGAACCATATTCCTTTCTGGTAGTCGAACTTGGCGCCATGGAGCGAACACTTGGTGATATCAAAGGCCTCGACGAGCTGATCAAGCGTAAAGAGTTCCTGATCGGTGCCCGGATTCCACCCCAACAATGCCAGGAAGTTGACCACGGCCTCTGGAAAATAACCGCTTTCACGGTAGCCCGACGACACTTCTCCCGTCTTGGGATCGTGCCATTCCAGCGGAAACACGGGGAAACCAAGGCGGTCTCCGTCGCGCTTACTGAGCTTTCCTTTGCCTTCGGGCTTCAGAAGCAAAGGCAAGTGAGCGAACTTCGGCATGGTATCGGTCCAGCCGAAAGCCTGATAGAGCAGCACATGGAGCGGCGCGCTGGGCAGCCATTCCTCGCCGCGGATGACGTGGGTGATTTCCATCAGATGGTCGTCAACGATGTTGGCCAAGTGATAAGTGGGCAATTCGTCGGCACTTTTGTAGAGCACCTTGTCGTCGAGGATGTCGCTCTTGACGACCACCTCGCCACGAATCATGTCGTCCACACGTACCTCCATACCCGGTTCAATCTTGAAACGAACCGTATATTGCGCGCCGTCGGCGATGAGCCGGTCGACGTCTTCCTTGGAAAGCGTGAGTGAATTGCGCATCTGCAGACGCGTATGGGAATCGTATTGGAAGTTCTGAATTTCGTTACGCTTGGCTTCCAGCTCCTCGGGCGTATCGAAAGCGATGTATGCCTTGCCCGCGTCGAGCAACCGCGTGACATACTCCTTGTAGATATCTCGGCGCTCGCTCTGCCTGTAGGGCCCGTGACTGCCACCGAAGCCGACGCCTTCATCAAACTTGATACCGAGCCAGCGGAACGATTCTATGATATATTCTTCGGCTCCCGGAACAAAACGGTGGGAGTCCGTATCTTCAATTCTAAAGATAAGCTCGCCTCCATGCTGGCGGGCAAACAGATAGTTATATAATGCCGTGCGGACACCACCGATATGCAACGCGCCCGTCGGACTGGGGGCGAAGCGCACCCGTACCTTTCTTTCTGTCATTCTGATAGGATAATGTAAGATATATTTTTTGCAAAATTAATACAATTTCTCGACTATTGCATATATTTTTTTGTAATTTCGCATATATAATAGGTATCCGAAGCGTATTACATCATGAGAATTAGACAAGAAGAGCACTACTGGCGCAATTTGGCAACCCGCCTCGCCGTAGTTATCATCACCGTGGCACTGATCGTTTGGTTCATGCCGCGCAACGAAAAGCAACAGTTTAGATACGACGTAGGAAAACCATGGATGTACGGTTCTTTCATCGCTAATTTCGATTTCCCCATCTACAAAACCGACGAAACCATCAAAGCGGAGCAAGACTCCGTGATAAAACAGTTTCAACCTTATTATAATTATAACGCGAAAGTTGAAGCACAGGAAATCGCCAAGTTCAAACGTGATTTCAAAGACGGATTCGAAAACCTGCCCACAGGCTACCTGCGTGTCATCATCGACCGACTGCACAGGCTCTACCAAGCCGGTATCATCAACACGCCGGAGTACAACAATCTGGCCAAAGACTCGACGAGCATGGTGCGGGTGGTGAACGGCAAACGGGCATCAAGTCTGCAAATCAACTGCATCTACTCCACCATGTCGGCCTACGAGATGCTTTTCAACGACGAAATTTTGGCCAAAGAGCGTCACGTTCTACAGCGAATGAACCTGACAAATTACATCGCAGCCAACCTCATCTACGACAAGGACCGGTCGGAAGCAGAGCAAAACGACCTCATGAGCAGCATTCCCATCGCCAGCGGCATGGTGATGAGCGGCCAGAAGATCATCGATCGGGGCGAAATCATCAACGATTACACTTATCGGGTGCTGAACTCGCTGGACCGGGAACTGCAACGACGCGACGCCAACAAGACCACCATCACCAACACGGTGATCGGACAACTGCTCTACGTCACGATTCTCGTGTCGCTCTTCACCGCCTTCCTGACCCTCTTCCGCAAGGATTATTTCGACGACTCCCGCAGCATCTTAATGCTTTATTCACTGATTACACTCTTCCCCATCATCGTTTCCGAGATGATGCAACACAACTTCTTTAGCGTCTACATCGTGCCTTTCGCCATTGTTCCCATATTCATTCGTGTGTTCATGGATACACGAACGGCTTTTATCGCCCACGCGGTGATGATTCTCATCTGCGCGGCAACGGTTAAATATCAATACGAATTCATCATCATACAGCTGGTAGCCGGGCTGGTGGCCATCTATTCGCTGCGTGAATTGTCGAAGCGGGCACAGCTGTTCAAGACCGCTCTGTTCGTGACCGTAAGTTCCTGCCTGGTCTACTTCTCCCTTCAGATGATGCAAAACTACGATCTGATGAAGATGGACCAGTCGATGTACTACCACTTCGCGGTCAATGGCGTGCTGTTACTGCTGGCCTATCCGCTGATGTATCTGATTGAAAGGACGTTCGGATTCACTTCCAACGTGACGCTTTTTGAGCTTTCCAACACCAACAAAGGGCTACTGCGCGACATGAGCGAAATTGCGCCCGGCACCTTCCAACACAGTATTACGGTGGGCAACCTGGCCGCGGAAATCGCCAATAGGATTGGAGCCAACAGTCTGCTGGTGCGCACCGGCGCGCTCTATCACGACATCGGAAAGATGGAGAATCCCGTTTTCTTCACCGAAAACCAGGTGGGTGTCGACCCGCACAAGAACATGCCCTACACCGAAAGCGCACGTATCATCATCCGTCACGTTACCGAAGGTGTCAAGATGGCCGAGAAATATAATCTTCCGGCCTTCATCAAAGACTTCATTCTGACGCATCACGGACTGGGCATTACGAAGTATTTCTACATTAAATACCAGAACGAGCACCCCGACGAAGAGGTCGATAAAAAATTGTTCAGTTATCCCGGCCCCAATCCTTTTACCCGAGAGCAAGCCATATTGATGATGGCCGACACGGTAGAAGCCGCCTCGCGCTCGCTTCCCGAATATACGGAAGAGAGTATCAGCAACCTCGTCAACAAGCTTATCGACGAGCAGGTGGCCAACGGCTACTTCACGGATTGCCCTATCACCTTCCGTGATATTGCCCAGGCCAAGCTGATTCTGATCGAACGACTCAAAGCTATTTATCACACCCGCATATCTTATCCTGAACTGAAAGGCGCCAACAAAATCGCCGAAGCGGAATAAAACGTCCGATGAGCCAACAAGTCCATTCGTCATAGTAGGCTTGTTGGCTCATTGGCATAGCAGAACCTCCAAAAACGTCCTCCTTTTCTGCACAAAAGTAAGCCTATTTGTGCCAATTTTTCTGCACAAAAACATTTTTTTGTGCAGAAAAACACGCTTTTATAGTTAACGGATTTTAAATAAAAGCGCTTCTTTTCCGAAATATAGAACAATGATTCTAACTTTGCAGCCAAATTTATTTAAGGTAATTAAGATGAATAAAGTAAAATTCGCAATCATTGCACTTGCAATGACAGCGACCCCTTCGGTTTGGGCAGGCGGACTGCTAACAAACACTAATCAAAACGTTGCTTTCGACAGAATGCTGAGCCGTGACGGTGCCATTGGCATAGACGGCGTTTATGCCAACCCCGCCGGCGTGGCCTTCCTTAGCGACGGTCTCCACCTCTCACTCAACTGGCAGCTCGTATTCCAGAGCCGCACCATCCGAAACGAATATCCGCTCTTCGCGAGAAATCAAAATGACAATGCCGCCACCCGCAAATTCCGTGGTACGGCTTTCGCTCCGGTATTGCCTTCGATACAGGCCGCTTACAACTGGAAAGGGTTCTCTTTCCAGGCTATGTTCGGTATCACGGGCGGTGGTGGCAAATCCACCTTCGACAACGGACTGGGTTCTTTCGAGAAAATAGTAGCCGAAACAGCCATGGGGGCGTCAGCCTTGGCCGGCGCTATCGATAAGGCCATGGGCCGGGAGACGTTTACCGGCGACAACATGTTCGGCAAGACCGGCAGCTACAGCTACAACAGTTTCATGCGCGGACGCCAATACTACTATAGTTTCTCGCTGGGAGCGGCCTATAAGCTCAACGCCAACCTGAGCGCTTATGCCGGTGTACGCGGTGTTTATGCCATGAGCAACTACTACGGCTACGTGCGCGACATCAAAGTGGGCCGCGTTCCGCTCTACACCGTGCTCGATCCGTCGCGCACCAACTCCGCCGATATCGAACTGAACTGCGACCAGACAGGCGCCGGCTTCACTCCCATCCTTGGTGTCGACTACAAACTGGGGCGCTGGAACTTCGCCGCCAAGTATGAGTTTAAGACGCGTATGCGACTGAAGAACGAGAGTGTGAACTCGATTCCCAGCATCGGCAACCTGCCCGGCAATCTGGCTAAGCAGATGGTACAGGCCGGAATGACACAGGCACAGGCACAGACCGTACTGACGGCACCCGCCGTGGCAGGCAACATGCAGGCCATCAAACAGCAGTTCGACAGCAAGCTCGGCGCGGCCATCGGCGAATACGAGGATGGCAAGAAGATTGCCGCCGACATTCCGGCCTACCTCGCCGTGGGCGTGAGCTACAATCCGATCGACCCACTGCGTGTCAACGCGGGCTTTCACTATTTCTTCGACAAGCAGGCGACGGCCCATAACCACCGCGAAGACCTGTTGAAACGCGGCACGATGGAATGGAACGCGGGCGTAGAATACGACGCCAGCAAACTGATAACCGTCAGTGCCGGATGGCAGAACACCGGCTACGGTCTCTCCGACGAGTATATGGACGACAAGTCGTTCGTTACCAGTTCCAACTCGGTGGCTTGCGGCATGAAAGTGAATATCAGTAAGAAGGTGAAACTCAACCTGGCTTACTTCCACACGTTCTACAAGCACTACAAAACCGATACGCCTTCGCAACTCGGTGGCAACACTTTGAACTACAAGGCCGACTTCACACGCAACAACAACGTGTTCGGCGCCGGTGTTGATATCGACTTTTAATAAGACAACTATCGTTCTTCGGAAAAAAGCAGGCAGGCATTACGACTCACCTGAAAGCCATAGGCCTCTCCTTGTTTCTTCTTGATTTTTCCGAAAAAATATA
The DNA here is from genome assembly GCF_017426725.1 of Prevotella illustrans. Lineage (GTDB taxonomy): Bacteria > Bacteroidota > Bacteroidia > Bacteroidales > Bacteroidaceae > Prevotella > Prevotella illustrans. The sequence goes on along the minus strand of NZ_JAERMS010000003.1, from coordinate 31,054 downwards.
CAAATCGTTGTCAAAATATACTTCAAGGAAGAAGTTCGTGACCAAAAGCCCGAAATTTCGAACGTTTCCGCAAAACAAATAAATCGCTGATAATCAGCGATTTATTTGTTTTTATGAAGTTCATACCTATCAAAAACAGCCTGAAACTTTGAAAATAGCCACCTGAAAGCAGCCTTTCGGGCCGATAAAAGCATAGCGATAAGGAGGTCAAAGCATAGCTTTTAGCGTGTAAAAGCTATGCTTTGACCTCGAAATGAGCTAAAAACGGCATGGCATAGAGGCAGAAAACACCCTTTCATCCTTATTTTTTGATCTAAATGAAACTTTTTCAGAGGCCGTTTTTCTTACTACTTTCTTTACAAAATATCAAAAAACTGCGAAGCAAGTTTTATCGACTGACTCGTCTGAAATAATAAATGATAATTTATCAAACATTATGTCTGGTAAATAATAGAGCCATTAGTACTATTAACATTTATAATTACTACGAACGATGAAACAACTGCTTTAAGATTAAAGCAGTAAAAATCGCCATTCTACAATCTGTTTTTTATGTAAAATTCGCCAATTAAAAAATTATGATTATCTTTGTACCATAATTTATCAAGGTATGGAAACAGTAAATAGAATGCTTCAAGAGAAGATTACCGCACGAATCGCGCCCAATAAAGCAGTATTGATTTTTGGTGCTCGCCGTGTTGGTAAAACGGTAATGATGCGTAAAATTGTGGACAACTATTCAGGTAGGACGATGATGCTCAACGGCGAAGACTACGATACATTAGCACTGCTGGAGAACCGCTCAATCGCCAATTATCAGCATTTATTGGATGGTATTGATTTGCTGGCTATTGATGAGGCTCAGAACATACCACAAATCGGTAGTATTCTGAAGTTGATAGTTGATGAAATACCGGGAATAAGCGTCTTGGCAAGTGGTTCTTCGTCATTCGATTTACTGAATAAGACCGGTGAGCCGTTGGTTGGTCGCAGTACGCAATTCTTACTTACTCCTTTTTCACAACGGGAAATAGCACAAATAGAAACTCCCTTTGAAACTCGTCAGAATCTCGAAGCCCGTTTAATTTACGGATCATATCCTGAAGTAGTAATGATGGAGAACTATGAACGTAAAACAGACTATCTACGCGATATTGTAGGTGCATACCTGCTTAAAGATATCTTGGCGATTGACGGCTTAAAAAATTCAAGCAAGATGCGCGATCTGCTACGATTGATAGCTTTTCAGTTGGGCAGCGAAGTTTCTTACGAAGAGTTAGGTAAACAACTCGGCATGAGCAAAACAACGGTTGAAAAATACCTTGACCTCTTGGAGAAAGTCTTCGTTATATATCGTCTTGGGGCTTACTCACGCAATCTTCGTAAGGAGGTGACGAAAGCCGGGAAGTGGTATTTCTACGATAATGGCATTCGCAATGCGATTATAGGAGCTTTTTCACCATTGGCTATTCGACAGGATGTCGGAGCACTGTGGGAAAACTACATCATTGGGGAGAGACGCAAGGCGAGTTTCAATGAAAGATTGCATAAGGAGTTCTATTTCTGGCGCACCTATGATAAACAGGAAATCGATTTGATTGAGGAATGTGCCGACAGTCTGACCGCTCTGGAGTTCAAATGGGGAAACAAAATGCCCACTGTTCCGAAAGTGTTTCAAGAAGCCTATCCCCATGCCGAGTTCCATGTGGTGAACAGGGAGAATTATTTGGAGTTTGTATAAAACAAGAAATTATAGAAACATGTATTTGAGTAGTTTGCATATCAGTCAGTTTAGGGTATTTGATGATATTACTCTCTATTTCAAGAATGGAATAAATATATAGGAGAAAATTGATATGCTTGACAAGCGAACGAATCTCAAAGCGGATCTACGTCATAATAAATCTGTAAGGCGGCATAACGCTTGTCCTGCGCCATCTGTTTCTGTACGTAGCGAAGGGCCTCACGCGCTTGGCTGAGGTTGATGCCGTTCTCCAACTTCAGCACCAACTTGCGGATATGCAGGGTTTTTACGCGGGCTATGGCGGGCTTGTCGGGCCCCAACACACGTCCGCCGAAATACTGTCGCAACCGGCTGCCCAGCTCCTGGGCAGCTGTTTCAGCCATGCCTTCGTATTTATGTTTCAGAAAAACATAGACCAGATGATGGAACGGCGGATAATGGAAAAGCCGGCGTTCCTCAAGCAGGTCGGCGTAGAAGCCCTCATAATCATTCGTCACCACCTGACCAATGACAGGAAGGTCGGCACTCTTGGTCTGAAGAATCACCAGGCCACGGTCGCCCTTGCGCCCTGCCCGTCCGCTCACCTGACTCATCATCATAAAAGCGTGTTCGTAGGCCCGGAAATCGGGATAGTTGAGCATGGAATCGGCATTCAAAATGCCCACGACGCTTACCTTGTCGAAGTCAAGCCCCTTGCTAATCATCTGCGTCCCGATGAGCAGATTGGTCTTGCCGCGCGAGAAATCGCCGATAAGCCGTTCGTAAGCATTGCGGGTACGGGTGGTATCAAGATCCATGCGAGCCACACGCGCCTCGGGGAAAAGTTCACGAATATAGTCTTCTATCTTCTCTGTGCCATAACCACGGCCCTGCAATTCGCTGCCACCGCAGTTAGGACACACGGCCGGCACGGGATAAGTAAACCCGCAATAGTGGCAGGTGAGCTGGTTCAATCGCTTGTGCAGCGTGAGCGAAACGTCACAGTTGCCGCACTTGGGCACCCATCCGCACGTCCGACACTCAATCATCGGCGCGAAGCCACGACGATTTTGGAACAGAATCACCTGCTTGCCATCGTGCAAAGCGTGTCGAACAGCCTGTAACAAGTCGGGCGAGAACGGCCCGTTCATCATCTTCCGTCGCTGCAAGTCCTTGATATCCACCACGCGTATCTCGGGCAACTGAATGTCGCGATAGCGCGTCATCAGGCTGACAAGGCCGTACTTGCCCTGCCGAGCGTTGTAATAGCTTTCCATCGACGGCGTGGCGGTGCCCAATAGCGTCTTGGCGCCATACATTTGGGCCAACATAATGGCCGCGCTTCGGGCATGATAGCGGGGCGCGGGGTCTTGTTGCTTGAAAGATGTTTCGTGTTCTTCGTCGACAAGCACGAGTCCCAAATTGCGGAAAGGCAGAAACACGGCGCTGCGTGCGCCCAGAATGATGTCGTAGGGAGTGTCCGACAGCTGCTTGTTCCATATCTCCACCCGCTCGGCATCGCTGTACTTGCTGTGATAAACTGCCATCCGATTGCCAAAAATCCGTTGCAATCGGGTCGTTATCTGTATGGTCAGCGCTATCTCGGGTAGCAGATAGAGCACCTGCTGATGCTCATCCAGCGCTTTCTTGATCAAATGAATATACACCTCGGTCTTGCCACTCGACGTAACACCGTGGAACAATACGACCGGTTTCTTGAGAAACTGAAAGACAATCTGATTATAAGCGTCCTGCTGCGGTTGGCTGAGCGGTTGGATAGATTCGAGTTGCGGCTCGCCCCCCACGTTGAGTCGGCCCACGGTCTTTTCGTAAGTAAAGAGAAAACGTCTGTCAATGAGTGCCTTCATAACGGCTGCCGTGCAATGACTCGCGTTCATCAGTTCCTCACGGGTGACCTCTATAATGGGCCTATCGGGAACGGTTCCCGAGAGAGAGTCCCAATGCGAGAGCGTTAAAAAGGTGGTAAACGTCTGGAGTTGCTTGGTTGCCCGTGCCAGCATGTTGAGACAGGCATGGAGTGTTTGTTCGTTTCGGCAAGGTTCAGACAACGCGACATAGGTCTCTGTCTTGGGCCGGAAGCCTTCTTCGGCCTTCAATCCGGATGGCAAAGCCGCCTTGTAAACGTCGCCAATCGGCGAAAGATAATAATCAGAAATCCATTGCCACAGCTTCAGTTGCTGCGGCAGAAGCACAGAAGTGCTATCGAGCACCTCCATCACTTCTCTGACCTCGAAGTCGGGTTTGGTGTCATGCAACCGCATCGCTATGCCCGTGTAGGTCTTACTCTTGCCAAGTGGAACGAGTAAGCGCATACCCGGCTTGACGCGATCACGCATCAAACCGGGTATGGCATAGGTAAATAAGCCGTCGAGGGGCAACGGCAGAATGACATCAACAAAACTCATAAGAACTTCTTACTAAAAGAAGTAAGTGACTCCCAGCTGCCAGGTGTTATCTGATTCCACTTTAACAGACCCTGCCTTCAAGTTTTTACGGGCCGTATCGACAACATCTGAGATGGTGAGATCGCCTGTGCGTCCAACGGGTATGTTATACTTGACCGTTATCTGAATATGCTTTACCAGAATACCTCCTCCCAAATTCGTGCTAAAGAGTGACTTCTTCAACTGGAAAGTGCTCTTATAGCTTTCGGCACTGCCCCATGAAAAGGAGTCGTCACCTACATTGAAGCTAAACTGCGGACCAACAAAGCCAAACAGACTGAACGAGTCGCCCATGTCCAATCCCGCACGCAGGTTCAAAGGAACATTCACATACTTCCGCTCGATTTTCACGCCATCAATCTTGGAAGACTGTACATCATAGAGTGCTGATATATCTGCAGCCAGTCCACTGACAGGAATAGCGAACTTTACCGTAGGGCCAATGTAGAATCCCAGATGGTCGGACGCGTCAAAGCTCTTCGGCTTAAGCGTCAGCTTAGTCAAATCCACACCACCTTGAACGCCCAACTTAATCTGTGCCTGCGCACCGGCAGAACACAACAGCAACATGGCTGTCATCAATAAGAAAAAGGATTTTTTCATACTCTCTATTATTTAAATGAAAATAAAATAATCAATGACGCTGACGACGCACTGTGACACGGGCAGAGGAACTCCGTTCGGTTGCGGCCGGCTTTGAGGCTGCGCCGCTCTTAGAAGCCTTTCCAAGACTGCTCGGGCGAACCGCACGGCGGTTGCGGGCTAATGTTTTCTGCTTCTTGGGTGCCTTTTCGGTATTGGCAACGACAAGAGAATCCTTGGCAGAATGGTCTCCCCAAAGACGGTTTTCAAACGCGGCCAACTCGGCCTCAATACGTTTCTGCTCCTGTGCCATAGCGGTGTCATTGGCACAATACTGAGCCAGCGTTTTGCCCAGCATATTATTGGTTTTATAAATAGAACCTTTATAAAGACGCATGGCGAAATAATCATCGGCGCTCATTTCGGAAGCATTGTTCAAGCTACTGCCCATCACGGTCTGACGAGCCAGATAGGGAGCCAAGTCATCATACTTTACCCAAAACAAGGGATACTTCTGAACGCCGTCACCAAAGTCATCTTCGCGCTCCATCACAGGGCAAAGTGCCAGCACTTTTGTATGGAACGTGGCCGAACGCTGGTCGTAGTAAGAAGTTTCCTTGATATAATACGCTTTCACTTCGCGCGAAGGAATATCACTATCGTCAATACGGATGCCGCGATCTGTGCGCTTATAAAGTATCTGATAATTGTCGAGGAGATGCAAAGGCTTGACAGCCGACGAGTCGGAGAAATCCTCATTGCCGTCCATATTGTAATTGTAGACGGTAATGGCACGTCGCAGCATCAGCTTAAAGATATAAGTAAAGAGATTGACTTTACCATTTTGTGGTTCAACAGGGAAATAAAGGCCACCATTGGCGTCATCGGTCAGTTTGATTTCACGATAGATGTCGCGCCGCCACACAACATCCTCCTCCATCTTAGGCTGTACGGGGAACGCGATTTGTGAACGGACAGTCACCTTATCACCCGTGGTGTTCCGCGATTTAGCAGCTTGCTCCGCCCGTCGCTTGGGGGATTGTGCGGCAGCTGTCTGTACAAGACAGCACACACATATCATCAAGAATATTTGTCTCATATCAATTGATTTATCTTACTATCACTTCCATGGCTCCGGGCAACTTTCGGACAATGCCATCAGGCCCTTGCGCCGTTACTTTTATATAAAATCGACGATTGCGTGACAACTTACGAAAAGCCTCTATCTGCCGATCGGAGAAACTGGCACCATTGCTCACCATGGGAACAGCGTTGCCCATATTGTCATAAAACACCGTTTCAAAATTCAAAACACGAAATTCTATATCGAGCAATCCGTCATCAATGGCCGCATTCACGTGGTGAAGCGACAGCAACGAGCCTTTGGCCAGCGGACCACCTTTAAACCGATCGCCACCCAAAGCCAGATAAGGAGTCGGATCGGGCAGCTTTCGCACCTTGAAGGCGTAACTTCCCATCTGGCGCGTCCGCCCTTTATCGGTGGCCGAAACATGAAAAGTAACTTCCTTGCCGACAGCCGCCGGTACCGCCGTAAAGCGTCCGTTGCCTTTCGCCGTCAAACTTCCACCGGTCATCGATACGTGAATGGCATTCTGCGGTACGCCCGGCACACTAATACTAACAGGATTCTGATAGCCGGCATACAACACATTCATCATATCGGCTGCCACGGTGGCGCCACTGGGTTGAGGAATTACCTCATATTTCTGCGTAAAATTGCGACGCAATACTTCACCGGCGCCGTTTTGCATCAAGATATAACCACCGAAAGAGTGTTGTCCTACGCCACCCGCCGCGAAGCTATACTTGCTGCCACGGATATTAACACGGCTGCCATTGATAAAAATCTGTGGCTGCAACGTCGTGTCGACAGCCGCCATCACAATGCTGGCCGAAAACGTTTCGCCCGGATAGAGCGTCGTCTTTTCAGGAATTACAAATGCGTTAAGCTTGTTGACACGGATATCTTTCACGTCAATATTGGCCACAAGCGTATGGAGTACCTCGCCTTCAGCGTAGCGCACGTCGCTCTGAAGTTTTGAAAGTAGCGTAACCGCAGCGGCTACTGGCATGTCTTCAAACATATATTGCTGCCAGTTGCGACCCACGGTGCGACGCTGACGGGGCAGTTTTGTCGAGAGGTTACTGGCAATAATTCTGCGTTGCATCGGATTAGTGACCATCGAAAGAATACGTTCACGATAAGCGTTGATGGCCCGATAGAGTTTCCCTCCCTGCCCGGTGAGGGGAGAAAGCATCACCTGACTGGCTGCTTCCAAGTCGTCTTTATGCCGAATATTATGCACATCGCCATCCGGTCCGTCAGCTTCTTTCACGATTTCCTCCTTCAGTTGCTGTGCGAACAGATAGAGCGAGTCGCTCATCCGCTTCACGGTCGTAGCCTTATCGAACCACTCCTTCACTTTCTGCGGATTGCTTTTCATCTGCAAAGCAAAGTTTTCGTAGATAGCGGAATTCTCTGTTGAAGAGTTACCCGTCGTACGATTGATGCTGTCTTCTACGAGCGAAAAGCCGTCAAGCACTTCTGTCGACACGTTAAGTGCCAACATAGCCATCAAGACAACGTACATCAGGTTGATCATCTTTTGGCGAGGAGATATCGGGCGTTTTTTAATAGCCATTGTGTTTCATCTTAAAATAAAGTTGCAGGCGCGTCAATCAGCATTACACAACGCCTCAGAAACCATTTTGCTGTCCCGTGCCGGTCATACCGGGTGCCGCCGATCGCATATTAATCGTCATGGCCTCAATCATACGGGTGTAAATTTTATTCAACTGCTCGATATGCTGTGCCATCATCTTGCTTTGCTCATTGATCTGGTCGATGGTACCAATCTGCTGGCTGGCACTCTTGAGTTGCATCTCATAAACTTTGCAAATGCCGGTCAACGTACGATTCAGATTTTCCATCTCTTCGCTATCACGAGTCAATCGGCTGCTCTGTTCACCCACCTTACTCAATACAACCGTAAGCTTCTGCAACTCTTCTACATAATTCTTCTGGGCCTCTGCCATCTCCAGATTTGAAGAAGGCGCAGCCATAGACGGCGCAACGGCAGACTGAACAGCCGCTACCTGAGCTTCAGCAGCAGACTGTTGCGACAGAATGACTGCCGAATAGTCCGCAGCCTGCTTGGTTACAGGTCGAACAACAGCTGATTGCGAAGCAACCATATCCTCGCTTTCTCCTTCCGCAACACCAAGATGCATGGGCAGTTCGCGCCCCTCGGCTGTCTTATCAAATGGCCGATCGAAAGCCGAAAGGAAGAAAACAACCACCTCTGTACCCATACCCAGGAAGAGCCAGAAGTTAGCTCCGGGAATATGAGTCAGCTTACAAAGCGTACCAAAAATAACGATGGCCGCACCCCAACTGTAAGCATAGTTGAGAAAAGTCTGACCGGGCACGCTGTCCATCCATTTCTGTAAATGATAGACTATATTGAATTTACTATATCTTGTCATATCGTTTATTTTTTGCTTTTGGGTTGTTTACCGGTCATTGAACTTGCCATGCTGCGCACACAGCGGAAACCTACAAAGGAACGGGGCTGATTCTGATATTCCCACGTGCGCCAGGCGCTGCGGATATAGCTTTCGGGATCTTTCCACGAACCACCTCTCACGCTCTTTTTCTTCAACCGATAAGGATCTTCCTTGGCGGCATTGTACTGCAATGTTGGGTTAAGGTCGTTCATGGCCTGTAGACCTGACTCGGTGAAAATGGTACTTGTCCACTCTGCTACATTGCCCGCCATGTCGAAAAGGCCGTTACTATTGGCACCATAAGTACCCACTTTGCTTGTAATCAGATTACCATCTTCGGTATAATTGCCACGATCGGGCTTGAAGTTGGCATAGAAACAACCTTTCCCATTCTTCATATCCTTATTGTCCCATGGGAACTCGGTACCTTCTTTACCACGAGCCGCATATTCCCACTCGGCTTCGGTGGGCAGGCGATAGCGCTGTACGAAGCGAGCTTCAGGCCCCAAACCGGCCAACAAATAATTGGTGCGCCAAGCACAGAAAGCGTTGGCCTGCTCCCACGTAACACCGACAACGGGATAATCATTATAAGCATCGTTGCTGAAATAGTTGCGCAGATACATCTCATTATCCGAATTGGTAAAGTCGTTGACCCAACATGTCGTGTCGGGATAGATATTAACGATGTAAGTATTAAGGAAATCCCACGGGCCGGTGAGCTGTCGATCAATCGTCTCCGACACAATCTTGCCCTCGTCGTTAATATAAGCCGTATCTTTAGAAATCATCACAACCTCATTGGGATCTACGGTAACATCGGTGTTGAGCTGGCGTTCCTCCGGATTCAGACGATTACGACGAAGGGCGGCAGCCGTATAATCGTAGATTTCATACTTATAATTCATCTGGCGCCAATCAAGCAACTTCTCGCCCGTCACGGGATTGGTGACGTATAAACTCTCGATAGCTCGCTGCTCATCCTCGTTGGGTTTGCGTGGCAAAGGTTTCTTCCAGTTGACACGAGGCGTAATAGCTTCGCCGTTTTTATCTTCCGTGATAAGATAACTCTCGTCGCCGGCATAAGCAGGGTCGGCCAAACGCGTGCGGAGAATACTATCGCGCACCCACATAACAAACTGTTTGTACTTGGAATTGGTCACTTCGGTTTCATCCATCCAGAAACCATCGACGGATATATCCTTCGCAACGCTCTTACGCCCCCAAAGCGAGTCGATGCTATCCAGTCCCATGTGCAGATAGCCACGGTTTACCTTTACCATACCATAGGGTGTCGGCTCCGTAAAACTCCGGCTTCCGCCTACGCCTACAACTTCACCGCCACGTCCCGACTGCGACAGACTCTTGCTGCCCAGACACCCCGTAAGCAGGGCCAGGACCATCAAGGCGCAAAGCCGTATCATTGATTTTCTCATATTATCGATTGTTCTTTTTTATAATCATTTCAAAAGAGACCGCTACAACAAGCGGACACTCTTGTGCCTGTTACGCCCTTTCTTCGCCAGATGGATGTCAAGCTGGTAGCCAACAAAAAACTCATGACTACCATTGCCGGGATTGATGGCCGAAGTATAGACCTCGTAGCTATAACCCAAGATGACACCATGCACCTTACCACCTAATAATACAGTGAAGGAATTAGTAGGACTGTAGGCCAATCCGCCATACATCATCTTGTCGTCGTGCGTATAGACCAGCCGCCCGGTCACATCAGCCCGGTAGGCAACGCCGTCCGTGCGGAAGAGCGCTGAAGGCTTTATTGTTAGAAACGGATTTCTCAACTTAATATTGCATCCTGTTGCGAAATAATAAGTAGGATCTATCGAAAGTTCATTAGTCGACCCCAAATTAACAACCGGAGCATTAAGGTGGACCGCCGACGCGCCAATATACCAGCTGCGGGCTGTATAGCGTAGGCCAACACTAAGATCAAAGCCGGTGCCATTGACCTGCGACGTTGGGAAAGCCGGATCATTGGCTTCTTCCACATCGAGTTTCGTTCCGTCAAACTTTTCGCTGATCATCCCGGCTTGCACGCCCACGGCCAAGACACCGCCTAACAACTTCTGCTTCAAGGCATACTGCCCCTCTACGCGCTGATGCGTGAAAAGTCCTATTTTGTCATTCATGAGCAGAACGCCACCACCATGATGGCTCCGCAAGAAATAGAACGGCATGTCGACCGAAGCATAGACTGTTTGCGGATTATGCTGAAAACCAGCCAGATCCATGGCAAAGGCTGCCGTAAAATTCAGCTTATCCAGTCTGCCTGCCGCAGCGGGATTGAACGATGTTTCCATATCAAAATAATGGCTGAACGACACGTCATACTGCGCCGAAACTTGCTGGCAAACACACAAGCCTACCATCATCGTCAGGAAAGATTTTACGTTATTCACGAATAGATAACGCCAAAGGATTGAAAATATTATACGACACAACCAAAAGACCGTTGTCTTACGGCAACGGTCTTAGGTATTTTTGTGGCTGATCCGGCCGGGATCAATACTCATCATCATTCCAAAGGAAATCATCTTTCGAGGGGTAGTCAGGCCATATATCTTCGATACTTTCATACACGTCACCCTCATCCTCAATCTCCTGCAAGTTCTCAAGCACCTCAAGCGGAGCTCCCGAGCGGATGGCATAATCGATCAACTCTTCTTTTGTAGCAGGCCAAGGCGCATCTTCCAGTTTCGACGCAAGTTCAAGTGTCCAATACATAGTTTAATGAATTTAGTAATTACAATTTTGCGTGCAAAAATAGCAAAATAAATTATAATCGCAAATAATTCATCTGCTATTTTTCATCGTGTCAATAGCAAATTAAGTAAAATAAGCAAAATCAAGCACTTATCGTCAAAAATTAACGATATACGTCTGCTTGAAACGTTTGTCGAAGAACAAAATACCACAATAATAGAGGTCAAAACCGACGCTGCAGCGCCGGTCGGCGGCCCATCGAAGCCATTCGTCGCGATTAGACCGATTGGCATGAATGCCCCGCATGACCAACAAATCACCTTCGCGGGCACCGGCCATGAACGTATCGATCGTGGCGCGCCTCGTCAATCCGCCGTCAATGAGCAATATACGATGACCTTCAGACTTATCGCTTATCATGGCTGTCACGTCAGATGTAGCGCATCCATGCTCGATACACCTTATATAATAAGGAACGCATGACGACCGCAGAAGCACATGCCATGAGGCCTGCCCCACTTCGCGAGAAAGGCGGTAAAGCAGACGGCCCAGTTTTCGCTCAACGGGATTCGGTTTTTGATTTTTTTCCAAGACGGAATAGGCCGGATAAGGCGTATGACAACTGATGACCTGACGGATAAAACGGTAGGCCGAAGGCGAATGTACGCCAAATCCCCGGCACTTGCCGATACGGCGTAGCCAGACAAGAAACATTCGGATTCTTAAAAACATCGTGCAAAGATACCACTTTTCTCCTTATAATCACCACGTTGCGCCATTTTGAGACAGAAAAGAGAGCGATTTGGCAAAAGAATGAGTATATTTGCGACAGCTAAAAGATAGCGTGATTCACAAATTTATAATCATCACAATATGAGAAAAGAAACATGGATGCGCCGTGCCATCCAATTATCAGAAGAAAGTGTCAGCAAAGGAGGCGGCCCTTTTGGCGCCGTCATCGTGAAAGATGGACATGTCATCGCGGAGGCTTCTAACAGCGTGACACTCGACAACGACCCAACTGCGCACGCGGAGGTCAATGCCATCCGTATGGCTACACGACTGCTTAAAACATTCGACTTGACAGGATGTGATATTTATACTTCTTGCGAACCCTGCCCGATGTGCTTAGGCGCCATCTACTGGGCGCGCATCAACCGTATCTATTACGCCAACAACCGCCAAGACGCGGCCGATATCGGCTTCGACGACGATTTTATCTATCAGGAGATAGAACGCCGGCCGGCAGATCGCTATAAACCGATGCAGGTGTTGCTGCCCGAAGAAGGTAAGAAAGCTTTCCGGATGTGGGAACAAAAGAGCAACAAAACGGAATATTAAAATAGAATATAGTGGAGAACGCGGAGAGATTCTCCGCCGATACGGGTGGCCTGCCCTCTCCCTGTCAAACGTCAAATCATGTCAAAAAACAGATTGAGGAGACTGTGGCTGCATAGACATTTGTTCCTCACGAAGACTCTATTAAGCCCTGAATTATCTTTACATACACCATCAAAAAAGTGGCATTATTCTGAAAAAGAAAAGAGATGGGCGAAAATAAGCGATTTTAGAGCAAGTTTATAAAATACTGATTATTAGCATGTTGCGTTTTTTATGGTATTTTTTCTTCGCTTTTTTACCCTCAATAGCTATGCTTTTAGGCCGTCATCGCGGCTCTTTCATCGGCTGAAAGCTATGCTTTAGCGGCGTCATCGCTATGCTTTTAGCCGATAAAAGGATAGCTTTGAGCATAAAAGGGGGTCAAAATCGACAAACCGAAGGGCTTTTTCAGCGTGCCGGCACTTAGATGACATGTTGCGGAAGTGTTAAAATCAGGTAGTTTTTTCTAACAAAATCATGGAGTCAGGATGGGCTTACAAGTGATGAGACAGGAACCTTCGTCACCGGGACGCCTGTCCGCCCTCCCATAAACGATTGACATTTGTCCATTCAGATGGGAGCATAATGGGGTGATCATATCATGATTTGTCAGATTGCGATATTAAATAATGCTTATATTATGTTAAATAATCTACTTGATTATTTGTTTATAGTTCTATTAATTAGGCAGTCTCAAAAAAACTTATTACCTTTGCAGCCCGAAATGGGGATATTATACCTGTTTCTGTAATTCTCTGATTATAAACAAAATAAATATATAAATTTTAAAAGTAAAATTATGCCTACAATTCAACAATTGGTAAGAAAAGGCAGAAGAGTCTTGGTAGACAAGAGCAAGTCGCCGGCTTTGGACTCATGTCCTCAGCGTCGTGGCGTTTGTGTTCGTGTTTACACAACCACTCCTAAAAAGCCTAATTCGGCAATGCGTAAGGTTGCCCGTGTTCGTTTAACAAATCAGAAAGAAGTCAACTCCTATATTCCGGGAGAAGGCCACAACTTGCAGGAGCACTCAATCGTGCTGGTGCGTGGTGGTCGTGTAAAGGACCTGCCTGGTGTACGTTATCATATCGTCCGTGGAACATTGGATACCGCCGGCGTGGCCAACCGTACACAGCGCCGCTCCAAGTATGGCGCTAAACGTCCAAAGGCAGCTAAGAAGTAATTTAGCTGAGAGCTGAGAGCCGAGAGCCATAAGGCTGAGGGCTGGGAGCTCTACATCTTTATTTTATATTTACAGTTGTTTTGCTGGAGAATTGTTAAACGGGTTGAGTAAATGTTCGGGAGCGAACGTTGAAGACAAAACATTATTACAGCCTCCGCAGACTACAAATTTTTTATTTTAAAATGAGAAAAGCAAAACCAAAGAAGCGGGTGGTCCTGCCGGATCCCGTGTTCAACGACCAGAAGGTCTCTAAGTTCGTGAATCACTTGATGTATGATGGCAAGAAGACCATCTCTTACCAGATTTTCTATAACGCTCTTGATGTCGTTAAAGGAAAGATGGAAAAAGAAGAGAAGTCGCCTCTTGAAATCTGGAAGCAGGCCTTGGACAACATCACTCCTCAGGTGGAAGTGAAGAGTCGCCGTATCGGTGGCGCAACTTTCCAGGTTCCGACAGAAATCCGTCCGGATCGTAAGGAAAGTATTTCGATGAAGAATCTTATTGCTTTTGCCCGTAAGCGCAGTGGTAAATCGATGGCAGACAAGCTTGCCGCAGAGATCATGGACGCTTACAACAATCAGGGTGGCGCGTTCAAACGTAAGGAGGACATGCATCGCATGGCCGAGGCTAACCGCGCGTTCGCTCATTTCAGATTCTAATTAAATAAGGTAAAAAGAAAATGGCAAATCGCGATTTACATTTGACTCGTAATATCGGTATTATGGCTCACATTGATGCCGGTAAGACAACGACTTCTGAGCGTATTCTGTTTTATACGGGCAAGACTCATAAGATAGGTGAGGTACACGATGGGGCTGCAACCATGGACTGGATGGCCCAAGAGCAGGAGCGTGGTATTACGATTACTTCTGCAGCTACAACCTGTAATTGGAATTATCAGGGTAACTCTTATAAGATAAACTTGATCGACACTCCGGGGCACGTTGACTTTACCGCTGAGGTAGAACGTTCTCTCCGTGTGCTCGATGGCGCCGTGGCTACTTATTCTGCTGCCGACGGTGTGCAGCCGCAGTCGGAAACTGTATGGCGTCAGGCTGACAAATACAACGTACCTCGCATCGGCTACGTTAATAAGATGGACCGCTCCGGCGCGGACTTCTTTGAAACGGTACAGCAGATGAAGGATATCCTGGGCGCTAATCCCTGTCCTGTTCAGATTCCAATCGGCGCTGAAGAAAACTTCAAGGGCATTGTTGACCTGATCAAGATGAAAGCGATTCTGTGGCACGATGAAACGATGGGCGCGGAATACGATGTAGAGGAAATCCCCGCTGACCTGGTAGACGAGGCAAATGAGTGGAGAGACAAGATGGTAGAGAACGCGGCTAATTTTGACGATGAGTTGATGGAGCTGTATCTTGAAGGCAAAGATATTCCCGAGGAATTGCTGATCGCGGCGATCCGTAAGGGCACTATCTCTATGGACTTGACTCCTATGACATTAGGTTCTTCTTATAAGAACAAAGGTGTTCAGCCATTGCTCGACTATGTTTGCGCATTCCTGCCTTCACCTTTGGATACCGAAGCGATTGTAGGAACCAATCCTGATACAGAAGAAGAGGAAGATCGTAAGCCTTCTGAGGCAGAGCCTACATCGGCTCTTGCGTTTAAGATCGCTACCGATCCATTCATGGGTCGTTTGGTATTCTTCCGCGTTTACTCAGGAAAGATTACCGCCGGTTCTTACGTTTATAATCCTCGTTCGGGCAGGAAAGAGCGTATCAGTCGCTTGTTCCAGATGAACTCGAAGCAGGAAATCCCTATGGATTCGATTGACGCCGGCGATATCGGTGCCGGTGTAGGATTCAAGGATATCCGTACCGGCGATACGCTTTGCGACGAGAACCATCCTATCGTGCTCGAATCCATGACATTCCCCGACACCGTGATTTCTATTGCGGTAGAGCCGAAGAGTCAGGCTGATATCACCAAGTTGGATAACGGTCTTGCCAAATTGGCCGAGGAAGATCCTACTTTCACCGTGCGTACCGACGAGCAGAGTGGTCAAACCATTATCTCGGGTATGGGTGAGCTTCACTTGGACATCATCATCGACCGTCTGAAGAGAGAGTTCAAGGTAGAATGTAATCAGGGTAAGCCACAGGTTAACTACAAGGAAGCCATCATGGGTACTGCCCAGAGCCGTGAAACTTATAAGAAGCAGTCTGGTGGTCGCGGTAAGTTTGCTTGTATTGATGTAACGATCAGTCCTAAGGACGAGGATTACACAGAAGGCGATTTGCAGTTTATCAACGAGGTTAAGGGAGGTAACGTGCCTAAGGAATTCATCCCATCAGTACAGAAAGGCTTCCAGGATTGTCTGAAGAACGGTGTACTCGGTGGTTTCCCAATGACCGGTATGAAGGTAACGCTTACCGACGGTAGCTTCCACCCCGTAGACTCTGACCAGTTGTCTTTCGAATTGGTAGCTCATCAAGCATTCAGAGTGCTTTGTCCGAAAGCCAAGCCCGTACTGATGGAGCCTATCATGAAGGTAGAGGTTGTTACGCCGGAAGAGAACATGGGTGACGTTATCGGTGACTTGAACAAGCGCCGCGGTATGGTACAGGGTATGGAAGAGGCTCGTAGTGGCGCCCGTATCGTTAAGGCCATGGTTCCGCTGGCAGAAATGTTCGGTTACGTAACCGCTCTTCGTACCATTACGTCAGGTCGTGCGACCAGTACAATGGAATATGATCATCATGAACCATTGTCTTCAAGCATTGCCAAGACTGTGTTGGATGAAGTAAAAGGTCATTCCGAACTTCTCTAATTGAATAAAAAAAGGAAAAGAGACTCTGTTTAGCGAATGACTCTTAAGTAGAGTCTCTCCCTTCTTTCACTATAAATTTTAAATTACAATACATTTAATTAATTATGAGTCAGAAAATCAGAATCAAGCTGAAGTCTTATGACCATCAACTGGTTGATAAGTCAGCTGAAAAGATTGTAAAAGCTGTGAAGGCTACAGGCGCTATCGTTAGCGGTCCTATCCCATTGCCAACTCACAAGCGTATTTTTACAGTAAACCGTAGTACTTTCGTTAACAAGAAATCTCGCGAGCAATTCCAGCTCTCTGATTTCAAGCGTCTCATCGACATCTACAGCTCTACCGCTAAGACTGTTGACGCGCTGATGAAACTTGAATTGCCTTCAGGTGTTGAAGTTGAAATCAAGGTTTAATGAAGTAAAAAATCGGATTTTTAATTTTTAAATTATATTGAAATGCCAGGATTAATTGGAAGAAAAATCGGAATGACATCCGTTTTCAGTGCCGACGGTAAGAATGTACCGTGCACTGTTATCGAAGCAGGTCCTTGTGTTGTAACCCAGGTTAAAACCGTAGAGAAAGATGGTTACAAGGCTGTTCAGCTTGGTTTCGGCGAGACGAAGGAGAAAAATACTTCTAAGCCTTTGATGGGAACCTTCAAGAAGGCCGGCACAACACCTAAGAAGCACTTGGCCGAGTTCAAGTTTGATGAGGAGTATAACCTCGGTGACACGCTTACAGTAGAACTTTTCAATGACACAAAGTTCGTTGACGTTGTAGGTACATCTAAAGGTAAAGGCTTCCAAGGCGTAATTAAGCGTCACGGATTCGGTGGTGTAGGTCAGTCTACTCATGGTCAGGATGACCGTGCTCGTAAGCCGGGTTCTATCGGAGCTTGTTCTTACCCCGCAAAGGTGTTCAAGGGCATGCGCATGGCGGGCCAAATGGGAGGTGACAGAGTTACGACTCAGAATCTCCAGGTGTTAAAAGTAATTCCAGAACAGAATCTTCTCATTGTAAAAGGTTCTTTCGCTGGATGCAATGGTTCAACTGTTTTAATTGAGAAATAATGGAAGTTAGCGTTTTAAATATCAACGGTCAGGAGACCGGAAGAAAGGTAACCCTGAATGAGGCTATCTTCGGAATTGAGCCTAACGATCACGTTCTCTGGCTTGATGTAAAGCAGTATCTCGCAGCACAGCGTCAGGGTACAGCTAAGTCAAAAGAGAGAAGTGAGGTAAGTGGTTCTACTCGCAAGCTTGGTCGCCAAAAAGGTGGCGGTGGTGCCCGCCGTGGTGATATCAACTCTCCGGTTCTTGTAGGTGGTGGTCGCGTATTCGGCCCGAAGCCTCGCAACTATGACTTCAAGTTGAACAAGAAAGTTAAGGTTCTTGCTCGTAAGTCAGCTCTTTCCTACAAGGCTCAGGACAACGGTATTGTTGTTGTTGAAGACTTCACTTTGGAAGCTCCCAAGACAAAAGATTTTATAAATATCACTAAAAATCTTAAAGTCGAAGGCAAGAAAATTCTTGTCCTTTTGCCAGAACCAAATAAAAATGTATATTTGTCCGCTCGTAACTTACAGGGAGCTGAAGTTATGGCCGCATCTACACTCAATACTTATAAAGTTTTGAATGCGGATGTTCTTGTCATAGCAGAAGGTTCTTTGAAGGCAATCGATGCTGTCTTAACTAAATAATTAAGGAGAATTTAGATATGGGATTTATCATTAAACCTCTGGTCACTGAGAAGATGACCAAAATAACAGAAAAGAAGCCAAACCGTTATGGTTTTGTCGTTCGTCCTGAGGCTAACAAACTCCAGATTAAGAAAGAGGTCGAGGGTCTGTATAACGTTACAGTTGAAGACGTGAACACACTTCGTTATGCCGGCAAGCGCTCAAGCCGCTATACCAAGGCAGGTCTCGTGAAGGGACAAAGAAATGCGTTCAAGAAGGCCATCGTAACAATTAAGGATGGCGAAACAATTGATTTTTACAGCAATATTTAAATAAAAAATGGCAGTACGTAAATTAAAACCGGTAACCCCGGGACAAAGACACAAGGTTATTGGCACGTTCGAGGAAATTACTGCATCCGTGCCAGAAAAGTCTCTCGTTTACGGTAAGCGTTCTACCGGTGGTCGAAACAACACCGGTAAGATGACCGTTCGCTATATTGGCGGTGGCCATAAGAAGAAGTATCGTCTGATCGACTTCAAACGTGAGAAAGATGGTGTTCCAGCTGTAGTTAAGACAATCGAGTATGATCCTAACAGGTCTGCTCGCATTGCTTTGCTTTTCTACGCTGATGGTGAAAAACGTTATATTATTGCTCCTAACGGACTGCAAGTAGGCGCTACATTGATGTCGGGTGCAGACGCTGCTCCTGAAGTTGGTAATGCCCTTCCTTTGGCCAACATTCCTGTAGGTACTGTAATTCATAATATTGAATTGCGTCCGGGACAGGGTGCGTTGCTCGTTCGTTCGGCTGGTAATTTTGCTCAGTTGACTTCTCGTGAAGGTAGCTATTGTATCATCAAGCTCCCTTCAGGTGAGACTCGTCAGATTCTCTCTGCTTGTAAAGCTACTGTAGGTAGTGTGGGCAACTCTGATCATGCTTTGGAACAGTCAGGTAAGGCCGGCCGTTCTCGCTGGTTGGGCCGTCGTCCTCACAACCGTGGTGTTGTAATGAATCCTGTTGATCACCCGATGGGTGGTGGTGAAGGCCGTCAGTCTGGTGGACACCCACGTTCACGTAAGGGCTTGTACGCTAAGGGTCTCAAGACTCGTGCACCTAAGAAGCTTTCTAACAAGTATATTATTGAAAGAGCAAACAAGAAAAAATAAAGAGTAAATTATGAGTCGTTCACTTAAAAAAGGTCCATATATCAACGTATCTCTCGAGAAGAAGATTCTTGCCATGAATGAAAGTGGTAAGAAGAATGTCGTTAAGACATGGGCCAGAGCATCAATGATTTCCCCTGATTTTGTGGGACACACTGTTGCAGTTCATAACGGAAATAAATTTATCCCCGTTTACATTACTGAAAATATGGTAGGCCATAAGCTCGGAGAGTTTTCTCCCACACGCCGCTTTGGTGGTCACGCAGGTAACAATAAGAGGTAAGCGGGTTTAAACCATTTAAAATTAAGAATTAATAATGGGAGCAAGAAAACATATCGTTGCTGAAAAATTAAAGGAAGCACGCAAAAATCTGTACTTCGCTAAGCTCAATGGCGTTCCTTCCTCTCCACGTAAAATGCGCTACGTAGTAGACATGATTCGTGGCCTTGAGGTAAACCGCGCCCTCGGAGTACTTAAGTTCTCGAAGAAGCAGGCAGCGGCAGATGTTGAGAAACTTCTGCGTTCGGCTATTGCTAACTGGGAAACCAAAAATGACCGTAAGGCTGAAGACGGTGAGCTTTTTATAAGCAAAGTCTTCGTTGACGAAGGTGTTACAATGAAACGTATGAGACCGGCACCACAAGGTCGTGGCTACAGAATCCGTAAGCGTTCTAACCACGTAACTCTTTTTGTAGATGCCAAAACTAATGACGAAAAATAATAAATAGAATGGGACAGAAAGTTAATCCAATAGCAAACCGACTTGGTATTATCCGTGGTTGGGATTCAAATTGGTTCGGTGGCAAGGACTTCGGAGACAACCTCGTAGAGGATCGGAAAATCCGCAAGTATCTGAACGAGCGCTTGGCTAAAGCCAGTGTTTCCCGCATTGTCATTGAGCGTACATTGAAGCTCGTCACCATCACTATTTGTACTGCCCGTCCGGGTATCGTCATTGGTAAAGGTGGTCAAGACGTTGACAAATTGAAAGAAGAGCTGAAGAAGCTCTATAAGAAGGACATTCAGATTAATATCTTTGAGGTAAAGAAACCTGAACTTGATGCCAGTATCGTAGGTAACAACATCGCTCGCCAGGTGGAAGGCAAGATTTCATATCGCCGTGCCATCAAGATGGCTGTTCAGAACACGATGCGTGCAGGTGCTGAAGGTATTAAGGTCCAGATTACCGGTCGTCTGAATGGCGCAGAAATGGCTCGTAAGGAAATGTTTAAGGAAGGTCGTACCCCGTTGCATACTTTCCGCGCAGACATTGATTACTGTCAGGCTGAAGCCCTCACGAAGGTGGGTCTGCTGGGTATTAAGGTATGGATTTGCCGTGGTGAAGTTTACGGAAAGCGTGACTTAACACCTAACTTTGCCCAGGAGAAGCAGAATGGTGGCCGTTCTAACAATGGTGGCCGTAGTGGCCGTGGTAATCGCAAGAGAAACAATAACCGTTAAAAGTAAGAAGCTATCATGTTACAGCCAAAAAGAGTAAAATATAGAAGACCTCAAGACGGGCGCGGCAATAAAGGCAACGCCCACAGAGGAACACAACTGGCTTTTGGTTCATTCGGTATCAAGACACTTGAGGCTAAATGGATTGACAGCCGCCAGATAGAAGCAGCCCGTGTAGCTGTGAACCGCTACATGAACCGTGAAGGTCAGGTTTGGATCCGTATTTTCCCTGATAAGCCAATCACACGTAAGCCTGCTGACGTACGTATGGGTAAGGGTAAAGGTGATGTTGCCGGATGGGTTGCACCGGTTACGCCAGGCCGCATCCTCTTTGAAGTAGAAGGTGTAAGTTTCGATATAGCAAAAGAGGCCCTTCGCCTTGCTGCTCAGAAGCTGCCAGTTAAGACAAAGTTTGTTGTAAGACGTGATTTCGATAAAAACGCTTAATTATGAAGATTAAAGAAGTAAAAGAATTCGAAACCAAGGACTTGGTTGAGAAGTTGGAGCTGGAACAGGAAAAGCTGAATCAGATGAAGCTGAATCACACAATCGCTCCTCTTGAGAATCCATCTCAGATTAAGGCCGCTCGTCGTGACATCGCCCGCATGAAAACCGAACTTCGTCAGAGAGAACTTAATAAATAATAATGGTCCAGATGGAAACAAGAAATTTAAGAAAAGTAAGACAGGGTGTTGTCATCAGCAACAAAATGGATAAAACCATTGTTATTGCATCTAAGTTCAAAGAAAAGCACCCTATTTATGGTAAGTTTGTCCAGAAGACAAAGAAGTACCATGCTCATGATGAAAAGAACGAAGCTAATATAGGCGATACCGTTCTCATTATGGAAACCCGTCCTTTGTCGAAGACAAAAAGATGGAGATTAGTTCAAATTGTTGAAAAAGCTAAGTAATTATGATACAAGCAGAATCAAGACTTACAGTATGTGATAACAGCGGTGCACGCGAAGCGCTTTGCATTCGTGTACTTGGAGGTACAGGCCGCCGTTATGCAAGTGTTGGTGACGTGATTGTCGTTGCAGTCAAGAACGTTATCCCATCAAGTGATTTGAAAAAAGGTGCGGTATCTAAAGCTTTGATTGTACGTACAAAGAAGGAGATTCGTCGTGCAGACGGCTCATATATCCGTTTTGACGACAATGCTTGCGTACTGCTCAACAACGCAGGTGAGCTTCGTGGAAGCCGTATCTTTGGTCCTGTTGCTCGTGAGCTCCGTGCAGTGAACATGAAGGTCGTTTCTTTGGCACCTGAGGTTCTTTAATGATTTAATTTTAAAAGTAATGAGTAAATTACATATAAGGAAAGACGATACAGTAGTTGTCCTTGCCGGTGGCGATAAGGGCAAGACTGGTAAGGTGCTCACGGTGTTGGTTGAAAAGAACCGTGCCATCGTAGAAGGCGTGAATCTTGTTTCAAAGAGCACGAAGCCATCGGCTAAGAATCCTCAGGGAGGTATTGTAAAGCAGGAGGCTCCAATCCATATTTCTAATTTGAGTTTAATTGATCCTAAGAGCGGTAAGCCTACGCGTGTTGCTATCAAGCACGAGGGCAAGAACGTGATTCGTATCGCTAAAAAGTCTGGGAAGGAAATTAAGTAATGGAAACAGCACAGTTAAAGAAGCAATATAAAGAGGTGATTGCACCTGCGTTGCAGAAACAATTCAACTACTCTTCAGTTATGCAGATACCTGTACTGCAGAAGATTGTTATCAACCAAGGTTTGGGTGACGCAACACAAGACAAGAAGATTGTTGATGTGGCCGTTAATGAAATAACGACTATCACCGGTCAGAAGGCTGTTGCTACCTATTCAAAGAAGGATATCGCTAATTTCAAGCTTCGTAAGAAGATGCCTATTGGCGTTATGGTAACATTGCGTCGTGAGCGTATGTATGAGTTCCTTGAGAAACTTGTTCGTGTCGCTTTGCCCCGTATCCGTGACTTTAAGGGTATTGAAAGTAAATTTGACGGTCGTGGTAATTACACCTTGGGTATCACCGAACAAATTATTTTCCCTGAAATTAACATTGATGAGATAGACCGCATCCAGGGTATGAACATCACTTTCGTAACTACAGCTAAGACTGACGAAGAAGGTTTTGCTCTCCTCAAGGCTTTCGGCCTTCCTTTCAAGAACGCTAAAAACGATTAAGCATTATGGCAAAAGAATCAATGAAAGCTCGCGAAGTGAAGCGCGCAAAGCTTGTTGCTCGTTACGCTGAGAAGCGCGCAGCTCTTAAAAAGGTTATAGCTACCGCAGAGGATCCGGCTGAGGCATACGAGGCTGCTCGTAAGCTCCAGTCATTCCCAAAGAATGCCAACCCTATCCGTCTTCACAATCGTTGTAAGATCACGGGACGTCCAAAAGGATATATCCGTCAGTTTGGTCTTTCACGTATCCAGTTCCGTGAGATGGCTTCACAGGGTCTCATTCCTGGTGTTAAGAAGGCAAGCTGGTAAAAGCCAATACGCAATTGTTAGTGATTAGCTACGAAGTGACTTTCCGCGCTATTCACTAATTATTGTGAGTTGCACAAATAGACTTTTTAATATTGTCGGGGTAGTCCCGATTAATTAAACATTTATATTTTATGACAGATCCAATAGCAGATTATCTGACTCGACTCAGAAACGCGATCATGGCACATCACCGTGTTGTTGAGGTTCCTGCGTCAAACTTGAAGAAAGAGATCACGAAGATCCTCTTCGAGAAGGGTTACATTCTCAATTACAAATTCATCGAGGATGGACCTCAGGGTACTATCAAAGTAGCTTTGAAGTATAACCCTGAAACAAAGCAAAACGCGATCAAATGTTTGAAGCGCGTATCTACTCCAGGTCTTCGCCAGTATACTGGCTATAAAGACATGCCGCGAGTAATTAATGGACTGGGTATTGCTATCTTATCCACGTCTAAGGGTGTAATGACAAACAAGGAAGCTGCTGATCTTAAGATTGGCGGTGAAGTTCTTTGCTACGTTTATTAATTGGAGGATTGAATATGTCAAGAATAGGAAAATTGCCAATTATTGTTCCTGCCGGAGTTTCAGTGAACTTTGACAAGAGTACAAATGTAGTTTCTGTTAAAGGCCCTAAAGGCGAACTTGTTCAGAAGATTGATCCTTCTATTAAGTTTACTAATCAAGATGGTCAGATAACGTTTGAAGTAGATGAGAATAGCCCGGTAAACGTGAAACAGAAGCAGGCTTTCCATGGTCTTTATCGTTCACTTGTCAATAACATGGTTGTTGGTGTAAGTGAGGGTTATAAGAAGACTTTAGAGCTTGTCGGTGTAGGTTATCGTGTTTCAAATCAAGGGAATCTTGTAGAATTCTCTTTGGGTTATACCCATCCTATCTTTTTGCAACTTCCGAAGGAGGTAAAGGTTGAGACGAAGTCTGAAAGAAACCAGAATCCAATTATCATGTTGGAGTCTTGCGACAAGGCTTTGCTTGGTCTTATCTGTGCAAAAATTCGTTCTTTCCGTAAGCCTGAACCTTATAAGGGCAAGGGTATCTTGTTCCAGGGTGAAGTTATTCGCAGAAAGTCTGGTAAGACAGCTGCAGCTAAGTAATTTTAATTGAATTTACAATTATGACAACAAAGAAAGTTGAAAGACGAATTAAAATAAAGTTTCGCATTCGCAAGAGTGTTAACGGAACAGCAGAGCGTCCACGCCTAAGCGTATTCCGCTCTAATAAGCAGATTTATGCTCAGGTTATTAACGATCTGACCGGCAACACGCTGGCTTCTGCTTCTTCACTTGGCTTGGAAAAAATGGCTAAATGTGAGCAGGCTGGCAAAGTTGGTGAATTGATTGCTGAAAAGGCAAAGGCAGTTGGTGTAGAATCAGTTGTTTTCGACCGTAACGGCTATCTCTATCACGGTCGTGTTAAGGAATTGGCTGATGGTGCTCGTAAGGGCGGTCTTAAATTTTAAACGATTATGGCAATGAATAAAGTAAAAGTTAATAGTGATGTTGAATTGAAAGACCGTCTGGTTGCAATCAACCGCGTAACAAAGGTTACAAAGGGAGGTCGTACATTCACTTTCGCTGCTATCGTCGTTGTTGGTGATGGTAAGGGTGTAATCGGCTGGGGCCTTGGAAAGGCTGGCGAAGTTACGGCTGCTATCTCTAAGGGCGTTGAGTCAGCTAAGAAGAATCTTGTTAAGGTCTCTGTTCTTAAAGGTACCGTTCCTCATGAAGTAGAATGCTCATTCGGTGGCGCACAGGTCCTTTTGAAACCTGCAGCAGCCGGTACCGGTCTGAAGGCGGGTGGCGCTATGCGTGCAGTGCTTGAGAGCGCCGGTGTATCTGACGTGATTGCAAAGTCTAAGGGCTCTTCCAATCCTCATAACCTCGTAAAGGCAACCATCTTGGCCCTCAGTGAAATGCGTGATGCCTATACTGTTGCTGGCTGTCGTGGTATCAGTATGGATAAAGTATTTAACGGCTAATAGGAGATCATAACAATGGCAACAATTAAAATCAAGCAGATTAAAAGCAAGATCGGTTATCCTATAGACCAGAAGCGTACACTTCGCTCTTTGGGCCTTCGCAAGATTTCTCAAGTTGTTGAAGTAGAGGATAGTCCCAGTGTTCGTGGTATGATCCGTAAGGTTCATCACTTGGTAACCGTAGTTGAATAATTAATTTTTAAATCGAATCGATGATGAATTTACATAATTTGAAACCGGCTAAAGGAGCTACACATTCTAAACGACGTATTGGTCGTGGTCCTGGTTCAGGACTCGGTGGAACTTCTACCCGTGGTCACAAAGGTGCCAAGGCTCGTTCTGGTTACAAGAGAAAGATTGGTTTCGAAGGTGGTCAGATGCCACTGCAGCGTCGTGTTCCTAAGTTTGGGTTCAAAAACATCAATCATAAGGAATACATCGTTGTTAATCTTTCAGATCTTCAGTCTTTGGCAGAGTCAAAGAGTTTGACTAAAATCGGACTTGTTGAGTTGCAGGCTGCCGGCCTCGCCAAAGGTAAGGGTCTTGTTAAGATTCTTGGCGATGGCAAGTTGAAAGCAAAAATTGATGTTGAAGCGAATGCATTCTCAAAGACTGCTGAAGAGGCTATCAAAGCAGTGGGTGGAAATGCAACTATAATCTAAGTAAATGAAAAAGTTTATTGAGACACTAAAGAACTGTTGGAAGATTGAGGATTTGCGTCAGCGTCTCCTCGTAGTACTTCTATTTACGGCTATCTACCGTTTTGGCTCGTTCGTTGTCCTTCCTGGTATCAACCCGAGCATGTTGGACAAACTTCAGTCGCAAACCTCAGGCGGCCTTATGTCGCTTTTGGACATGTTCTCTGGTGGTGCATTTTCCAATGCATCCATGTTTGCACTTGGAATTATGCCTTACATCTCAGCTTCTATCGTTATGCAGCTCCTCGCTGTCGCTGTTCCTTATTTCCAAAAGATGCAGCGTGAAGGCGAAAGCGGCCATAAGAAAATAAACTGGTACACAAGATGGCTTACTGTGGCCATCTTGCTGTTCCAGGCTCCTGCTTACCTTCTTAACTTGAAGGCTCAGGCAAGTCAAGCTTTGGCTTCAGGTATATCTTGGACGGTGTTCATGATACCTGCTACCATCATTCTTGCCGCAGGTAGTATGTTTATTCTTTGGCTGGGTGAGCGTATAACTGATAAGGGAGTAGGAAATGGTATCTCATTAATCATTATGATCGGTATTATTGCTCGTCTGCCTCAGGCTTTCGTGCAGGAAATCGGTTCGCGTTTTACTGCCATTTCCGGTGGTGGACTGGTAATGTTTATCGTTGAGATTCTCATTCTCTATGCGGTTGTATGCGCATCTATTCTATTGGTGCAAGGTACTCGCAAAGTTCCTGTACAATATGCAAAGCGTCTGGTTGGCAATCAGCAGTATGGTGGTGCACGTCAATATATTCCTTTGAAACTTTTTGCTGCCAATGTAATGCCTATCATCTTTGCTCAGGCATTGATGTTCATTCCATTGGTAATTGTTCGTTTCCAGGCAGAGAATTCTTCTTGGCTGATGCGTTCTTTGATGGACAACCGTAGTCTACTGTATAATGTCATTTATGTGGGGCTGATCATTGCTTTCACATATTTCTATACGGCTATTACGCTTAATCCAACTCAGATGGCAGAAGATATGAAGCGTAACAATGGTTTTATTCCTGGTGTCAAGCCAGGTAAGGATACCGCGGAGTATATTGATACCATCATGTCTCGTATTACTTTGCCAGGTTCATTATTTATTGCTTTCATTGCTGTAATGCCTTCGTTAGCTCATCTTCTTAATGTTCAGGATTCTTTCTCTCAATTTTTTGGAGGAACTTCTCTGTTAATTTTGGTAGGTGTGGTTATAGATACACTCCAGCAGGTGGAAAGTCATCTGATGATGCGCCATTATGATGGTCTTCTCAATTCTGGTCGTACACGTAAGGGTGGAGTATCTGCTTACTAAGACTTTGTATTTATCAGTCAATTTCTGTTAGCATTTACAATTACTTATAGACTTGCAATTACAGGATGCGATTCCTGCTTTGGTCATCCTCCAAATGGATATGATTTCGTTCCTCTATCCTGATATTCTTATTTGTGATGTAGGTAGTAAAGATATTTGTGATGTAGGTAGTAAAGATTTCTATTTGGGGGAATATCAACAATTCCTGTCGCAAGGAAATTTACGTATAGACAATTTAAATTAGAAGCGCAAAACATTTATTATGGCAAAGCAATCAGCTATTGAACAAGATGGCACAATCGTAGAATCCCTCTCAAATGCGATGTTTCGTGTTGAGTTGGAAAACGGTGTGCAGATTATAGCTCATATTTCAGGTAAGATGCGTATGCACTATATTAAGATTCTTCCCGGTGATAAGGTGAAGGTCGAGATGAGTCCGTACGATTTGACCAAAGGAAGAATCGTATTCAGATACAAATAATTCAATTATAGATATGAAGACAAGAGCATCATTAAAGAAGCGTACACCCGACTGTAAGATTGTTCGTCGTAAAGGTCGGCTGTTCGTTATCAACAAAAAGAACCCTAAGTACAAAATGCGTCAGGGTTGATGTTAAAGATTTGTAATTAATCATTCGTTGCTAAATTAATGATTAACTTTGCATGCTCTTTAACGAGAATCAAACATTTTTTTATTATTTTTATTCAATTTACAAATGGCAATAAGAATTGTTGGAGTAGATTTGCCCCAAAATAAGCGTGGCGAAATCGCATTGACCTACATCTATGGTATTGGTCGAAGTAGTTCAGCAAAGATATTGGATAAAGCCGGCGTTAATCGTGACCTGAAGGTCAGCGAGTGGTCTGATGACCAAGCAGCTAAAATCCGTGAAATTATCGGCGCTGAATTTAAAGTAGAAGGTGATCTCCGTTCTGAGGTCCAAATGAACATTAAGCGCTTGATGGATATTGGTTGCTATCGTGGTGTTAGACATCGTAATGGTCTTCCTGTTCGCGGTCAAAGTACTAAGAACAATGCTCGTACCCGTAAGGGAAAGAAGAAGACTGTTGCTAATAAGAAAAAGGCTACTAAGTAATTAAGGAGGTAATTATTATGGCAAAAACAAAAGCAACATCCAAGAAAAGAAATGTGCGCGTTGACGCAGTTGGTCAACTCCACGTACATAGTTCATTCAATAATATCATCGTTTCTTTAGCAAACAGCGAAGGTCAGATTATTTCTTGGTCTTCTGCTGGTAAGATGGGCTTCCGTGGCTCAAAGAAGAATACTCCTTACGCTGCTCAGATGGCAGGTGAGGATTGTGCTAAAGTAGCTTTCGATCTTGGTCTTCGTAAGGTTAAAGCTTATGTAAAGGGTCCAGGCAATGGTCGTGAATCAGCTATTCGTGCCGTGCATGGCGCAGGTATCGAGGTTACAGAAATCGTTGACGTAACTCCGTTACCACACAACGGCTGCCGTCCTCCCAAGCGTCGTAAGGTTTAATTCTTAAATACAAATTACAAGATTATTTTTATATTATGGCAAGATATATAGGCCCGAAATCTAAAATTGCGCGTCGCTTTGGTGAACCCATCTTTGGCGCCGACAAAGTTTTGTCCAAGAGAAACTTCCCTCCTGGACAGCATGGCAACAACCGTCGCCGGAAAATGTCCGAGTACGGTGTCATGTTGGCAGAGAAGCAGAAAGCTAAGTACACTTATGGTGTTCTTGAGCGTCAGTTCCGTAATATGTTTGAAAAAGCTGCTAAGGCTGATGGTATTACCGGTGAGGTTCTCCTTCAGAACTTGGAAAGCCGTCTCGACAATGTAGTGTTCCGTTTGGGCATAGCCCCGACCCGTGCCGCTGCCCGTCAGCTGGTAGGTCACAAGCACATCGTTGTCGATGGCAAGGTTGTTAATATTCCTTCTTATGCAGTTAAGCCTGGCCAGATCGTTGGTGTTCGTGAGAAAGCGAAGTCTCTCGAAGTTATCCAGACTGCGCTTGCAGGTTTCAATCACAGCAAGTACCCATGGATAGAGTGGGACGAGACTTCTAAGAGCGGTAAGTTCCTGCACAAGCCGGAGCGTGCCGACATTCCGGAAAACATCAAGGAGCAGTTAATCGTTGAGTTGTACTCTAAATAAATCATTAAGTTAATGGCGATATTAGCATTTCAAAAACCTGATAAAGTTGTAATGTTGGAGGCCAATGACAAATTCGGCAAGTTCGAATTCCGTCCTCTTGAGCCGGGCTTTGGTGTTACTATCGGTAACGCATTGCGCCGCATTCTTCTTTCATCGCTGGAAGGTTATGCTATCAATACTCTGCGTATCGCGGGTGTTGAGCATGAGTTCTCTTCCGTTCCCGGTGTAAAGGAGGATGTAACTAACATTATCTTGAATTTGAAGCAAGTAAGATTCAAGCAAGTAGTAGAAGAATTCGAGAACGAGAAAGTTAGTATCACCGTAGAGAATTCCACAGAATTCAAAGCTGGTGATATCGGCAAGTATCTGACTGGATTTGAAGTGTTAAACCCTGATTTGGTGATTTGTCATATAGATGCCAAAGCTTCTATGCAAATAGATCTTACGATCAACAAAGGTCGCGGCTATGTTCCGTCCGATGAGAATCGTGAGTTTTGTACAGATGTCAACGTAATTCCAATCGATTCTATCTACACCCCTATTCGTAACGTTAAATATTCAGTAGAGCCTTATCGTGTCGAGCAGAAGACCGACTATGACAAACTGGTTATCGAAGTTACGACCGATGGTTCCATATCCCCCAAGGATGCGCTCAAGGAAGCAGCCAAGATACTGATTTATCACTTCATGCTCTTCTCCGACGAGAAGATAACATTGGAGAGTCCTGACGCAGAAAACAATCAGGAGTTTGATGAAGAGGTTCTGCACATGCGTCAGTTGCTCAAGACCAAGCTTGTCGACATGAATCTTTCTGTCCGTGCGCTTAATTGTCTGAAGGCTGCCGATGTCGAGACACTTGGCGATCTTGTACAATATAACAAGACCGACCTTCTCAAGTTCCGCAACTTTGGTAAGAAATCGCTTTCTGAGCTTGATGATTTGCTCGAGAGTCTGAATCTGTCGTTTGGAACCGACATTTCAAAGTATAAACTGGATAAGGAGTAATCTGAAATATAGCTTGTAGCCGGTAAGATGATTTCTCACGACTACAATTATCTGGAGGGTGAATATCCATAACAATTAAAAACAAAATGAGACATAATAAAAAATTCAACCATCTGGGTCGTACTGCATCTCATCGCGACGCCATGCTTGCCAACATGGCCGTGTCGTTGATTATGCACAAAAGAATCACTACGACCCTCGCTAAGGCAAAAGCCTTGAAGAAGTATGTAGAGCCCCTTTTGACCCGTTCAAAGAAAGATGACACTAACAGCCGCCGTGTTGTTTTCCGCTATCTTCAGAACAAGGAAGCCATTAAGGAACTCTTCGGCGAGGTGGCTGCGAAGGTGGCTGACCGCCCGGGTGGCTATACCCGTGTAATCAAGCTGGGTACCCGTCGTGGTGACGCTGCTCCCATTGCTTTCATCGAGCTTGTAGACTTCGACGAGAACATGGCAAAGGCTCCGAAGGCAGAGAAGAAGACTCGTCGTAGCCGCCGTTCCACCAAGAAGGAAGAGGCTGTCGAGGTTCCCGTAGCTGAAGCACAGGTGGCAGAGGCTCCCACTGCTGAAGAAGCAAAGGCGGAATAAATTAGCTAATTCATTCAATTCTCATCAATAGTAAAGGTCGCTAACATCAGTTGGCGGCCTTTCTTTTTATCTTTTGGTTTACCTTTCCGTGTCATAGTTCGGCTCAGTAGAAAATTAATGGGGACAGGTTTACAAGTATCAATAATATCGGGTCA